>DASQSE010000108.1:0-9865 GCA_035642535.1 Jatrophihabitans sp. | reverse complement strand
GCGGCGAAGTTCGCGCGCAGCTTCAAGATCGGCTTCGAGCAGGACGTCGCGATCTGGCAGAACAAGACCCGCATCGACAACCCGCTGCTGTGCGAGGAGGACGGGCCGAAATAGCACGCTTCGGAGTCCAGGATCTGTTCGCCGGTGTAGTGCGAGCCGCCCAGCTTGACGTCGGGACGACCCACGGTGCGTAGGTACTGCGACGCGATGTGGTCCTCGAAGACGTTCTTGAAGTACGTTGGAAACCCGTAGTGAATGTAGAAAAAGTGCGCCATGTCGACGATGTTGTCGATGATCTCGCGGCAGTTGGAGCCTTTGACCTCGAGCGTGGTCCAGATCCAGTCGCTCCAGTCGTCGGAGCCCACCGCCTCGATCGTCGGAATGTCCTGCTCGGGGATCGGCGCGTTGCCCTCCGGGTCGTTCCAGACGAACAGCATCCCGTTGCGTTCGGTCGTGGTCCACGCGCGGGTCCGGGCCCGCAACGGGACGCGCCGGGCGTAGGGGATACCGGCGCACCGACCCTCCGGCGACCAGCGCCAGTCGTGGAACGGGCACGCGACGTTGCCGTCCTTGATGCTGCCCTGCGACAGGTCGCCGCCCATGTGCCGGCAGTACGAGTCGAGGACGGCGAGCTCGCCGTCGGCACCGGCTTGGAAGACCACGAGCTTGCCCCCGAACGCCTGCACCGCGTGCGGCTTGCCGTCGCGGAACTGGTCGGCGAGCCCGAGGCAGTGCCACCCGCGCGCGTAGCGATCCGGCAGGACGCCGGTGTCGATACTGCGGACGGCAGTCTCGCCGGGCTGCCTGGTGGCCTGTGTCATCTTCCCTCCAGCGCGAAGCTCGTACTGGAACACGTTACAGAAATGCTCATCAGGACGCTACGGGAACGCGTGGTCTCCTCGGTATCGTGGGCAGTTTACGGCGCCTCGACAGTGATGAGAACTTGTTCTAGTCTTGGCCTCGTCGGCTCGTGTGCGAACCGGGAGGAAGACAGCCATGACCGCGACGGCTCTGACCGCCGAGGGCGTCCTCGCCGCGGTCCGCGACCTCCTTCCGGCGCTGCGCGAGCGGGCCCAGGAGACCGAGGACCTACGGCGCGTGCCCGACGAGAACGTCAAGGCGCTGCAGGACAGCAGCTTCTTCCGGCTGCTGCAGCCACGTCGCTACGACGGCATCGAAGCCTCCCCGGTCGACTTCTACCGCGGCGTGCGGCTGATCTCCGGCGCGTGCGGTTCGACGGGCTGGGTGTCCGCGGTGCTCGGCGTCCACCCGTGGCAGCTGGGGCTCTACGGCGACCGCGCGCAGCACGAGGTATGGGGCGAGGACCCGGCCACGTTGATCTCGTCCTCGTATGCCCCGATGGGCCGCGCCACCGCGGTCGACGGGGGCTTCACCTTCAGCGGCCGCTGGAGCTTCTCCTCCGGCTGCGACCACGCCCAGTGGGTCTTCCTCGGCGGGCTGATCATCGGCGAGGAAGGCACGCCGGTCGACTTCCGCACCTTCCTGCTGCCGCGTTCCGACTACGAGATCGAGGACGTCTGGGACACCATCGGGCTGCGCGGCACCGGATCGAACGACATCATCGTGAAGGACGTCTTCGTCCCCGAATACCGCACCCTGTCGTTCATGGACACCGGGCGCTGCTTCGGTCCAGGGCAAGCCGTCAACGAGTCGCCGATCTACAAGCTGCCCTTCGCGTCCGTGTTCTCCTGCTCGATATCGGTGCCGATCCTGGGCATGGCGCAGGGCGCCTACGGCGCGTACGTGCAGTGGACGCGGGAGCGGGTGCGCGCGTCGACCGGCGCGAAGGCCGTGGACGATTCCTTCAACCAGATCCGGATCGCCGAGTCGGCCGCGCAACTCGATGCGGCGGTGCTGCAGATCGAGCGCAACATCGGCGACGAACTCGAGTTTGTTGCGCGGGGCGAGAAGATCCCGATGGCGCTGCGCGTGCGGGTGCGGCGCGATCAGGTCAACGCCACGGGCGCGGGCATCGCCGCTGTCGACCGGCTCTTCGAGAGCGCGGGCGGCCGCGCGTTGCGCTCCGGAACCCCGATCCAGCGGTTCTGGCGTGACGCGCACGCCGGCCGGGTGCATGCGATCAACGATCCGGAGAAGGTGCGTGTCATGTACGGCCAGTTCGAACTCGGCCTCAAGGTGCAGGATGCCTGGCTGTGAGCGGCGGACCTTCACATTGCGTGGTCACTTACTCGTCAGATGGTCAGCTAGACGTGACCACACGACGCGCAACTGACCACGCGATTGAACGGACGTGAGATGACCGCGCTGCTGGATGCCCAGGCGACGAGCCGGATGGCCGAGCTGCCTTCCGGGCTGCGGCTGCACTACCACGAGGCTGGCGACCCGGCCGCCGACACCGTGCTACTGCTGCACGGCGGCGGGCCCGGTGCGTCTGCCTGGTCGAACTTCGGCCGCACGCTCGGCGTGCTGGCCGAGCGATTCCACCTGCTCGCCGTCGATCAGGTCGGCTTCGGTCGATCCAGCAAGCCGAAGGAGTTCGCCAAGCAGTACTTCGCGGCCAGCGCGGACGCGCTCGCCGAGCTGCTCGACACGCTCGGCATCGCGAAGGCGCACTGTGTCGGCAACTCACTCGGCGGCGGCACGTCCGTCCGGCTCGCGCTCGACCACCCGGAGAAGGCCGGTCGGCTGGTCCTGATGGCCCCCGGTGGGCTGGGCCTGAACGTCCTCGCGCCCGACCCCACGGAGGGCATCAAGAAGCTCTACGCATTCGGTGCTCCACCCGGCCCGTCGAAGGAGAAGCTGGCCGAGTTCCTGCGAACGCTCGTCTTCGACCAGTCGCTGGTCACCGACGAGCTCGTCGCGCAACGGTACGAGACGGCGGCCGACCCAGAGACGCTGGTCGCGATGCAGGCGATGGGCGCGTCGTTCGTCCGGCCCGGCGCGGCCGAGCAAGGAATGCTCTGGCGCGACGCCTACCGGCTGCGGCAGCGCGTGCTGTTGGTCTGGGGGCGCGAGGACCGGGTCAACCCGCTCGACGGCGCACTCGTCGCGCTCAAGCTGATCCCGCGCGCCCAACTGCACGTGTTCGGCGGCTGCGGGCACTGGGCGATGCTCGAGAAGTTCGACGAGTTCAACGCGCTCGTGACGCAGTTCCTGGAGGCGAGCTGACATGGCACTCCGATCGTTGGGCTATCTGCGGATCGAGGCGACCGACGTCTCGGCCTGGCGCGAACATGGCCTGAAGGTGCTCGGCATGCTCGAGGGCGACGGCTCGGACGACGACGCGCTCTACCTGCGAATGGACGACTTCCCCGCCCGGCTGGTGATCGTCCCGAGCGACCGCGACCATCTCCAGGCCAGCGGCTGGGAGACCGCCAACGCCGCCGAACTCGACGACATCCGCCAACGCCTCGACGACGCCGGCGTGCCGTACAAGGAAGGCAGCGCGGAGGAACTGGCCGACCGCCGGGTCGACGAGCTGATCAGCTTCGAGGACCCGGACGGCAGTCGGCTCGAAGCGTTCCACGGCGTCGCGCTGCAGCACCGACGAGTCGTGTCGCCGTACGGGCATCGGTTCGTGACGGGGGAGCAGGGCCTCGGGCACGTCGTGATGTCGACGACGGACGACGACGCGTCGCTGCACTTCTACCGGGACGTCCTCGGCTTCCGGCTGCGCGACTCGATGCGCCTGGCACCGCAGCTGGTCGGCCGCCCCGACGACGGCAAGCCGGCCTGGCTGCGCTTCTTCGGCTGCAACCCACGGCATCACAGCCTCGCGTTCCTGCCGATGCCGACGCCGACCGGAATCGTCCACCTGATGGTCGAGGTCGAGTCGTCGGACGACGTCGGGCTGTGCCACGACCGCGCGCTGCGCCGCAAGGTCCCGATGTCGGCCACTCTCGGCCGGCACGTCAACGACCTGATGTTGAGCTTCTACATGAAGACGCCCGGCGGGTTCGACCTCGAGTTCGGTTGCGAGGGCCGCATGGTCGAGGACGAGTCGTGGATCGCACGCGAGTCGACCGCGGTGTCGCTCTGGGGTCACGACTTCACGCTCGGCGCGCGATACCAGTGACGGAAGCGATCGAGGCTGCTGCGTTCCGGCGCGCCCTCGGTCACTTCTGCACCGGCGTCACGGTCGTCGCGGCGCTCGACGCGGACGGCGAGCCGGTCGGCTTCGCCTGCCAGTCCTTCGCCGCACTGTCACTCGAGCCGCCGCTCGTGCTGTTCTGCCCCGGCAAGGCGTCGCGCACCTGGCCGGTGATCGAGCAGGCCGGCTCGTTCTGCGTCAACGTCCTTTCGCACGAGCAGCGCGACGTCAGCATGGTGTTCGGACGCGCCGGTTCGGACAAGTTCGCCGCCGTCGACTGGTTTCCGGCACCGTCCGGCGCGCCGGTGCTCGTCGGCGCGCTGAGCTGGATCGACTGCTCCGTCGACGCGGTCTTCGACGGCGGCGATCACCACATCGTGGTCGGTCGGGTGGGCGCGCTCGGCGAGCCCGTCAACGGCCGGCCGCTGATCTTCTACCGCGGCTCGTACGCAGCCACCGAGCAGGCCGAGCCGACGCCGGGCATCCTCGACAACCTGATCACCTGGTCCAGCGACTGGTCCCGCACCGACACGTGGTTCTAGGTTCCATTCTGGTCGCGGCGTTCACCCCACCAGGCAAGGTGGTCCCCGATCAGTTGGAGGTCGCGGCGAAGTGACGAGATGGTTGCTGGTGCACAGCCCGCTGCTCGGACCCGGCTCCTGGGCGGCCGTCGCCGCTGACCTGCAGGGCGCGGGGGACACCGTCGTGGTGCCCGACCTGCGCCCCGCGCTCACCGGCGGACCGGGCTATGCCGAGCGACAGGCGGCGCTCGCCGCGGAGGCGGCGCTGGCCGAACCGGTCGTGGTGGCCGGCCATAGCGGTGCCGGACCGTTGTTGCCGTCGGTCGTCGCGGCGCTGGCCGAGCGAGGCGCTCCGGTCGAGCGCTGCGTGTTCGTCGACGCCGGGTTGCCGCACCCCGGCCGCTCTCGCCACTCGACGCTCCCGCCGACGCTAGCGAGCCACCTCGACGCGCTCAGCGAGGACGGCGTGGTGCCGCCGTGGCCACAGTGGTGGTCCGCCGAGGAGCTCGCCGAGGTGCTGCCCGACGCGGAGGTACGCGCCGCGCTGGATGCGGACTGCCCCGCCATGCCCGTCGAGCTGTTCACCGAGCCGCTGCCGCCGCACGACGCACTGCCGCCGACCGGCTATGTGCAGTTGAGCGACGGGTACGCCGATCCGGCCGCGGCGGCCGAGGCGGACGGCTGGCCGGTGATCCGGCTGGCCTTGGATCATCTCGCGCTCCTGACCCGCCCGGACGAGGTCGGCAGCGGACTGCGACGCGTCCTGGCCGAGACGTCCGCACTGCGCAACGCAGCGCGCCGACATGTCGCCCGCTTCAACCGCGCCGTGGCCGACGGGAACTGGAGAGCCTTCGCCGACCGGTTCGCCGAGGACGCGACGATGCGCTTCACGAACCTCCCGGTCGGCCCGTTCGTCGGGCGGGCGCAGATCCTGGGCGGTTACGAAGCTCAGCCGCCGGACGACACGATGCGCATCCGATCGATCGACGAACGCGGGCCGGACTCGGTGGACGTCGCGTTCGCGTGGGACGCGGGCGGCGACGGCACGATGCGCATCACCTGGTCCGGCGACCTCGTCGCGGAGCTCGCGATCACGTTCGGCTGATCGGCGGCGACCTAGGCCAGCACATCCACGGTGGCCGTCACGGCGGTCATCGCGATGCCTCTGCCGGTGCCGGGCACGGTGACGTTCGCACTGCCGTGGACGGTGAAGGATCCGGGTGATGCGTAGCTCGCAGGGTCTACGGGATCCCAAGAGACGTTCACGTCGGACATGGCGCCTGACTGCAGATCCAGGCTGTGCACGGTCGCCGGCAGGTCGGGCGCGACCCCGGCGGGCGTCGCAGCGTAGACGTGACTCTCGACGACGTTCTTCGCGAACGCGTCGTTCCACACCTTGAACGAGGCGCGCAGCGTTCCGTTCGCGCCGAAGCCGGTTCCGAAGACGTTGGTGCCGGCCCAGGGCCACACCCCGGTGCCTGCATTGTTGGGTATGTCGTTGATGAGCTTCATGACGTCCATCGTGTCGTCGCCTTGCGATTGCACCGTGTAGGTAAAGCCGACGGGATGGTTGGGATCGCTCAGCGGGTCCGTGAGTGTCCCGCTCGATCTGGGCGACATCTCGGCGATGTTGAACTTGACCCCCGGCAGCGCCTTGGAGATCTCGACCAGGTTGCGCTGCACGACCGCGTAGCTGCCATGCCAGTCCGGGTAGTACGAAAGACCGATCCTGTCGACCATGCCGCTCATCGAGTCCAGGTCGCCGGAGAGCGTGTTGATCAGCGTCATCACCTTCGCGAAGACCACGTCCGGATCGAGCGCGACCTTGCCGGTCGGTGGCTGCTCGACGACGTTGAATGCGAAATGCAGCATGGACTGGATGTGCGTGCCCATGTCGGCGTTGACCTGTTTGACGGCGCGGTTGCCCGCGTCGACCAGCCGGGCCAGTCTGCCGATCGAGTCAAGGAACTCCGCGTAGGCCGGCGAGGTGGTGTCGCCGTCCGCCTGCTCGTACTTCATCCACTCGACGCCGCCGCCCGGCGCACCTTGATAGCGCCCTGACGTGTAGTAGTCGTGGTGATGGACGTAGGGCGTGATGTTGTCGTACTCCTGCCCCCACATCATGCCGTTGGTGATCTCGTTGCCGAGTTGGACGATGGACGGGGTCGTGCCCTGCTCGACCAGGCTCTTGATGAAGTCGTAGGTCCATTGATACGTGGTGGCTACGAGATCGTCGAAGGAGAGATCGGCCCAGGCGTACGGCTTGGGCTGGTTCTGCGGATCGGCCCAGCTGTCGGCGTAGTGCAGGTCGATCGCAAGTTGCTGCCCGGCGCCGATCACCGCCTTCGCCACCCGGCGCGTGTTCTCCGGCGAGCAGTTGCCCCGACTCGTGATCGCCGTGCCGGTGTTCTCGTTCTTCGGGTCGTTCCAGACTCGCAGCCGGATGGTGTCCCAGCCGAGATCCTTCGTCAGCCCGAAGAAGTTGTTGCCGCTCTCGATGGATCCCGGGTCGGCGAAGTTGCCGCCCCGGATGCCCGGGACCGGTGGGTTGTCGCCGGCGTTGTAGTAGTACGTCGTCGTGTTGCCGCCCTGCTCGGAGGTGTCGGAACCGTTGTTCATGTCCGGCCGTAGGTAGTTGAAGATGTTCAACTCCCGGACCCCGACGGGCGAGCCCAGGATGACGACGAGTCTGAGGTAGCGCAGTCCGGCGAAGTCGAAGATGTCGGTGAACACGCCGCCCGGCTTCGTGTTCGCGGAGCGGTTGGCGAGGTTGGTCCAGTGCTGCGCGTCCCGAGAGCCCTGCAGCCGGTACTTGTAGACACCGCGGTTGTTGACGAAGATCGTCTCCACCTTGTGGATCGCATCGTAGGCGCCGCCGAGATCGACCGTGAGCGTGGCCGGCCGCACGGTCGCGACCCACGCGGTATCCACCGACCCGTCCAGCGCGAGGCTCGCGTCACCACTCGCCGCGGTCGCGGACACCCAGTACTTGCCGGAGATGTTGCTCTCGGCCGGCGTGTACGACGCTGTTCCGCTCAGCGCGTCGGCCGACCGAGGTACACCGACACAGACCGCAACCAAGGTGCCCGCCGCAGCGAATAACGCGGTGGCCCGTCGTCGTTGCTTGTGGGGCTTCCGGGTCATGGCTGCTCCTCGGATCCGTTACCGGCTCACTGCGCCGCTGCGTCAACCTCGTCCGCCGGCACCTGCAACTCGGCGATCTGCAGGAACCCGGTCGACGTATCCGGCGCCGGGCTGGTCATCTCAAGCCGAACGGCCGTCGTGCTCACCGGGTCGAAACTGATCGTCGTCGGCTGGGCCGACGCGCTTGCCCACTCCACATGCTGGTTGCTCACTGCGACCCAGTCGTCGCCCGTCCAGTAGGAGACCTGCACCGCACTCGGCAGGACTCGATTGGCGCTGATCGTGAAGTAGGGCACCAGCGAGCTGATGCGTTGGCCGCTGGGCCAGCTCACCGACACCGCCTCGTGCGCGTGCGCGAGGCTGACCGCCGGCAGCGTGTTCGTCGCCGACTTGTTGTAGAAGTTCGACCAGCCGCCGGACGTCGTCGTACCGTCCAGCATGCCGGCCGGCACCTCGCTCGGGCTGCCCGAGTAATCCGCATCGGCGGACGGTTTCGTCGGGCTCGTCGCCAGCGCGATGTTCTGGTTCGGCGTGAACGACGACGTGACAGTGACGTCCGCGCGCGCCCGCACCGACGCCCCGGCGATCGTCCCGAGCACGGTGAACGTGCCGGGCGCCGCGTATTGCGCCGGATCGACCGCGTCCCACGTGACCGGCACGACCTCCGTGACGCCGTCGCTGTAGCGCAGCGGAACCACGTCGGGCAGGAACGGTGCGTCGCCGACCGGAGTCACGGTCGAATACGGCTCGACGCCGGCCGCCGCGAAGACGGTGACCACGGCGCGCGACGTACCCTGGCCGCCCGCCAGATCACCCACCACGGTGAAGGTGCCCGGCTTGGACAACCCGCCGGGTGGCAGCGCGTGCCAGTGCACGCCGAGCGGCGCGGTCGTGCCGTCCGCGTACACACCGGTGACGGTCGACGGCAGCGACGGCGTGGCGCCGACCGGTGTGCGCAGGTACACCGGCTGGGTGCCGACCAGCCCGCGGGCCTGGTTGTTCACCGCGAACAGTGTCGTGGTCGTCGGCAGCAACCCCTTCCCGGATGCCCGCACCGTGATCGGCCCGGGATGGTCGCTTGCCTGCACGATGCCGAGCACCTTGCCGTTGAACGCGTCGTGCGTGGTCGACTGGTAGCCCTCGGCGTCGTCCTCCTTGCCGTTGTCCGCCCCGGCGAAGCTGCCCGCGCCGGAGACGTCGAACGTCACCGCGTTGTCCGCGTTCGGCACGACCACGCCGTGCTTGTCGACGACGTCGACGGTGAGGTCGGAGAGCGCCTTGCCGTCGCCCGCCAGCACGAGCTTGTCCGGGGTCACGCGCAGCGTGTACGGCTTGCCCGCGGTGTCGATCTCGTCGCGCGCCACCGGGTTGCCGGCCGCGTCCTTCGCGACCGCGACGAGCTGACCTGGCTGGAACGGGACATTCCACGTCAGATGCAGCTTGCCGCTGCTCCCGTTCGGGCTCTGGTAGCTGCCCGGGCACACACCCGACGCGTAGTTCTTGTCGTCGTGGCTGCACTCGGTCGTTTCGAAGTAGTGCACTCCGTCGGTCGAGGTCTTTGCGTCGAACGACTTCGTGCCCAGCGACGTCCCGTTCAGGAACAGCTCGACGCTCTTCGCGTTCGAGTAGGCCCACACCTGCACGTTCTGGCCCGGCTTGTAGTCCGTCCAGTTCATCGGCAGCAGGTGCACCATCGGCCGCGCCGTCCACTGCGACTGGAACAGGTAGTACGCGTCCTTCGGGAAGCCGGCGGTGTCGATAGTGCCGAACGACGAGACCTTGACCGGGAACTGGCTGTACGGAGTCGGCTCGCCGATGTAGTCGAAGCCGGACCAGATGAACTGGCCGGAGAAGTACTGCCGGTCGCGATCCTTCTTCAGCCCGTACTCGTCGCTCATCGTCCAGGACGCGAGGTTGTTGTCGTACGATGACGGCAACCGCTTTCCGGGCGTGTAGTTCTCACCGGTGTTGATGTAGTCCGGGTCCTGGTAGACGCCGCGCGCCGACTCCTCCGACGACGACTCCGACTCGAAGAAGAACTTGTTGGGGTACCGCTCGTGCAAGCCGTCCACGACCAGGGCAGGGTTGTAGTTGAGGCCGAGGCCGTCGAGGTTGAGCAGCATCTGCT
>DASQSE010000107.1:0-50210 GCA_035642535.1 Jatrophihabitans sp. | reverse complement strand
AAGCCTGTCACGCCGTTTCCCCCGACGTCGGTGACAGTGATGCTCGAGATCGTCGCGGTGGTCGTCGTGCCGCTCTGCGTTTGGTAGAGCGCCGGCTTACCAGCGATCCCGGTGTAGTGGCCGTTGGTTCCGAGGTACGCACCGCCGAAGGTGGGGAAGGCGCGCGCGATACCGCCGCCGGAGGCCGTCAGCGTGAACGTCACGGTGTAGCCACCCGGCAGGCCGACGCTGAACTGCTGCCCGCCCGAGGTCGCCTGCGTGGCGTCATACGCGGTGAAATCGAACCAACAGAGCGTGCGCGCATAGGTGCCGGTGCCGTCCGTGGCGAAGCCGCAGGTGGCTGTCGTTGCCGCCGCGGACGACGCCGCCAGCGCGATGAGCCCGAGCATCGAGATGACGAAGCACAGGCAGGCCGCGATGATCCTCTTCACTGAGGTCCCCTCGTCACCGCGCCCTGCTCGGCAGGCGTTGCCCCGACAAGATCATCGAAAGTCTGTGGGACCCCTGTTAGTTTGGCAACTCGAAGCGCGGCCTAGGAGGCCGGGACGGTGACCGGCTCGCGGCCCCGTGGTTGCGAGGGGCGCGGCGTCAGCGGCTTCACCTGCCGCCAGCGTCGGGTGACCGCCTTGCCCGGCCGAAGGGTGAGCTCGTCGCTGCGTCCGCCGCTGCGGTGCGTGATCTGCAACGGCTCCTCCCCTTCGAGCAGGTAGCTGACCCGGCCCGGCGTGATCTCGACGTGCAAGCGGGCCCGGCGCGGGCGGACCGCGAAACGCAGCAACTGCCAGCCGGGCGGCAGCTGCGGACGGAACTGCAGGTGGTCGTCGGAGTCGCGCATGCCGCCGAATCCGGCGACCAGCGCCAGCCACGAGCCCGCGAGGGATGCGATGTGCAGCCCGTTGCGGGCGTTGTGCTGCAGATCGTGCAGATCCATCAGCGCCGCCTCGGCGAGGTACTCGGCGGCGAGTTCGAGGTGCCCGACCTCGGCGGCCATGACCGCCTGGGTGCAGGCGGACAGCGACGAGTCGCGCACCGTCAGCGGCTCGTAGTAGGCGAACGCGCGCGCCTTCTCCTCAGGTGTGAACGCTTCGCCGCACCAGTGCATCGCGAGCATGAGGTCGGCCTGCTTGATCACCTGGCGCTTGTAGAGGTCGAAATAGTGCGCATGCAGGAGCAGCGGGTACTCGTTGTCGCGGGCGGAGCGCTCGAAATCCCACCGCTCCCGCTCGGTGAACCCGCGCGACTGCTCGTGGATCCGCAGCCGCTCGTTGTACGGCAGCGCGATGCGCTCCGCCGCGCGGCGCCAGGCCTTGAGCTCGTCAGCGGTCACGTCGGTGTGGTCCGGCCACCGATCGGCCACCTCGGCCGCCGCGCGCAGGTTGCGCGCCGCCATCAGGTTCGTGAACGTGTTGTCGTCGGCGAGCGCGCTGTATTCGTCCGGCCCGGTGACGCCGTCGATGTGGAAATGCCCGTCGTCGCCCTCATAGCCGAGTGACATCCACAGCCGAGCGGTCTCGACGAGCAGGCGCAGCCCGCATTCGCGCTCGAACACCTCGTCGCCGGTCCACCAGATGTGCCGCGCGGCCGCGACTGCGATGTCCGCGTTCAGGTGGACGGCCGCGGTGCCCGCCGGCCAGTAGGCCGAGCACTCCTGGCCGCGGATCGTCCGCCACGGGAACGCCGCGCCGGACAGCCCCAGGGTCGCGGCGCGCTGCTTGGCGAGATCCATGGTCGAATGCCGCCAGCGCAGCGCGTCGGCCGCGGCCTTGGGCGCCGTCGCGGTGAGCAGCGGGAGGACGAACGCCTCGCTGTCCCAGAACGCGTGGCCGTCGTAACCGGGGCCGGTGAGCCCCTTCGCCGGGATCGCCCGCTGTTCCGCGCGGGCCGCGGCCTGGTAAGCATGGAAGATCCCGAAACGCACCGCCTGCTGGATCTCGGGGGACCCCGTCAACTTCACGTCGGCCCCCAACCAGAAGTCCGCGAACGCCGCCTCCTGCTCGGCGAGCACGCCCTCCCAGCCGCTTTCGAGGGCGCTCACCAGCGCAGCCGCGGCCTGGTCGCGCAACGACGGCACGCTGCGCTGGCTGGACCACCCGTAGGCGACGAACTTCACGAGTTCGAGCGCCTCGCCGACTTGCAGGGTGGCCGAGACGGTCAGCCGCGCCCAGTCCGGCTGCAAGGTCAGATCGGTGACGTAGTGGTTGTTGCACTCGATGACGTGGTCCATTCCGGCCGCCAGTGCGAGGTCACTGGCCTGCGTCTGGTGGATCAGCAGCGCGCGCAGGTCACGGCCGTCGTGCTCGACCGCGTCGAGCGGGTGCTCGATCGCGGCGGCCACCCGCGGATCTGCAGACTGCGCCGGCGTGGGCTGGTTGGCGACGAGTTCCGACTGTGCGACGACCCGCAGCTTCCGGTCGACGGGCGTGACCCGGTAGCGGATGGCGAGCAGCGAACGGCGGGCGAGCGAAACGAGCCTGGTGCTGTGTACCCGAACCGGCACTCCGGACGGTGAGTACCAAAGGGTCTCGCGCTCCAGCACGCCGCGGCGCAGATCAAGCACCCGCTCGTGCTCCTGGATGGCGCCGTAGCGCAGGTCGAGCGGCTCGTCGTCGACGAGCAGCCTGATCACCTTGCCGTCGATGACGTTCACGACCGTCTGGCCGGACTCCGGGTAGCCGTAGCCGGCCTCGGCGTAGGGCAGCGGCCGGGTCTCGTAGAACGAGTTCAGATAGGTGCCCGGCAGCCCGTACGGGTCGCCTTCGTCCAGGTTGCCCCGCACGCCGATGTGCCCGTTCGAGAGTGCGAACAGCGACTCGGTCTGGGCGAGCGTGGCTTCGTCCAAACCGATTTCGCGGATGCGCCACGGCTCTGCCGGAAACCGGGCACCTGGGATCACAGTAGATCCGCCAGGTCGGCGACGACAACGTCGGCGCCGTGCGTGCGCAATGCGTCCGCGTGTGCAGTGTCGTGTCTGTTGATCCCCACCACGAAGCCGAAGTTACCGCGCCGGCCGGCCTCGACCCCGGCGGTGGCGTCCTCGAACACGGCGGCCTGCGCTGGCTCGACGCCGGCGAGCCGGGCACCGGCCAGGAACGAGTCCGGCGCCGGCTTACCGGCCATGCCGGAACGGGCGATCGTTCCGCCGTCGACGCGGTCGGCGATGTAGGTGTCGAGGCCGGTCACCGCCAGGACGTCGGCCGTGTTGGCGCTGGACGACACCACGATCCGGTCCAGGCCGGCCGCGGCGGCGGCCTGCAGGTACTGCAGCGAGCCGGGGAACACCGCGACTCCGTCGCTGCGAATGCGGCGCCCGACGTCGTCGTTCTTGCGCTGCGCGATGGCATGGATCGTCTCGGCGTCAGGCGGGTCGCCCTCGGCACCCTCCGGCACCTCGAGCCCGCGGCCGGCGAAGAAGTCCCGCACCCCGTCGAGCCGGGGCTTGCCGTCCACGAACTCCTCGTAGTCGGACTCGGTGAAGGCGGGCTGCCCATGTGCCCGCAGCACCGGGTCGAAAGTGGCTGCCCAGGCCGCGCGGTGGACGGACGCGGTATCAGTGAGCACCCCGTCCAGGTCGAAGAGGCAGGCGCGGATCACGTCCGGAAGTCCCAGCACTCCTGGCTGTCTACCCTGCGCGCGGGGAGAAGTCACGCGCGCAGAACCGTAGGGTCGCTAGCCTGTCACCGTGCGGAGCAGAGTGCAGACGATCACGCCGGTCAGAGCGGCGGAGATGCTGGCGGCGAACACCTCCAACCGGCCCGTGTCGCGGGTGACGGTCCGGGCGTTCGCCGAGGCGATGCGGCGCGGGGACTGGTTGGTCACCCACCAAGGCATCGCGTTCGACACCAACGGGGTGCTCGTCGACGGGCAGCACCGGCTCGCCGCGGTCATCGAGGCAGACGAGCCCATCGAGATGACGGTGTTCACCGACGTCGAGCCGGACACCTTCGACGTGCTCGATACCGGCAAGCGACGCAACGCAGCCGACGTGCTCGCGATCGAGGGCGAGAAGTCCACCACCACGCTCGCCGCGATGGTGCGCACGGTCTGGCTGTACTACAACCGGCCGGACACCTCATGGACCGGCGGCGGCGCGTCCGTTACCAACCATCAGGTCGTGCAGACCCTTGCGGCGCATCCCAAGCTGCGCGACTACGTCGACCTCGGCGAACGCATCTCGGCCGAGACCGGGATGATGAAGTCGGCCGCCGGCGCAGCCGCCTATCTGATCGAGCAGGCCAACCGCGGCAAGAAAGCCAAGATCACCAGATGGCACGACGGGGTCATCGAGGGTGCCGGGCTGCGCAAGAACGATCCGCGGCTCGTCTTCCGCCGCGCCATGTTCGGGATGTCGCGGCGGCAAGGCGGGTCGGCGCGCCGTCGTGACGTACGTGAGCACACCGGGCTCTACCTGAAGGCGTTCAATGCCTGGGCGGCGGGCGAGCAGCTAAACCACCTGCGGTTCACCGCCCGCGAGTCGATCCCGGCCGTCGCCAAGCTCAAGTAGTCGCTCCGCCCTCTTCCGCTGTGATCAACAGGGCCGAACCGTCATCAGCCGACGTTTCGAGCCTGTTGATCACGCGAGGGGTGGCGGCGGTGGTGTAGTTGCGCGTCGGTCGCGGGCGACCACAACAGGCTGGCGGCGACGATCGCCTCCACTGCGGCCACCGTGAGCGCGGCGCCGATGCCGGCCGCGCGCATCCCGGCGGCGTCGGCTGCGACGCCGATGCCGACCACCGGCAGCGAGATTCCGACGTACAGGACAGCGAACAGCACGGACGTGACGGACGCCCGCCGGTCGGCCGGCGTGGCGGCGTTGACGGCGGCCATGCCGGCGCGGAAGCCCAGACCCTGGCCCAGCCCGGCCACGACCCCGCCGACGATCAGCACGGCCAGCGAGCGGCTCCACAGGGCAGTCGCGACGAGCAGCGCGCCGAGGGTGAGCGCCGCGGCGCCGGTCGGCAACGCCGTCCGGGTGTTGAATGCGGGCAGGAGCAGCTGGCCGGCCGTCGACGACGCGAACACCAGGAAGACGACGAGCCCGACGACGGCGTGGCTCGATTCGTGCAGCACCTCGCTCAGCGCGGCCGGGCTGACGGCGGTGAAGGTGCCGAGCACGACGAAGCCGGCGAACCCGCTCAGTGCGGCTTGGGCGAAGATCCGACGCACCTCGGGTGGCAGGGCGAACGACGGCCGGCGCGCCGGGGATCTGTGCTGCACCGTCTCCGGCGCCCGGTAGACCCACACCAGCGCCGGTGCCAGCAGGATCAGATCGACGACGTAGGTGACGCGCAGCGGGCTGGGGCCGTACTCGGCGAGCAGCCCGGCAAGCAGCGGCCCGAGGCCGAGCCCGCCCATGTTGACCAGCGTGGCGACCACGCTGGCGCGGCCGCGGCTGTCCTCCCCGGCCAGGTCGAGCAGGGCCGCCGTCGCCGTGCCGGTGAACAGCCCCGCGGCCAGCCCGGAGAGCAGTCGCCCGGCGAGCAGCATCGGAAGATCGACCTCGGTGAGGAAGAGAATGGCGCTGAGCGCCGCGGCGGCGAGGGCGGGCAACAGCGTGCGCCGTCGCCCGATCGCGTCGGACACGCTGCCGAACGCGGTCAGCGCGAGCAGCACACCGGCGGCGTAGGTCGCGAAGACGACGGTGACGATGAGCTCGGAGAAGCCGAGTTGCTCCTGGTACAGCGGGTAAAGCGGCGTCGGCAGGGTGGTGCTGAGCATCGTGACGCAGAAGGCGTACGCGACCGCTAGAAAGGCAGCCGTCTGCGATAGAACGCGACGTGCCATCGCCTTCGAACGTACCTTGAGCAGCGCAGCGGTTATGCCGTCGGCCAATCGGGTACCCGTGAAGGAACATGCTCTCTGCTCGTGTTCCGGCAGCGTTGCTGCGCCGAGGGGTGATGTTGCTGGCTGCGATCGCGATGTGCCTGACGACATCAAGATGCGCGGGTTCGTCGTCTCAACCGCCGTCCGGCTCCGCGGCGTCGCCATCGGCGGCGGAATCTGCGGCGTCGCCATCGGCGTCGGAATCTGCGGCGTCCCCTTCGCCGTCGGTTGTCGCTGCGGCCGACCGCTTCCTCAGCCGCTACGTCACGAGCGACGGGCGGGTGATCCGGCACGACCAGGGCGGCGACATCGTCAGCGAGGGGCAGGCGTACGGGATGCTCATCGCAGAACTCGCGGGCCGCCCGTCCCTCGTCAACACCATCTGGTCGTGGACGGCGGCTCACCTGCAGCGAAGCGACGGGCTGCTGAAGTACCACGCGACCGGCACCGGTCAGATCGAGGACGCCAACCCGGCTGCCGACGCGGACGCGCTGGCCGCCTACGCGCTGCTTCGCTACAGCGGCGCGGACCAGGCTCGGCTGCGCGCGGCCGGGCGGCGCATCGCGGATGCGGTGCTGGCCCATGAGTCAGTTACATCCGGCGGTGCGGTCGTCGTCGCCGCCGGCACCTGGGCGACACACACCACGCCGACGACCGTGAACCCGTCCTATCTGATGCCGGGCGTCTTCTCGGCGCTGGCCAAGCTGACCGGCGACGACAGGTGGCAGCGGGCGGCGTCGACGTCGATCACGCTGGTGCGGGGGCTGACCGCCGACGGCCGGCAACTGCCCACGGATTGGGCCGGCTTCCAGGACGGCCGGCTGATGCCGAGCGCCGCTCCGGACGGCAGCGCACCGGTGCAGTACGGACTGGACGCGGCGCGATTGCCGCTGTGGTTCGGCAGCGCGTGCTCACCCGACGCGCGGCAATTGGCGGCCCGGTGGTGGACGGGTTCGCTGGCCCGCGCCGACCGGTCGTCCTACCTCGCGCTGGCCCCGAACGGGGCGCCGCGCAACCGCGCGACGAACCCGGTGCCGCTGCTCGCCGGTGCGGCAGGCGCCGCGGCGGCGGGAGATGCCGAGGCGAGCAGCAAGCTGCGCACCCGGGCCGCGCGCCAGGCGCAGGTCGTTCCGACCTACTACGGCGACGCGTGGCTGGCGCTCGGCGGCGCGCTGCTCGACGGCTCACTGGACACGTGCTGACCCGCGCTACCGCTCCTGTACGTCGCAGGACGTAGCCGCAGTTGCGCAGCACGTCGGATTCCCGGCGGCGCCGACTCGGAGAGCGTTGCGGCATGACATCGATGAGGTTGAGCGCCCCGCAGCGCAAGTCGCTCGTGCTGCTGCACATCGCCGCGGCCGGCGTTTGGCTCGGGCTCGACGTCGTGGTCGCGGTGCTCGTGTTCACCGCGCGCGGCACGGACGATGCGGCCACCGCGGCGTTCTGCTTCCGCGCGTTGGAGGTCGTGGCGATCTGGCCGATGGCGATCGCGGCGCTGACGTCGCTGGTCACCGGCGTGCTGCTCGGGATGGGGACGAAGTACGGGCTGCTGCGCTACTGGTGGGTGGCCGTCAAGCTCGCGATGAACATCGTGCTGAGCACGCTCGTGATCGTCCTGCTGCGGCCCGGCCTGCACGAGGCCGCGGATTACGGTCGCCGGGTCGCGGCCGGGCTGCCCGCCGCCTTCGACTCGTCGTCGCTGATGTTCCCGCCGATCGTGTCGACGAGCGCGCTTCTGTTCGCCATGGTGTTGTCGGTGTTCAAGCCCTGGGGCCGGACGCGGACAATGACGCAATGATCCGATCGCCGGTCGCGGGCGTCGACCTCGCGCTCGCGGTCGCGCTTGCGGCCGTGGGCGTGACGATCGCCAAGCTGATCGACAAGGGCATGAAGCCCGAAACGCCGCTCGACGTATGGGGCATGCTGCTGATCGCAACCGCGGCGCTCGCGCTGAGCGTGCGGCGGCGGTGGACGCTCAGCGCGCTGGCGGTCACGACGGGCGCGACCACGCTGTACCTGCTGCTGGGCTACAGCTACGGCCCGATCATGGTGAGCCTGTTCATCGCCGTCTACAGCCTGGCGCGCTTTTGCCCGCCTCGGCGATCGGCGCCGGTCGCTGCCGTCGCGCTCGGCGTGCTGCTCACGCACCTGATCACCAATGCGCAGGCGTTGAGTGGCGCACGCGGCGTCGTGCCGGGCAGTGCGTGGGTCGTCGTGCCGTTTGCGATCGGGCTCAGCGTTCGGCAGACGCGGCAAGCCCGCGAGCAGGAACGCGCCCGGCAACTCGCCGACGAGCGGATGCGGCTCGCGCAGGACGTGCACGACATCGTCGGGCACAACCTCGCCGCGATCAAGGTGCAGGCCGACGTCGCCCTGCACGTCCTGGAGCAGCAACCGAATCAGGCCGAGGTGGCGCTGCGGGCAATCTCCGGGACGAGCGGCGCCGCGCTGAACGAACTGCGCATCGCGCTCGCGGAGCTGACCAGCGACAGCACGCTCGCACCCACCCCCGGCCTCGCCCGGCTCGACGAACTGGCCGAGCGGATGCGCGACGCCGGGCTGCGCGTGCACATCGAGCGCTCCGGCACCCCGCACGCGCTGCCCGAGCCGGTGGACGTGGCAGGTTATCGGGTTGTGCAGGAGGCGCTGACGAACGTGCTGCGGCACGGCCCGGTCCCGCACGCGGAGGTGGCCGTGCAGTACCGCGACGAGGGTGTGACGCTGCAGATCGCGAACCCGCTGCCGCGCGACTTCCCGGCGCCACGCGCCGGGAGCGGCATGGGGCTGACCGGGATGCAGCGGCGGGTGACGGCGCTCGGCGGCCGGTTCGGCACCGCGATCACCCCGGACAGCCGGTTTCAGGTGACGGCCTTCATGCCGGAACCGGCGCCGTGATCTCGGTACTCGTCGCCGATGACCAGGATCTCGTGCGCCTCGGCCTGCGGACACTGATCGACAGCGAGGCCGACCTGACCTTTGCCGGCGAGGCTGCCGACGGCCTCGCCGTCATCGCAGAAACGCGCCGGGCGCGACCCGACGTCGTCCTCATGGACATCCGGATGCCCGGCATCGACGGGATCGAGGCGACAAGGCGCATCATCGCCGATCCCGAACTGGACGGGGTGCGGATCATCGTGCTCACCACGTTCGCACTGGACCAGTACGTCTTCGACGCGCTGCGGCACGGGGCGAGCGGATTCCTGGTCAAGGACACCAGCCCGGCCGAGCTCGTCAACGCGATCCGGATCGTCGCCGCCGGCGGCGCGCTGCTCTCCCCCGACGTCACGCGCTCGGTGATCCGCGAATTCGTCGCCGGCGCGCGACGGCCGGCGAACCCGCATCCGCAGCTGGCCGAGCTCACCTCGCGGGAGCGCGAAATCGTCGGCCTGGTCGGTGAAGGGCTGAGCAACGACGAGATCGCCGCGCGGCTGGTGATCAGCCCGGCGACCGCACGCACGCACGTCAGCCGCGCGATGGTCAAGTTGAACGCCCGCGACCGCGCGCAGCTCGTCGTGTTCGCGTTCCAGGCCGGGCTGGCCGGCTGAGACTACGCATTCCTGCGTAGCCGACTTGCGCCTTTTGCGGTAGCGACAAAGCCGCTGTCGAGCGGATGTTCGTGATCTTGATCGACGCGAGTCTGGGTGGCATCCGAATCATCCGATCGAAAAGGAGAAGCTCGTGGCCACCGTCCTCGATCTCCGCACCGCAGTTCACCCGCTCGAGCGCATCGCGAACCGCGTGGCAGCGCGCGGCGTCGACATCCTCCGCGTCTCACTCGGACTCGTCATCGTTGGCTTCGGAGTATTGAAGTTCTTCCCCGGCGTCAGTCCAGCGCAGCCGCTGGTGACGCACGCAGTCGACATGTTGACGTTCGGCGTCGTCTCGGGGCAGGCCGCCATGGTGGCGACCGCGACCGTCGAGTGTTTCGTCGGTCTGACGCTCGTGACCGGCCGGCTGCTGCGCCTCGGCGTGCTCCTGCTGGCCGGGTGCGTGCTCGGCTGGATGTCGCCGCTCGTGCTCTTCCCGGGAGACCTCTTCGCGAATGGCGGACCGACGCTGGCGGCGCAGTACATCCTGAAGGACATCGTGCTGGGCGCGGCGGGATTGGTCGTCGCGATCAAGGCGTTCAAGGAGTGAGCAGTCAGAGCGTGGCCCCGCCGTCCGACGGCGGGGCCACGCGCTATGCGAGATGGGCAGCGATGATCGTGGCGCACTCCGCTGCGGATCGGTCGGTGGTGTCCACCTCGACGTCGTACGTCACGTCTCGGTGCGCGACCTCCGCTTGGGACGCGGCCATGCCGACGACCCGGTCCGCCCGGCCGGCCTCGCGAGCGGCCGCCACGGCGGCCGCACACCGGACACCGACCCAGAGCACACGCAGTCCGTTCAGGGCGTCGCGCCAGCGCTGCTGGGAGGCGGCGCCGCCGAGGAAGACGTCGTCGACGATGGTCGCGGCACCGGCCCGCACCGTGGCCGCTACACCCGCCATCCAGGCCGCCTCCAGCGCGCGGAAGGTCGGCCCGATCGAAATCCCGCCGTCCGGAGCGAACCCGATCCCTGCGCCGCCTTCCTGCAGGGCAGCGGGCAGCGCATCGACGAACACGTCGACACAGGTTGCCAACCACGGGTCGGGCAAGATCGCCTGAAGTTCGCGCGCGATCGACGTCTTTCCGGAACTCGAGCCGCCGTTCAACACGATCACGTCGGTGCGCACCGTTGGGAACACTAGATGAGTGCAAAACGCCGCGGCGTCACATACCGACCGCCACCTTCGTCAAACCTTTAGAGAGACCATCTCGAAGGGAATTGTGATGAGCACGCCGAATCTGCATGCAGTCAACTCACAGACTCCGAAAATACGGGCGCAGACCATCCCGATGCAGCGCGTTGTGAATCGGATGATGCGCGGACTGCTGCGCACGCCGTTGCTGTGCCGCGTAGTCGGCAAGCGACTGCTCACCGTGTACGCGGTGGGCCGGAAGTCCGGGCGGGAGTACGTCGTCCCACTCGCCTACACCCGGCACGACGGCGTGCTGCTGGTCGGGACGCAGTTCGCCTGGGGTCGCAATCTGCGTACCGGCGAACCGGTGGTCATCCGGCTCGCCGGCAAGCGGCGCCGCGCCAATGTCCAGGTGCTCACCGACGAGCAAGGCGTCGTCGAGCACTTCGCGGTGATGTGCCGCGGCAACGCCCAGTTCGCCAAGCTCAACCAGATCGGCTTCGACACGGCCGGCAACCCGAGCCGCGCTGACCTCCGCCTCGCCTGGGCGGCGGGCGCGCGAGCCATCCAGCTGACGGTTGATCAACAGGACTGACCGCGCGCCCGGCGCGTGCGGGTAACCGTGTTGATCAAGCGGTGCGCGACGCCGCCGAGAGCGGTTCGGCGATCTCCTCGAGGCTCTTCTGCTCGGCGTCGACCGCGAACAGCGCAGCGATCACCCCGGCCGCACACATGATCGCCGCGCCGATAACGAACGCGGTGACGGTGTCGGAGACGTTGCCGCTGGCGGTGAGGTCGGCGAACACGAGCGGCCCGGTGATCCCGCCGATCCCGGTGCCGATGGCGAAGAAGAACGCGATCGCCATCGCTCGGGTTTCCATCGGGAACACCTCGCTGACCGTCAGGTACGCCGCGCTGGCGCCGGCCGATGCGAAGAAGAGCACGACCGTCCAGCACGCGGTGAGCGACGTCGCCGACAGATGGCCCTGGTCGAACAGCCACGCCGTCACGAACAGCAGGACGCCCGAGACGATGTAGGTCCCGGCGATCATCGGCTTGCGTCCGACCGTGTCGAAGAACCGACCGAGCAGCAGCGGGCCGAGGAAGTTGCCGACGGCGATGACGACGTAGTAGTAGCCGGTCGCCGACGAGGACACCCCGTAGAACGTCGCCAGGATCGTGGCGAAACCGAACGTGATCGCGTTGTAGAGGAACGCCTGTCCGATGAACAAACCCAGGCCGAGGACAGTGCGTTTGGGGTAGCCCGTCAGCACCGTGCGCGCGATCGTGAAGAAGCCGACCGTCCGGCGCTGCTCGATCTGCATCGTGTCGTCGACCTCGTCCAGCTCGGTGCCCTTCTCCTGCTCGACATTTCGTTCGACGTCGTCGACGAGCGCGTCGGCCTGTCGCTCCCGACCGTGGATGAACAGCCAGCGCGGACTTTCCGGCACGGTGCGCCGCACCAGCAGGATCACCAGGCCGAGCACGACTCCGAGGCCGAACGCAACGCGCCAGCCGACGTCGCCCGGCAGGATGCTCTCGTTCAGGACGACCAGCGAGAGCAGCGCGCCGCCCGCCGCGCCGATCCAGTAGCTGCCGTTGATACCGAGATCGACGCGACCGCGGTGCTTGCGCGGGATCAGCTCGTCGATCGCCGAGTTGATCGCCGCGTATTCACCACCGATGCCCAATCCGGTGAGGAACCGGAAGAGCAAGAACCACCACGCCGTCATCGACAGCGCCGTCAGTCCGGTCGCGGCGAGGTACACGCCGAGCGTGATCATGAACAGCCGCTTCCGGCCGAACCGGTCGGTCAGATAGCCGAACAGCAGCGCACCCGTACACGCGCCGGCGACGTAGAGCGCGGCCGCCAACCCGGTGATCTGCGACGAGCTGATGTGCAGTCCGCTGCCGGGTTCAGCGAGCCGGGGCGCGATGTTACCGACGATGGTGACCTCGAGCCCGTCGAGGATCCACACCGTTCCCAGCCCGACGATGATCCGCCAATGCCACCCCGCCCAGGGCAGTCGGTCCAGTCGGGCCGGGACCGATGTTTCGATGACTCGCTGCTCGGACACGTTGATCACCCATCCCTTCCGATGGGTCTATTTCCCGGCACTCGGCGCGGCGAAACGCACGTTTCGCGGACGTCTCGGCCGGGTACCCCCGAACAATGGGCTCAGCGAAGGACAAAGAGCGTGAGGCCGTTCCCCTCCTCCTGGATCAGCATCGGCAGATGGCCGACCTGTTCCGCCGCACGTTGGATGCCACAGGCGCCGAACGCCGCCGTGAGTTCACTCGGCTGCGGAGGTTGATCGCCGCCCACGAGACCGCCGAGGAGGTCCTCGTCCATCCGCGCATGCGCTGGACGACGGCGGATGGCGACGCGCAGGCGCGTGCCCGGATCGAGGAAGAGACGGAGATCAAGACTCAACTTGCCGAACTCGAGCCGATGGACGTCGACTCCGACGAGTTCGCGGCGGGGCTGGCCGAGGTGCGCGCCGTCACGCTCGCGCACAACGACGCGGAGGAGCTCGAGGAGTTCCCCGTGCTCGCCGACCAGCTCGACGCCGGGCAGCGCGCACGGTTGCGTCGCGGGCTCGCGCTGGTGGAGGCCGTCGCGCCAACCCGCCCACATCCGGGGCTGACCCTCGGCGGCGAGAACGTGCTCGCCGGCGGCATCACTGCGATGGTCGATCGGGTGCGCGACCTCCTTACGCACCGCACTGCGCAATGAGCATCACGACCGAAACGTCGCTGCGCTGCCCGACGTGCGCGAAGCACGCAACGGCGACGCTCGAGTGGTCCGATCGGGACGGGACGGTGCACTGCGAGGTGCGCGACTACCGCTGCTCAGCTGGTTGCACCGTCGATCGGCAGACCGTACGGGAGGTCATCGGCGCCCCGTAGCGCTGTGCTACGACGCGCGGTGCAGGCCCAGCAGCTCTGCGGCCGCGGCCGATGCCGCGTTCACGGTGAGCGGACGTGCGGCGCTCTGGGACCGCTCGAAGATCGCCCGCGCTGCGTCGTCCGAAAACGCCGTCACCCCGGACGCGTCCAAGCTGACCGGGACGGGGAGGCCCGAGACGCGGGACAGCGCGCCGCGAAGTACGGCGCTGCCCGCGCCGGAGAAGTCGCCGGCGGCGACCATGTGGACCTCGTAGGGGAAGTCGATGTCGGCCGATATCTCGAAATCGGCCGACGCCCAGTACAGGTGAGCGGTCATATACACCGCCTCGCCTTTCGCGCGAACGATCGGGTCGTTGTGCCAACCCAGCCAGCACCAAGTCACTTACCCGGCTCCACGCGTCCTCAACCCGGCGGGCGCGACGTCACGAGCCGCGGGTGGTGGCGAGCCGACGGACGAGGACGGCTGCGCCAAGCGCGCCTGCAGCGACGGCAGCAGCGCGGCCAAGTGTGCCGCGGTGCTGCTTGGCCTGCTCCTTGACGTCGAGCTTGGCCGCGATGGCCTCGACGGTCTCGGCGAGTTCTTCCCGGGTCTGCTCGAGGTCGGCCTTGATCTCGTCGCTGGTACTCACCGGTGCACACCTTCCCGAATCGCCGCTGCGTCGGCCTTGAGGCTCTCCACGGAGTCCTTCGGCACCGGCGGGTGCTGTTCGCGGAAGCCGCGTCGGCCGGGCAGCGCCACGAAGACGGCGAGCACGAGCAGCGCCGCACCGGCGACCAAGGCGGCCAGCCAGCTGCGCATCACATTGCTGAGCCCGAGCACCAGGGCCGCGACGCCGCAGCACGCCGCGAAGAACCCGAGCATGGCAGCTGACCCGAACATGCCGACGCCGCGCCCGGTGCGCTTGGCGCGCTCGATGCCTTCGACCTTGGCGAGGGCCAGCTCCCCTTTGACCAGGTCGCGGACCTCGTCGCGCAACCGCGCAGTGAGCTCGGACATCGGCATGTCCCGGGTGGATCGGTCGGCAGACCCGCCGTCCGGCTGTTCGAACATCGGTCTCACCTCTGGCAGTTGTCAGTTCTTGCCGGCGAGCAGATCACGCGTGCGGTCCAGCATCGCCGCGAACGGGCCGGCGAGCAGATTGGCAGCGGGCGATTCGGCGCCTGCGTGCGGATGGGTGGGCGCGACCGCCTCGGCGATCTTGACAGCGTTGCGCATCCGGGCGAGGGCGACATCGTCCAATTCGGCGCCGAGTTGCTCGAACTCCTCGCGCTCTTCCGCCTCGGCGTGCTTGACGATGTCGTCGCGCAGTACGCGGAACTTCTCCTCGAACTCCGCCGAATCGACGTCGAGCTTCTCGATCTCGGCGAGCATCTTCTTGCCGCTGTGCTCCTCGGCCAGCCGGGCAGCCACAACTTCCTCGCCATCGGTGATCTCGCGACGGGCACGCGGGTGCACGACCTCCTCTTCGGCGGTTTCGTGAACCGCCAGAAGCCGGCGCACCTGGTCGAAGGCCGCCTGCCGCTGTTCACCCGTGGTCCCAGCGACCTGCTCCAGTAGCGTCTTGATCTGCATGTGCTGGGCCTTCAGGAAGCTCACCACGTCGGCGGGGCGATCGATCGTCGCCGTCATGCTTGCGCTCCTCTCGCTGTGCTTGGTCTTCATTGATTCGGGTACCCGATCAACCGCAATCCCTTAACGGGCTCCGGTCATGCGTACTCGACGCGCTGATCGTCGACGCGCAGTTCGTCGCGCAGCTTGTCGAGGGCGCCGCGGATCAGTCGCGAAACCTGCATCTGGGACAAGCCGACGACGCGCGCGATCTCGACCTGGGTGTGCTGGTCGAAGAACCGCATCGCAAGGACCTCCTGCTCGCGGCTGCTGAGCTGCGCCAACGCCGGACGCAGCAACGCGCGCGATTCGACCCGCCCGTAGCCGTCCTCGAAGCACGGCAGCGGCAAAGGCTCCAGCACGCCGCCGTCGCTGTCGGAGTCGCCGGAGTCGACCACGTCGGTCGAGATCGCGCGGTGCGCCGCGGCGACCTCTTGCGCTTCGAGCACCCGCTCGACCGGGACGTCCAGCCGCTGCGCGACCTCCTCGATCGTCGGTGAGCGCTGCAGCTCCTGCGCCAGCTCGCCCTCGGCCTCGCGCATCGCGGTCTGCAGCTCCTGCGCGCGGCGCGGCACGTGCACGCACCAGCCGTGATCGCGGAAGTGGCGGCGCACCTCGCCGCTGATCGTCGGAATGGCATAGGTCGTGAACTCCACGCCGCGCTCCGGATCGAAGCGGTCGATCGCGTTCAGCAGCCCGATCGCGGCCACTTGCTCCACGTCAGGCAGCACGTCGTTGCGCTGCGCCATGCGGCGGGCAAGGTACCGGATCAGCGGCAGGTGCTCACGCACCAGCTCGGCACGCAACTCGGCACGTCGTGGATCTCCCGGCGCCATGCCGTGTAGCTCCCGCAGCCGTTCGTTGCGCACGCGGGATCGGCGTTCTTTAACCATTCGCCAACTCCGAACACCGACGCACCCACCACGGGCGCGTCCCGGCGGCTGTTTGCCCAGCCGATGTCAGGAGCACCCGCCCGACCTGCGTGGTCGCCGACCTCCTGTACGGAACTTTTACCCGCGAGCGACGATCGGTTATCCGCGTTTGCCGCCCGGGCCCGGTCGGGTACGCGTACGACAGCCATTCTGTGGAAGGACATGACGCGATGGCCGGAGCGGCGCATTTTCGCGGAGCCGATCAGTTCGTGCCGAAGGACGCGAGCCTCAAGCGCCTTGCCGACGCGGCGGCGGCGTGCCAGGGCTGCGATCTGTACGAGCGCGCGACGCAGACCGTTTTCGGCGCCGGGCGCGCGCGTGCCTCCGTGATGCTTGTCGGCGAGCAGCCCGGCGATGCGGAGGATCGGCAGGGCAAGCCGTTCGTCGGGCCGGCGGGGCGGTTACTCGATCGTGCGCTCGACGAGGCCGGGATCGGCATCTCGTCCGCGTACATCACGAACGCGGTCAAGCACTTCCGCTGGAAGCCGGCCGAGCGCGGCAAACGGCGCCTGCACGACAAGCCGAGCCAGGCTCAGGTCGGTGCGTGCCGACCCTGGCTCGCGGCCGAGCTTTCGACCGTGCGGCCGCGCGTCGTGGTGGCGCTCGGCGCGACGGCCGCCGGGTCGCTGTTCGGCGCCGGCTTCCGGCTGACCCGCGAGCGTGGCCGACTGTTGGACTGGCCGCCGTCCGCGGGGCCGTTCGAGGGTGACGGGTCGCCGGTGCGCGCCGCGGTGGCCAC
Source organism: Jatrophihabitans sp. (assembly GCA_035642535.1). Lineage (GTDB taxonomy): Bacteria > Actinomycetota > Actinomycetes > Mycobacteriales > Jatrophihabitantaceae > Jatrophihabitans. The sequence continues at coordinate 33,480 of DASQSE010000107.1, read as the reverse complement.
CATTCACCCGTCGGCAGTGCTCCGCGCCCCGGGCGAAGACCGGGACGACGCGTTCGCGGGCCTGGTGCACGATCTCAAGGTGGCCGCCGCCGCACTCGACGACTGACGATCAGCTGCCGGCCACCTCGCGCAGTTCCGGCAGCACGTTGTCCGCGTAGAACTCGAAGAAGCCGCGGTAGCTCGTCGCGTCGTTCGAGCCGCCCATCTGCGAGATGTGCACGACGTCGATGCCGGCGTCGGCGTACGGGCGGAACGCGTCGACATGCCGCGCGACGTCCGCGCCATAGGCGACCGAATCGCGCGTCGAGCTGCGCGGCACCAGGGTGGTCGCCTGCTCGAAGTGCGCCGGGCTGGGCAGCACTTGCGCCAGCTCACCCGGCAGTCCGCTGTTCCCCCACAGCCGGTGCGCGGTGTCGATGCACACGTCGTCATCGCCTCCCCAGCACACTTTGTAGCCGGCACTGATCGGCTTGCCGGCGCCGCCCGAGTCGCGGAATTGCGAGATTATCTGCTTGTCCGGCGAGGTGGTCACGAACCCGTCACCGATCCGCCCTGCCACGTCGGCCGCCTTCGGGCCGAATGCGCTGACGTAGATCGGGATCGGCCCGTCCGGCAGCGTGTAGATGCGCGCATTCTCGACCGTGTAGTACTCGCCGTGGTGGTCGACGTATTCGCCCTTCCAGAGCGTGCGCATGACCTCGACGGCCTCCTCGAGCATGTCGAGCCGCACGTTCGCGTCCGGCCAACGCGCGCCGATGACGTGCTCGTTCAGCGCCTCGCCGGAGCCCACGCCCAGGATGAACCGCCCGCCGGTCATGACGGCGCTGGTCGCCGCGGCCTGCGCGATGATCGCGGGATGGGTGCGAATGGTCGGACAGGTCACGGCAGTCATGACCGGTAGCGAACAGACCTGCGAGATCGCGCCGATCACCGACCAGACGAACGGGCTCTGCCCTTGCTCGTCGTTCCACGGGTGGAAGTGATCGGAGATCCACAACGACTCGAAGCCGGCCTGCTCGGCCAGCCGAGCCTGCTCGACGATCTCGTCCGGTCCGTACTCCTCGCAGGACAGGAAGTAGCCGATCTTCACAGGAAATCACTCCCCAATTGCTCACATGCTGGACAGGGTTTGCGGTGCCAAGGTCTTGATCATCGTGTTCGCCCAGCGGATCTGCCGCAGCGTCTCCGGGTGACATTGCTGGGTCAGCTGGATCAGTTCCGCATTGCGCTTCGCCTGCGCAACCTGGGCGAGCAGCTCCCAGTCGACGGAGTTCTCGGATGCGCGCAGGTATATGTGCCGCAGGTCCTCGAGGAGCAGCAGCCCCGACTCGCCGTCGGCCGCCGACGTGGCGTGCCGCGGTGCACCGAGCGAGTCTTGGCGCACGTCATCGAGCGGCACGCCGAGACGCTGCGCTCGTTCAGCGAGCAGTCGGATGTGCTGCTGCGACCAGCGCGCGAGGTCGCGGGCGACATGGTGCACCTCGTGCTCGGCGACGTGCGTTTCGGCGGTGTGGAGCAGCTCCCGGGCGAGGAGCTGCTCGCCGTGATGCAGCGCGCGCAGCGCGTAGCTGATGCCGTTCATTGCGACTCCCACTCGCGGCGTTCGAGGCGCACGGCCGAGGTCTTGAACAGCGGCTGCTTGGACACCGGATCCCAATCGGTGATCGTGACCTCGTTCGCCGCCCGTCCGGTGCCGCCCTGCTCCGGTGCGCTGCCGCTGGTGTCCCAGTAGCCGTAGTGGAACGGGACGAATACGGTGCCGGGGCGCAGGTCGCAGATGCGGGCCGTGGCGCGCATCGTGCCACGCCGCGAGATGAGCTCGACCTGGTCGCCGTCGGCCAGGCCAAGCTGACTTGCGTCTGCCGCCGAGACCTCGGCCCACACGTCCGGTGCGGCCGCCTGGAGTTCCGGCGTGCGTCCGGTCTTGGTGCGGGTGTGGAAGTGGTAGATCGTCCGTCCCGTGATCAGCTGGAACGGGTAGTCGGCGCTGCGGTCCTCGTGCAGCGGCAGATACTCGGCGGCCTTGATGACTGCTTTCCCGTCCGGGTTGAGCGCGCGGTACTCGGTCTCTTCGACCGAGGCGCCGGTGACGATGTCACGCCCGTACGACTCGCAGTCGTCCGGCGCGGCGCGGAAGTCCGCCGCGGTGTACAGCCGTTCGGTGCCGTCCGGCGCGTCCGCAGTACATGGCCACTGGACGCCGCTCGGCCCGCGCAGCTTGGCGTAGGACAGGCCCGTGTAGTCGCACGGACGCCCGGCGCTGCACCGCTGCCACGCCTCGAAGGCCTCCTCGGGAGTGCTCCAAGCGATGAGCGGATTGCCGTCCCGATCCTGGAACTGCATGCGGCGTGCGTAGTCCAGGAAGATGTCCAGGTCCGCACGTGCATCGCCGGGTGGGTCCACCGCCTTCTCGGACAGGTGCACGGTGCGGTCGGCGTTGGTGAAGGTGCCCGTCTTCTCGCCCCACGTGGCAGCGGGCAGCACGACGTCGGCGAGCATCGCGGTCTCGGTGCGGAAGATGTCCTGCACCAGGACGAACAGGCTCTCGCGGCTCAGGATCGAACGAACGCGAGCGAGTTCGGGCAGCGAAACCGCCGGGTTCGTCCCGCTGATCCAGAGGAACTTGAGCGACCCCTGCTCGGCGTAGCGCATCATCTGCATCGCGTGCGTGGGCGGGCCGTAGTGCGGGATCTGCTGCGGGTCCACGTTCCATACCTGCGCCAGTTCGGCGACGTGGTGATCGTTCTGCCAGTTGCGGAAGCCGGGCAGGTCGCCGTCGGCGCCGCACTCGCGGGTGTTCTGCGCGGTGGGCTGGCCGTTCATCTGCAGCACGCCGCAGCCAGGGCGGCCGAGCATGCCGCGGATCAGGACGAGGTTGTTGACTTGAACGGCCGCGGCCGTGGCCTGGTGCGACTGGTAGACGCCCTGGAGCACCGTGCACAGCAGCCGCTCCGCCGAGCCGAGCAGCTCCGCGGCCTTGCGGATCTCGTCGGCGGGGAGCTCGCAGATCTCCGCAGCCCACTCCGGCGTGCACGCGTCGACCTGCTTGACGAGCTCGTCGTAGCCGACCGTGTTCGCGGCGACGTAATCGAGGTCGACGCGGTCGTGCTCGATCAGCTCGTGCACAAGCGCATTGAGCAGAGCAAGGTTGGTTCCCGGCCGCGGCGCCAGATGAACCGCCGCGCGCTGTGCGACCGGCGTGTTGCGGGGATCGACCACGAGCAGCCGGGGCGGGTCGTCGCCGGCCAACCGGTCCAGCATCCGCATCCACAACACCGGCTGCGTCTCCGCGACATTGTGACCGAACAACGCGATCACGTCCGCGAAATCGACGTCCGCGTACGAGGCGGGCTGCCCATCGCTGCCGAAGCTCTCCTTCAGCGCCTCGGCGGCGGTCGCGGTGCACAACCGGGTATTGCCGTCCAGGTGATTGGTGCCGATGCCCGCACGCGCGATCGTCGCCAGTGTGTAGTAATCCTCGAGGAACAGCTGGCCTGTCGTGTAGAAGCCGATCGACCCCGGACCGTCGCTGCTCATCAGCTGCTGCGTGCGGTCGACCACCAGATCGAGAGCGGTGTCCCAATCGGTCTCGACCAGTTCCCCGTCGCGGCGGATCAGCGGGGCGGTCAGCCGGTCGGACGAGGCGTTCGCCTGCCACGCGTACAGGTCCTTCGGCGCGAGCCGTCCGCGGTTGACCCGATCGTCGGCGCGGCCGCGGACGCCGACGATGCGGCCGTCCGCCACGGCGATGTCCATCGCGTCGCCGTTGGAGTGCAGCAGTGATGCGGTCGGCACCCAACGCTCGACCGCCGACTCGTCGACGCGCAACTCGGCATCGACGCGCGCCGGCCACGACCCGCCTGCCGGGTACGGTGTGCGCTCCCCCCAGGGATCATGGATCCGTTCAGCGGTCATGCCCGGCACCAGTGATCACGCGCGGACCTCGGGTCAGGACTTGCGGGCCGCGGACTTGCCGCCCTTGCGGCCGGCTTCCTTCTTCTGCGCCGACGTGCCGCCCTGGTTGGGGCTGCTGCCCTTGCCGCTCTGCTTGCCGCCGTGCGACGAGGATTGCGGGTTGTTCGCGATGCGCGCGGCCCGGTCCTTGGACATGCCCTTGTGCTTCAGCGACTCGTACTGCTTCTCGTTCTTCACACTTGCTCGGGTAGCCATCGAATTCACTCCTTCCCTTCTCACCGTCATGGCCGCATGACGACCTTGACGGTGCCGTTCTGCTTCTTCTGGAACGCCTCGTACGCTGCCGGCGCCTCGGCGAGCGGGAGCCGATGCGTGGCGAACGACTCGACGCCGAGCGGATCGTCATCGGTCAGCAGCGGCAGGATGTCGTCCACCCAGCGTTTGACGTTGGCCTGCCCCATGCGCAGCTGGATCTGCTTGTCGAACATCTGCAGCATCGGCATCGGATCGACGGCGCCGCCGTACACCCCGCTCAACGAGACGGTGCCGCCGCGACGGACGATGTCGATGGCGGTGTACAGCGCGTTCAAGCGATCGACGCCGAGGTTCTCCATCAGCGGCCTGGCGAGCGCGTCCGGCAACATGCCGGTCAGCGCGTGCGCGAGCTTCGGGACGGGCGAGCCGTGCGCTTCCATGCCGACGGCGTCGATGACCGAGTCCGGCCCGCGGCCGCCGGTCATGCCGCGCACGATCTCACCGAGATCGTTGCGGTGCTCGCGCAGGTCGAGCACCTCGTTGCCACGGGCGCGCACGCGTTCGAGGCGCTCCGGAACGAGGTCGATACCGATCACGCGCGCGCCGAGGTACGCGGCGATCCGGCTGGCCATGTCGCCGATCGGGCCGAGGCCGAGGACGACCACAGTGCCGCCGTCCGGGATCGCGGCGTACTGCACGGCCTGCCACGCCGTCGGCAGCACGTCCGAGAGATAGACGAACCGCTCGTCGGGCGGCCCGTCGGGCACCTTGATGTGCGTGAACTGGGCGTGCGGGACGCGCAGGAACTCGGCCTGGCCGCCGGGCACCTCGCCGTACAGCTTCGAATAACCGAACAGTGCCGCTCCGCTGCCGTACTCGTGCACCTGGGTCGTCTCGCATTGTGAGTAAAGCTGCTCCGCACACATGAAGCACTGCCCGCAGGACATCTGGAACGGGACGACGACGCGATCACCCGGCTTGATCGCGGTGACCTGATCGCCGACCTCCTCGACGATGCCCATCGCCTCGTGGCCCATGACGTCGCCGGGTTCCATGAACGCGCCGAGCACCTCGTAGAGGTGCAGGTCCGAGCCGCAGATGTTCGTGCTGGTGACCTTGATGACGGCGTCGGTGCCGTCCTCGAGTTTCGGGTCAGGCACATCGACGTACTGCACCTTGCGTTTGCCCTGCCAGGTGACCGCCTTCATGCGTTCTCGCCTACCCGATGCCGAGAGACGGGTAACTGTCACGGCAGCGCGACGACGCGGAATTGATCCAGCGTCGAATCCGTGGCGTCCGGCACCGTCATGCCGGCCGCCTTGCCCGAACGCAGGTAGTCGACGATGCCCGCCGAGATTCGTTCGCCGGGCACCAGCGCCGGAATGCCGGGCGGGTACGGCGTCAGTTGCTCGGCGGCGACTCGGCCGACGGCTTCCGCGGCGGGGACGAGCTCGGCGGGTCCGAAGAACGCCATGCGCGGGAGCATGACCGGGTCGATGTCCAGATCGGGCAGCGTCGGAAGCTCGACTCGTGGCGGACGATCGACAGTCGGCGCCGCCGCGATCAGCCCGTCCAAGGCATCGAGCAGCCGTGCGACGCTCTGCTCGTCGTCGGCGGTCGAGAGCGTCGCCTCGATGCGGCGGTGGTCCGAGAGCCCGACGTCCACGGCGCGCTCGGCGCGCAGCCAGTCGGCGGCCTGGTAGCCGGAGATCTCCAGCTGCTCGACGTCGATCAGGATGTGCAGGATGTCGAGGTCGTGGCTCGCCTGCTCGGCGAGCAGTTCGTCTTCCAGCACGTGCAGGCCAGCCCGTTTCTCGATCTGCTCGCGTGCCGCGCGGGCCAGTTCAAGCGCATCGCCGAGCAGCCGTTCGCCATCCTCGACCATCTGCCGCCGCCAGCCGTCGATGGCGCAGTAGACGAGCACGTTGGGGCTGGTCGTCATCAGCAGATCGGCACACCGCGACAGATGATCTGGTTCGACCAGATCACCCTGGACGTGGAACACCGAACCCTGCTCGAAGCCCATGCCCATCTTGTGCACGCTGACCACGCACACGTCCGCACCCGCGTCCATTGCCCAGGTCGGCAGGTCGTCATGGAACGGCAGGTGCGCCCCCCACGCTTCGTCGACGATCACCGGCTTGCCGCGCCGGTGGCACACCTCGACGATTCCGGCAAGATCGGCGCAGGTGCCGTACGGCGTCGGGCTCACGATGAGCGCGCCGACCGCATCCGGGTGCGCGACCCACGCGGCGTCGACCTGCTCCGGGGACGGCGGATGGGCGAGGTGCAGCCTCTCGTCGTAGCGCGGCGTGATCCAGCGCGGCTCGACGCCGGCGAAGATCAGCCCCGCCACGATCGACTTGTGCGCGTCGCGCGACACCAGCAGTTCACCCTCGTTGCCGGCGACGGCAAGCATCGCGGCCTTGACCGATAGCGAGCTGCCGCACGTCGAGAAGAAGGCCTGATCCGCACCCACGGCTTCGGCCATGAGCTGCTCGGCGTGGGCCAGATAACCGTGCGAGGACAGCCGGTCGTCGAGGCCGCCCGTCGCGAGCAAGTCGGCGCGGAACGGGTCGCGGCCCAGGACGTCCACGACGCGACGGTCGACACCACGTCCCTGTCGATGTCCGGGCGGCGAGAAGCCGTAGTGCGCGCGACGCCGGAATTCGGCCAGGCCCTCGAGCAGCGGGGCGGTGGACTGGTCCATGCCAGACACCTACCCCGCTGCGCACTGCCTGGCGCAGTGCAAAGCGTCCTACGACTGCCCGACCGGCTCGACCCGGGGCTGCTCGTCCTGTTCCGTACCGGGTGCGCGGCGTAGGACGAGCGAGCGTCCGACGATCAAGACACCAAGCACGGTGAGCGGCAGACTGAGCGCTTCCAATGCGAGGTTGAGCGCACTGTGTCGCAGCTCGTCGCCGAGCAGGCCCACCGCCATCGGCACCGCGACGATCGGCTGTGCGGCCACGGTCGAGGGCAACGACCAATCAAGTCGGGCGGCACGGAACGCCGCTTGCGATATCAGGACGCCGGCGGTCGCGGCGCTGAGCAGGACGTAGGGCCACGAGTTGCCGACCAGCGCGTCGATGTTGTGCCGGCGGACGACGTCGATCGCGCCGCGGGTGGCCAGATCCTGCAGCGCGTAGCAGACGCCCGCCGCGGCGGCGAACGCGACTGACTGCGTCGCGATGCGTCTGCGCAATCCTGCCAGCCGGCCGCCCACCACAAGCAGCGCGGCGACGCCGGCCGCTGCCGCCGTTCCGACGAGGACCGCCACGAGCGTCGGCTGGGTGCGGACGTTCGCGCGCGGCTGTGCGGCTCCGATGAACAGCGCGACACCACCGATCACGACGACCGTGCCGACCAACTCGCTGAGCGTGATCCGATGGCTGCCACGCAACGCGGCGAACCCGAACGCGCAGATCAGGCAGCCCATGAGAAGCGGCTCGACCAGCGCAACGGGCCCGGACTGCAGCGCCCACGCCGCCAGCGATTGACCGGCGGCCATCGCGGCGATCCCGCCCCACCACACCGGCGTGGCGATCAGCTTGCGCAGCGCCTGCCCGGCCGAGTCGTCCGCGGCGTGGGTGCGTGCGGCGACCCGCTGTTGCAGCACCCAGCCGACGCCGAGGAAGACGTCCGCCGCGAGCGCGAGCAGGTACACCATGAGGACTCCCTACCCGGCGCGATTGCTCGTCATCCGCCTCCGGGTATACCGCCGACATGGCTACTACCAAGCAACGCGCGGCCGCCAAGCGCAATGTGCAGAAGGCGCGCGAAGGTGCGCGGAGCAAACGGTCGCTCGCCAACCTGCCGAAGTCCACCAAGACCGCGTTGGGCAAGCAGGGCGCCGCGGTGGCGCAGCGCAAGCGCACCGGCGGCTCGTCGCCCAAGACGCGCGCCGAGCTTTACGAGATCGCCAAGCGCCGTGACCTACCGGGCCGGTCGAAGATGGGACGCGACGAGCTTGCCCGAGCGCTACACGTGAACTGAGCGCCGAGGTCAGCTGCCGAGCACGGCGAGCAACACGAGGACGAGCGTGGTCGCAGCCAGCAACCCGTGGCCGAGCACGATGACGAGCGGGAAGTGCCGCTCGGCAGGCGCGACCGCGGTAGTTGTCTGCGTCGCGACGTTGGAGGTTGCCGTGCCGCTTCCGCCGCCGCTCGTCGTCGCCGACGGCGTACGACCCGCGCGGTAGGTCGGAACCCAGCGCGCGAACATCGTGAAGCCGAGCAGCGCGACTGCGGCGAGCAGCACGAATGCGATCCAGCCGGCCGCGTCGCTGTCGGAAGCGACGTAGACGATCCAGACGATCAAACCTACGGCGGCAAGTGCGAAGTGGCCGAGAATCAGCGGCGGCGGGAAGTTGCTCTCGCCGCGCGCCCCGCCCTTCGCGATCCACGTCCCGAGCAGGTAGAAACCACCGCCTGCGGTGGCGATCCAGAAGATGAGCGCAGCGATGTCCACATGACCTCCTAGGTAGCTGCGCCGCGCGCTGCCGGTTGAGCGCCGACACGTGATTCGAAGCCCTCGGCCTGTGTCCGTTCGTCGGCAACCCGCACGCCGTAGCGGTACGCGAGCTTGCCGCCGAGGTATCCGGACGCGCCGAGGAGCGCGAGGCTGACGGCCGACAGCGCCAGCGGTCCGGCAGCAACCGAACCGCCGTCCGCATAGCTGCCGTGGCGCCAGAGGAAGTTGCCGATGTACGCACCGGTGATGACGAGGTTCAGGCTCATGTGCAGCAGGCCGGTGCGGAACGCCGATGTGCCGCCTGGAATCGCCATCAGGTCGAGGAATCCCACCGTCGCCGCGGCGAGCGCCCCTAGTACGCCGATCGCGATCAACCACTCGGCCCCTTCGGTGAGGAACCCGGGGCGGCTGACGATGTGGGATGCGATGTCGAACGTGAGCCCGCTGACCCAGGCGCCGATCGGCACCGTCACCAGGATCGGATGGAGTGGATGGCCGTACGGCCCGGCGAGCATTCCGCTCACCGGGTGCTTGGCGTCTGCGAGCGTCATCGGCTGCACTCCCACGGGGTCATTTCACCAATCACTGTTGGCGATAATGCTGCTGCTGTCAATATATGTCCGCATTTGCCGTAGTAATCACGTGCCAGCTTTGCCGTTATCGTGATCAGGTGAGCAAACCGCAGGGCGATGCCGAGGTGCTGCGTGTACTCGCGGTGCTCGACGATCCCTCGCGCCGCTCGCTCTACGAGGCGGTGCGGGCGGCCGACCGCCCCGTCACCCGCGAGCAAGCCGCGGCGGCCGTGGGGATCTCCGGCAAGCTGGCCGCGTTCCATCTCGACAAGCTGGTGGCCGCCGGGCTGCTCGAGGCGACCTACGACGCCGGCGCACGGCGCCGCACGCTCGGCAGGACCCCGAAGGCATACCGCCCGTCCACGCTTGAACTCCGCTTCTCGCTGCCCGAGCGCCGCCCGGAAGCACTCGCCGAGTTGCTCGTTGACGCGGTGACTTCTGCAGGCGCGGACGAGTCACCCCGGCACGCCGCACTACGTGTGGCCGAGACAGCCGGTCAGCGACTCGGTGCGGGCATTCGGGCGGAGCGACGCACCGGGCGGCTGGGGGCAGAGCGCGCCCTGACGATTGTCGAGGACGTCCTGCGCCGGCAGGCCTTCGAGCCGGCGCGCGTCACGTCGACGTGCATCCGGCTGCGCAACTGCCCGTACCAGCCACTGGCAACCCGAGCCACCGAACTCGTCTGCGGCATGAACGAGCAGTTCATGACGGGTCTACTGCGCGGCCTCGACGCGCGAAGCGTCGAGGCCGTGGTCGCGCCCACTCCGGACGCGTGCTGCGTGGAACTGCGCTCACGCTAACCAGGGTCGGTGTCTCTCGCCCCTTTGCGACGGCCGCTCGAAGCGATCAAGCGCCCGAAGAAGTTGTTCAGTCGATCCAGCAACGTCGGCCGTTGCGATTGCGGGTCCCGCGGACCTTGTGGTTGCTCGTCATTCCCCTGGGCCATGCCTAAGCGATACCCGCATGAGACGCGCGGGAAGCACGGCGCCCGCCCACGCCCGCTGATGCGCTACCGGCTGCGGCGGCGCGGGAAGGAATGACGTGTGACTCCACGAAGCGCGGCGGACCCCCAGGCCGCGCCGCACGTGCTGCGCGAATACGCCGTCCTCGCCGACGGCGAGCGCGCGGCGCTCGTCGGCCCGCGCGGCGACATCGGCTGGTTGTGCGCGCCACGTTGGGACAGCGGGTCGGTGTTCAGCGCGCTGATCGGCGGCCGCGGCGCGTATGTCGTGACGCCGCGCGCGCCGCACGTGTGGGGTGGCTCGTACGAGCCCGGCACGCTGATCTGGCACAGCCGGTGGGTGACGCATGAAGGCGTCGTCGAGTGCCGCGAGGCGCTCGGCTATCCCGGCGAGGGCAATCGCGTCGTCTTACTGCGCCGGGTCATCGCGCAGTGCCCGGCGCGGCTGCGGGTGCTGCTGTGGCCGCGCGCCGACTACGACCGCAGCGCTGTCCGTCGCTGGCGCTGCGACGACGGGGTTTGGAGCGGCACCACGGGGCCGCTCCGAATCCGCTGGTCGGGAGCTGCGGCTGCCCGGCCCGTCGGAGGCGGTGCGCTTGCGATGGAGCTGGACGTCGCGGCCGGCGAGCAGCACGACCTGGTGCTCGAAATCGTCGACGGCGAATTCACCGACCGGCCGCCCGAGCCGGACGCTGCCTGGCTCGCGACCGCGACGGCGTGGGGCCGGGCGGTTCCGGAGTTCGACGCGGTCCGCGCGCCGCACGACGTCGCGCACAGCTACGCGGTGCTGCGCGGCCTCACCGGCGCCGGCGGCACCGTCGCAGCGGCGACGACCAGCCTGCCCGAGCGCGCGGGGGACGACCGCAACTACGACTACCGATACGTCTGGATGCGCGACCAATGCCTCGTCGGTCAGGCGGCCGCGGCGTGCGGCGCCGACCCGTTGCTGGACGTCGCGGTGCGGGTGATTACGGAACGGTTGCTGGAGCACGGCGACAAGCTCGCACCTGCGTACACGGTCTCAGGTGAACCGATCCCACAACAGCACCACCTCGCCTTGCCCGGCTATCCGGGTGGCCATGACGTGGTCGGCAATGACGTTCGCGATCAGTTCCAGCTCGACGTCTTCGGGGAGGCCTTGCTGCTGCTCGCGGCCGCAGCACGGCACGATCGCCTCGACACGCGAGGGTGGCAGGCCGCCGAAGTTGCGGTCGAGGCGGCCGGCCGCTCGTGGCAGCGCCCCGATGCGGGCATTTGGGAACTCGAGCCGCGCGCATGGACGCACAGCCGGCTGATCGTCGCCGCCGGGCTGCGCGCGCTCGCCGCAGCGCGGCCGCGGGCACGTGATCGGTTGGCAGGCAGCTGCGTCACACTCGCCGATCGGATCGTCGCCGAGACGGCGCGCACGGCGCTGCACGCGGACGGATGCTGGCAGCGCGCGCCGGACGACCCGGCCTCCGACGCCGCCCTCGTGCTGGCCGGTCTGCGCGAGGCAGTGCCGTCCGGCGACCCGCGCACGGACGCGACCCTGCAGGCCTACCTTCGCGAATTGACCGTCGACGGCTACGCGTACCGCTTCCGCCACGACGAACGCCCGCTGCACGAGGCGGAGGGCTCGTTCTTGCTGTGCGGCTTCGCCACCGCCCTCGCCCTGGACCAACAGGGCAGCCATGCGGAGGCGATCGGCTGGTTCGAACGCAGCCGCAGTGCGTGCGGCCCGGCGGGGCTGTTCAGCGAGGAGTACGACGCGCTGCAGCACCAGATGCGCGGCAACCTGCCGCAAACCTTCGTGCACGCGTTGATGATCGAGGCATCCGCCGCGCTGGCGGCTGGCGAGTGAGGTCGCGACAACATCGTTAGCCGGCCGCGGGCGACGGGTATCCGGTCAAGCGGGATACCGGCGCAAGCCGGTCGGAGCAGAGGAGTGCATGATGCGAATCGGTGCCGCCCTCTTCCTTATTGCGCTCGGCGCCATCCTGAAATGGGCCGTCCATAAGCACATCAGCGGGCTCAACCTGCACGTCGTCGGGGTCATCCTGCTCGTGATCGGCATCATCGGCCTCGTTCTCGAGCTGATCCTATGGGCCTCGCGGCGCAACCGGACGATGGTCACCCGCTCCGACGGTGTGACGTACGTCGACACGGACGATCCGGTGACTCGCCCCTGACGCGCTCGCTCAATCAGCGATCCGCATGGGGCGCCGGTACGCCGCCTCGCGCACCGTCGGCATCAGGTTGCGCTCGACGCTCGCCGCAGTGAGCGGCCGGGACAGCAGGAAGCCCTGAACGGCGTCCATCTGTTCGCCGCGCAGGTGGGTGACCTGCTTGCCGGTTTCTACGCCTTCGGCGAGGGTCTTCAGGCCGAGGATCTTGCCCAGTTGCACCAGCGTGTGAATGAGCGCGTCACCTTCGGGTGAGGACGCGATCGCGCTGGTGAACGCCCGGTCGATCTTCAGACAGTCGACGGGGAACTGCTGCAAATAGGCGAGGCTCGAATAGCCGGTGCCGAAGTCGTCGATCGCGATCGAGACGCCGAGCCGCTTGAGCGCCTGGAGCCGGCGCGCCGTCGCCTCGACATTGGTCATGAGCGCGGTCTCGGTGATCTCGATCGTCAACGCAGCAGGCTCGAGGTCGGCCAGCATCAGCGCATCGCGCACGTCGTCGATGATCGTCTCCCGATCGAGTTGGCGAGCCGACACGTTCACCGACATGGTCAGCTGCGGCGCGGTCCTGCGCCACGCGGCAACCTGCCGGCATGCCTCGTGGAGCACCCAGCGGCCGACTTCGACGATCTGGCCGGAGGACTCGAGCAGCGGGATGAACTCGTTCGGCGGCAGCATCCCGTGGACCGGATGCTCCCAGCGCAGCAGCGCCTCGAACCCGATCGGCGTCAGGTCGGCCAGACCGTAGATCGGCTGGTACATCAGCCGGTATTCGCCGGCGTCCAACGCGCCGCGCAGATCGAGCTCGAGTTCGTAACGGCGCCGCGCAGCAGTCTGCATGCCGGGCCGGAACGTCTCGTAGCAGTCCTTGCCCGCCGCCTTGGCTGCGTACAGCGCGACGTCGGCACTGCTGAGCAGCTCGGACGCCGTGTCGCTCGGTGCGATCGCGATCCCGACACTCGCGGTGATCCGCAGCGGGATGTCGACGTCGTCGAGCTCGAACGGTTGCCGCAGCACGTGCAGGATGCGTTCGGCGACCAGCGCCGGCGCGCCGCGTCCGAGCGTGTCGTCGAGCAGTACGACGAACTCGTCGCCACCGAGCCGGCCGATGGTGTCCGCCTCTCGCACCGCGCCGGTGAGCCGGCCGGCGACGCACTGCAGCAGCCGATCGCCGACGTGGTGGCCGAGGCTGTCGTTGACGCCCTTGAACCCGTCGAGATCGATGAACAACGCGGCGATCCCGGGTGCCGTACCGGTGGTTGTGGGCAAGCAGTTGGCTGGTGCGATCGGTGATGAGTGCGCGGTTGGGCAGCCCGGTCAGCGCGTCGTGCAGCGCTTGGTGACGCAGCTCGTCGCGCTTGGCCTCGACATCGAGGCGCGCGGTGAGCAGCCGACGGGTCAGCCAGACCATCCGGGCGAGAACCAGCTGGAAGCTCACCACGGACAGTGCCGCGATGAACACGACGTCCTCTCGCACACTCGCCAGCAAGATCGGGCCCATCGACACGGCCGCTGCAAGAAATGCCAGCCGGGCCCTCGTCAGCCGATGACCCGCCGAACGGCTCGCGCTCGGGAACCGGCGGGCGCTCGGGTGCAGCGCCGCGACCGCGATGAGCAAGTAGCTCGCCATCCACAGCCCGTCGCAGATGCCGCCGAAGTGGTAGCTGCCGTCGGAGGTCTGCACGTTGTAGACCGTGTCGGAGACGAGCAGGAACACGAAGCTCGCCACCAGGATGTGCATCGATACCGTTGCGCCGGACGCCGACGGCGAGCCGGACGAGCATTCCGAAGACCACGAGGGCCATGGCTGGGTAGCCGACGGAGACGGTCTTCGCGAGCGTGGAGAGACCGGAACCATCGAGAACCGGATCCAGGCCGGTCGTCCAGACGACCAAGCCGCCGCCGATCGCGACGATCAGCGCGTCCAGCGCATTGCCCAAGTGATCGTCGCCGCGGCGCTGCCGGGCCAGCGCCCAGAGCGCGAGGACGAAGCACGGGTAGGTCATCAGCCAGCAGCCGTCCACTACCGACGGAAACGGCAGGACCCGGCCGGTCAGCAACGGGTACGCGTAGTACGGAATGTTGGCCGCGCTGGACAGCAGCATCCCGCAGGCAAGGGCGAGCCACGCAAGGCGGGTCGAGCCCTTGGTGCGCGCGGCGGTGATGAAGCCGGCAACGACCGGCGAAAGGTTCACGACGTCGAGCAGCGCAGCCTGCCCGACGCCGGCCTGCGGCAGGAGGAAGTAGACACCGATGGCGAGCGACCCGACCAGCAGGACGCCGAGCCAGGTCGCGGTGACGCGGGGCCCCGTCCGCACGCCGATCCGCTGTGGCCATGAGGGAGGCGCAACACCGAGCACGCCAGGCAGCGGCGGATCGATCACCTCGCCCGGGGCGGCGGGTAGCTCCAACTGTGGCACGCGGGACTCCAACATCGTGAGACCCCGCCCCTACCAGCCAAAGTTTCACATTCGCACCTGATCATGGTCAGGGGCCCAACGGCCCGAGACCTGCGCTCCGAATGACCTCCGCAATGCGCCGCCCGCCACGGACCTTCGTCCCTACTTGGCGGTCGCGGCTCCGGTTCCGACGGTGCCGGTCGAATTTGCGTTCGAGTCCGCTCACCGAGTGCCGGGGGTAAGCAGGCATACCGATCGAGCGGCGGCATGGCAGTGCCATGACATCGACGCAACGGACGCGCCCGGGGCGGGGCTGGTCGCGACCACGACACCTGGGAGGCCCTCGTGATCGCCCCGATCAGACGGCGCACGCCGCGCAACCACGGCGTCCTTCGGCGCGGGCTCAGCTGCGCGACAGTCCTACTCGCGGGCCTCGTCGGCGCGGGCGTCGTGTCCGTCTCGACGGGCGTCTCGCGGGCCGGCGAAGCGCGGCACGCAGCCGCGACGCCGGGCTGCGATGGGATGGACACCATCCGAACCATTGCCGGGACGGTGTGCGTGCACGGCGAGGACGACGGCTTTCCGACCGCGGCGGCGACCGGTAGCAGCACGGCCGGCGACCTCACGGCGCGCCGCATTCCGTGCCACGGCGACGGCAACTCAGGCAAGCGCATCGCCTTCTACTACGCATACCTCGCCGGTCACCCGGATCGCGCCTCCGCGGTGCGCCGTCAGTTGCGGCAGGTGATCGAGCAGGCGAACGACATCGTCTACCGATCCGCGCGCCAGCAGAGCGGCAAGCGATGGCTGCGGGTGCTCACGGACAAGCGCTGCCGGCCCGTCGTGCGCTCGCTGGAACTGCCACACAAGGCCGCCGACTCGTTCGGCGAGACGATCAATGCAGCACAGCGGGCCGGGCTGGACGCGAAGAACCGCAAGTACGTGTTGTTCGTCGATGCCGACAACCTGTGCGGAATCGCGACGCTGCTCTACGACGAGCAGCCGACGCCCGACAACTTGAACAACGCCGGCCCGTCGTGGGCACGCGTGGACAGCGGGTGCTGGTCAGCCGAACCCACGGTGCACGAGATCTTCCACATGCTCGGCGCAGTGGAGAAGGGCGCACCGCACTACGACGACACCGGGCACTGCACCGACGACCGCGACGTCATGTGCTACCAGAGCCCAGGCGGTAAGCGGGTGCGAATCCGCTGCCACCCGTGGTCCGAAGAGGAACGCCTCGACTGCGGGAAGAACGACTACTTCAACATCGCCCCGCGCAACGGCAGCTACCTCGCCAAGCACTGGAATACCGCGCGTTCGTCGTTCCTGTACGGCGGCGGACCGGCGGCGTAAGGACGGTTATTGCTGTGACGCGTTAGCTCTGCGACTGCGCCAGGTAGGCGTTGACGCCGGGCAACGACGCGAAGCGGGCGAGCACCCGGCCACGTCGGCGAATCTCGAAGCGGACGCGGCCGCGATGCGAGTCACGGAACACCCGGACGACGGCACCGCCGTTCGGCAGTCGCCGCCACAACGTCTCGACGACCGGCTCACCCGGCATGCCGAGGCGATCCAGCCAGTCCTCGATATCACTGGACCAGTACGACAGCTCGGCGCTGTCCGTCGCGACGGCCGCCGGTCCCGCGCCGTGCGCGTGCCAGTGTCGGAGCGTGTCGACGTCGACGCCGAGTTTGCGCGCCGCCGCTTGCACACCGATCAGCCGATCGGGAGAAAGGGTCGCGGTCGACTGGTTCATTGCTCCGCACACCTCCTCGCACGCCCCGCCTCGCAGCGGGCCCCCGATCATCGTCAGTCTTGGTTGGATCAAGCTTGCCGTCCAAACAAATCGAGACCATGACCTGAACGTCCTAACCGCGCGCGCGAACGTCCCCACGCGTCTGGTGCGTGGGACCCGGGGCATGCGGCCGGGACCAAAGGTCCGACACAGAGATCGGCCGTCGTCCCCGAAACCTGAGCGTGATCGCCTTGTGACTCTCGGCGAAGCGGCGTGGGTCCTTCGACCCGACCCTCGACATGCGTGCGGTGTCACGCTCGGTGAAGGGGTCACCGCCCCGCTTCAGGTCTGTCCTCACGAGGGAGAAGCCGATGAGCCAGGTCGTCAACGTCGATGATCTGCAGATCGCACGCTCGGTGGTCCCGGAGCCCATCGAGTCCGTCGCCGCGACGATGGGATTGGGTCCGGAGCACCTCGAGCCGTACGGCAGCGACGTAGCGAAGATCAAGCTGACCGCAGTGCAGCACCTCGCCGAACGTGGGCGAGCCAAGTACGTCCTCGTCTCGGCGATCACGCCCACGCCGCTCGGCGAGGGCAAGACCGCGACGTCGATCGGCCTCGCGCAGGGCTTCGCCCAGCTGGGCAAGCGGGCGACCGTCGCGATCCGGCAACCGGCGATGGGTCCGGTCTTCGGGATCAAGGGCGGCGCGGCCGGCGGCGGCTGGGCGCAGGTCGTCCCGATGGAGCGGGTGAACCTGCATCTGACCGGGGACACGCACGCCGTCACTGCCGCGCACAACCTGCTCGCCGCGATGGTCGACAACCACATGTTCCACGGCAACGCGCTCGGCCTCGACCCGCATGCGATCACCTGGCCGCGCGTCCTCGACGTCAACGATCGCGCACTCCGCAACATCGTCGTCGGGCTCGGCTCCCGCCTCGACGGAGTGCCGCGGCAGGCGCGCTTCGACATCACGGCGGCCTCCGAGGTAATGGCGATCCTCGCCCTCGCGACCTCGCTGCCCGATCTGCGCGAGCGGCTCGGCCGGATCGTGGTCGGGTACTCCTACGACGGCGAACCGGTTACCGCCGAGCAGCTCAAGGCAGCCGGCGCGATGACCGTCATCCTGCGCGACGCGCTGCAGCCGAACCTGCTCCAGACGCTCGAGCACACGCCGGCACTCGTCCACGCCGGCCCGTTCGGCAACATCGCGCACGGCAGCTCGAGCATCGTCGCCGACCTGGTCGGCATGCACGCCGGTGACTTCCTCATCACCGAGGCGGGATTCGGTGCCGACATCGGTGCGGAGAAGTTCGTCGACATCAAGTGCCGCGCCTCCGGGCTGCGGCCGGACGCTGCGGTGCTCGTCGCCACCGTCCGCGCCCTGAAGGCGCACTCGGGCAAGCACCGAATCGTCGCCGGCAAGCCGCTGCCCACACAGCTGTACGACGAGCGGCCGGACGAGGTGCTCGCCGGCGCCGCCAATCTGCGCAAGCACATCGAGATCATCCGCGGCTTCGGCATCACACCCGTCGTCGCGATCAACGCCTTCCCGGGCGACCACCCGAGTGAGCACGAAGTCATCCGAGAGGTCGCACGAGAGGCAGGTGCACACGTCGCCGTCACCACCGGAGTACGCGACGGCGGAAAGGGCGCGGTCGAGCTGGCCGAGGCCGTCGCCGCAGCAGCCGACGAACCGAGCGACTTCCACCTCCTCTACCCCGACGAGCTGCGGCTGCGCGAGAAGATCGAGACGATCGCGACGCGTGTGTACGGGGCCGACGGCGTCGACTACTCGGCGGCCGCGACGCGAGCGCTCGACCAGTTCGAGCGGCTCGGCTTCGGGCACCTGCCGATCTGCATCGCGAAGACGCACCTGTCGATCTCGCACGACCCGAAACTGCTGGGCGCGCCGACCGGCTGGCGACTGCCGGTGCAGGACGTACGGGCGCACACCGGCGCCGGCTTCGTCTACCCGATCTGCGGCAACATCTCGACGATGCCCGGCCTCGGCAGCGCACCGGCGGCGACGCGCATCGACATCGACGACGAAGGCGTGATCCACGGCCTGTTCTGACCGTCAATGCCCCGGCCGCCGTCGACATGTCACAGCGGGCCGGGCTGTCTCGTCTCGGGTAGGTAAGCCGATTCCGAGATCGAGATGGTGACGGTCATGCGGGCGTCCGTGCTGGGCATGCTTACCGAGAGGCAGCGATTCGGCAGGGAAGAGCACGCGTGAGCAGGGCCGAGGAGTTCGAGGAGTTGCGGCCGCTGCTGTTCGCGATCGCCTACCGGCTGCTCGGCAGCGTGAGCGAGGCCGAGGACGCGGTACAGGAGACCTGGCTGCGCTACGAGTCGACATCGACGCAGCCGCGATCGCCCAAAGCCTTCCTCTCGGCAGTGGTGACCCGACTCTCGATCGACGTGTTGCGCTCGGCCCGCGTCCGGCGTGAGGAGTACGTCGGGCCGTGGTTCCCCGAGCCGCTGGTGACCGACCCGTACGAAGACCCGGAGCGCTCGGCCGAGCTCGCCGACTCGGTGTCGATGGCGGCGTTGCTGCTGCTGGAGCGGCTCAGCCCGCTCGAGCGGGCGGTCTTCGTGCTGCACGAGGTGTTCGGGTTCGGCTTCGCCGAGGTCGCGTCCGCCGTCGGCCGGTCTGAGACGGCGTGCCGGCAGCTCGCGGTGCGGGCGCGCCGCCACATGGACGCCGGTCGCCCGCGGTTCGAGGCCGACCGACGGGAACGGGAGGAGCTGGCGGCGCGGTTCTTCGACGCGCTTCGGGAAGGCAACCTCGACGGGCTTCAGGAGCTGCTCGCCGCCGACGTGCTGATCGTCGGGGACAGCGGCGGCAAGGCTCCGCAGTTCGCCAGGCCGGTCTTCGGCGTCGAGAACGTGGCGCGGGTGCTCACCACGACGCTGCCCTGGTTGGTGCAGATCGGGATCAAGGTCGAACGCCACGACGTCAACGGCCAGCCGGGTGCGATCTTCCGCGATCGGGACGACAAGGTGCTCAGCACCTGGACGCTCGACGTGCTCGACGGTCAGATCCAGACGATCCGGTCCGTCCAGAACCCTGACAAGCTCGCGCACGTCGGTCCGGTTGGCGACGGCTGGGCGTTCGCCCGCGAGATGAACGAGGCGCGCCGACACACCGGTTGAGCGCTCGTCACGACTTGGCCGTCGACGCCCCTTTGTCCGCGGGTGGGCTCACGAGCTTGGCGAGCTGCGCGTGCAGGCCACTCAGCGAGGTGATGACCTCGTCGCGATGACGAGTCAGCTCGGCGATTTGATCGGAGGTGCCGCGCAGTCGTTCGGTCGCGGCGGCATCGGCCTGTTCGCGCCGCTGCTGGGCTTGCCGGTCGGCTTCGGCGCGGCGCGCGGCGGCCTTGGCATCGGCTTGCTCCTGGGCCCGCTCGGCGTCGGCACGGCGCGCGGCGGCCTCGGCATCGGCCTGTTGTCGGGCTCGCTCGGCCTCGGCCGTCGCCTCAGCCAGCTGCTGGCGGACGGTCGTCTGCGCCCGCTCGAGGTCAGCCTTGCCCTGCTGCTGGTCGGCCTGCGCGCGGCTGAGGATGCCGGCCGCGGCGTCCTGCGCCTTCTTCAGCGTCGCGTCGGCCTCGGTCTGGGCCTCCGCGAGCGTTCGCTGCGCTTCGGTCCGCGCCGCGGCGCGGGTCTCCGCGGCGTCCTGTTCGGCGAGGTGCAGGATCTCGCGCAACCGATCGGAGAGCGCGCTGGGGCTGTTGGTCAACTCGCTGCGCAGCCGGGCCAGGTCCGCCTCCCGGGCGCGGAGCTGCTCCGTGAGCTGCGCCTCCGCTCGCACCGCGCGTTGGAAGCCGATCCGGGTGTTCGCGAGGTCCGACTCCACCCTCGAGCGATACGCCTCGACCTGCTCACGGTCATAACCGCGCATGGAGATGCGAAAACTGCTGTCCGTGGAGATCACCGTGGTCTGGTCACCATCCGGCTGCGGTCGCGCGATCTCCTGCGGCCGCGCGATCTCCCGCGTTTCGTCCGCAGACGCCGGCGGCGTTGGTGGGGCCTCGTTCACTGCTCGGTTGGGCGTGAACTCAGGATTGCCGCTCGGACGGGTCATCCCACCTCCCGGGTGTCTGCCGCCCTGACGCCCGCCGGCCAGGCGTCGGCTGCGGTGCCGCGTACCGTGCTCCGTCCAGTATCTAGTGTTCGCCTGGCGCCGACCGAAGCGGCCCGTCGCGGCCGGCGCGGGGCCGATACTGAGGTTGTGACGGATGAGCTACAGCCGACCTTGTCGGGCCGCGGGGTCCTGCTGCGCCCTTGGGCGGCGAGCGACGCTGATGTCGTATTCAAGATCTGTCAGGACCGCGACATTCAGCGCTGGACGCCGGTCCCCGTCCCGTACCGACACCGCGACGCGGTCACGTACGTGACGGAGGCCGCGCCGGCCGGCTACGCGGCAGGCGGCGGCGTGTTCGCCATCTGCGACGGCGCCAGCGGCGAGGTAGCCGGAACGATCGGTGCGCACCGGCTGGTGAACGGCGTCGCGCACGTCGGGTACTGGATCGCGGCCGAGGCACGCGGGCGCGGCTTTGCGACCGACGCGCTGCGCACCATCACCGCGTGGCTGCTGCGGCACCGCGGGGCGGAGCGGGTCGAGTTGGTGGCTGAACCCGACAACACCGCCTCCCGGCGAGTAGCGAGCTCCGCCGGGTTCACCGAGGAGGGCACGCTGCGCCGCCGATGGCTGCTCCACGAGCGTCGGATCGACGCAGTGATGTACTCGATGCTGCCCGATGATGCCGGCGCCGCCGAGCTCAGTTGATCTCGCGGTCGGCCGGATTACCCGCCGAACCAGTCCAGGACGATGAGCTTGCCGCGGTCGCCGGCTTCCGCGTTGGCCCAGGACACCAAGGCCCCACCCGCGCGCGCGGCATGCGCGGACTCGTGCCTGGCGCGAAGCTGGCACCCTGTGGCACCGAGTGTGTCGGTGCACCGCGCGTCGGATTTGGTCACGTTGAGCACATTAATCGTGATCAACACCCGTTCGCATGGGTCCTTGTGCCCGGATCGGGACGGCCGATGGACCGGATTTGCCCACCTTGACCGGCCGGCTTGCGCCGAGGATGTTGCCGGCCTTCGCCTCGGTCCGACCCGACTGATCGTCTGGCCCGTTCTCCCCGCGCTCCCTATGCTTTCGGCTGATCGCTGCCGCGGCGACCGGGAGGGAACGCATGAAGCGTCGACGGATACCGAACGGGGCGATCGTGGCGGTGCTCTTGATCGCGGCGGTTTGCGTCGGTGCTCCGGAAGCCTCCGGACAGACGTCGACCACTGACGGCCCGCACAAGTACACGTTCCCGGTGCACCGGTGCCGGGTTTCCTACGGCTACACCCACCACGACTATCCGGCCACTGACATCTTCGCTGCCTGGCGGTGCCGGTTCGTGGCGCCCATTCGCGGCCGGGTGGACGAGGTCAACAGGATCGACCGCTGGTCGCCGAAGACCGATCGAGGCAGCCAGCGCGGTGGCCGCTACGTATCGATCGTCGGACGGGACGGGGTGCGCTACTACGGCTCGCATCTGGTGGCCGTCGCAAAGGGCATTCGCCCCGGTGTGAAGGTGCGCCGAGGTCAGACGCTCGGCTACATCGGGCACAGCGGTGACGCCAGCGCGACGCACCTGCATTTCGGCATTTCCTGGCCGACCCGCCACGACGTGTGGTGGGTGCGGCGCGGTGAGGTCTGGCCGGGGCGCTTCCTGGATGCCTGGCGCTCCGGACACTTGCATCGATCGCCGGTCAAGGCTGTCGCCAGAGCGCTGCACCGCGCCGGCAGGCGGGTACCGAAATGCCGCGCCGACTGCTGAAGCGGCTTTAGGTCCCGGGCAGTCGGCCCGTACGTCCCATCCGGCGCCCAACACTCCGCCCGCGGACGTCACGATTTTCCCCGCAACCGGCGGGATCGGTTCAGATCCCGGCCCGCCCGCCGATCTGTTGTCCGTGCCCATTCGCGTTCTCGTCGTCGATGACTCCGTCGTCGTGCGCCGACTCGTCTCAGACGTCCTGGCTGCCGACCCGGACATCGCCGTCGTCGGCACCGCCGCGAACGGGCGCATCGCGCTTGCCAAGCTCGAACTCCTCGAGGTCGACGTCATAACGCTCGATCTGGAGATGCCCGAACTCGACGGCATCGGGACGCTCAAGCACCTCCGTGCGGCCGGAAGCAAGCTGCCCGTCATCGTGTTCAGCACGCTCACCGAGCAGGGCGCTGCTGCCACCCTGGACGCGCTGGCCGCCGGCGCCACCGACTACGTCACCAAGCCGTCCAACATGGGCAGCGTCGTCGAGTCACGCGAAAGCGTGCGTTCCCAGCTCGTGCCGCGGATCAAGTCCCTCACTCGGGTGCCGGTCGGCGGTTCGGCAACCACGCCCCGCGCGACGCCCGTCGTGCATGCGCGACCGCGCACCGAACCGCCCAAGAAGCCCCGCGTGGTCGTGATCGGCTGCTCGACCGGCGGGCCGGAGGCGCTGGTCAAGGTGCTCGCCGGGCTGCCGGCGTCCTTTCCGCTGCCGATCCTTGTCGTGCAGCACATGCCTCCGGTCTTCACCCGGCTGTTCGCTGAGCGGCTCGACCGCGCGTCCGCGCTGCGGGTCACGGAGACCGCCGGCCGCGAGCCGGTCGTGCCCGGGACGGTCCTCGTCGCGCCTGGCGACTCGCACCTCGAGGTCGCACCGGACCCGCGCCGCTCCGGCGGCGTGCTCACGCTGCTCCAGAAGGACCCGCCGGAGAACTTCTGCCGGCCGGCGGTCGACGTCCTGTTCCGCTCCGCCACGACGACCTACAACGGCGCGCTGCTCGCGGTCGTCCTGACCGGCATGGGCAGCGACGGTGCCGCGGGCGCGGCGGTGGTCCGTGAGCATGGCGGGCAGGTCGTGGTCCAGGACGCCGCGACGTCCGTGGTTTGGGGCATGCCTGGCGTGATCGCCGAGCGCGGGCTGGCCGACGCAGTGCTGCCGCTGCGCGATGTCGCCGCCTCGATCCTGCAGCGCGTCGGCGGTGCGCAATCTCGTCCTTCGGTCGCAGCGAGGAGGGGATCAGGGTGACCATCGGCACCGCTGCGTTCGACTGGGTGCGCTCGGTCGTCCTGGTCGAGGCGGGCATCGTCATCGAGCCGGGCAAGGAGTACCTGATCGAGTCGCGACTCACGCCACTCGCGCGCGCGGCCGGCGCGTCGGACGTCAACGTCTACGTCGACCAGCTGCGCAGCAGTCCGCTGGCGCGCGTCAAGCAGACGCTCGTCGAGGCCTTGACCACCAACGAGACGTCCTGGTTCCGGGACGGCTCGCCGTACCTGCTGTTCGAGAAGTCGATCCTGCCGCAGCTGCGCACCACCCGGGCCGCCGAACGCAAGGTGCGAGTGTGGTCGGCCGCCTGCTCGACCGGCCAGGAGCCGTACAGCCTGGCGATGATCCTGGAGGAGACGCTGGTCTGCGAGGGCTGGCGCGCCGAGATCTTCGCGTCCGACATCGACGAGACGGTGCTGGCGAAGGCGCGGTCCGGCACCTACTCACAGCTCGAGATCAACCGCGGCCTGCCTGCCGCCCGCCTCGTGCAGAGCTTCACCCGGCAGGGCGTCGGCTGGCAGATCAACCCTGCGCTGCGGTCGATGGTCACGTTCCACCGGGTCAACCTCAGCGAGTCGCTGCCACCTGCCGGGCAGTTCGACGTGATCTTCCTGCGCAACGTGTTGATCTACTTCTCCATCGACACGCGCCGCGACATCCTCACCCGGATCCGCCGGATGTGCCGCCCCGACGGCTTCCTCGTGCTCGGCGGTGCCGAGACGACCCTCGGCGTGGACGAGCAGTGGGAGCGCGTCGCCGGCGGAGCGACGACCTGCTACCGTCCGCTCGCCGCCTGACGGCGGCTGCCACCACAGCCACCAGTTGATCAACATGGCCTAACCGTTGCTGTGCGACGGTTCGCGCCTGTTGATCACACAGAAGGAGCGAGGCGGCGATGAGAACGCGGCGCAGCGCTACACGGCGCCGAATACGGTGCGCCAGGTCCGTTCGAGCGTCCGCACCGTCGTATCGGAGAGCACGTCAGGCATCATCCGCGACTGCAAGTAGCCGCTGACCGCGTTCCACACGCCCTCCGCGCTGTCCTTCGCGTCGAAGCCGCTCGTCGCATAGGCGCGCACCGCAAGGAACTGGGCGGCCGCAGTGGCCCGGATCCGGCCCGTCGTGAACGCCGCCCAGGCCGCTTCGTTCATCGCACTCGCCCATTCGCCGGGCGCGGCCCGCCGCTGGAGCGCGACGACGGCGCGCAGCCGGTCGCGGTCGAACTGGTCGAGCGCCGCCAGCCGGGCCAGTTCGGCGCGCACGACGCCGGCGTCCGGTCCGACGGCCACCTCACCGCCGCCGGTCTCCCGACAGCCCTGGAGGAACGCGGCGACGAGCAGCCGGCGCGAGGCCGGCGGGACCTCGTCCCGGCCCCACACCGATGCGATAGCGCTGACGAACGCACCCGCAGCGGCATGGCTGATGTCGGGGTCGAGTTCGCTTTGCGCCGCCGTGCACCAGGCGAAGACGTCTTTGCGCACCAGCGTCTCGACCGCGTCGAGGTCGCAGATCATCCGGCGGGTGAGCTGCTCTTCGAGCTCCGCGACCGACGGGTGGTCACCGAGCGGCGGCGCGGCCGGGTCGGGGCGCACCATAGTGGCCTCGCCGGCGGCGCGCACGTCCCGCCACGCCGCCGCGAGCGCGCTGGGGTCGAAGCGCAGATGCGCTGCCGCGAACACCGGCAGGTCGTCCGGGCCGCAGGCCAGTGCCCGCAGCAGAACCGCGGCGATCGCGTCGCCGTGTCGATGCCGTGTCAGGTCGAACCCGAGGACGGGTGCGCTGACCAGCGAGAGCAACACCTCATCCGCCGCCGGTCACGTCGAGCACGCGGTCGGCGTCGAGGTGCAGCAGCAACCGCGTGTCGAGCTTGTACGCGCCCACGATCAGCTCGCGCTGCGGGCCGTGCATGGTGTCCGGCGGCTGCTCGAACTGCGCGTCGTCGACCTCCATGACGTCACCGATCCGGTCGACGAGCAGGCTCCAGGCCTCGTCCTTGCACCGGACGACGACGTTGATCGTCTGCGCCTCGTCGGCGGCGTCGCGGCCGGGCAAGCCGAGCCGGCGACGCAAATCGAGCGCGGTGACGACCTGGCCACGCAGGTTGATCAGCCCGGCTACCGCGTCGGGCGCGCCCGGCGTCGGCGTGCAGGGCTGCTCCATCAGCACCTCCTGCACCTGCTCGACCGGCACCCCGAACAGGTAGCCGTCCAGGTGGAAGGTCGCAAGCTGGGCGGCGCTCATGGAGTCGCTCCTACCGTGTCGGGAACCTCGTCCTCGACCGCCGTGAAGAACGCCGGGTCGGCGGCCAGGACGGCGGCCCGCACGTCCAGCAGCTCGGTCACCCGGTCGTGCAGGACGGCCGAGCCGATCAGGCCGGCGTCGTCGATGTCACTGCGCACCGCGGCACCCGCCGAGACGATGTCGACGATCGCGCTCACGAGCAACGCCACGCTGCGGCCGCGGACGGTGTAGACGACGCCGGGTACCGACGTCGCGTCGCCGGCGGCCGCGTCTGTGGTGTGGTGGACTGGCGTGCCGAGGAAGTCGCTGAGCCGGATCAGTGGCAGCACCGCGCCGCGGTGCCGGACGACCTCGCGGCGGCCGACCCGCTCGATCGAGTCGACCGCGAACTCCTCGAGCCGGGTGACCATGTCCAGCGGAATGGCGATGTGCCGTTCGGCACCGACGCTCACGATGAGCAGCTGACCCTCGTCTGCGGTGGCGCTCTCGGCGACGTTGACGTCCAGCAGTTCGCGGGCGGCCTCGCTGACGCGGATGCTGCGTCGGGCGAAGCTCTGCACGTCGAGGATCAGCGAGACGCGGCCGTCGCCGAGGATGGTGGCGCCGGCGTAGAGGCCGATCTCCTTCAGCGCGCCGCAGAGCGGTTTGACGACGATCTCCTCGGTGTCCAGGACGCGGTCCACGACGAGGCCGAAGTTCCGCCCGTCCGATTCGAGCACGGCTATCACCGGCGAGGTCTCGGTCTCGACGGCCGCCACACCCAGCACCTCGCCGAGGTGGATCACCGGCAGCAGTGTGTCGCGCAGCCGGTACACCTGCGCGCCGCCGATGTCCTCCAGGGCGCGGCCGCCGTGCTCGCCGTCCAGCCGGACGAGCTCGAGCAGGTTCACCTGCGGGATGGCGTAGCGCTGCCCGGCGAACAGCACGGTCAGCGCCGGAACGATCGCGAGCGTGAGGGGGATCCGCAACCGCCAGGTGGTGCCGTTGTCCGGCTCGGAGTCGACGTCGATCGAGCCGCCGATGCGCTCGATATTGGTGCGCACGACGTCCATGCCGACGCCGCGGCCGGAGACGTTGGTGACCTGCGTGGCCATCGAGAAACCGGGGACGAACACGAGCCGCAGCAACTCGGCGTCGGTCATGCTCTCCCGCTGCGCGGTGTTGATCAGGCCGTTGGCCAGCGCCTTCTCCGCGATGCGCGCCGGGTCGATGCCCTTGCCGTCGTCGCCGACCTCGACCAGGATCTGCCCGCCCTCGTGCGCGGCCCGCATGCGCAGCACGCCGGTTTCCGGCTTGCCGGCGGCGACGCGCGCGGCGGGCTCCTCGACGCCATGGTCGATGGCGTTGCGCACCAGGTGCGTCAGCGGGTCCTTGATCGCCTCGAGCAGGGTGCGGTCGAGCTCGGTGTCGCCGCCCTCCATCTCGAGCCGCACCTTGCGGCCGAGCTGGCTGCTGAGGTCGCGGACCACGCGCGGCAGCTTGGCCCACACGTTGTCGATGGGCTGCATGCGGGTGCGCATGACGCTCTCCTGCAGCTCGCTGGCCACGAGGTTGAGCCGGTGGCAGGCGCGGCCGAGCGTTTCGTCGTCGAGCACGTTCGCGCGTTGCAGGATCTGGTTGCGGGCGAGCACGAGCTCGCCGGCGAGCCGGACGAGTTGCTCGAGCAATTCGACGTCCACCCGGATGCTCGACTCGCTCACCGACGAGCGGTTGTCCGTCGGCTCCGCGTGCTCAGCCGGGGCGGCGACGGGCGGTGGCGGCTCGGCAACGGCCGCGGCGGGTGGCGCAACGACCTCCACCGGCGGCTCGGCGACGACCTCCGCCGGCGGCTCGACCGGTAGCGCGGCCGGCTTCGACGCCGCCTTGGGGGCTGCCTTCGTCCTGCGGCGCGCCGCCGGCTTCGCCGCGGCAGCTGCCGGCGGGGCCGGCGGGGGCGACTCGATGACCGCCATGATCTCGGCGACGATCGGGTCCACATCGGCATCGCCGTCGGTGCCACGGCGTTCGATGTCGGCGAGCATCGCCCGGACGAGGTCGACCATGCGCAGCAGCACGTCGGCCGCCTCCGGCGTCATCGTCGCCACACCGTCGCGCAGTCGCGACAGCAGGTTCTCGCCGGCGTGCGTCAACTTCTCCAGCCGACCGAAGGCCAGGAATCCGCTCGTGCCCTTGATGGTGTGGATCGTGCGGAAGATGCTCGCCAGCAGCTCACGCGAGCCGGGGTTCTGCTCCAGGGCGACGAGATCCTGGTCGAGTTGGTCGAGGTTCTCGTGACTCTCGACGAGGAACTCCTGCACGATCTCGAGATCGAGGTCCGCTTCGGAAGACATGACTACCGCCCCTGCCCAACCTCGCCGTCAGACCGTGAAGACGGCGACGGCCGCGTTCAGGTCGGCGGCGATTCGGGCAAGTTCCTCGGCCGCCTGCGCGGTCTGCGCTGCGCTGGAGGTCGTCTCGCCGGCCGCGGTCGCGATGCCGGTGACATTCGATGCGATCTCGTTCGAGCCGGTCGAGACCTCGTTGACGTTGCGCACCATCTCGCTGGTCGTCGCGGTCTGCTCCTCGACGGCCGCTGAGATCACGAGCTGGATGTCGTTGATCTGCCGGACGACCTCGGTGATCTCGTTGATCGCTTCCACCGACGCCTGGACGTCGGCCTGAGTGGCGTCGACGCGCGCGGAGATGTCCTCGGTGGCGCGTGCCGCGGCCTGCGCGAGCTCCTTGACCTCGTTGGCCACGACGACGAAGCCCTTGCCGGCCTCGCCCGCGCGGGCCGCCTCGATCGTCGCGTTCAGCGCGAGCAGGTTCGTCTGCTCGGCGATGGACGTGATCATCCGAACCACCTTTCCGATCTCCTCCGAGGAAGCGCCCAGCTTGGTCACCGTGGCGCCCGCAGCGTCCGCAGTCGTGGCCGCACGGCCGGCGACGTCGGTGGCCTGGTTCGCGCTGCTCGCGATCTCGCGGATCGCGCTGCCCATCTGCTCGCCGCCTGCTGCGACGGTCGCGATGTTGTGGCTGATCTGCTCCGCGGCCGCGGCGACGACCTGAGCTTGCGCGGCTGATTCCTCCGCGGAGCTGCTCACCGTCGCCGACACCGACGCGAGCTCTTCGGACGAGCTTGCGAGCATCTGCGAGTGCTCGGTGATCCGGCTGATGACGTCCCGCATCCGGTCGATCGACCCGTTCAGCGCGGTGCCCATCGTGCCGAGCTCACTGCGATCCGAGACGGTGACGCGCTCGTTGAGCCGGCCGTCGGCCAGGGCGTTCAGTACCCGCACCGTGTCGTCGATCGGACGGCTGATCATCCGAGAGATCACGATCGCGAGTGCGGCCGCGAGCAGCAGCGCGACGACGATCGTGACGATGATCAGGGTTCGTGAAGCGGAGTAGTCCGAAGCGGCCGTCTTGATGCTGGTCACGCCCTTGACCTCTTCGGCGTGGGCCAGTCCCTCCGCGTCGTCGAGCACCTTCTTCAGGGCCGGCGTCAGCACCGCGTCGGTGTAGTTGTTGAACTTGGTGAACCCGTTCGTGAGTGCCCACTTGACGGACGGTCCGCGCAGGTCGAGGAAGTGCGCCAGGTCCGCCTTGAACTTGTTGAACAGCGCGACGTTTGCCGGGCCGCTCTTGCCGTAGTCGGCGATCGCCTTGCTGAGCGCGGCGTCGGCGGCGGCGAGCTTGTCCTTCGCAGCGGCCTCGTCGGCTGCGGTCTGCCGGATGGCGATGTCGCGCCACGCGATTCGCGTCTCTTCGAGCGCGAACTGCATGTCCTGCGCCATGTTGACGCCGACTGCCGTGTCGTAATACATCTCGTGCAGCCGCCGCTGGTTGTCCGCAAGCCGGGTCAGCCCGATGACGCCGACCGTCAGCAGCAGCGCGCAGACGAGCCCGAACGCGGCGAACAACTTCGTCCGCACCTTGAGATCCCGGACGAACGACAAGAATCCGCGGCGCGCAGCTGCGTCATCTGCGGTTGACCTGACCATGAGGGGTCCCTCCCTGGACACGCGCGTACGTCCCTGAACGCGGAGTCACTGACTTATCCCTGTACCGATCGGCAGTTCCTACCGCTGACTTGAGTGGCGGAACGCGGTTATTCCGAAGCGCTCAACCCTGGTCCCACCGTGCCGATCAGCACCTAGATGCGGTCGGACCCACCCCCCGACCCGGAGGAGGGATTGCTCATGCGGGCGCTCGTGATCGACGACTCGCGTGCGGTGCGGCTGATGCTCAGCCGCTACCTCGCGTCGTTGGGCTACGAGGTCGCGCAGGCAGCCAACGGCCAAGAGGCGCTCGACTCCCTCGCGGCGAACGCTGACCTCCCCGATGTCGCGCTCATCGACTGGAACATGCCGGTGATGAACGGACTCGAGTTCATCAGTGCCTGCCGGGCCAAGCGGGAGTACCGCTCGATCTCACTGATGATGGTGACCACGGAGAGCGAGCAGGCGCAGGTCGTGCGTGCCCTTGCCGCCGGTGCCCACGAGTACCTCATCAAGCCCTTCGACAACTCGGCCCTCAGCTCGAAGCTCGCGCTGCTCGGCCTGCCGGCCTGAACTCGGAGACCACAAATGACAGACATCACAACCGAGCCGCCGGTGCTCGACGAAGGCGTGTTCGAGCAGATCGTCGCCGAGATCTTCGGCGTGATGCTCGGCTTCGAGATGTTCCCGGTGCACGGCGAGGACAAGGTCGTGGCCGGGCTGACGTCGCTGGTGCACATCACCGGCGGCCGCCCGCACACCGTTCAGCTCAGCTTCGCGCGGGCGCTCGGCGATCGGGTCGCTGCCGAGATGTTCCAGATGCCACTGGCCGAACTCGACGACGAGGCGCGCGCCGACGCGTTGGGTGAACTCGCGAACGTCGTCGGCGGCGGCGTCAAGGCGCTGTTCCCCGGCCACTGCCAGCTCTCGCTACCCACCGTCCTGCTCGCGGACAGTGCCCCAATCTTGCCCGGCGCCGAAGCGCTCGGCACCGTTGTGTTCACCGACGGCGCTGACACAGTGTCCGCGACGCTCTGGGAACGCAGCGACGACGATACGATCGACGACGCCCGGGGAGGGCTGGCATGAAGATCTTGGTTGCCGACGACAGCCGCGTGATGCGCTCCATCGTCATCCGCACGCTTCGCCAGGCCGGCTACGGCGACGCCGACGTCGTCCAGGCCGGCGACGGCCACGAGGCGCTCGGCATGATCCGCGACGAGGATCCGGACCTGGTGCTCTGTGACTGGAACATGCCCGGGCTCACCGGTCTCGAGTTGCTCGTCCAGATCCGGGCCGGCGGCGACGCGCGTCCGTTCGGCTTCGTGACCGCCCAGCAGTCGCCGCAGATGCGCCAGACGGCGATCGCCTCGGGCGCGCAGTTCCTCATTGCCAAGCCGTTCACCGCGGACGACTTCCGCGACGCGCTGGATTCTGTGGAGGCCTGATCGCGATGAGCCTTGCCGCATTGCCATCCACGAAGGACTTCAAGGACCTCGTCGAGGGTCTGTTGGGCCGCGACGTGGCGTTGACCGACTCGCAGCAGCGAATCGTGGCGGACGACCCGATGGTCGTCGGGGTATTCGTGGACCCCTCGAGGCAGATCGCCGCGTGCGCGGCGTTCGACCTGCCGCTCGCCATCTACCTGGGTGCCGCGGTCGCGCTGACTCCGCCCGGTGGGGCGCAGGACATGGTCGCCGACGGCGAGCTGACCTCGATGGTCGCGGAGAACCTTTTCGAGATCTTCAACGTGATGTCCGCGCTGTTCCACAACGATGCCCACGCCCAGGAAACCCTCGGCGAGATGTACCTGCCGGGCCACACACTTCCGCCGCAGGTTACAGCCTGGCTCAGCCACCCGACCGGCCGGCTCGACCTCGACGTCGAGGTGTCCGGATACGGCAGCGGACGCGCGGTACTCGCCACCGGCTTGTAGGCCGACGGGGTCGCCGATGAGTTTCAGCGACGCCGACCGTCATAACTCGCGTGCGCAAAGTTGTGCTGTACACGCTGACATCGCTCGACGGCGCGGTGGACGACCCGCGCCGCTACTTCCCCGAAACGGACGCGGCCGTGCCGGGCGCGCCGGTGTTCGACCCCGTGATGATCGACCTCGAGACGAGGTTGATCAACGGCGAGGACGCAGTGCTGCTGGGCCGCAGGATGTACGACGAGTGGTCGGAGTACTGGCCTACGTCCGACGAGCAACCGTTCGCTGACTTCATCAACAGCGTCAAGAAATACGTCGTCACCTCGACGCCGCTCACGAAGACCTGGGGCGACGCGGAGGCCGTCACCAGTCCCGTCGCCGAGTTCCTCGGTGCGCTCAAGGCTCGCCCCGGCGGTGACATCGGAATCCACGGCAGCATCGAGCTGGCGCAATCGCTGCTCGCCGCAGGGCTGGTCGACGAGTTGCACCTGGCGATCGGTCCCGTCCTGGACCCGACCGGTCGGCGCCTGTTCGAGCGCGTCGCGGACTGGACACGGCTGGAGTTGCGCAGCGCCACACCGACCCCGAGCGGCAGCGTCTGGCTCAGCTACCGAGTCGGTGCCCGCCCGTCGTAGGCATCACGGAACCGGGCAGTCAATCTGGACGTGCGCCGCTTTGTTCGCCGCCAACACCGCGTGGTGCGTACCGACTCGGCAGTAGGTCGAGAAGACGGTGTATCGCCCCGGCCGGAGGGTCATCGTCGCAACGCCGTCGGCGTCGGTTTGCGCAGTCACCTGTCGACCTGCTGCGTTCACCGCCGTCACGTTCTCGTTCGCGACCGGGCTGTTGGACAGCGCCATTCCGCCGCCGGGCTTGGCCGGACCGCCGAACAACCCGATGTGCACGGTGAGGGTGGCGAGCCCGGCGTCTTCACCCGAGCCGCCGTTGGAATCGGAACCGCCGCTGGAGCAGCCGGCGAGTATCGCCACGCCAGCCACCACCGCCGCGATCGGTCTTGAAACGTTCCGCAACTGCATCCACATGTCAGCCTCCTGATCGGTCAGCTGAGTAGACGCACCGAGGCGGCTGCGAAGTTGCCGAACGGAACGCCCGCAGTGGGTCGTCAGGCGATTCGCTGCCGGTACGAGCACGAACGGAACAGGTCGAGAAGCGTGCTGAGCTTGCTGTCCGTCAGGTTGTGCAGCGGCGGCTCTTCGTGCTCAAAGAAGCCATTCACCGCGACGGCGTCCTGGAGGTCGCGGAGCGTGGCCGTCGTGGATCCCATCGTCCAGTCGGCGAAGGATCGCTGCTCGATCGGCTCCCGGAGCAGGAGCAGTACCCGGTCGTGCCGCCGATCGGTTTTGATGTGGTCATACAGGCCGTGAATCCGATCGTCGGGACCTTCGAGCACCTGTAAGAAGGACGGATTCACATAGAGCAGCATGCCCGTGACGCCTACCTCGGCATTGTGCGTCCGGGCGACGTGAAGGATCGCGTCAAGATCGGAGGAGGTGAACCCCTCCGTCGCTGCGCTCGCGTAGACGAGTTTCCAGAGTGCCTGGTCTTGATCTTCAAAGGTGGGTTCCTCGGACATGGCGTTCAGCGTAGATCGGTTTGCGATTCGAAGATCGCCGAGATCTCCGGCCTCGGGTCATCGCGCAACCTGCTGTACAGGTAGCCGTCGCGCCATTGGCCGGCGCGGAACTCGCAGGCGCGCACGACGCCGTCCAACCTGAAGCCGGCCTTCTCCAGCGA
>DASQSE010000106.1:0-7903 GCA_035642535.1 Jatrophihabitans sp. | reverse complement strand
ACGCGGCGGTCCTCGTCCAGGGCAGCGCGCCGCCCGTCCGCCACCGCCCCGGCGCGCCGGTTGCGCTGGCCGGCGGCGAGCCCGTCCACATCTGCCTGGACGCGGCGGTCGCCGACGACGCGATGGACCCGCGGGTGCGCGCCGCGATCAGCGGTCTGCTCGCCGACGGCGTGCCTACCAAGGCCGCCGCGAACGCGCTCGCCGCGCTGACCGGCCGCGACCGTCGCCGGGCATACGAGATCATCCTTGCCTGGCCGAATCGTCCGGAGGGCCGGTTACCGTAGGCGCCGTGTCCGGCCGCTGGAGCGTCGAGCAGGTGCTCGCCCTGGCGCCGGACGCTGCTTCGGCAAGCGCAGCGCGCAGGCTGGCACTGCCCACGCCGTGGTCCGAAGTCGGCGCGGCAAGCGGCCTGGTCTGGGGGCTGTGCGCGGGGTCCGGCGCCCGCCCGTATCAGACGATCGTCGATCTCACCGGCCCGGCCTACAAGTGCTCGTGCCCGTCGCGGAAGTTCCCGTGCAAGCACGCCCTCGGCCTGCTGCTGCGCTGGGCGGGCGACGCCGTGCCGGAGGTGAGCGAGCCGGCCGACTACGCCGCCTCGTGGCAGCAATCGCGTGCCGAGCGCGCGGCGCCGAAGCCGCGTGGCGAACGCGACGAGGTGGCCGCCGCCAAGCGGGCTGAGCAGCGCACGCAGCGCGTGGCCGCCGGCCTCGACGAACTGGACATCTGGCTGCGCGACCAGGTGCGCAGCGGCCTCTCCGCCGTGAGTGGCAGCTACAGTCACGCCGATCCGGTCGCCGCCCGGATGGTGGACGCGCAGGCGCCGGGCGTCGCCTCGCAGCTGCGCCGGCTGAGCGTCGTCCCGGCATCGGGCGACGGCTGGCCCGAGCGGCTGCTCGGCGGCTACGCCCGGCTGCACCTGCTCGCCCGAGCGCACGGGCAGCTCGACGCGCTGCCTGCCGAGCTGGCCGCGACGGTGCGCTCGTACGTCGGGTATTCGGTTCCGCGCGAGAGCGTGCTCGCCGTGCCGGCGGTCACCGAGGAATGGCACGTGCTCGGCGTGCGCGACGTGCTCGACGCCTCCGTTCCGGCCCGGCGCACCTACCTGCGCGGCGCCGAGAGCGGCCGGTGGGCGGCGCTGCTGGCGTTCGACCCGCAGGGCATGTTCGGCGGCAAGCCGGACGCTTCGCTGCCGGCGGGCACGACGCTGCGCGCCGACCTGCATTACTACCCGGCGCGCCCACCGCTGCGCGCGACCCTCGGCATCCGGCACACCGAACCGGTTCCGGCGCCGGCCCCGGAGCCGACGCTCGATCTCGCCGACCAGGCGCGCGAGTGGGCGACCGTGCTCGAGCTCGACCCGTGGATGCCCGACTGGCCGGCCGTGCTGCGCGGTGTGCCGGTGCCCGGCGAACCTCGCTGGCTGCTCGCCGAGCCGGACGGCACGGCGATCCCGCTGCTGCTCGGCGGCGTCGATCCGTGGGCCCTCGCCGCGGTGTCCGGCGGGCGTCCCGTCACGGTCGCCGGGGAATGGTCGGCCGACGGGCTGCGCCCGCTGACGGTGTGGCATGCGGAGGCGGCGGTGTCCCTATGAGCAGCTATCGCGAGCTGGTGGCCGCGGCGACGGTGGGTCTTGCGCAGCGGCCGCTGACGATCGTCGAGCTTCCCGAGCCGGCTACGGCGCACGCGGCGCAGCTCGACGCCGACCCCGCTGCGGCGCTGCTCGACGCGGCTGCCCTGCTCGACGCCGGCCGCCGCGCGAGCCGACCCGCGACGACCCAGGCCGTGCTGCCCGTTCCGGCGGACGTCGACAGCACGCCGGAGTTGCGGCCCGGTGCCGCGGCGATCGTCACCGACCTGCTGCGCGGCGGGCCGGTCGACGTCCTCGCCGATCTGCTGACCGATGCCGCAGCGGCCGGGTATCGCGCGCCGCCGCCGGCACTCCCGGCGCTGCTCGCCGCGGCGGTGAACAACACCGAGCTGCGTACGCCGATCGCAGCCACGCTCGGCGAACGCGGCCGCTGGCTCGCGCAGCAGCAGCCGGAGTGGCTGCGCGTCGCGGACCTCGCCCCGCTCCGGCCCGACGAGCAGGCGTGGCAGACCGGCCGGCTCCCCGAGCGACGCGCCTGGCTCGCCGAGTTGCGCAACCGCGATCCGGACGCCGCACGCGAGCTGCTCGCCGCGGGCTGGACGCGGGAAACCGGCGACGACCGCGTCGAGTTTCTCGCCGTCCTCGTGAACAGCCTTTCCGGTGCGGACGAGCAGTTCCTCGAAGCCGCGCTCGACGACCGCAAGGCGGAGGTCCGGCGCCGCGCCGCCCTGCAGCTCGCCGGCATCCCGACGTCCGCCTACTCTGCGCGGGCGCGCGCTCGCGCTGCCGAAGTGCTGCGCGTCGAGCGCCGGGGGCTGCGTCGCCAACTCGTCGTCACGCTGCCCGCCGAGCCCGACACCGTCGCGCTGCGGGACGGCCTCGACCCCCACCCACCGGACCGGCGAATCGGCGCGAAGGCCTGGCTGCTCACCCAGATCGTGGCCGCTGCCCCGCTCGAGATGTGGCCCGAGCGGCTCGGCGACGATCCGGCCGGCCTGGTCCGGCTCCCCGTCGCCGACGACTTCGCGCCGGACGTGCACGCCGGCTGGCGACTCGCGGCGCTCCGGCGACGCGACGTCACGTGGGCGCGCGCGCTGCTGGCGAGCGGCGACGCGGCCGACTCCGCGCTCGCCGCGCTGCTCCCCGTTGCCGAGCGACAGCAGCGCGTCAGCACGCTGCTCGCCCGTGGCGCGGCATCGGATGTGGTCTTCGCCGAGCTCCAGTCCTGCCCACGGCCGTGGAGCCGGCCGCTCGCCGACGCCGTGCTGCGCCTGCTCGGCGAGTTGCTCGACACCGCGCAACCGATCCATCCCGGCGCGTTCCTCGCGGTGGCCGCCCGCGCGCTGCCGATCGACGGGCGGGATGCCGAGCAGCTGCGCCGGCTCGCCGACACAGCGCCGATCACGACCGCCTGGCCACACGTGCTGCGCCGGGCCGCCGACGTCCTCGACCTACGCCGCCGATTCCACCAGGAGCTCCATTGACGACCGCTGATTCCGCGCTGCTCCGGCCGCACGCCGAGCAGGCCTACGCCGAGGAACTGGCCGCGCTCGGCGCCGCTGACGACCGGCCGCGCCCGCCATCCTGGCGGCTGTCGCCGCACGCGGTCGTCGACTATCTGATGGGCACGACGCTGCCGGACGGGACGGTCATCTCGCCGAAGTACATCGGTCCGCGGCGCCTCATCGAGGTGGCCGTCGCGACGATCGCCACCGAACGCGCGCTGTTGCTGCTCGGCGTGCCGGGCACCGCGAAGACGTGGGTCTCGGAGCACCTCGCCGCGGCGATCTCCGGTGACTCGACGCTGCTCGTGCAGGGCACGTCGGGCACCGCGGAGGAAGCGATCCGATACGGCTGGAACTACGCGCGGCTGCTCGCCGAGGGGCCCTCGCGGGCGGCTCTCGTCGCCTCACCGGTCATGACGGCGATGGCCGACGGGCGAATCGCCCGCGTCGAGGAACTGACCCGCATCCCGTCGGATGTGCAGGACGCGCTGATCACGATCCTGTCGGAGAAGACGCTGCCGATTCCGGAGCTGGGCACCGAGGTGCAGGCGACGAAGGGCTTCAACGTCGTCGCCACCGCGAACGACCGCGACCGCGGCGTGAACGAGCTGTCGTCGGCGCTGCGTCGCCGCTTCAACACCGTCGTGCTGCCGCTGCCGGCGAACGAGGAGGACGAGGTCGCCATCGTGACGCGCCGCGTCGAGTCGCTCGGCCGGGCGCTCGACCTGCCCGAGGTGCCGTCCGCGCTGGAGGAGATCCGCCGGGTGGTGACCGTCTTCCGCGAGCTCCGGTCCGGGCTGACGACTGACGGCCGGACGACGCTCAAGTCGCCGACCGGGACGATGTCGCCGGCCGAGGCGATCTCGGTGATCACGAGCGGCATCGCGCTCGCCGCGCATTTCGGCGACGGCGTGCTGCGCCCGGCGGACATCGCGGCCGGCATCGTGGGCGCGATCGTGAAGGATCCGGTCACCGACGCCGCCGTGTGGGCCGAGTACCTCGAGGCGGTGGTTCGCGAGCGGCGCGAGTGGGGCGATTTCTATCGGGCCTGCCGCGAGGTGAGCGGTTGAGCCGTCCGGCAGTACAGCGCATCAAGGTACTGGGCATCCGTCATCACGGTCCTGGTTCGGCGCGCTCGGTCGTCGCCGAACTCGAGCGGCTGCAGCCCGCCGTCGTCCTGATCGAAGGGCCGAGCGACGCCGACTCGTTGCTGCACTTCGCCGCCGCCCCGGACATGACCCCGCCGGTGGCACTGTTCGCCTACGACCAGGACGCGCCGCGCGTTTCCGCGTTCTGGCCGTTCGCCACCTTCTCCCCCGAGTGGCAGGCGCTGCGCTGGGCAGCCGCGCACGGCGTCCCGGCCCGGTTCTGCGATCTGCCCGCCAGCGCGTTCCTCGGCGGCGATGACGACGCGGACGACACGCGCCCGATGCGCGAGGACCCGATCGGACTGCTCGCCGGAGCCGCCGGCTACGACGACCCGGAGCGCTGGTGGGACGACGTCATCGAATCGCGGCTCGACGGGCAGCCGCCGTTCGAGGCGTTGACGGAGGCGATGACCGACCTGCGCGCCGCCGCCGGGCCGGGCGGCGACCGAGACACGCGGCGCGAGGCGTTCATGCGGCAGGCGATCCGCCGCGCCCTGAAGGACACGGACGATGTGGTGGCAGTCGTGTGCGGCGCGTGGCATGCGCCCGCGCTGGTCGCGCCGCTCGGGCCGGCCTCGGCAGACATCGCGACCCTGCGCGGCATGCCGCGCCGCAAGGCCACGCTCACCTGGGTGCCGTGGACCCACTCCCGGCTCGCGGCGGCGTCCGGATACGGCGCGGGCATCACTTCCCCGGGCTGGTACCACCATCTGTTCACCGCCCCGGACGCGGTCGTCGCGCGCTGGCTCACCAAGGTCGCCGGCGTGCTGCGCAGGCACGACCTGCCGGTGTCGTCGGCGCACGTCATCGAGGCAACCCGGCTCGCCGAGACGCTGGCCGCGTTGCGCGGTCGTCCGCTCGCGGGACTCCTCGAGGTCACCGAGGCAACCCGCGCGGTGCTGTGCGAGGGGAACGACGCGGCGGTCAGGTGGGTGCAGCGCGATCTCGTCGTCGGTGAACTGCTGGGCGAGGTCCCGCCCGACGCGCCGAGCGTGCCCTTCGAGGTCGACCTGCGCGCCCGGGCGCGGACGCTGCGCCTCAAGATCGATGCGCTGGAGAAGGACATCACGCTCGACCTGCGCAAGGAGTACGACCGCGCGAAGTCGGTGCTGCTGCACCAGTTGGGCGGGCTCGGCATCGACTGGGGCGCGATCCGCGAGGACGAGGTGCGCGGCACAGGCACGTTCCGCGAGACCTGGACGCTGTGCTGGCGGCCGGAGTTCGCGGTGGCGATCGTCGACGCCGCGCTGTGGGGCACCACCGTCGCAGCGGCCGCCGCGGCGAAGCTGCTCGACACCGCGCGCAACGCCCCGGAGCTGCGCACCGTCACCGCGGCGGTCGAGCACGCGCTGCTGGCCGACCTGCCCGAGACGCTGCCCGAGACGCTCGCGCTGCTCGAGGCCAAGGCGGCGATGGATCTCGACGTCGGCCGGCTGCTGGCCGCGATCCCGGCACTCGTCCGCGCGGTGCGCTACGGCGACGTGCGCGGGACGGACACCGCAGCGATGGCAGCCGTGGTCGACGCGCTGGTGCTGCGCGCGTGCACGGGCTTGCCCGCGGCGGTCGGCTCGCTCTCGGACGACGCCGCCGCCGCGCTGCGCACCGAGGCGGACGAGGTGCATCAGGCGCTGGCGGTGCATGCCCGTACGCCGTCGGGCGAGGCCAGCCGGCAACGCTGGATCGACACGCTCGCCCAACTCGTCGAGCGGCGCGACCTGCACGGTCTGCTCGCCGGCCGCTTCGTCCGGCTGCTGGTCGACGCCGGCGTGCTGCCTCCCGCCGACGCCTCGCGGCGCTTCGCCGCGCATGTGTCGATCGGCGTGCCGCCGGCCGACAAGGCGGCCTGGGCGGAGGGCTTCCTGGCCGGCACCGGATTGCTGCTCGTGCACGACCGCGAGCTGCTGGTCGTGCTCGACGACTGGGTTGCGTCTCTCGACGAGACGGAGTTCCTCGACGTGCTGCCGCTGCTGCGCCGCACCTTCGGCGAGTTCGCGGCGGCCGAGCGGCAGAACATCGCCGACCAGCTCAGGTCGCTCGGGTCGGGCGAGCGACGTCCGGTCGAGGAGGAGTCGCTCGATCCGGTGCTGGCTGCGGGGGTGGTGCGCACCGTCGCCGCGATCCTCACGGGAGGCCGGCAATGAGCGACGTGCCGGAGCAGGAGAGGCTGCGCAGGTGGCGGTTGCTGCTGGGCTCCGCTGCAGAAGATGGCCTCGGCGCAGGAATTGGCAAGTCCGATCGTGCGATGGACGCGGCGCTCGCTGCGCTCTACGACCGGGACGAACGGCAGCCGGCCGGACCACGCAGCGCCGGCCTCGGGGCGTCGGCGCCGTCGGTCGCACGCTGGCTCGGCGACATCCGCAGCTACTTCCCGTCGAAGGTCGTCCAGGTCATGCAGCGCGACGCGATCGACCGGCTCAACCTCAAGCAGCTGCTGCTCGAGCCGGAGATGCTGTCATCGATCGAGCCGGACGTCCACCTCGTCGGCACGCTGCTCAGCCTCAACCGGCTGCTGCCCGAGCAGACGAAGTCGACTGCGCACCAGGTCGTCGGGAAGGTCGTCGCCGAGGTCGAGCGCCGGATCGCCAACCGCACCCGCTCGGCAGTGGCCGGCGCCCTGAATCGCGCGGCCCGCTCGCGGCGGCCGAAGCAGCGCGACATCGACTGGAACCGGACGATCGCGGCCAACCTCAAGCACTACCTCCCCGAGCGCAAGACGGTGATTCCCGAGCGGCTAGTCGGTTTCGGTCGCCGGCAGCAGATCGT
The DNA here is from genome assembly GCA_035642535.1 of Jatrophihabitans sp. Classification (GTDB taxonomy): domain Bacteria; phylum Actinomycetota; class Actinomycetes; order Mycobacteriales; family Jatrophihabitantaceae; genus Jatrophihabitans. Next base: position 899 of record DASQSE010000106.1, on the reverse strand, counting down.
CGCGCGCGACGTCGTCCTGGCCATCGACCAGTCGGGCTCGATGGCGTCATCGGTCGTCTACGCATCGGTGTTCGGCGCGATACTCGCGTCCATCAGGGCGCTGCGCACATCGCTCGTCGTATTCGACACCGCGGTGGTCGACCTCACCGACCAGCTACAGGATCCGGTCGGCGTGCTGTTCGGTACGCAGCTCGGCGGCGGCACGGACATCAACAAGGCGATCGGCTATTGCCAGACACTGATCAGCCGGCCGCGCGACACGATCTTCGTGCTGATCTCGGACCTGCTCGAGGGCGGGGTGCGCGAGCAGATGCTGGCGCGCGTCGCCGCATTGGTCGAGTCCGGCGTGCAGGTTGTCGTGCTCCTCGCGCTGTCCGACGAGGGCGCTCCGATGTACGACACCGACAACGCGGCAGCCCTTGCCGGGCTCGGCGTGCCCGCGTTCGCGTGCACCCCCGACGCGTTTCCGGAGCTGCTGGCGCTCGCCATCGAACGCGGCGACATTGCCGCGTGGGCGCACCGCAATGCGGCCGCGAAGCGCTAATCCTCAGCTGGCGTAGGACGCGACGCGGACCTCGCCGAACGAGTTCGTGGCGTTGAGCCGTTCGGCGAGCGTGGAGTGGGTGGCGACTGCGGAGCTGTAGGCCTGTCGCAGTGCGGTCTGGCCGCGGGAGCCGGTGTTGGGGGTGGTGGGTTCGTCGTCGGCGCCGGTGCGCATGCCGGCGCGCAGCAGGGTGAGTGCTTCGGAGCGTAGTTGCGAGACGCGGGATTCGGTGACGCCGAGTTCGGCGGCGATGTCGGCCATTTTGCGTTGCGCGAAGAAGTACTGCTCGATCACGGTGCGCAGCCGGTCGGGTAGTTCGGCGACCGCGTCGTGCAGCATGCCGAGTTGTTCGCGG
>DASQSE010000105.1:0-16377 GCA_035642535.1 Jatrophihabitans sp. | reverse complement strand
TCGAACCCCGGACAACCTCATTACGAGTGAGGTGCTCTGCCGACTGAGCTAAGGCGGCGTGCGCCGGGCCGGACCACCACCCTGCGCGACTCGCCAGTTTAGCCAATCAAGGTCGTCCGGATTACCCCGCGTTGTCCGGCGGCGCCGACGCCAGGGCGAACCCCGGACGACACGCAGACGTCCACAGCATCCGGTCCGGCGAAAGATCGGTGAACCGTCGCCGAACTCCGCGCCCGGCGGCCCATTTCCGCCGCGGCTTCAGGGACAGTCGACTCGTGAGGTATTGCGACCGGCCCGGTCCGCTCGCAATCGCGCACCGCGGCGGCGCCGGGCTCGCGCCCGAGAACACCATGGAGGCGTTTCGACGCTCGTACCATCTCGGCTTCCGCTACCTCGAGACCGACGTCCGGCTGACGTCCGATCGGCAACTGGTGGCCTTTCACGACGCCCGGCTGAATCGGGTGACGGGCGCGTCCGGGCCGCTGCGCGCGCGGACCCTCGTCGAGCTGACTGGGCTGCCGGCGCTGGGCGGCGGGCCGGTGCAGTCGCTGCCGGCGCTACTGGCGATGTTCCCGCGCGCCTGCTTCACGCTCGACGTGAAGCATCCCGCGGTGATCGCCCCGCTTGCCGGACTGCTCAACGCGGGCAACCTGACCTCCCGGATCTGCGTCGCCGGAGCGCGCGGCCGCTGGCTGCGCGAGCTGCGCGCCCGGGTCGGCCCCGAACTGTGCACCGCGCTGTCCTGGCGCGAGCTCGGCCACCTCGCGTCCCGTGCGCGCGGCCGCTACGGGGAGGCGGCCTTCGCGCACATCCCGCTGCGACTGGGCCGGATCCCGGTGTTCCGCGACGACCTGGTGGCGCGGGCGCACGACGCCGGGATCCGGGCCGTGGTCTGGACCGTGAACGAGCCGGCGATCATGCATCGCCTGCTCGACCACGGCGTGGACGGGATCATCACCGATCGTCCCGACCTGCTGCGCGAGGTACTGGTGGCCCGCGGACAGTGGCATGCACCGGACGGACGCATCGCTGCCGTGACCTGATCTAGGGGTCATCTCGGGAGAATTCCTGATGTGCCTGGTCGCCCCTTAAGGACAGTGTTGGCGTCATGCACGAGGTATCGGACGGCTGGCTGGATCCACTTGCCAAGGCGGCGCCCCTGCTCCCCTGCCGGCGCGAGGACCCGGATCTCTGGTTCTCGGAGCGGCCGTCCGATCTGGAACTCGCCAAGTCGATGTGCCAGGACTGCCCGGCCCGCCGTGCGTGCCTCGCCGGGGCGCTGGAGCGGCGCGAGTCATGGGGCGTCTGGGGTGGCGAGATCTTCGTGGGCGGCGAGATCGTCGCGTACAAGCGCGGCCGCGGCCGGCCACGCCGCGGCGACCGCGAGCGCGCGGCATAGTCGCGGCGGCGCGGCGAGGCCGTGTCTGGACCGAGGAGTCGAGCAGCCGACGAAGGAGGCTGCGAGCGACGAGGGAAGACACGCCCCAAAGAGCCGCGGATAGTTACCGTCCGCAGTCGGCGATCGATCTTTATGGACGGCCAGTAATCGCGGTTCTAATGCTGCCCGTCATTATCGACTTTTTCGGCGGCAATTTGGTGATCAACCTTTGAACGATCAAGATTTCGGGTAAGGTACGGCGAGCCGGTACAAAGTCCGCAAAAGGACGGTTTTCGCATGCCCAGAGTTGCTCGTGCCTCCCGTCGTGTCCCCTACCTCATTGCCGCAGTCAGCTTGTTTATTGCGGCCGCTCCGGCCGCGTCGGCGCAGGCGTCGCCCGATCACCCGCACGGCCCCCCGCCGTCGAACCCCGCGCACCAGATCTACACCTCGCCGCAGCCGCCCTCGAATGCCGACTTCAGCGGCCACGGCGCCAACAACCACGGACCGTACGACTCGACGCGCAGCGGCGCCCCGGCAATGAACGGGAATGGTGGCGGCAAAGCGGTCGGCAAACCCTGCGCCGGGTGCGTGGGTAAGGCCGACAACAAGAACCCGCCCGGTCAAATGCCGAACGGCTCGGATCCGAATGCCGGGTATGAATGCGACCGCAACCACGGCATCGGCAGGACCAATCCGGCGCACACGGGTTGTACGTCCAGCCCGCCGCCGACGAGCCCGCCGTGCACGTCCACGCCACCGGAGACGTCGACCCCACCGGAGACGTCCACTCCACCTGAGACGTCCACCCCACCGGAGACGTCCACCCCGCCTGAGACCTCCACCTCACCCGCGACGTCGACACCGCCGATCCATGGCAGCTCCCCCGTCTCGCCGTCGTCATCGCATACGCGGTCGCACAGCGTGGGTGGCATCCCGCCGGAGCACCAGCTGCCACCGTCCCAGCCGACGGCCGAGACCGGCGCCCCGGTTGCCGCGATCGTCACAGTGGCGCTGTTCGCGATCGCGCTCGGAGCCGGGCTCGTCTTCCTGGGTAGCCGGCGAATCAGTCGCGGCGCCCACGCGGGCTGACGCGGGGCTGGCCGATCAGGTCTTCCTCGCTGGGGACGTGCTGCGGCGTCCCCGGCGGCGGGAGACCTGATCGACCGGAATGCGCGCGCAGCGCGGTGCCGACCAGGAACGCGACACCGAAAGCGACGTACCACCCCGACAAGAGGGTCTGAACGGCGTCGAAGTGCAACCCCGCCATGCCGTTGTTGCCGGGCACCCCCCAGACGATGAACGTCCAGAAGACCGCGAGGGCGAGCACGGCGCGCCGCTCGTGTTGCCAGAGCAGCAGCGCGATCGGCACGCACCACACCCAGTGATGCGTCCACGCGATCGGGGCGACCAGCAGCCCGGTCACTGCGCAGGTCGGCACGCCCCAGGCGTCGCCGAAGCGGCGGTAGGCGCGCGCCGCGCAGGCCAGCCCGGCGACGGCGACCAACGCGAGCACCAGCAACTCGACGTAGGACACCTGGCGCGTGTGATCGATGCGGGCGACCAGGCCGCGGATCGACTGGTTCGCGAGCTTCTCGAGTCGACCGACCCGGCCGGTGTCGAACACGAGCTTCGTCCAGAACTGCCAAGTCGCGTCCGGCACCACAAGGGCGGACACCGCGATCGTGCCGGCAAACGTGACGGTCGCAGTGACCGCAGCGCGAAATCTGCGGGTCAGCAGCAGATACACGATGAAGATCGTCGGAGTCACCTTGATGCCGGCCGCAAGGCCGACACCGACGCCCGTCCATCGAGAGTTCGCCGGACGGATGAAATCCCAGAGGACGAGGGCGAGCACCGCGAGATTGATCTGGCCGTTCTGCAGCGTCGTGTAGACCGGCTCGGTCCACAGCAGGACGGCGACGCCGATGCAGACGACCGCCACACGGTTCGCGGTCGAGAAGCCGACGAGCCGACGCGAGAGATCGACGACCAGGCCGAGCAGCGCGATGTTGGCCACGAGCGCGATGACGATCACGGCGTGCGTCGTCAGATAGCTCAATGGCACGAACAGCAGCGCCGCGAACGGCGGATACGTGGCGTGATACCGCGGGCCCGTGCCGGGGATGCCGTACCACGCGTCGAAGAGGTTCTGCCCGGTGCGGACCGCGACCCCTTCGCCCCGGTAGATGATCAGGTCGAGCGAGCTGGGGTTCGCGAACACGCGGACGACGAGCAGCGCAGCGATGGATGCGGCGAGCACGAGCACAGGCGCCGCACGGCGCAGGGTCACCTAGCGGATCGTCTCCGTTCTCGACTCGTAGGCCTTGCGGCTGGCGCACACGGACGCGAGCGCGCAGGCATGCTTGCGCCCGTCCGCCGCCATCCGGACAACCACCTTCTCTCCCGGAACGTCGTGGCCGACGACCTCGCCCGCGCCCTCGGGCGTATCGACCGCGCAGCCGACGCCCGGCGCCTGCTTCGCGAAATCCTCGTAGAGCGGATGCTCGTACTTCAGGCAGCACATCAACCGGCCGCAGGCGCCGGAGATGCGCAGCGGATTGAGCGGGAGATCCTGATCCTTCGCCATCCGGACGCTGACCGGCTCGAAATCGACCAAGAAGGTCGAGCAACACAGCTCGCGCCCGCAGCTGCCGATCCCGCCGGTGAGCCGCGCCTCGTCGCGCGCCGAGAGTTGGCGCAGCTCGACGCGTCCCTTCAAGGTCGCCGCGAGGTCGCGGACCAGCGCACGGAAGTCGACGCGGTGCGGCGCGGTGAAATAGATCGTCGTGTGGTTCGAGGCCGGGATGTGGTCGACGCCGACGACCTTCATCGGCACGTCGTGCTCGCGGATCAGCTTGCGCGCCGCGACCCGCGCCGCGGCGCGCTTCTTGCGGCTGGTCTCGGCGGCCTGCTCGTCGTCCGAACTGGCCATTCCGGCGAGCACGGGCAGCCCGCCGATGTCGTCGCTGACCCACTGCGGCGCCCACATGACCTGCGCGACCTCGGCGCCCTCCTCGGTGGGGTAGAGCACGTAGTCGCCGACCTGGGGGGTGAGTGCGCCGGGGTCGGCGTAGTACATCCGACCGTTCGGCTGGAACACGACCGCGCACACCATCCCCACGCCGCCCACTTTAACCGCCGGCGCTTAGCGCGACGGCAGACGCAGCGCGGCGGTCATGGCCTCGACCGCGATCCGCGGCTTCACGTTCAGCTCGAGCAGCGCGTGCCGGCAGTTCAGGATCGCGTCCAGCCGGCGCAGCGCACCGGCCGACGAGATGCGATGTGCCACCGAGGCCACGTCCTCGGCGAAGTCGGGATGCGCGGGTGCGACCTTGGCCCCGGATTGCCGAAGCAGCACGTCGCGGTAGAACGCGGCTAGGTCGATCAGCGCCCGGTCGAGGGCGTCGCGCTGGGCGCGGGTGGCCCGCGATCGCTGCCGCCGCTCCAACTCGCGCACCGCGCCCATCGCGCCGCGCACCGAGGCGGCAACGCCCTTTCCGGTGCCTCCGGCGCCGAGCGCCACCTGGAGCGACTCGGTCTCGCGGGCGTCGAGCTCGGCAGACAGCGCGGCTGCCTCCCCCTCGGCCGCGCTGACCAGGTGATCTGCGGCCACCATGCAGGCCGACAGCGACACCAGCGACGCGGGGATGGCCAGCACCGCGGCGCGGCGGGACTGCGCGTCCGCGTCCCGCGCCAGCCGCCGCGAGCGACCGACGTGCCCCTGCCCGGCCGCCGCGGCCCACGCCGCGGTTTCGGCATCAAGGCCGTCCCGCTCCAACACCGTGGCCACTGCCTCGGCCGGCGGGGTGCGCAGCGGCACCAGTCGGCAGCGTGACCTGATCGTGAGTGAGACGTCATCCGGGTGCAGCGACGGCGCGCAGAGCAGGAAGACGGTGCGGACCGGCGGCTCCTCGACCGCCTTCAGCAGTGCGTTGGACGCCTGCTCGGTGAGCCGGTCCGCGTCCTCGATGAGCACCACCTGCCAGCGTCCGAGCGACGGACGGCGCGCCGCGCCGGCGACGACCGCGCGCATCTCGTCCACCCCGATCGAGAGCCCTTCGGGGACGACGGAGCGGATGTCGGGATGCGTGCCGGCCGCGACCGTATGGCAGGCCGAGCACTCACCGCAGCCCAGGTCGTCGGGCCGCTCGCACTGCAGCGCGGCGGCGAACGCGCGCGCCGCGACCGAGCGTCCGGAGCCGGGCGGCCCGGTGAACAGCCACGAGTGCGTCATCGCGCCGGGCTGCACCGGCCGGTCGGCGGCGATCTCCGCGGCCGCATGCGAGGCGCTGCGCAGCGCGTCGATGGCCGTCTCCTGGCCGATGAGGTTGTCCCAGACGCTCATGGCGCGATCGTCTCCGCCGGGTCTGACGTCACGCTGGCGAGCAGCGACCGCAGGTGTCCGGCGAGCGTGCTGCGCGCCGCGTCGCCGAGCGGGGTGAGCAGCTGGCGCTCAGTCTCGATCAGCTCCCCGAAGGCGGCGTCGAGCACCGCGCGGCCGGCCGGCGTCAGCGCGACGCGGACCAGCCGGCCGTCCACCCGATCCGGGCCGCGGGTGACGAGACCACGCTCGGTCAGCCCGTCGAGGCGGCTGGTCATCGTGCCGGACGTGACGTAGGTGCGCGCCGCGAGCTCGCCAGCGGTCAGCTCGAACGGCGCACCCGCGCGACGCAGTACGGCGAGCACGTCGAACTCGTGCCGGCGCAGTCCGTGCCGGGCGAAGATCGCCGCGCGCCGATTGCTCAGCACACCGGCCAGGCGGTCGAGCCGGGAGAGCACCTGCAGCGGCTCGACGTCCAGGTCGGAACGCTCGCGCCGCCACGCCGCAACGATGCCGTCGACTTCATCGACATCGTCGACGGCGTCGTGCGGCTCGCTCACGCCCGCCATGCTGCCACATCTCTCGACGTCGAGAGGTCGAGCCGGGATCAGCGCAGGCGGGCGCTGATCGCCTCCTGAACGCGGCTCGCGACGGTATCCGGGTCGAGGCCGGCGTCGAGCACCACGTACCGGACCGGCGCCTCCGCGGCGAGGGCGAGGAACCCGGCGCGCACGGCCTCGTGGAAGTCGAGGGATGCGCCCTCCAGCCGATCGGGTACGGCTCGCTGGTTTGCGCGGTGCAGGCCGATCTGCGGGTCGAGGTCGAGCAGCACGGTCAGGTCGGGCAGCAGCCCGCCGGTGGCCCAGCCGGTGATCACCCGAACGTCGCCGAGGCCGCGGCCGGTGCCCTGGTAGGCGAGCGTCGAATCGACGTAGCGGTCGCTGAGGACGATCGCCCCGCCTGCGAGCGCGGGCCGGATCACCGTCTCGACGTGCTGCGCGCGATCGGCCGCGTAGAGCAGCGCCTCGGCGCGCGGCGTCACGTCACCGTCCGGGTCGAGCAGCAGTTGACGCAGCTGACGGCCGAGTTTCGTCCCGCCCGGCTCGCGCGTCTCGACGACGTCGTGGCCGAGGCCGCGCAGCCACTGCGCAGAGCGCGCGATCTGCGTCGACTTGCCGACCCCTTCCCCGCCCTCGAATGCGACGAACACTCCGCTCACCGCGTGCCCTCGCTGCGCTCGGGGCGGGGCATCGCGCGCTCTGTGCTTATGGATTCGTTCGCAAGCTCGCTCATCGCTTGCTCAGCGTGTTGCCTGGCGAATGGTGCGGCTTGGCCGCGGCGAGCATCGAGGCACGGGCGTCGATCAGCCGCTGCAACCGGTCGAGGACTTCCTGCGGCAGCGACTCGGGCACCTCGGCCGGGCAAACGGCGCAGCGGTCGAGATCCTCGTCGGCGGCCTCGAGCAGTGCGGCGCGCACCGCGCCTGCCGCGTCATCGGGCCGGACCTCGTCGTCAGTGCTCGCGGCGACCAGCGAGAGATCGGGCAGCAGGTCGCCGGTGCTCCAGGCGTTGATGCTGCGGATCCGGTCGACGTCCGCGTCGAGCCCGCCGCCGTGCACCGCCAGCGAGGTGAGCACGTACCCGTCGCAGACGACGACCTCGCCGCGCTCGAGCGCCGGCCGGATCGTGCCGGCGACGTGCTCGGCGCGGTCGGCCGCGGACAGCAGCGCGGCGGTCTCCGGCTCGACCTGCTCGACGGGGTCCTCGCGGCGCAGCAGTTCCGCCACCCGGTGCCCGAGCGGCGAGTCGGTGGGCTCGGCGGTCACGGTCGCGATCAATCCGCGCCGGTGCAGCGCCGCGACCAGCAGCGCGGTGTAACCGGCCGTCGCGGCGGCGTCGACCCCGTCCACGCTCACGAACAGCCCGGCGTGCTCGCCCGGCCGGGCCAGGCCAGAGCGCATCACCCGGCGGCGCAGGATCTCGCGCAACCGCAGCCGCGAGCGCGTCGCCCGCGACGCGGCGTAGTAGCTCACGATGATCGCGAGCACCCCGCCGATGAGCAGCGTCAGCCCGGGGCCCGAGAGGGTCAGGTGCGAGTCGTCACCGACAGTGATCGAGTGCGGGCCCAGCGCGCCGGCGAGCACCGGGCCGACCGCGATCGTCAGCAACAGCACGATCCGCACCGACGAAAGGACGAAGGCGAAGATGCGCCCGCGCAGCCGATCCTCGACCTCTTGCCCGATGAGCGTGTAGCCGATGATCCACGCCATGCCCGAGCAGATGCCGACGACGGCTGCGAGTCCCGCGGCGAGGGTGAAGTCGCGGACGAGCGACATGGTCAGCAGGGTCACGCCGGCGCAGCCGATCGCCAGCCCGAACACCCGGCCGCGCGTGTAGCCGGGCAGCACTCGCGGGCCGATCAGCATGCCGATGGCCAGGCCCGTGAACACGGTGCCGAACATGATCGAGTAGCCGGCAGTACCGGCGGACAGCGTCCCGACCCATAGCGCTGCGACGCCGATCGTCAGACCACCGGCGGCGAAGGCGCCGATGATCCCGACGTACAGCCCGCGGATCAACGGCTGCGCGCGCACGAACGACACGCCCTCGTGCAGCAGGCTGATGATGCGCATCTCCCGCTCGTGCGCGGCGGGCAACACCGGGATGTCGTGCCGGCTGACGAAGACCGTCACGGTGCTCACCACGTACGTCAACGCGGTGAGCAGCAGTGCGACGACGATCGCGGTGCCGACGTGATCGGTCGTCGGGCCGTTGCCGCCGTCGATGAGCCGGTTGGCCGCCGACAGCAGCGCGAGGATGCCGGCGGCGATCGGTGCCGTGCCGTACACCGAGAACAGCGACACCTGGTTGGCGGTGGCGAGGTGTCGCTTCGGCACGATCGCCACCTGGATGACCTGCTTGGCCGGCTGGGTGAACAGCCCGGCCGCCTCGGTGAGGAACTGCGCGACGTAGAGCCACACCAGGTTGTAACCGGCGGCGATCGACGCGTACAGCAAGCCCGCGCTGAGGTCGCCGACGATCACCGTCTTGCGGCGGTCGAGCTTGTCGGCGAGCGCGGCGGCGAGCGGGCCGAACAACAGGTCCGGGGCGAGGCGGACGAGGAACACGCCGGCGAACGCGGCGCCCGTGGTCAAGGTCGACTGCTGATGTGTCAGGTGCTGCGCGAGCGCCGTGCAGGCGAGCAGACCGAGCCAGCCGCCGAAGCTGGACAAGGTGATCGCCGCCCACATTCGGCGCACGACCCGGATCCTGGCCAATGCGAGCAGCGCATTCTCTCGTCGCGCGCCCGTCACAGGCGTGCAGTCTAGGAGTATCGGCTGTGCCAGGGTTGAACCATGCGGTGGGATCCAGGGCAGTACGGGCAGTTTGCGAACGAGCGCGCGCGCCCGTTCTTCGATCTTGTGGCACGGATCGGCGCCACAGAACCGCGGCGCGTCGTCGATCTTGGGTGTGGTCCGGGCAATATGACCGCGCTCCTGGCCCAGCGCTGGCCCGCCGCGCGCGTCGAGGGCATCGACTCCTCGCCGGAGATGATCGCCGCGGCGCCGTCCGGTGCGCGGCTGAAGTTCCGGGTCGGTTCGGTCGAGTCATGGACGCCGCCGGCGGACCTCGACGTCGTCGTGAGCAACGCGACACTGCAATGGGTGCCGTCGCACGAGGCACTGCTGGCGTCGTGGGCGGCGGCGCTCCCGCCGAACGGCTGGCTGGCGTTCCAGGTACCCGGCAACTTCGACGCTCCATCGCACACCCTGATGCGGACGCTCGCGTCGGGGCCGAGATGGGCGGCCCAGCTCGGCGGCGTGCTGCGGCACGAGGATGCGGTGGCGACGCCGGCGGCCTACGCGTCGCTGTTGCTCACGGCCGGGCTCGTCGCGGACGTGTGGGAGACGACCTACCTGCACGTGCTGACCGGGCCGGACCCGGTGCTGCACTGGGTGCGCGGCACCGGGCTGCGGCCGGTGATGGGTGCCCTTTCGCCGGATGACTACGCCGCCTTCGAGGCCGAGTACACCGCACAGCTGCGCGCGGTGTATCCGGCTGCCGAGCACGGCACGCTGTTCCCGTTCCGCCGCATCTTCGCCGTGGGGCATCGCCCGGCGTAGCGATCTTGTTGCGTGTTGGCGGCCCCAGCCACGGATCTGCAACATGATTGAGTACAGCGGAGCTGTGGATAGGTTCCGCGGATTGTCGGACGAGCTGCGGACGCTCGGGCAGTGCGAACTCAATCCGGCGCCACTGCACGCGCCACGTCCACAGATTTGCCACCCGGCCAGGCAGTCACCTCCATCGGCCGGCTCTTGCACAGCGGCTGGACACGCGCGCAGGTGCGAGCGAACCTCGATGTACATCGCTGGCAGACGTGTGGACGCGCCGTCGTCCTCCACAACGGCCCGCTGCATCCTGACGAACTGCCCGAGGTGGCGGTGTTGAACTGTGGCCCACGCGCCGCCCTCACCGCATTCACCGCCGCAGCGCGGTGCGGGCTGAAGGGATGGGACCGCAACGCGACTAACGTCCTAGTCCCCGCTGGTGCGCGCATCCGGCTGGTGGCCGGAGTCCCGCTTCGCGTCCATTGGAGCGGAGATTGGGCTGGCGAGGACGTGTCCCCTGGCCGGCATGCGCTCGCACCTGGACTCCTCATCGCGGCCGGCACCTTCGCCGGCGCTCGCCCGGCGTGCGGGATTCTCGCGGCCGCCGTGCAGCAGCGACTGCTAACAGCCGCCGCGCTCCAAGCCGCGCTCGATAAGCGGCCGCGAACTCGGCACCACCGTGCGATGGCGCTGGCAATTGGCGACATCGCCCAGGGCGCCGAGGCGCCGAGCGAGATCGACTTCGCGCGATTGTGCCGAAGGCACGGGTTGCCCGAACCGGTACGACAAGCGGTGCGGGTCGAGCCCTCGGGCCGGCGGCGCTACCTGGATGCGGAATGGCGCACGCGCACCGAGCGGCGCGCGGTCGCCGAGGTCGACGGAGCCCTGCACCTTGCACCCAGGCGCTGGTGGGCCGACCAGCTTCGGCAGAACGAACTCGTGATCAAGGGCGATCTCGTGCTGCGGTTCCCAGCGTCGTATTCCGGCATGACGAGCTCGTCGTCGCGGATCAGCTCGCCCGGATCCTCGCCGTCTAGACGATCATGTTGCACTTTGGCGGCGTTGACCGCACACGAGCAACACCGTCAGCGGCGCGCCTACGGCACGAGGATGGTCAGCGCGTCGGGCACCACGGTGACGTCGACGGGCAACGGGCCGAGGTATTCGCCGTCCGCGTAGGCGTTGATGCCGGGCGACTCGATGCGCAGGCCGGGGGTGCGGACGACCTCCACCTCAGGCCTGTCGACGTGCGTGCCGCGGTAGACGGCGGGCATCAGCCGCAGCACCTTCCGGCGCGGCAGCGCGCCGCCGATCGTCACGTCGAGCAGTCCGTCGCAGGGATCGGCGCCCGGGCAGATCCGCATGCCGCCGCCGTAGCTGCGCGTGTTGCCGACCGCGACGAGCAGCAGGTCGCGGGTGATCACCGTGCCGTCCGCGAGCGTGATGACGAACGGCAGCGGGCGCAGGTTGACGAATTCGGCGAGCATCGCGACGTTGTAGCGCGCCCGGCCGTGCGGCCAGCGCATCCGGTTGGTGCGGTCCGAAACGAGCGAATCGAAGCCGGATGCGAGCACCGAGCCGAAGTACGATTCGCGACCGTCGGCGGTCACCGCGCGTGCGACATCGACCACGCGCGTCGCGCCGGCGGCCACGACCTCGGCGGCGCGCTCCGGCGCGCCGCGCGGCCATCCGTACTCGCGTGCCTCGTCGTTGCCGGTCCCGGCCGGGATCACGCCGAGCGGCGTGCCGGTGCCGACGACCGCGGGCAGCGCGATGTGCACCAGCCCGTCGCCACCGGCGACGACCAGCGCGTCGACGCCGTCGGCCACGGCCTGCTGCGCGAGCTCGGCGGTCGACTCGACGTCCGGGCCGGCGAGCTCGCGGACCTCGATGCCCAGCCCTCGGAAGCGGTCCCGCGCCCGGTGCGCCACCTCGAGCCCTTTCCCGTGCCCGGCGTGCGGGTTGACGAGCAGCGCTATTTCCTTCGTGGGGTCCTTCATGGCAGCAGCTTGCCCGGGTTGAGAATGCCCGCCGGATCGAGCGTTGCCTTCATCGCACGCAGGAGCTCCACGCCGACCGGTCCGATCTCGTGCGCCAGCCAGCGGCGGTGGTCGGTGCCGATGCCGTGGTGGTGCGTGATCGTCGCGCCGTGCTGAACGAGCACCTCGGTGACCGCCGACTTGATCGCGGTCCACTCCGCGATCGCGTCACCACGCTGCGCGCCGACGACCGTGAAGTAGAGCGACGCCCCCGTGTCGTAGACGTGCGAGATGTGGCACAGCACGAGGGACGCCGAGTCGTACTCGCCGAACTTCGCCTGGATCGTCTCGGTGACCGCCTGCTTGATGTCGGCGAGCTTCGACCAGTTGGACGCGGTCTCCAACGTCTCGACCAGCGCGCCGTTCGCGAGCAGCGGGTCGCGCAGGTACGGCCCGTCGTAGCGGTGCGCCTCCCACTGCCGCGCGGGCGCGTCGCCGAGCGACACCGCGCCGTGCGAGATCAGCAGCTCGCGCGTCGCCAGGTGCCGGGCGGTGACGAGCTCGGGCGTCCCTTCGAAGACAGTTATCGCGAGGCAACCGCTCGGCGCGGCTTCGCCGTCGGACGCGGTCGCGAGGTTCAGCGCCGTCTCGACCTCGTCCGACAGCCGGAGGACGGTGGGGCCGGTGCCGAGCTGGGCAACGTCGCGCAGCGCCGCCGCCCCGGTTGCGAAGTCGGGGAACGTCCACGCCTCGTACGCCTTGGTCTCCGGCACCGGATGCACCCGGACGCGCACCGCAGTGATGACGCCGAAGACGCCCTCCGAGCCGACGAACAGCTCGCGCAGATCTGGCCCGGCGGCGGTCTTCGGCGCCCGTCCGCCGACGTCGATCACCCCCACCGGTGTGACGACTCGCAGTCCGCGCACCATCTCGTCGAAGCGGCCGAAGCCGCTGGAACTCTGCCCGGATGAACGGGTGGCCGCGAAGCCGCCGATCGTCGCGTAAAGGAAACTCTGCGGGTAGTGGCCGAGCTCGAAGCCGCGCGCCGCGAGCAGCCGCTCGGCTTCCGGGCCGGTGAGTCCCGCGCCGAGCACTGCCTCGCCGTCGACCTCGTTCAGCGATTCGAGCGTGTCGAAGCGGTGCAGGTCGATCGAAAGGACGGCGCGGAATCGCCCGCGGATCGGGTCGAGCCCGCCGACCACGCTCGTGCCGCCGCCGAACGGGACGACCGCGATGTCCCGCTCGGCGCACACCGCGAGCAGCGCGGCGATCTCCTCGTCGGTGGCCGGGACGACCACGGCGTCCGGTGCGTCCTGCTCGTCGCGGCGCTTGCGGCGCAACAGGTCGAGCGTCGACTTGCCGCCGGCGCGCGGCAGCCGGTCGGCGTCGTCGGTGCTGACCGCGTCGGCGCCGACGATCGCGGCCAGCGCCTGCCGATCACCGGCGGACAGCTGGCACGGACGCAGCCGCACCTGCTCGCGGGGCACGGCGTCGACGTTGTCCGCCGAGACCTTGAGCAGGTTGTTGACCATCGCGAGCTGCGTCGCGGAGAGCGGAGTCGCCCGCGCCGGGTCGCCCCATCCGTCCCACTTCATCGGCGGCACCGGCAGCCTGGGAGCATCGGTCACGTGGACAGTTTGCCGGGTAGCGCCCTCACCGCGGCACGGCGCACCCGCGATCTGGACGCACTCGCCGGTAGCGGCCCGGTCGACATCCTCGTCATCGGCGGCGGCATCACCGGCGCCGGCGCGGCTCTCGACGCCACTGCCCGCGGGCTACGCGTCGTTCTCGTCGAGGCGCACGACTGGGCGTTCGGGACGAGCCGGTGGAGCTCCAAGCTGGTGCACGGCGGGCTGCGCTACCTCGCGTCCGGACACGTCGGTATCGCATGGGAGAGCGCGGTCGAGCGGCATGTGCTGATGACCACCGTCGCGCCGCATCTGGTCCATCCGCTCGCCAGCGTGGTGCCCGTGCAGCCCGCGATGCGCTGGTACGACCACGCGCTGATCCGCGCCGGGTATGCCGCGGCGGACGCGCTGCGGGCCGGCGCCGGAACCTCCGCCACCCTGCTCCCGCGCGCCCGGCGGGTCTCCCGCGGGACCGCGCTGCGCCTGGTGCCGGGCGTCGCGGCGGACGGCTTGCGCGGCGGCTACGTCGCGTGGGACGGGCAGCTGATCGACGACGCACGACTCGTAGTGGCCGTGGTGCGCACCGCCGCCGAATTGGGTGCGACCGTGCTGAGCCGGGTCCGGGCCGAGGAGGTGACGGGCACTTCGGCCCGGCTGGTCGACACTTGCACGGGCGAGACCACGACGCTCACGGCGCGCGCAGTCGTCAACGCGACCGGCGTGTGGGCCGGCGAGGTGGACACATCGGTCAAGGTGCGGCCGAGCCGCGGCACGCACCTCGTGCTCCCGGCCGCGGCGCTCGGCCACCCGACCGCGGCGCTCACCGTTGCCGTCCCGGGATCGCGCACCAGGTTCGTGTTCGCGCTGCCGCAGCAGCTGGGCCACGTGTACGTCGGGCTGACCGACGAGGACGCGCCCGGCCCGATCCCCGACGAGCCGCAACCCGACCCGCACGAGATCGACTTCCTGCTCAACACGATCAACACCGCGCTGGCCCGGCCGCTCACGCAGGAGGACCTGCTCGGCACGTTCTCCGGGCTGCGTCCGCTCGTCGACATCGGCGGCGGCGAGACGGCGGACGTGTCGCGCAAGCACGCGGTGACGCTCGGGGCGAGCGGGGTCGTCAGCATCATCGGCGGCAAGCTCACGACGTATCGGCAGATGGCCGAGGACGTCGTAGATCGGGCTGTCGCAGTAGCCGGCCTATCGGCGGCGCCGTGTCGGACGAAGACGATCCCGCTGATCGGCGCGCCGGCTCGGCCGGACAGCGCATCGTCCGGCGGCCTGCCCGCATCGCTCGTCGCGCGCTACGGCGGGCTGGCCCGGCAGGTCGTCGACGTCGCGACCGTCAGCGAGCCACTCGCGCCGATCGCCGACGGCATCGACGTCACGCGCGCAGAGATCCAGTACGCGATCACGCACGAGGGCGCGCTGGACGCGGCGGACGTCCTGCACCGGCGCACGCGCATCGGCCTCGTCCGCGCTGACGCTGACCGCGTCCGTCCGGCCGTCGAGGAGATCCGCGCGGCGGTTACTTCTTAGTCGACGCCTTCTTGGCCGGTGCCTTCTTGGCGGGCGCCTTCTTGGCCGCCGACTTCTTCGCGGCCGCCTTGCGCGGCGCCTTCTTCGCCGGGCCACGAGCGCGCCGATCGGCAAGCAGCTCGGCGGCGCGTTCGTCGGTCAGCTCCTCGATTTCGTCGCCGCGGCGCAGCGACGCGTTCGTCTCGCCGTCGGTGACGTACGGCCCGAAGCGGCCCTCCTTGACGACCATCGGCTTGCCGGACACCGGGTCGTTGCCCAATTCGCGCAGCGGCGGCGCGGCAGCAGCCCGGCGGCCGCGCTGCTTCGGCTGGGCGAGCAGCGCCGCCGCCTCGTCGAGCGTGACCGTCAACAGCTGCTCCTCGGTCTCGAGCGAGCGGGAATCCGAGCCCTTCTTGATGTACGGGCCGTAGCGGCCGTTCTGCGCGGTGACCTCGACGCCGTCGAGCTCGCCGAGGGTCCGCGGCAGGGTGAGCAACTGCTCGGCGTCCGCGAGCGCGACCGTGTCCAGCGACATCGACTTGAACAGCGACGCCGACCTGTCGCCGTCGGTGACGTACGGCCCGTAGCGCCCCGACTTCGCGGTGACCTCGCGGCCGTCGGGCAGTGCGCCCAGGATGCGGTCGCCGGACGGCGCGGACAGCAGCTCCTCCACCTTCTCTGGGATCAGCTCGTCCGGCGGGAGGTCCTCCGGGATGGACGCCCGCTCATTGGAATCTGAGTTGGAATCCGAGCCGCGCTGCAGATACGGCCCGTACCGGCCGACGCGCACGACGACGCCCTCGCCGATCGGGATGGAGTTGACGCCGCGCGCGTCGATCTCCTCCAGCCGCGACGCGATCAGCCGCTTCAGGCCGCCCTGCGCCGAGATGCGCTGCGGGTCAGTGGCGTTCGCGTTGCCGAAGTAGAAGTTGTGCAGCCAGTCGACGCGGGAGCGTTCGCCGTTGGCAATGTCGTCCAGGTCGTTCTCGACGGATGCGGTGAAGCCGTAGTCGACGAGCCGGCTGAAGTAGGACTCGAGCAGCCCGACGACCGCGAACGCCGTCCAGGACGGGACGAGTGCGGCGCCGCGCTTCCACGCATAGCCGCGGTCCTGGATCGTCTGCATGATCGACGCGTAAGTGGACGGACGGCCGACGCCGAGCTCCTCCATCGCCTTCACCAGCGACGGCTCGGTGTAGCGGGCCGGCGGATTGGTGGTGTGTCCCTCGGCACTGAAGGCTGGGAAGCCGCGCGCGTCCAGCGCATCACCGCGGGCCAGCTGCGGCAGCCGCTTCTCGGCGTCGTCGCGCTGGTCGCCGGCGGCATCGGTGTCCTCGACGTAGGCGCGCAGGAAACCGGGGAAAGTGATCGTGCGCCCGCTGGTGGTGAACACCACCGCCTCGTCGGTGACCGACACGCCGCCCAGCCGGATCGA
>DASQSE010000104.1:0-34050 GCA_035642535.1 Jatrophihabitans sp. | reverse complement strand
GAAGCCGGTTCTTCTTGCGAAGCCCGGCGCGGCGGCGGGAAGCGCGCAAGCCGGAGCCACCCCGTTGGTGCTGCCGGGCTGGCTGCGCTGGGCCCCGGCCGGGATCCTGTCCGCGGGCGTGGTGGCGATGGCCGTCGTGCTGATCGTGTTCAGCAACGGCGTGTGGTGGGCGCGCCCGGCCGGGAACACGATCCGCCAGGAGGTGCTCGCGGCTGCCAAGACCTGCCTCGCGGCACAGAACACGTACAAGTACACGGACCTCGACGCCTACGAGCAGCGCGCCCTGGGCTGCACGACCGGACATCTCCACACCGCGCTGCACGACGCGATCGAGACGCTGGTGAAGAAGAAGGCGCCGAAGCTGCATGCATCCCAGACCGCGCAGATAAACCGGGCCGGGATCGTGTCGATCAGCTCGGACGGCAGGCGCTGGACGATCCTCGTCTTCGCCCAGCTCGGCGTCGTCAACACCAACTTCCCCAAGGGACGCGTCGACCCGTTCGCGGCCCGGGTGATCATGGAGAAGGTCGGCGATCGCTGGCTCGCTACCGAGGTGGACGAGGTCTCCACCCCTGTCGGCTGAGCTGACCGACACGGCCCCGGCGAGCCCGATCCGCCGCCCGCCCCCCGAGTCGTCCGCCCTACGACACGTCCTGGCGTGCGGACGGGCGGACAGGTCGCGAGCGGCGGGCCGGAACCGGCCCCGCCGCCGTCCCTGACCCGCGCCGGGCGGGGCGCTTGACTAGGTGGCGCTTGCGAGGCACCCTTTTGGAGCACCCAATTTAGGTGTGGTTGCTTGCCGTGCCCGCAAGCATTAGACTTCTTCTTTGCGCTGCCCACTTTCGCCCCGTCCGGCCCGACCGCCTCGCCTAGGGCCCAATTCGTGGTGCCCCGCTCCAGAGGCGCTGCAGATGGCGGCTGGGCGCAGGTAGACGGCGCGGTTAGGCCCGGCTCGAGTCCTTGGAAGGACGCATCTTGGCAGTCTCGCGCTCCGGTAAATCACGTTCCGCCAATGGCAGCAGGTCAGGTATTCCGGGCGCACCGCCCCGTACCTCCTTCGCCAAGATCCGAGAGCCGCTGGAGGTGCCGAACCTCCTGGCTCTGCAGACCGAGTCGTTCGACTGGCTAGTCGGCAACGATTTCTGGCAGGCCCGCAAGGACGCCGAGGCCAACGGCGCCCTCTCCGGCCTCGAGGAGATCCTCACCGAGCTTTCGCCGATCGAGGACTTCTCCGGCTCGATGAGCCTGTCCTTCTCCAACCCGCGCTTCGAAGAGGTCAAGGCCTCGATCGAGGAGTGCAAGGACAAGGACATGACCTACGCGGCGCCGCTCTTCGTCACCGCCGAGTTCATCAACAACACCACCGGCGAGATCAAGTCGCAGACGGTGTTCATGGGTGACTTCCCGATGATGACGAAGAAGGGCACGTTCATCATCAACGGCACCGAGCGGGTCGTGGTCAGCCAGCTGGTCCGCTCGCCCGGCGTCTACTTCGACCGCACGGTCGACAAGACGTCCGACGTCGACGTCTACGGTGTCAAGATCATCCCGAGCCGCGGTGCGTGGCTCGAGTTCGACGTCGACAAGCGCTCCACGGTCGGCGTCCGTATCGACCGCAAGCGCCGCCAGCCCGTCACCGTCCTGCTCAAGGCGCTCGGCTGGACCGACGATCGCATCCGCGAGCACTTCTCGTGGAGCGAGACGCTGCTCGCCACCCTCGAGAAGGATCACATCGGTACGTCCGACGAGGCACTGCTCGACATCTACCGCAAGCTGCGTCCGGGCGAGCCGCCGACGCGTGAGTCGGCGCAGGCGTTGCTCGACAACCTCTTCTTCAACCCGAAGCGCTACGACCTGGCGAAGGTCGGCCGCTACAAGGTGAACAAGAAGCTGGGCATCGAGATCCCGATCGAGACCGGCACTCTCACCGAGGACGACGTCGTCCGGACCATCGAGTACCTCATCCGGCTGCACGCCGGCGAGGAGGGCTACGAGGTCGACGACATCGACCACTTCGGCAACCGCCGGCTACGCACCGTCGGCGAGCTGATCCAGAACCAGATCCGGGTCGGTCTGTCACGCATGGAGCGCGTCGTCCGTGAGCGGATGACGACGCAGGACGTCGAGGCCATCACGCCGCAGACGCTGATCAATATCCGGCCGGTCGTGGCCTCCATCAAGGAGTTCTTCGGCACGTCGCAGCTGTCGCAGTTCATGGACCAGACCAACCCGCTCGCCGGTCTGACCCACAAGCGGCGGCTGTCCGCGCTCGGCCCCGGCGGCCTGTCCCGCGATCGCGCGGGCATGGAGGTCCGCGACGTCCACCCGTCGCACTACGGCCGGATGTGCCCGATCGAGACGCCGGAAGGCCCGAACATCGGCCTGATCGGTTCGCTGTCGTCCTACGGCCGGGTCAACCCGTTCGGCTTCGTCGAGACGCCCTACCGCAAGGTCGTCAACGGCAAGGTCACCGACCAGATCGAGTACCTGTCCGCCGACGAGGAGGACCGCTACGTCAAGGCGCAGGCCAACGCGGTCATCGACGCGCAGGGCAAGTTCACCGAGGATCGCGTCCTCGTCCGCAAGAAGGGCGGCGAGGTCGAGCTCGTGCCGCCGGCCGACGTCGACTACATGGACGTCTCGCCGCGGCAGATGGTGTCCGTCGCGTCCGCGATGATCCCGTTCCTCGAGCATGACGACGCCAACCGGGCGCTGATGGGCGCGAATATGCAGCGCCAGGCTGTGCCGCTGCTGCGCTCCGAGGCGCCGCTGGTCGGCACCGGCATGGAGCTGCGGGCCGCGGTCGACGCGTCCGACGTCCTCACCGCCGACAAGGCGGGCGTGGTGCAGGAGCTGTCCGCCGACTACATCACGGTGATGGCCGACGACGGCACCCACCAGACGTACCGGCTGGCCAAGTTCGCCCGCTCCAACCAGGGCACGAGCTACAACCAGAAGCCGATCGTCGACGAGGGCGACCGCATCGAGGTCGGCCAGGTGATCGCCGACGGCCCGTCCACCGACGAGGGTGAGATGGCGCTCGGCAAGAACCTGCTGGTCGCCTACATGCCGTGGGAGGGCCACAACTACGAGGACGCGATCATCCTCAACCAGCGGCTCGTCCAGGACGACGTCCTGACCTCGATCCACATCGAGGAGCACGAGGTCGACGCGCGCGACACCAAGCTGGGCGCCGAGGAGATCACCCGGGACATCCCGAACGTCTCCGAGGAGGTGCTCGCCGATCTCGACGAGCGCGGCATCGTGCGCATCGGCGCCGACGTCGTCCCGGGCGACGTGCTCGTCGGCAAGGTGACGCCGAAGGGCGAGACCGAGCTGACTCCGGAGGAGCGGCTGCTGCGCGCGATCTTCGGCGAGAAGGCCCGCGAGGTACGGGACACCTCGCTGAAGGTGCCGCACGGCGAGCAGGGCAAGGTCATCGGCGTCCGCGTCTTCAGCCGCGAGGACGGCGACGAGTTGGCGCCCGGCGTCAACGAGCTCGTCCGGGTCTACATCGCGCAGAAGCGCAAGATCCAGGACGGCGACAAGCTCGCCGGCCGGCACGGCAACAAGGGCGTGATCGCGAAGATCCTGCCGCCGGAGGACATGCCGTTCCTCGAGGACGGCACTCCGGTCGACATCATCCTCAACCCGCTCGGCGTGCCGAGCCGGATGAACGTCGGCCAGGTTCTCGAGGCGCACCTCGGGTGGGTCGCGAAGACCGGCTGGCAGGTCGAGGGCAAGCCGAAGTGGGCCGCCCGGCTGAACGAGGGAGCGTTCGTCGGCGAGCCCGACACCAAGGTGGCGACGCCGGTGTTCGACGGTGCCCGCGAGCACGAGATCACCGGGCTGCTCGCGTCGGCGCTGCCGAGCCGCGACGGCGGCCAGCTGGTCGGGTCGAGCGGCAAGGGACAGCTGTTCGACGGCCGCTCCGGCGAGCCGTTCCCGGAGCCGATCGCGGTGGGCTACGTCTACATCCTCAAGCTGCTGCACCTGGTCGACGACAAGATCCACGCTCGCTCGACGGGTCCGTACTCGATGATCACCCAGCAGCCGCTGGGCGGTAAGGCGCAGTTCGGCGGCCAGCGCTTCGGCGAAATGGAGTGCTGGGCGATGCAGGCCTACGGCGCCGCGTACGCGCTGCAGGAGCTGCTCACGATCAAGTCCGACGACATCCTCGGCCGCGTCAAGGTGTACGAGGCGATCGTCAAGGGCGAGAACATCCCGGAGCCGGGCATCCCGGAGTCGTTCAAGGTGCTGCTCAAGGAGCTGCAGTCGCTGTGCCTCAACGTCCAGGTGCTGTCGGCCGAGGGCGTCGCCGTGGAGATGCGCGACACCGACGACGACGTCTACCGCGCCGCCGAGGAACTCGGCATCGACCTGTCCCGCCGCTTCGAGCCGTCATCCGTCGAAGAGGTCTGATCTCGCCCATGCTCTCCGAAGTTGTCCGCGCTGCCCGGCGCTATGACGCCACGAAGCGCGGACAACTCGGGAAGATCCTGAAGTAGAAAGAAGGAAAGTTGCTCGACGTCAACGTGTTCGACGAGCTACGTATCGGCCTGGCCACCGCCGATGACATCCGGCAATGGAGCCATGGTGAAGTCAAGAAGCCGGAGACCATCAACTACCGGACCCTGAAGCCGGAGAAGGATGGCCTGTTCTGCGAGAAGATCTTCGGCCCGACCCGCGACTGGGAGTGCTACTGCGGTAAGTACAAGCGTGTCCGGTTCAAGGGCATCATCTGCGAGCGGTGTGGCGTCGAGGTCACCCGCGCCAAGGTGCGCCGGGAGCGGATGGGCCACATCGAGCTGGCCGCGCCGGTCACGCACATCTGGTACTTCAAGGGCGTCCCGTCCCGACTGGGCTACCTGCTCGACCTCGCCCCGAAGGATCTCGAGAAGATCATCTACTTCGCGGCCTACCTGATCACCTCGGTGAACGAGGAGGAGCGGCACCGCGATCTCCCGTCACTC
This sequence comes from Jatrophihabitans sp., assembly GCA_035642535.1. Lineage (GTDB taxonomy): Bacteria > Actinomycetota > Actinomycetes > Mycobacteriales > Jatrophihabitantaceae > Jatrophihabitans. Next base: position 29,077 of record DASQSE010000104.1, on the reverse strand, counting down.
GAGGCCGAGGTCAGCGCGGAGAAGTCGACGCTGGAGAAGAAGCGCGACTCCGATGTCGAGGATCGCGCGAAGAAGCTCGAGGCCGACCTCGCCCAGCTCGAGGAGGAGGGCGCCAAGAGCGACGTGCGCCGTAAGGTGCGCGAGGGCGGCGAGCGCGAGATGCGCCAGATCCGCGACCGCGCGCAGCGCGAGATCGACCGCCTCGAAGAGGTGATGGACACCTTCCGCAAGCTCGAGGTCAAGCAACTGATCGCTGACGAGATGCTCTACCGGGAGCTGCGCGACCGCTTCGGCGAGTACTTCGAGGGCGGGATGGGCGCCGAGTCGCTGCAGACGCTGGTGAAGAACTTCGACCTCGAGGCCGAGGCGGAGACGCTGCGTGAGGTCATCCGCACCGGCAAGGGTCAGAAGAAGCTGCGCGCGCTCAAGCGGCTCAAGGTCGTGGCGTCGTTCCTGAACACGTCCAACTCGCCGCTGGGCATGATCCTCGACTGCGTCCCAGTGATCCCGCCGGACCTGCGTCCGATGGTGCAGCTCGACGGTGGCCGGTTCGCGACCTCCGACCTGAACGACCTGTACCGCCGGGTGATCAACCGGAACAACCGCCTCAAGCGGCTGATCGACCTCGGCGCGCCCGAGATCATCGTCAACAACGAGAAGCGGATGCTCCAGGAGTCCGTGGACGCGCTGTTCGACAACGGCCGCCGCGGCCGTCCGGTCACCGGGCCGGGCAACCGCCCGCTCAAGTCGCTGTCCGACCTGCTCAAGGGCAAGCAGGGCCGGTTCCGGCAGAACCTGCTCGGCAAGCGCGTCGACTACTCCGGCCGCTCGGTGATCATCGTCGGCCCGCAGCTCAAGCTGCACCAGTGCGGGCTGCCGAAGGGCATGGCGCTGGAATTGTTCAAGCCGTTCGTCATGAAGCGGCTGGTCGATCTCTCGCACGCGCAGAACATCAAGAGCGCGAAGCGGATGGTGGAGCGGGCCCGGCCGGTGGTGTGGGACGTCCTGGAAGAGGTCATCCGCGAGCACCCGGTGCTGCTCAACCGGGCACCGACGCTGCACCGGCTCGGCATCCAGGCCTTCGAGCCGCAGTTGGTCGAGGGCAAGGCGATTCAGATCCACCCGCTGGTCTGCACCGCGTTCAACGCCGACTTCGATGGTGACCAGATGGCGGTGCACCTGCCGCTGTCGGCCGAGGCGCAGGCCGAGGCGCGGATCCTGATGCTGTCGACGAACAACATCCTCAAGCCGGCGGACGGCCGTCCGGTGACGATGCCGACCCAGGACATGATCCTGGGCCTGTATCACCTGACCGCCGAGCGCGACGATGCGCACGGCGCCGGTCGGGTGTTCTCGTCCGAGGCCGAGGCGATCATGGCGCGGGACACCAGCACGCTGCATCTGCAGGCGCCGGTCTCGATCCGGCTGCGCGGCATTCACTCCGTCGACAACGGCGGCGAGAAGTGGACGGCGCCGGAGGGTTGGGAGCCCGGCCAGCAGGTGCTGCTGAAGACGACGCTGGGCCGCTGCCTGTTCAATGACGCGCTGCCCGCCGACTACCGCTTCGTCAACTACGAGGTGACGAAGAAGGAGCTCGGGCAGATCGTCAACGACCTCGCCGAGCGGTACCCGAAGGTGGCAGTCGCGAACACGCTGGACAACCTCAAGGCCGCCGGTTTCCACTGGGCGACCCGTTCGGGCATCACGATCGCGATCGACGACGTCGTCACGCCGCCGAACAAGGCCGAGATCCTGGAGCGGTACGAGAAAGATGCCGACAAGATCGAGAAGCAGTACCTGCGCGGTGTGATCACCGAGGAGGAGCGCCGTCAGGAGCTCGTCGAGGTGTGGACCAAGGCGACCAGCGAGGTCGCCAAGGAGATGGAGAACAACTTCCCCAAGGACAACACCGTCTACATCATGGTCAACTCGGGTGCTCGAGGAAACATGATGCAGATGCGGCAGATTGCCGGCATGCGCGGCCTGGTGGCCAACCCGAAGGGCGAGATCATCCCGCGGCCCATCAAGGCGAACTTCCGCGAGGGCCTGACCGTGGTCGAGTACTTCATCGCCACGCACGGTGCCCGGAAGGGGCTGGCGGACACCGCGCTGCGGACCGCCGACTCGGGCTACCTCACCCGTCGCCTGGTCGACGTGTCGCAGGACGTGATCATCCGCGAGGAGGACTGTGGCACCGACCGCGGCCTCCCGATGGCGATTGCGGCGACCGGTCCCGACGGCACGCTGATCAAGGATGCGCACGTCGAGACGTCGGTCTATGCCCGGGTGCTGTCCGAGGACATCCACAAGCCGGGTGGCCGGACGGTCATTGCCGCGGCCGGCACCGATCTCGGTGACGTGCTCATCGACGACCTCATCGCGGCCGGCATCAGCGACGTGAAGGTCCGTTCGGTGCTCACCTGCGAGTCGGCGCTGGGCACCTGCGCCACCTGCTACGGCCGCTCGCTGGCGACCGGCAAGCTCGTGGACGTCGGCGAGGCGGTCGGCATCATCGCCGCCCAGTCGATCGGCGAGCCGGGGACGCAGCTGACCATGCGTACGTTCCACACCGGCGGCATCGCCGGTGAGGACATCACGCACGGTCTGCCTCGTGTCGCCGAGCTGTTCGAGGCGCGCGTGCCGAAGGGCGTCGCGCCGATCGCCGAGGCCTCCGGCCGGGTGCGGATCGAGGAGTCGGCCGAGGGTTCGAAGGTGACCGGCCGGCGGATCATCATCGTCCCGGATGACGGCACCGACGAGAAGGAGTACCTGATCCCGCGGCGCTCCCGTCCGCTCGTCAGCGACGGCGAGGCCGTGGCGGCCGGCACCCAGCTGATCTCCGGTGCCGTGAACCCGCACGACGTGCTGCGCATCATGGGCCCGCGCGAGGTGCAGCTGCACCTGGTGCGCGAGGTGCAGGAGGTGTATCGCTCGCAGGGCGTGGCGATCCACGACAAGCACATCGAGGTGATCATCCGACAGATGCTCAAGCGCATCACGGTGATCGAGTCGGGTGCCACCGAGTTCCTGCCCGGTTCGCTGGTGGAGCGCTCCTCCTTCGAGGCCGAGAACCGCCGCGTGGTCGCCGAGAACAGCGAGCCCGCGTCCGGGCGTCCGGTGCTGATGGGCATCACGAAGGCGTCGCTGGCCACCGAGTCGTGGCTGTCGGCGGCCTCCTTCCAGGAGACGACGCGGGTGCTCACCGACGCGGCGATCTCGGCCAAGAGCGACTCGCTGGTCGGCCTGAAGGAGAACGTGATCATCGGCAAGCTGATCCCGGCCGGCACAGGCATCTCGCGGTACCGCAACGTCGACGTCAACCCGACCGAGGAGGCGCGCGCTGCCGCGTTCTCGATGGCCGGCTACGACGAGAACGACTACTACGGGTTCGGCAACTCGGCGCTCGGGCCGGCCGTCCCGCTGGACGAGTTCGGCTACGACGACTACCGCTGATTCCGCCGCACTCCCGAGTTGTCCGCCCTTCGGCACACGTCCACGTGTCGAAGGGCGGACAACTCGCTCAACCACGTGCGGTCGTAGCGTTCGTTCCCGCCGCGAGTTGTCCGCGCTTAGGTACGCGGCGACGCATCGACGGGCGGACAACTCGGTCATCGCTGGTGCGCGAGGCGCATGCGGCGCAGCTGGTCGACGACCCGTGACTCATCGAGGCGGATGACCAGTGACGGGAAGCGCAGCACGGGTTGCTTGCCGATCACGACCTCGTTCTGCCGGTCCGCGTCGTCCCACCAGGACTCGGGCTGTATGTGCACGGCACCGTCGACCTCAACGGCGAGCACCGTGCCGTCCGGCAGGTCGAACTCGGCATCGAGCCAGCGGACCTTCCCACCTGGCTCACGTCGCAGCCGCTGTCGGCGCGGCGGGCCGAGGCCGGCGCGTCGAGCGAGCCGGCCGAGGTCGATCTCCGCGAGCGTGTGACCGCCACCGCCGATGTCTCCGAGGATGTCGCGCATGATCGCGACGTGCCGGATCCGGCCGGCGGCGCGTAGCTCCGCCTCCAGCTGAGCCGCCGTCACCAGTCGTTGCTGGACCGCCGCGCAAAGGATCGCGCACGCCCGCCGCGGCCATCGCGACCAGGTCGCGGCGTCAACGATCGACCCCGCGGGATGCGTGCGCGGTGCGCCGGACCCGCACGCGATGTCCGCGGCCGTGAACCGGCGCGACTCGTGCAGCTTCACCCACTTCGGAGCTGCCGTGTGCGTGGCATGGCGAACCAGGACGTGCACCTTGTCCGGCTCGAATCCCTGGAGACCGGCATCCGCAGCCGCGGACAGCCCTGCGAGCGCGGCGGGCTTGCCGAGCATCAACACCGCGACCCACTCGCGCTGCTCGGCCGTCAACGGGCTGTTGGTCAGCACGACGACGCGGCGGCCGACGAGTTGCCAGCGGCGATCCCGAACGGCCCACCGGATCTGGCTCGCAGTGAAGCTGAGTGCTGCCAGCTGCGCGCGTGACAACGCGCCCGCCTGGCGGGTGACGAGCTCGGCTGCTTCGGCAGGCACCGCGAGCAGTTCGGTGCCGGTGCGTTGGCCGGCTTGCAGCGCGTGTCTCGGTAGCACGCGCACACCCTGCCGAAGGGGCGGGTGAGCCGGCGCCGGGCGCTGCGGATCTGTGGACAAGCGCGGACGCGTCCACATCCTGCCGCGTCTCCTTGACACCCTGACTGTCCGCCCGCGGGTGCGTGTATATGTATCGGAGGGCGGACAGCTACCGCGGCCGGTGGAAGTTGTCCGCCCCTCCGCGCGCGTGGACGTACCGAGGGGCGGACAACTCGGGGGCGGGGATGGCGCGGCAGACTGTCCGTGTGACGAATGCGATGACGAGCGCGGACGAAATACTCGCCGGGCTGGCGCGGGCGGCGGCCGACGCCGCCGACTCGTTGGCCGACGCCGGCGACGACCGGATCAAGAGCGCGCTCACGGCGATGGCCGAGCGGTTGACTGCTGCGCAGTCGGAGCTCGCCGCCGCCAACAACCAGGACGTCGCGGCCGCCGAGGCCGACGGCATGAGCTCCGCGCTGCTCGACCGGCTGCGCCTGGGCAAGGATCGGCTCGACGACCTCGCGGCCAACCTCCACCTGCTCGCAGACACCGCGCCGATGGTGCGCGAGCTCCCGATCCGCGAGCTCAGCGGCGGCCTGCGGCTGCTGGAGCGGCGCCGCCCCGTCGGGGTGATCGGCGTCAACTACGAGGCGCGGCCGAACGTGACCATCGACGTTGCCTCACAGCTCGTGAAGTCGCGCAATGCCGGCGTCCTGCGTACCGGATCCGCCGCGATCGGCTCCGCGAAAGCTCTCCATCAGCACGTCATAGCGCCTGCCCTCGAGACGGCCGGCATCGATCCGGCCGTGATCCAGATCGTCGGCGAGCCGGGCCACGAGTACGCCGCGGCGCTGGTCCGGCAGCCGGGAGTGATCCGGCTCGTCATCCTGCGCGGCAGCGGCGAGACGACGGCGCGGCTCGGCGGCGAGGCCGCCCGGCACGGCGTGCGGACTCTCGCGCACGCGGCGGGCGGCGGCGTCCTCTACGTGGACGCCGCGGCCGATCCGCAGACGATGCGCCGGCTGCTGAACCAGGGCACCGACCGGCTCGGCGTCTGCAACCGGGTGAACCTCGTCCTCGTCGCGGAGGCGGTCGCCGATGACTTCGAGCCGGTCATCCGCGCCGAATTGGACGGACAGGGCATCGCCGTCTCGGGGGCTCCGTTCGACCACCCGATCGGGCATGAGTGGGCCCTCGACGCCGGCAACGAAGCGACCGTCACGCTGCTCCGGGTGGAGGACGAACTGGACGCGGCCCGCGTCGCGAACAGCGAGACATCCGGTCTCGCGGCGACGATCGTCACCGAGGACTCGGGCGCCGCGCAGCGCTTCCTCGACCGCTATCACGGCACCGGTGCGTTCTGGAACGCGACGACGCGGCTGCTGGACGGCTTCAAGCTCTTCGCGGTGCCGGAGACGGGCATCAACGTCGACCACATGCCCGGCCCGCGCGGCCCGGTCACGTTCGCCGATCTGTACCTGCGGCAGTACATCGTCGTCCCTGCCGAATAGGGGGATTTGGCACCGCGCCGGACGCACGGGTAGAGTTGCTGGCCGTGCCCGGAGCGATCCGGGTTCTGACTTGTGCCCGACGGCGCAGCAGCTTGACGACCTTCAGGTCGGCGGCCCGCGCTGGATGACACGGGCTCATCGGCTCCGGTTCGGCGAAAAGACGCCGCGCTGGTTCGCGAGCCGGGCGACACGCCCGACCGCGGGGGTCGGTGAGCGGTCAGGAGGCCCGAGAAATTCGGGGCTGCGATAACAAAACAGCAGCGGATCGTCGGGGCGGCGCGTCCCGAGACACCGGACAAAGCAGATCGAATACACAGCCACGACTGGCACGAAGGAGATTGCAGGCCGCATGCCTACGATCCAGCAGCTCGTCCGCAAGGGCCGGCAGGACAAGATCGCCAAGACCAAGACGCCGGCTCTGAAGGGCTCACCTCAGCGTCGCGGTGTGTGCACCCGCGTCTACACGACGACCCCGAAGAAGCCGAACTCGGCACTGCGCAAGGTCGCCCGGGTCCGGCTGACCAGCCAGATCGAGGTCACCGCCTACATCCCGGGTGTCGGGCACAACCTGCAGGAGCACTCGATCGTGCTGGTCCGCGGCGGGCGAGTGAAGGATCTGCCCGGCGTGCGGTACAAGATCATCCGCGGCTCGCTGGACACCCAGGGCGTCCGCAACCGCAAGCAGGCCCGTAGTCGTTATGGCGCGAAGAAGGAGAAGGGCTGATGCCTCGTAAGGGCCCCGCGCCGCGTCGTCCGCTGGTGGTCGACCCGGTGTACAGCTCGCCACTGGTCACCCAGCTGGTCAACAAGGTGCTGCTCAACGGCAAGCGCTCGCTCGCCGAGCACATCGTCTACGGCGCCCTCGAGGGCACCCGTGACAAGACCGGCACCGACCCGGTGATCACGCTCAAGCGAGCCCTCGACAACGTCAAGCCCACCCTCGAGGTGAAGAGCCGCCGGGTCGGCGGCGCCACCTACCAGGTGCCGGTCGAGGTGAAGCCGGCGCGCAGCACCACGCTCGCGCTGCGCTGGCTCGTCGGCTACTCGAAGCAGCGGCGCGAGAAGACGATGACCGAGCGGCTCATGAACGAACTCCTCGACGCCAGCAACGGCCTCGGTGCCAGCGTCAAGCGTCGCGAGGACACCCACAAGATGGCCGAGTCCAACAAGGCCTTCGCGCACTACCGCTGGTAGCGCGAATACAGATACGAAACGAGAAGGAACCATGGCCAGCACCGCCGACCTCGCCACGACCCGAAACATCGGGATCATGGCGCACATCGACGCGGGCAAGACCACGACGACCGAGCGCATCCTCTTCTACACCGGGATCAACTACAAGATCGGTGAGGTCCACGACGGCGCCGCCACGATGGACTGGATGGAGCAGGAGCAGGAGCGCGGCATCACCATCACGTCCGCGGCGACGAAGTGTGTCTGGAAGGGCCACACGATCAACATCATCGACACGCCCGGCCACGTCGACTTCACCGTCGAGGTCGAGCGCTCGCTGCGGGTGCTCGACGGTGCAGTGGCTGTCTACGACGGCGTCGCGGGTGTCGAGCCGCAGACCGAGACGGTGTGGCGGCAGGCCGACAAGTACAGCGTTCCGCGCATGTGCTTCGTCAACAAGCTCGACCGCACCGGCGCCGACTTCTTCCGCTGCGTCACGATGATGGAGGAGCGGCTCAACTCGAACGCCGCCGTACTGCAGCTGCCGATCGGCAACGAGGCCAACTTCATCGGCGTCGTCGACCTCGTCGGCATGCGCGCGCTCACCTGGCGCGGCGAGACGCAGAAGGGCGACGACTCCGCGGTCGAGGAGATTCCCGCAGACATGGCCGAAGACGCGGCCGCGTGGCGCGAGAAGCTAATCGAGCAGCTTGCGGACGTGGACGACGAGTTCGCCGAGGCCTACCTGGGCGACGAGGACGTCACCGTCGACCAGATCAAGACCGCGATCCGCCGCGCGACCCTCGCCGACCTGATCAACCCGGTGCTGTGCGGCTCGGCGTTCAAGAACAAGGGCGTGCAGCCCATGCTCGACGCGGTCGTCGACTACCTGCCCTCGCCGCTCGACGTCGGGCACGTCGCCGGCCTGCTCCAGGACGGCGACACCGAGGCGATCCGCAACCCGGACGAGAGCGAGCCGCTGTCGGCGCTGGCCTTCAAGGTCGCCACCGACCCGCACCTGGGCAAGCTGACCTTCGTCCGCATCTACTCCGGCGTGCTCGACAACGGCTCGCAGGTCCTCAACTCGACGAAGGACCGCAAGGAGCGGATCGGCAAGATCTACCAGATGCACGCGAACAAGCGTGAGGAGCTGCCGCGTGCCGGTGCCGGCGACATCATCGCCGTTGCCGGGCTGAAGCAGACGACGACGGGCGACACCCTCTCCGACCCGCACAAGCCGATCGTCCTCGAGTCGATGACGTTCCCGGATCCGGTGATCGACGTCGCGATCGAGCCGAAGACGAAGAGCGACCAGGAGAAGCTCGGCATCGCGATCCAGAAGCTCGCCGAGGAGGACCCGACCTTCCGCGTGCAGAACGACGAGGAGACGGGCCAGACGGTCATCTCCGGAATGGGCGAACTCCACTTGGAGATCCTCGTCGACCGGATGCGCCGCGAGTTCCGGGTCGAGGCAAACGTCGGCAAGCCGCAGGTGGCCTACCGCGAGACGCTCAAGCGCGTCGTCGAGCGCGAGGATCTCACCTACAAGAAGCAGACGGGTGGCTCCGGCCAGTTCGCGAAGGTGCAGATCGCGCTCGAGCCGCTGCCGTTGACCACGGACGGGCCGAGTTACGAGTTCGAGAACAAGGTCACCGGCGGGCGCATCCCGAAGGAGTTCATCCCGTCCGTCGACGCGGGTGCGCAGGAGGCCATGCAGTACGGCGTGCTCGCCGGCTACCCGATGGTCGGCGTGAAGATGACGCTGCTCGACGGTGGTTACCACGAGGTCGACTCGTCCGAGATGGCGTTCAAGATCGCCGGCTCGATGGTGTTCAAGCGGGCCGCGAAGAAGGCGAACCCGGTGCTGCTCGAGCCGATGATGGCCGTCGAGGTCACCACGCCCGAGGACAACATGGGCGACGTCATCGGCGACCTCAACTCGCGCCGCGGCCACATCCAGGCCATGGAGGAGCGGGGCGGCTCGCGGGTCGTCAAGGCTCTCGTGCCGCTGTCGGAGATGTTCGGCTACGTCGGTGACCTGCGTTCCAAGACGCAGGGCCGGGCGAGCTATTCGATGCAGTTCGACAGCTACGCGGAGGTTCCGCAGAACGTGGCGAAGGAAATCATCGCCAAGGCAACCGGCGAGTAATCAACTTCCACACAAGTCCAACCAGCCGGGCACCGAAGACCCGGCGTGACCCGAAGGGTTAGGGATCCACAGTGGCGAAGGCCAGGTTCGAGCGGACGAAGCCGCACGTCAACATCGGCACCATCGGTCACATCGACCATGGCAAGACCACGCTGACGGCTGCGATCTCGCGCGTGCTCCACGAGAAGTACCCGGAGATGAACCCCGACACTCAGGCGTTCGAGCAGATCGACAAGGCGCCCGAGGAGAAGGCACGTGGCATTACGATCTCGATCGCGCACATCGAGTACCAGACCGAGAAGCGCCACTACGCCCACGTCGACTGCCCCGGGCACGCTGACTACATCAAGAACATGATCACGGGTGCGGCCCAGATGGACGGCGCGATCCTGGTCGTCGCCGCCACCGACGGCCCGATGCCGCAGACCAAGGAGCACGTGCTGCTCGCCCGCCAGGTCGGCGTCCCGTACATCGTGGTCGCGCTGAACAAGGCCGACATGGTCGACGACGAGGAGATCCTCGAGCTGGTGGAGCTCGAGGTCCGCGAGCTGCTCACCCAGTACGAGTTCCCGGGCGACGACTGCCCGATCGTGCGGGTGTCCGCACTCAAGGCGCTCGAGGGCGACTCCGAGTGGGGCGCGAAGGTCATGGAGCTCATGAACGCGGTCGACGAGTCGATCCCGGAGCCGCAGCGCGACGTCGACAAGCCGTTCCTGATGCCGATCGAGGACGTCTTCACGATCACCGGCCGCGGCACGGTCGTCACCGGCCGCGTCGAGCGGGGCATCCTCAAGGTCAACGAGACCGTCGACATCGTCGGCATCCACCCGGAGAAGCAGACCACCACGGTCACCGGCGTCGAGATGTTCCGCAAGCTGCTCGACGAGGCCCGGGCGGGCGAGAACGTCGGCCTGTTGCTGCGTGGCATCAAGCGCGAGGAGGTGGAGCGCGGCCAGGTCGTCATCAAGCCGGGCACGACCACCCCGCACACCAACTTCGAGGCGAACGTCTACATCCTCGGCAAGGACGAGGGTGGCCGGCACACGCCGTTCTTCAACAACTACCGTCCGCAGTTCTACTTCCGCACGACCGACGTGACCGGCGTGGTGACCCTCCCCGAGGGCACCGAGATGGTCATGCCGGGTGACAACACCGAGATGTCGGTCGAGCTGATCCAGCCGATCGCCATGGAGGAGGGTCTGCGGTTCGCCATCCGCGAGGGTGGTCGCACCGTCGGCGCTGGTCGCGTCACGAAGATCATCAAGTAACCGCACCGGGGCGGATCCCCTCAAGGATCCGCCCCGGGGCTTTGCTCCGGCCGCTCAACCGAGAGCTGCGAGCCCGATCCTGCAGTAGACCGAGAACAGTGAAGGTGAGTCAGCCACCATGGCGGGACAGAAGATCCGCATACGGCTCAAGGCCTATGACCACGAGGCCATCGACGCCAGCGCGCGCAAGATCGTGGAAACGGTGACGCGTACCGGCGCCCGGGTGGTCGGCCCCGTACCGTTGCCGACGGAGAAGAACATCTATTGCGTCATCCGTTCGCCGCACAAGTACAAGGACAGCCGCGAGCACTTCGAGATGCGGACTCACAAGCGGCTCATCGACATTCTCGATCCGACGCCGAAGACGGTCGACGCGCTGATGCGCATCGACCTGCCGGCCAGCGTCGACGTGAACATTCAGTAGGCGAGATAGGGAAATGGCTAACCAGAAGAAAGGGATTCTGGGCGAGAAGCTCGGGATGACCCAGGTCTTCGACGAGAACAACCGGATCGTTCCGGTGACCGTCGTCAAGGCCGGGCCGTGCGTCGTCACCCAGATCCGGACGAAGGAGAAGGACGGCTACACCGCCGTCCAGCTCGCCTACGGGCAGATCGACCCGCGCAAGGTCACCAAGCCGGTCGCCGGCCACTTCAAGGCCGCGAACGTCACACCGCGGCGGCACCTGGTCGAGCTGCGCACCGACGCGATCGAGGACTACACGGTCGGCCAGGAGCTCGGCGCGGACGTGTTCGCCGACGGTGCGCTCGTCGATGTCAGCGGCACCACCAAGGGCAAGGGCACCGCTGGCGTCATGAAGCGGCACGGCTTCCACGGCCTCGGCGCGGGCCACGGCACGCAGCGCAAGCACCGCGCGCCGGGCTCGATCGGGGCCTGCGCCACGCCGGCTCGCGTGTTCAAGGGCCTCAAGATGGCGGGCCGGATGGGCAACGAGAAGCAGACGACGCAGAGCCTGATCGTGCACAAGGTCGACGCCGAGCGCGGCCTGCTGCTGATCAAGGGCGCCGTCCCGGGCCCGAAGGGTGCCTTGGTGCTCGTCCGTACGGCAGCGAAGGGTGGTGCGGTTCAGTGACCTTGTCAGTGACGGTGCAGAACCCCACCGACACCAAGGCGAAGGGCACGAAGATCGAGCTGCCCGCCGAGGTGTTCGACGCCAAGACGAACGTGCCGCTGATCCACCAGGTGGTCGTGGCGCAGCAGGCCGCGGCGCGACAGGGCACGCACAAGACCAAGACGCGCGGCGAGGTTCGCGGCGGCGGCGCAAAGCCGTACCGGCAGAAGGGCACCGGCCGCGCCCGGCAGGGTTCGGTGCGCGCGCCGCAGTACGCCGGCGGTGGCACGGTGCACGGCCCGGTGCCGCGCGACTATGCCCAGCGCACGCCCAAGAAGATGAAGGTTGCCGCGCTGCGTGGCGCGCTTTCCGACCGGGCGCGCAGCGGCCGCGTGCACGTGGTCTCCGCGTTCCTTTCGGATGACACGCCGTCCACCAGGGCCGCGGCTGAGGCGCTGGCGACGGTGAGCACCGCGAAGCACGTGCTGGTCGTCCTCGACCGGACCGACGAGTTGACGTGGCTCAGCCTGCGCAATCTGCCGAGCGTGCACATCCTCGAGCCGGGGCAGCTCAACACCTACGACGTGCTCATCAGCGACGACGTGGTGTTCACACAGAGCGCGCTGGAGACCTTCGTCGGTGGGCCGCTCAAGGGCAAGTCGGCCAAGGGCGCGGCCTCCAGCGATGAGGTCGACGAGGAGATCGATAGGGAGATCGCAGCGGAATCGCCGGTCTCGACGGAGAAGCCGGCGGCGAAGAAGGCGCCGGCCAAGAAGGCGGCGGCGAAGAAGGCCGAGCCCGAGGCGAAGGCCGAACCTGAGGCGGAGGCCGAGCCGGCCGAGAAGCCGGCGGCGAAGAAGGCGGCTGCCAAGAAGGCGCCGGCCAAGAAGGCGGCTGCCAAGAAGGCGGCGCCGGAGGCCGACGAGCAGGACGAGGAGGAGGCCTGATGTTCGACGATCCTCGCGACGTGCTGCTCGCCCCGGTGATCTCGGAGAAGAGCTACGGGCTGCTGGACGAGAACAAGTACACGTTCGACGTCCACCCGCTCGCCAACAAGACGCAGATCAAGATCGCCGTCGAGCAGGTGTTCAACGTCAAGGTCACCGACGTGAACACCCTCAACCGGCAGGGCAAGCGCAAGCGCACGCGCTACGGCTACGGCCGGCGACGCAGTGTGAAGCGCGCAATCGTGACGCTGCGTGCCGGCGACCGCATCGACGTGTTCGGACAGATTGGCTGATTATGGCGATTCGCAGGTACAAGCCGACGACCCCCGGACGCCGGGGCGCCTCGGTGGCCGACTTCGCGGAGGTCACGCGTGATCACCCGGAGAAGTCGCTCGTCCGTCCGCTGCACAACAAGGGCGGCCGCAACAACTCCGGCAAGATCACGACGCGGCACCAGGGCGGCGGGCACAAGCGCGCCTACCGGGTGATCGACTTCCGTCGCCACGACAAGGACGGTGTCCCCGCGCGGGTCGCGCACATCGAGTACGACCCGAACCGCACCGCGCGGATCGCGCTGCTGCACTACGCCGACGGCGAGAAGCGCTACATCCTCGCGCCGCGCAACCTGCGGCAGGGCGACCGCATCGAGAACGGCCCGAGCGCGGACATCAAGCCGGGCAACGCGCTGCCGTTGCGCAACATCCCGGTCGGCACGACGGTGCACGCCATCGAGCTGCGCCCGGGCGGTGGCGCGAAGATTGCCCGCTCGGCCGGGGCAGGCGTCCAGCTGGTCGCGAAGGAGGGCCCGTACGCACAACTGCGGATGCCCTCCGGCGAGATCCGCAACGTCGACGTCCGCTGCCGTGCCACCGTGGGCGAGGTCGGCAACGCCGAACAGAGCAATATCAACTGGGGCAAGGCCGGCCGGATGCGGTGGAAGGGCAAGCGGCCGAGCGTGCGCGGTGTGGCGATGAACCCGGTTGACCACCCGCACGGCGGCGGTGAGGGCAAGACGTCCGGTGGCCGGCACCCGGTGAACCCGAACGGCAAGCCGGAGGGGCGCACCCGCCACCACAAGGGCAGTGACAAATTGATCGTCCGTCGTCGTCGAACGAAGAAGAAGCGCTGAGGGACTGAGCGATGCCACGCAGTTTGAAGAAGGGTCCGTTCGTCGACGAGCACCTGCTCAAGAAGGTCGACGCGCAGAACGACAAGAACAGCAAGCAGGTGATCAAGACCTGGTCGCGCCGCTCGACGATCATCCCCGACATGCTCGGGCACACGATCGCCGTGCACGACGGCCGCAAGCACGTCCCGGTGTTCATCACCGAGGGCATGGTCGGGCACAAGCTCGGCGAGTTTGCGCCGACGCGCACGTTCCGCGGCCATATCAGGGACGACCGCCGAGCGCGGCGGAGCTGAGGTATCGGATATGACACGGAGCGACGCTTGCGGAGCGACCAATGACTGAAGCAGACGAGGTACGGACGGCATATGCGAAGGCGTCGTACGTGCGCGTCACGCCGATGAAGGCGCGCCGCGTCATCGAGCTGATTCGCGACATGCCCGCCCAGGAGGCGCTGTCGGTGCTGCAGTTCGCGCCGCAGGCGGCCAGCGAGCCGATCGCGAAGGTGCTTGCCAGCGCCATCGCGAATGCCGAGAACAACTTCTCGCTCGACCCGGAGTCGCTGATCATCTCGCGCGCCTACGTCGACGAGGGGCCGACGCTCAAGCGATTCCGGCCGCGCGCACAGGGGCGGGCCTACCGCATCCACAAGCGCACGAGCCACATCACGATCGAGGTCGAGAGCGTCGACGTCCCGAGCACCTCGAAGGGCCGGAGGAACTAGTGGGCCAGAAAGTCAATCCGCACGGCTTCCGGTTGGGCATCACGACCGACTTCAAGAGCCGGTGGTTCGCCGACAAGCAGTACGCCGAGTACGTCAAGGAAGACGTCGCCATCCGGCGTCTCATGACGAAGGGCATGGAGCGCGCCGGCATCGCCAAGGTGGAGATCGAGCGCACCCGCGACCGGGTCCGGGTCGACATCCACACCGCCCGTCCGGGCATCGTGATCGGCCGGCGCGGCGCGGAGGCCGACCGGATCCGCGGCGAACTCGAGAAGCTCACCGGCAAGCAGGTGCAGTTGAACATCCTCGAGGTCAAGAACCCCGAGGGCGATGCGCAGCTGGTTGCGCAGGGTGTGGCCGAGCAGCTGTCCAACCGGGTCAGCTTCCGGCGCGCGATGCGCAAGAGCATGCAGTCGGCGCTGAAGAGCCCGGGCGTGAAGGGCATCCGAGTGCAGTGCTCCGGCCGCCTCGGTGGCGCCGAGATGTCCCGCTCCGAGTTCTACCGCGAGGGACGGGTGCCGCTGCACACGCTGCGCGCCAACATCGACTACGGCTTCTACGAGGCCCGCACCACCTTCGGCCGCATCGGTGTGAAGGTGTGGCTGTACAAGGGCGAGGTCCCGACCGGCTCGCGCGCCGAGCGGGAGGCGGCTGCGGCCGCCGAGGCGCTGCGCCAGCGCCGGGACCGGCCGTCCGGTGGCTCTCGCGCCCGCCGCTCCGGCTCGCAGGGCACGACGGGCGTCAGCACGGACGCCGGGCGTGCCGCATCCGGGGACACCCCGCCCAGCGAGGCGCCGGTCGCGGAGGTTACCGCGCCGGAGCCTGCCGAGGTGCAGGCGCCGGCCGAGGTGCAGGCGCCGGCCGAGGTGCAGGAATCGGCGATCACCACCGCGGCGCAGGCCGACGCCGACATCGCCACGGAGGCGCCGTCCGAGGTCACGCAGACCGAGGACGCCGCCCAGAACGAAGCCAACGAAACTCCGGAGGGCTGACCGATGCTGATACCACGCAGGGTCAAGCACCGTAAGCAACACCATCCCAGCCGGCGCGGCATGGCCTCCGGCGGTACGAACGTGGCGTTCGGCGAGTACGGCATCCAGGCGCTCGAGTCGGCGTACGTGACGAACCGGCAGATCGAGTCGGCGCGTATCGCGATCAACCGGCACATCCGTCGTGGCGGCAAGGTGTGGATCAACATCTACCCCGACCGGCCGCTGACCAAGAAGCCGGCCGAGACCCGGATGGGCTCCGGCAAGGGCTCGCCGGAGTGGTGGATCGCGAACGTCAAGCCGGGCCGGGTGCTGTTCGAGCTCAGCTACCCGAACGAGCAGGTGGCGCGCACTGCGCTCACCCGCGCGATCCACAAGCTGCCGATGAAGTGCCGAATCGTGACCCGAGAAGGTGATCTGTAATGGCGGCGGGTACGAGCACGGCGGAGCTGCGCGAGCTGCACGACGACGAGCTCGAGACGCGGCTGCGCGAGGCCAAGGAAGAGCTGTTCAACCTGCGCTTCCAGATGGCCACCGGGCAGCTGGACAACAACCGGCGACTGCGCACCGTGCGCCACGACATCGCGCGGATCTACACGATCCTGCATGAGCGTGAGCTCGGCCTGTCGGTCGCACCCGAAGAGGCAACCGCAAGTGAAGGCGTGACTGCATCATGAGTGAGACCAACGAAATCGCGGCGCCGGCCCGCACATCGCACCGCAAGGTGCGTGAGGGCCTGGTCGTCAGCGACAAGATGCAGAAGACGGTCGTCGTCGAGGTCGAGGATCGCGTCAAGCACGCGCTCTACGGCAAGGTCATTCGGCGCACCAGCAAGCTCAAGGTGCACGACGAGTCGGACCAGGTCGGCGTCGGCGACCGTGTCCTGATCATGGAAACCCGTCCGCGATCGGCCACCAAGCGCTGGCGCGTCGTCGAGGTCATCGAGAAGGCCAAGTAACAATGCCGCTTTTTCGGCTGCCGCCGAGGCACGTCCGGTACAGGAGAGTGCAGTGATTCAGCAGGAGTCGCGACTTCGAGTCGCCGACAACACCGGTGCCAAGGAGATCTTGTGCATCCGGGTGATGGGCGGCTCGGGGCGGCGCTATGCCGGCATCGGCGACATCATCGTGGCGACGGTGAAGGACGCGCTGCCCGGCGCCGGCGTCAAGAAGGGCGACGTCGTGAAGGCGGTCATCGTGCGCACCGTCAAGGAGCGGCGCCGTCCGGACGGCAGCTACATCCGCTTCGACGAGAACGCCGCCGTGCTCATCAAGCAGGACGGCGAGCCACGCGGCACGCGCATCTTCGGCCCGGTGGGCCGTGAGCTGCGCGACAAGCGATTCATGAAGATCATTTCTCTGGCACCCGAGGTTCTCTGATGAAGGTCAAGAAAGGCGACGAGGTCGTCGTCATCGCCGGTAAGGATCGCGGGGTCCGCGGCAAGGTGATCGCGGCGAACCCAGTGACGAACAAGGTGGTCGTCGAGGGCGTCAACCGCGTCACCAAGCACACCCGCATCACCACCGGCACACGCGGCGCGAAGCAGGGCGGCATCGAGCACATCGAGGCGCCGATCAACGCCAGCAACGTCATGGTGATCGACGGCGACGGCAAGGCAACGCGCGTCGGCTACCGGCGCGACGACGAGAGCGGCAAGAAGGTGCGTACCTCGCGCCGCTCCGGAAAGGACCTCTCATGACGGCCACCGAGACGTATCCGGTGCCGCGGCTCAAGACGCGTTACCGCGAGGAGATCGTGCCTGCGCTGCGCGGGCAGTTCGAGTTCGGCAACGCGATGCAGGTCCCCGGCCTGGTCAAGATCGTCGTGAACATGGGCGTCGGGCAGGCGGCCAAGGACAGCAAGCTGATGGACGGCGCGGTGCGCGACCTCACGCTGATCACCGGCCAGAAGCCGCTCGTGCAGAAGGCGCGTAAGTCGATCGCGCAGTTCAAGCTGCGCGAGGGCATGGCGATCGGTGCGAAGGTCACGCTGCGTGGCGACCGGATGTGGGAGTTCCTCGACCGGCTGCTGTCGCTCGCGCTGCCGCGCATCCGCGACTTCCGTGGGCTGTCCGACCAACAGTTCGACGGCAACGGCAACTACACGTTCGGGCTGACCGAGCAGTCGATGTTCCACGAGATCAACCCCGACACGATCGATCGCCCGCGCGGCATGGACATCACCGTGGTCACGTCCGCGGCCAACGACGACGAGGGGCGGGCGCTGCTGCGCGCGCTCGGCTTCCCCTTCCGTGAGACCGAGAGGACCAGCTGACGATGGCCAAAACCGCTCTTCGGAACAAGGCTGCGGGGAAGCCGAAGTTCAAGGTCCGCGGGTACACACGGTGTCAGCGTTGCGGTCGCTCGCAGGCCGTGTATCGCAAGTTCGGCCTGTGTCGCATCTGCTTCCGCGAGATGGCACACGCCGGCGAGCTGCCAGGCGTCACGAAGTCGTCCTGGTAACCAACTTTCGCGGCAGGCCCTCGGGAACCACCGCGAGAAAGAAGATCACGCACATGACAATGCACCCCGTCACCGCCCTCCGCTTCGCTCCTCGGTCCGTTCCTCGGGCCGCGGGCGGCCCTGCGGTACTCCCTGCGATGCTCGCGAAGGGCGGCTCCTCATGACGATGACAGACCCGATCGCGGACATGCTGACCCGGCTCCGCAATGCGAACACGGCATTCCACGACACCGTGGAGATGCCGCACTCCAAGCTGAAGGCACACATCGCCGGGATCCTCAAGCAAGAGGGCTACATCGCCGGCTTCAAGGTGCTGGACGCGCCGGAGGGTCAGGTGGGCCGCGTGCTCGCGATCGAGCTGAAGTACGGCCCGAACCGGGAGCGCAGCATCGCCGGGCTGCGCCGGGTGTCCAAGCCCGGCCTGCGGGTGTATGCGAAGTCGACCGGTCTGCCCCGTGTGCTCGGCGGCCTCGGCACGGCGATCATCTCGACGTCGTCCGGGCTGCTGACCGACCGGCAGGCCGCCAAGCGTGGAGTAGGCGGGGAAGTCCTCGCCTACGTCTGGTAGGTAGCAATGAGCCGAATCGGAAAGCTTCCCGTCCCGCTCCCGTCCGGTGTGGACGTGACCGTCGACGGCCAGCAGGTCACGGTAAAGGGGCCGAAGGGCACCCTGTCGCACACGGTCGCGGAGCCGATCAGCATCGCGCAGAAGGACGGCACGATCGAGGTTTCGCGGCCGGACGACGAGCGCGAGTCGCGCTCGCTGCACGGGCTGTCGCGCACGCTCATCGCCAACATGGTCACCGGCGTGACGAACGGCTACACGAAGACGCTGGAGATCGTCGGCACCGGGTATCGCGTCACCGCCAAGGGCAGTGACCTCGAGTTCGCGCTGGGCTTCTCGCACCCGGTGCTCGTCAAGGCGCCGGACGGCATCACCTTCCGCGTCGAGACGCCGACCCGCTTCGCGGTCGAGGGCATCGACAAGCAGAAGGTCGGCGAGGTGGCGGCCAACATCCGCAGGCTGCGCAGACCGGACCCGTACAAGGGCAAAGGCGTGCGCTACCAGGGCGAGCAGATCCGACGTAAGGCCGGCAAGGCAGGTAAGAAGTAATGGGCTACCAAGGCGAGCAGATCCGGCGCCGTGCCGATAAGGGGCCAGGTAAGGCAGGTAAGAAGTGAGCGCCTCGAGTATTCACAAGCAGGCTCGCCGGTCCGCCGGTGTGTCGGCCACCCGGCGGGTCTCCCGGGCGCGGCGGCACTTCCGGCTGCGCAAGAGGGTCGTCGGCTCGGCCGAGCAGCCGCGGCTGGTCGTGACGCGCTCGTCGCGGCACCTGTTCGCGCAGGTCGTCGACGACGCGCGCGGCGTCACGCTCGCCTCGGCGTCGACGTACAAGCTGACCGACGGCGACAAGACGGCGCGGGCCAAGGCGCTGGGCGCCAACCTGGCCGACGCCGCGAAGGCGGCCGGCGTCACCAAGGTCGTCTTCGACCGGGGCGGTAACACCTACACCGGGCGCGTCGCGGCATTCGCCGACGCCGCCAGAGAAGCCGGACTGGAGTTCTGAATGAGCAACGCAACCGAGGGGACCATCTGATGCCAGGACCACAGCGCGGGCCGCGTTCCGGCGGCAGCGACCGCGAGGGTGGCCAGCGACGCGATCGGCGCGAGGGCGGTCGTGGGCGCGACAGCGGAGCTCAGGAGAAGAGCCCGCACCTCGAGCGGGTGGTTTCGATCAACCGCGTCGCCAAGGTCGTCAAGGGTGGCCGTCGCTTCAGCTTCACGGCGCTGGTCGTCGTCGGCGACGGCGACGGCACCGTCGGCGTCGGCTACGGCAAGGCCAAAGAGGTCCCGGCCGCGATTGCGAAGGGCGTCGAGGAGGCCAAGAAGAACTTCTTCAAGGTTCCGCGGATCCAGCAGACGATCCCGCATCCGGTGCAGGGCGAGAAGGCCGCGGGCGTGGTGCTGCTGAAGCCGGCCAGCCCCGGTACGGGTGTCATCGCCGGCGGCCCGGTGCGCGCCGTCCTCGAATGCGCCGGCATCCACGACGTGCTGTCCAAGTCGCTCGGCTCGGACAACCCGATCAACATCGTGCATGCGACCGTCGCCGCGCTAAAGGAACTCGTCCGTCCGGAGGAGGTCGCGGCGCGCCGCGGCCTGCCGCTCGAGGACGTCGCACCGGCCGGCATGTTGCGCGCCCGCGCCGGGCAGGGAGCGTGAGCCCGATGGCGAAATTGAAGATTACGCAGACGAAGTCTGGCATCGGCTACCAGCGCAACCAGCGCGAGACGCTGCGCACGCTGGGGCTCAAGCGGATGCACGACACCGTCGTCAAGGAAGACCGCCCGGAGATCCGCGGCATGGTCGCGACCGTCACCCACCTGGTCACGGTCGAGGAGGTCGACTGACATGACACTGAAGGTTCACCATCTGCGCCCGGCGCCCGGCTCGCGCACCAAGCGGACCCGCGTGGGTCGCGGCGAGGGCGGCGCGAGAGGCAAAACGGCCGGTCGCGGCACCAAGGGCAGCAAGGCCCGTGGCCAGATCTCAGCCGCGTTCGAGGGCGGCCAGATGCCGATCCACATGCGGTTGCCGAAGCTGAAGGGCTTCAAGAACCGGTTCCGGGTCGAGTACCAGGTCGTCAACGTGGCACAGCTGGAGAAGCTGTTCCCGCAGGGCGGCACGGTCGATGTCGACCAGCTCGTGGCGGCCGGCGCGGTCCGCAAGGGCCAGCCGGTGAAGGTGCTGGGCAACGGCGAGCTCTCGGTCAAGCTGGACATCAGCGCCAACGCATTCTCGGCCTCGGCGCGGGAAAAGATCACCGCCGCAGGCGGCTCGATCACGGCGCTCTAGCGTGGCTGTTAGCCTTGGGCACACCGGTGTCCGGCTATCGGAGACGCGTCGCGTCGACTGAATCATCCGGTAACCAATAAGCAACACAGCACCGCCGCAGGAGGAACCACGTGCTCAGGGCGTTCGCGTCGGCGTTTCGGACGCCTGACCTCCGCAAGAAGCTGCTGTTCACGCTGGCGATCCTCGCCCTCTACCGGCTCGGCGCGTCCGTCCCGACACCGAACACCAACACGCATGCGATCAACAACTGCATTTCCGGGGTATCAGGGGCCAGCCGCAACGTCTACGGCCTGATCAACCTGTTCTCCGGCGGTGCGCTGCTGCGGCTGTCGGTGTTCGCGCTCGGCATCATGCCCTACATCACCGCGAGCATCATCATCCAGCTGCTGGTCGTGGTCATACCGCGCTTCGAGGCGCTGAAGAAGGAGGGGCAGTCCGGGCAGCAGAAGCTGACCCAGTACAGCCGCTACCTGACGATCGGGCTGGCGATCCTGCAGTCCACCGGGTTCATCGCGCTGGCCCGCTCCGGGCAGCTGTTCTCCGGCTCCAGCTCCGCCGACTGCAACACGATTCTGTACCACAACGACTTGTGGACGCTCTCGCAGATGGTTATCACGATGACGGCCGGCACCGGCGTCATCATGTGGCTCGGCGAGCTGATCACCGACCGGGGCGTCGGCAACGGCATGAGCGTGCTGATGTTCACGTCCATCGCCGCGCGCATCCCCAACGAGGGCCACGTCATCCTGCAGAACGCCGGCGGCTTCGTGTTCACGCTGATCATCCTGCTCGGACTGGCGATCATCATCGCGGTGGTGTTCGTCGAGCAGGCGCAACGCCGCATTCCGGTGCAGTACGCGAAGCGGATGGTCGGTAGACGCCAGTACGGCGGCACGTCCACCTATCTACCGTTGAAGGTGAACCAGGCAGGCGTCATCCCGGTCATCTTCGCATCCTCGCTGCTCTATATCCCGCAGCTGATCAGCCAGTTGACGAACAGCAGCACGTCGGACAGTTCGTTCGCGCGGTTCGTCAACAACCACCTGATCAACCAGCAGGACTGGATATACGTCGCCTCCTACTTCTTGCTGATCATCTTCTTCGCCTACTTCTACGTCGGCATCACCTTCGACCCCGTCGAACGCGCCGACGACATGAAGAAGTACGGCGGCTTCATTCCGGGTATCCGCCCCGGCCGGCCGACGGCCGAGTACCTGCAGTTCGTACTGTCGCGCATCACGCTGCCGGGTTCGATCTACCTCGGCATCGTCGCCGTCCTGCCCAACATGTTCTTCAGCATCACGAGCGGCAACAACCAGAACTTCCCGTTCGGCGGTACCGCGGTGCTGATCATGGTCGGCGTGGCTCTGGACACGGTGAAGCAGATCGAGAGCCAGTTGATGCAGCGCAACTACGAAGGATTCCTGCGCTGAGCCGGACGAGGAGGCGAGCCCAATGAGACTTGTTCTCGTGGGCCCGCCAGGCGCGGGGAAGGGCACCCAGGCCGAATTCATCGCCGAGTTCTTCGGGATCCCGAAGATCTCGACCGGCGACATCTTCCGGGCGAACGTCTCAGGCGGCACCGATCTGGGCCGGCTGGCGAAGAAGTACATGGACGCCGGCGACTTGGTGCCGGACGAGGTCACGAACGCGATGGTCCGCGACCGGCTGGCGCAGCCGGACGCCAAGGCCGGATTCCTCTTGGACGGCTTTCCGCGCAACGTCGCGCAGGCCGACGAGTTGAACAGCATCCTGGACGAACTCGGCGCACCGCTCTCGGTCGTTCTCGACCTGGACGTCCCGTTCGACGAGGTGGTCCGGCGGCTGTCCGGGCGGCGCACCTGCAAGACCTGCGGGCACGTCTGGCACGTCGACTTCGACCCGACCACGATCGACGGCGTGTGCGACAAGGACGGGGGCAGGCTGTACCAGCGCGACGACGACCAACCGGCGACGGTGCGGCACCGGCTCGAGGTCTATCACGACCAGACGGAACCGCTGATCGGGTTCTATCGCGATGGCGAGAAACTCGTCGCGATCGACGCGCTCGGTGCCGTCGAGGACGTGACGGAGCGGGCCATCGCCGCGCTCCTTCCCTTCGCCGACTGAGCGTTGCATGCGACGCGTCCCCGAGCACATCGAGCTGAAGACGCCTGGGCAGATCGCGCGGATGCGCGAGGCCGGGTTGGTGGTGGCGCGCGCGCTCGGTGCAATGCGCGCCGCGGTGGCTCCCGGTGTCTCCACTGCTGACCTCGACGCGATCGCCCGCGACGTGCTGCGCGAGACCGGCGCCGGATCGTCGTTTCTGGGTTACCACGGCTACCCGGCCGTCATCTGCGCGTCGGTGAACGAACGGGTCGTGCACGGGATCCCGTCGCGCGCCGAGAAGCTGGCCGAAGGCGACGTGATCTCGATCGACTTCGGCGCCATCGTCGACGGCTGGCACGGCGACTCGGCCATCACGGTGCCGGTCGGCGAGGTCGCGCCCGAGGTGGCGGCGCTGTCGACGGTGTGCGAGCGGTCGATGTGGGACGGTCTCGCCGCGGTGCGCACCGGCGCGCGGTTGTCGGACGTCTCGCACGCGATCGAGACCTCGATCCGGCGGGCCGGCCGGTACGGGATCGTCGCCGGTTACGGCGGCCACGGCATCGGTTCGGAGATGCACATGGCGCCGCACATCCTCAACTACGGACGGCCGGGCAAGGGACCTCGCCTGACGCCGGGGATGGCGATCGCGATCGAGCCGATGGTGACCTTGGGTTCGCGGACGACGCGCGAACTCGACGATGGCTGGACCGTCATCACGGTGGATGGTTCGTGGGCCGCGCATTGGGAGCACACCGTCGCGATCCTGGACGACGGGCCCTGGGTGTTGACCGCCGAGGACGGTGGCCGCGCCGAGTTGCTGCAGCGCGGTGTGCAACTCTCCGCCCAGGCCGCCGCCTGACCGAGCGCCCTCCAGGTCAGCGCGGCTGGTGCGGAGTCGTGGCTCCAGCGGCTGCACCCCGGGCGGCGGAGGGTTCGAGCATCGCGCGGATGATCTCGTCCACCGCGCGGCGCTGCCGGCGCGTCAACCGGCTCGCCTCCGGCGGCGGAACGTAAGGCGCGGTCGTTTCGGAAGGCAGCTGCGCCGCGGCGCGCAGGTCGCGCATCGGGATGCGCAGCACGTCCGAGAGTGCAACCAGCGTCGCTTCGTCGGGTACGCCGTGATCACCGCGCAGGTAACGCGCTGCCGTGTCGTGATTGAGCGAGTGGCCGCGCTCTCGAGCCTCACGGGCGAGCCCGCGCGCCGACAAGCCTGTCTTGTTCGACGCGATCAGCAGGTCGGACAGCGCAGTCACGCAGAGAGACACTAGTGGTCACGACCACTGGCGACCGCGGCGAGTGGCACCGCTCGACGGTCTTCGCAGCTCAGTGCGCGATGGGCTTGATCACGCGCGCCGGCGCTCCAGCCGCGATCGAGAACTCCGGGACGTCGTCCATCACGACCGAGTTCGCGCCGATCACCGATCGCCGGCCGATCGTCACGCCGGTCGTGACGACGACGTTCGCTCCTAGCCAGACGTTGTCTCCGATGATCACCGGGCCCTTGGACGTGAATCCCTGCCACGGCACCGGCTTGTCCGGGTCGTCGAAGCGGTGGTTGCCGTCCGTGACCAGACAGCCGTTGGCGAGCATGCAGTGCGCGCCGATGCGCACCTCCTGCACCGCAGCGACCATGACGTTGAGGTTCAGCATGCTGCCGCCGCCGATCGCGATCCGCCCCGACTCGGACGTCAGCCACACGCCCGGCTCGAAGAATGCGTGCGGACCGATCTCCAGCCGTCCCTCGAGCAGCAGCTCCAGCACGTTTCCGTGCATCGGCCCGCGCGCGAACGCCTGCCGTTTCGCGAGCTCCAGGTGCAGCCGGGCGGCGTTCCACGGTAGCCGCGACCGGTTGTACCAACGCCACTTCTGCAGCCACAGTCGCGCGGCCGCCGTTCCCAGCCGATCAGGCACGTCGAAAGACTATGGTGATCGGCCATGAGTACGCCGCCGCCCGGGTACGAGGGTCCGTGGCAGCAGGGCCCACATCAGGGTCCGCCGCCGGGCCCGCCGCGGCACGGGCCGCCGCAGGGTCCGCCGCCGCAGGGTCCGCCGCCGACCGAGCAGTACCGGCCGATGCAGTACGGGCCGCCGCCCGGAAGCGCGCCGCGACACGCGCCGACGCCCAAAGGCATGTCCGCGGTATGGACGCTCGGGCTCATCAGCATCGCGGCCACGGTGATCGGGCTGACGGTGAAGGAGGACGGGCGCAACGCCTGGGACTCGGTCAACGCATGGGGCGGGCTCGCCATCGCCGGTGCGGTGCTCACCCTGACTCCGGCGCTGGCGAGGTCGTTCGGCATGACTCCGCACCGCGCCTGGCAGGCGGCGGCCTGCGGAGCGGCAGCGCTCGTCCTGTTCTGGGTGCTGTTCGTGCTACCCGCCGCCGGTTCGAACACGTCGCTCGTCGTGACGATCGGCGCGGCGGCCGGGATCGTCGCCGCATGGATCGCGCCCGGCCGCGAGCCGATGCCGGGACCGCCACCGGGACCGCGGCCGGAGGGGCACACCTGGTGATCCGTGACCCGCTCGCGTGGCTGCCGACCCGGGTGCGGCTGTGGGCCGGGGCGCTGCTGTGCGTGCTGCCCCTCGGGCTGGTATGGGCGGCAACGCCGGGACTCCTGACGGCCGGCATCACCATCTTCGGCGACTGCGGCTACTCGGTCGAGGAGTTCTGCACGCCGGACACCTACATCCCGGGTGCCTACCTCCCCGGCGAGCAGTCGCTCGGGACGCAGGTCACGGCGCGGGTGTTCCTGGTGCTGGCCGCCGCGATCCTCGGCTATGCGGCGAGCCGGCGACGGACCCCGTTCACCCGGCGGCTGGTGCGGATGAGCACCGCCGCGATCGCCATTGCCGCGGCGCTGGCCGCCGCGGATCGGGCCGGCGCCCCACTCGTCTGCCTGCTGGCCGCATTGGCGCTGGTGGCGCCCCTGGTATGGCGGCGCGGACCCGTTTTTGTCCCAGCGCCGACGGGTCGGTAAACTAATTTGCAGGCGCACGCCGCCGTCTTTTCATGCCCGCTTTGGCCGCGGGAGGAAAGCGCGGGTCCTCTCGGTTTGCCCAACTGTGCACAGTCCGATCGGGCTGCGCATGTGCACGTCCGAATCACGAAATGCGGAGGCTATGGCCAAGAAAGACGGGGCCATCGAGGTCGAAGGCCGGGTGGTCGAGCCGCTCCCGAACGCGATGTTCCGGGTCGAGCTCGAAAACGGGCACCGGGTGCTCGCCCACATCAGCGGCAAAATGCGGCAGCACTACATCCGGATCCTCCCCGAGGACCGGGTCGTCGTGGAGCTGTCGCCCTATGACCTGAGTCGCGGGCGCATCGTCTACCGCTACAAGTGAGCAACCCGAGCAGAAAGAGGAAGGCACGGCCGTGAAGGTCAAGCCGAGCGTCAAACCGATCTGCGACAAGTGCAAGGTCATCCGTCGCCACGGTCGGGTCATGGTCATCTGCGAGAACCTGCGTCACAAGCAGCGTCAAGGCTGACCACATCGAAGCGCGTACCTGATGCGACCGAAGGGTCGCTAACGCCTCCGGACGAAGGCCGGAGCTCTGGTCCCGGATCGACCCGGGATGGGCACAGAGGCGGACGCGCACCAAACCTTCGAGTACCTGAACAGGAGAACCGCCCGAATGGCACGTCTCGCCGGCGTCGACCTCCCCCGCGACAAGCGGCTCGAGGTTGCGCTCACCTACATCTACGGCGTAGGCCGTACCCGCGCCAAGCAGACCCTCGAGGCCACCGGCATCAGCCCGGACCTGCGCGCCCACGACCTCTCCGACGACGACCTCGTCAAGCTGCGCGACCACATCGAGGGCAACTACAAGATCGAGGGTGATCTGCGTCGCGAGGTCGCCGCCGACATCCGTCGCAAGATCGAGATCGGCTGCTACGAGGGCATCCGGCACCGCCGCGGCCTGCCCGTCCACGGGCAGCGCACCAAGACGAACGCGCGTACCCGCAAGGGCCCGAAGAAGACGATCGCCGGAAAGAAGAAGGCAGGTAAGAAGTAATGCCGCCGCAGGCACGCAAGGGCGCAGTCAAGAAGGTCCGGCGCAAGGAGAAGAAGAACGTCGCCTTCGGTCAGGCGCACATCAAGAGCACGTTCAACAACACGATCGTGACGATCACCGATCCGATGGGCAACGTGATCAGCTGGGCCTCCGCCGGGCACGTCGGCTTCAAGGGCTCGCGCAAGTCGACGCCGTTCGCTGCGCAGATGGCCGCCGAGAACGCCGCCCGCAAGGCCCAGGAGCACGGGCTGAAGAAGGTCGACGTCTTCGTGAAGGGCCCTGGCTCCGGTCGCGAGACGGCGATTCGCTCGCTCGGCGCCGCCGGTCTTGAGGTCGGCACGATCTCCGACGTCACTCCGCAGCCGCACAACGGTTGCCGTCCGCCGAAGCGCCGGAGGGTCTGACGATGGCTCGTTACACAGGTCCCGCGACGCGCATCTCGCGTCGCCTGAACGTCGACCTGGTCGGCGGTGACACCTCCTTCGAGCGTCGTCCGTACCCGCCCGGACAGCACGGCCGCTCGCGCATCAAACAGAGCGAGTATTTGCTCCAGTTGCAGGAGAAGCAGAAGGCGAAGTACAGCTACGGCGTCCTGGAGAAGCAGTTCCGCCGCTACTACGAGGAGGCAGTGAACCGGCAGGGCAAGACGGGCGACAACCTGCTGCAGATCCTCGAGACGCGGCTCGACAACGTGATCTACCGGTCCGGCCTGGCCCGCACCCGGCGTCAGGCGCGGCAGCTGGTCTCGCACGGTCACTTCCTGGTCAACGGGCAGAAGGTCGACATCCCCAGCTACCGGGTCTCGCAGTGGGACATCATCGACGTCAAGCCCAAGTCACTGGAGACGACGCCGTTCCTGATCGCTCGCGAGACGCACGGCGAGCGTCCGGTTCCGGCGTGGCTCCAGGTCGTGCCCAACCGACTGCGGATATTGGTGCATTCGCTGCCCGTCCGTGCGCAGATCGACGTTCCGCTGCAGGAGCAGCTGATCGTCGAGCTCTACTCGAAGTAGACAGAAGACCCAGATCAACAACTGAATATCCGTCGAGGCGGATGAGACGCCGACAACGTCTGGACTGAGGAGCGAAGTGGCCGGCGAAGGAGGCCCTGAGCGACGAGGGAAGACGTTGTCCAAAGGCGTCGCATCCCGCCGAGACAACTGCAGAGCGGACCTCATATAGCGGTGGTCCGCAGGAAGAATGGAGTTCCACTGTGCTGATTTCTCAGCGCCCCACCCTCTCCGAAGAGCCGATCGTCGATAACCGATCGCGCTTCATCATCGAGCCGCTCGAGCCGGGCTTCGGCTACACGCTCGGCAACTCGCTGCGCCGGACGCTGCTCTCGTCCATTCCGGGCGCGGCCATCACCAGCATCCGCATCGACGGCGTGCTGCACGAGTTCACGACCGTCGAGGGCGTCAAGGAAGACGTCACCGACATCATCCTCAACCTGAAGGAACTCGTCGTCAGCTCGGACAGCGACGAGCCGGTCGTCATGTACCTGCGCAAGCAGGGCCCGGGCGACGTCACCGCCGCCGACATCGCACCGCCGGCCGGCGTGACCGTCCACAACCCGGATCTGCACATCGCAACGATCAACAAGAAGGGCCGGCTCGAGATCGAGCTGGTCGTCGAGCGCGGCCGCGGCTACGTCACCGCCACGCAGAACAAGCAGCCCGGCCAGGAGATCGGCCGCATCCCGGTCGACTCGATCTACTCGCCGGTGCTGAAGGTGACCTACAACGTCGAGGCGACGCGTGTCGAGCAGCGCACGGACTTCGACCGCCTGGTGGTGGACGTCGAGACGAAGAGCTCGATGACTCCGCGCGACGCGGTCGCGTCCGCCGGCCACACGCTGGTCGAGCTGTTCGGCTTGTTCCGCGAGCTGAACGAGGAGGCCGAGGGCATCGACGTCGGGCCGTCGCCCGCCGAGGTCGCCGACATCGCCGCGTTCTCGATGCCGATCGAGGATCTCGACCTGACCGTCCGCTCGTACAATTGCCTCAAGCGCGAGGGCATCCACACCGTGGGTGAGCTCGTCGGGCGCAGCGAGGCGGATCTGCTCGACATCCGCAACTTCGGTTCGAAGTCGATCGACGAGGTCAAGGTCAAGCTGGCCGGCCTCGGGCTCGCGCTCAAG
>DASQSE010000103.1:0-36029 GCA_035642535.1 Jatrophihabitans sp. | reverse complement strand
CGCGACGCTGGCGGGGCTGATCGGCGCCCTCGCCCGGCTGGACCAGGTCGTCGACGACTCGGTACGCATCGACCGTATCCGGGCCCTGGAGGGGCTGAAGTCGGCGGCGGCTGCCGCGCAGGCCCGCGAGACGGCCGCACTCGGCGCACCGCAGCAGAGCGCACGCGGCGTCGCCGGGCAGGTGGCGCTGGTGCGCCGGATCTCCCCGTACCACGCGGCTCGCTACGTCGGCTGGGCGAAGGTGCTCGCGGACGAACTGCCGCACACGTTCGCCGCACTCGCCGCGGGTCACACCAGCGAATGGCGTGCGCTGACGATCGCGCGCGAGACGAGCTGGCTCTCTCGTGAGCACCGCGCCCAGGTCGACGCTGACCTCGCCCCGAAGCTGGAGCTGCTCGGCGATCGGCGGGTCGAGGCCGAGGCGAAGCGGCTGGCCTACCGGCTCGATCCGGAAGGATTCGTCGCGCGCAGCCGCGCCGCCGCCACCGACCGGCGGGTCGGGCTGCGTCCGGCACCGGACGTGATGACTCCGATCAGCGCCCCGTCAGGCCGCGGCCCGGTTGGCGGAAGCGCGGGAGACCTCGAGAATCGCTAGCAGATCGCGCACGTCCGGGTCGAACAGCGCCGCGGCCTCCGTGGCCGCCGAAGAAGAGATCTCCTTCGGCGGCGAGACGACGGTGTCGTCCGACTGGCGAGACGGTGCGGTGACCATTGCCGGATCCTTGTCACGGGTGTGGAGGGCGTATGCCGATTAGTCCGAGCAGGCCGGTGCGCGTTACGGAATCGCCCCGTCCCCGATGCGTAACGCCGGAGGCGTCGCCGAGTCTGATTCAGTAAGCCCGCCGGAGGAGACAGCTATGTCGACAACGCCCATCGCCAACCATGCCTTGCTCTCCGATCGCCATTCGACCGCCTTGGTCGATTTGCGCGGTTCGATCGAGTGGCTCAGCTTCCCGCGCTTCGACAGCCCGTCGGTGTTCGGCCGGCTTCTGGACGATGCGGCCGGACATTGGCAGATTCAGCCGGCCGGCGAATGGCGCAGCACGCGGCGTTACGTGGACCGGACTCTGGTGCTGGAGACGACCTTCATGACTTCGTCCGGGACGCTTGTGCTCACCGATCTGCTCGCCGCCGGGCCGGACAACGGCGGGCACCGCCTGGGGCGTGACGTTCCGCATCTGCTCGTGCGGCGCATCACTTGCACCCAGGGCGAGGTCGAAGTCAACGTGGCATACGAACCCCGCCCGGAATACGGCCTGATCGTCCCGCTGCTGACTGCGATCGACGGCGGAGTGACGGCGCGCGGTGGCGCGGAGTGGCTGGTGCTCACCTCACCGATCCCGCTCGCGATCGCGGCGTCACGGGCGTCGGGCCGGATCACGCTGGGTGCCGGCGAAACGGCGCACTTCGCACTGCACCGCACGACGTTGGAGCAGGAGCCGGCCCGGATCTGGTCGCAGCAAGAACTCGCCGCGCAGGCCGAGAACACCATCGGTGCGTGGCAGTCCTGGTCAGCGCTGCACCAGCGCTACGACGGGCCGTGGGCCGACCTCGTGCACCAAAGCGGACGGGTGCTGCAGGGGCTTTCGTTCCAGCCCAGCGGGGCGATCGTCGCCGCCGCCACGACGTCGCTGCCGGAAGGCGTCGGCGGCGAGCGCAACTGGGACTACCGCTACGCATGGGTGCGCGATGCCAGCTTCACGATGGAGGCGCTCTGGGTCGCTGCGTGCCCGGACGAGGCCGACGACTTCTTCGCGTTCATGGCCACCGCGGCAGCGTCGGGGGTGGGGCCGGATCATGGCCTGCAGATCATGTTCGGCGTCGGCGGCGAGCACGACCTGGCCGAACGCGAGCTTCCGCACCTCGCCGGATGGCGGGACAGCCGGCCGGTGCGCGTCGGCAACGGCGCGTGGAACCAGCAGCAGATCGACGTCTACGGCGAGGTGCTCGGCGCCGCGCACCGGCTCATCGAGCAGATCGGCGCAGTCGACGATGACACCAAGCGGTTCCTGGTCGCCTGCGCCGACACCGCCACGACTCGGTGGCGGGAGAAGGACCAGGGCATCTGGGAGGTGCGCGGTGAACCGCAGCACTTCCTCTACTCGAAGGTCATGTGCTGGGTCGCGCTCGACCGCGCCATCGCGATGGCAGACCTCATCGACGCCGGCGATCGGGTCGACGAATGGAAACAGGCCCGCGAGCAGATCTGGGAGTTCGTCGTGCGCGACGGGTGGCGCGACGAGGCGGGAGCATTCACGCAGTACCTCGGCTCGAGCGCGCTCGACGCGTCCAATCTGATGATGCCGATCGTCGGATTCCTACCTGCCGACGATCCCCGCATGCTCGCCACCATCGACGCGATCGCGGAGCGGCTTACCGACGAGCACGGGCTCGTCTACCGCTACCGCACCGAGGCGGGTGTCGACGGCCTCGCTGGTGACGAGGGCACCTTCCTGCTGTGCACGTTCTGGCTGGCCCAGGCGCTCGCGATGGGCGGTCGGATCGAACAGGCGAAGGGTGTCTTCGCGAACGCCGTCGCATACGTGAACGACGTCGGCCTGCTCGCCGAAGAGGTCGACGCGGAGACGGGTGAGCTACTCGGCAACTTCCCGCAGGCGTTCAGCCACATCGGACTCGTCAACGCTGCCTGGGCCATCTCCGAGGCCGAGCGCAGGGCCGCTGCCGGCTAGCCGACCACCCGAAAACCCAGGTGCGTTGCGAGCGGGTGGGTGCGCTACGAGTTCCCCGACGGGTACTGACCGATCTCCAGGATGTTGCCGTCCGGGTCCTTGAGCCACGCTCCGCGAGCACCGCTCGGGTGTTCGCTGACGCCGTCGACGGTCTTTACCGTTGGCAGGTCGTACTCCTCGAACACGGCGCCACGGTCGCGCAGCTCCCGCACGGCGGCGTAGACGTCCGGAACCTCGAAGCGCAGGCAGGTGTTTTTGGCCGTGCCCGCGAACTCGGATCGATAGATCAAGAACCACGTGCCGTCACGGGTGTCGTACCGGATCGCCGCGCCTGGAACCTCCTCGGTGGGCACCAGGCCGAGCAGGCCGGAGTAGAACTCCTTCGCGACCGCCAGGTCACTGACCGCGATCATGGGATGCGTACTCGCACTTTCCTGAAGCATGTGACATCACCACCTGGAACAAAGCTAGGGCCTCGGACGAGCGCTGTCGGGCGCGTTGGCCTCCCCACGACGCCGCCAACGTCTGCGAGCTCGTCAGCCGGCCGGTTGCCACTCGCGCGGCTCGCCCGGCGCGGCGGGCGGCTCACACAGATGCAGCTGCCACCAGCCGACATCGCGCCACGCGCCGAGCTTGAAACCGACGTCGCGATACACGCCCACCGGCGCGAATCCCATCGCCTCGTGCAGCCCGACGCTCGCCGGATTCGGCAGCGTGATCCCGGCGAAGGCGGTCACGTAGCCGAGCGCGCGCACCTCCGGAATCAGCTGCTCGTAGAGCGCGCGGCCGATGCCGCGGCCCCGCGCGTCCGCCCCGACGTACACCGAGACGTCCGCCGACCACCGGTAGGCGGCCCGGGTGCGGTGCCGGCCGGCGAACGCGAACCCCACGACGGCGCCGGCCTGCTCTGCGACCAGCCAGGGCAGCAGCGGCCGGACGTCCATTCGTGCTTCGAACGCAGCACCCGACGGCGGCTCGGCCTCGAACGACGCATACCCGTCAAGCACGTACGGCGCGTATATCGCCGCGATCGCCTCGGCGTCCGCTGCCGACGCGGCGCGAACCGCGATCGTCACGCCTCGTCGGGTATCGCGTCGATCCCTGCTTCCTTGCGCTGCTCGGCAGTGATCGGCGCGGGCGCAGCGGTGAGCGGGTCGTAGCCGCCGCCCGTCTTCGGGAAGGCGATGACGTCGCGGATCGACTCACTGCCCGCCAGCAGCGCCACGATGCGATCCCAGCCGAGGGCGATGCCGCCGTGCGGCGGCGCACCGTAGTTGAACGCGTCGAGCAGGAAGCCGAACTTCTCGCGCGCCTCCTCCTCGCCGAGACCCATCACGGCGAACACGCGCTCCTGCACGTCGCGGCGGTGGATACGGATCGACCCGCCGCCGATCTCGTTGCCGTTGCACACGATGTCGTAGGCGTAGGCGAGCGCTGCGCCCGGATCCGTGTCGAAGGTGTCCATCGACTCCGGCTTGGGCGAGGTGAAGGCGTGGTGGACGGCCGTCCAGGCGCCGTGGCCCACCGCGACGTCGTCGGTGTCCGCGGCCAGCTCGAACAGCGGCGCGTCGACGACCCACACGAACGACCACGCCGACGCGTCGATGAGGCCGAGCCGGCGGCCGATCTCGAGCCGGGTGGCACCCAGCAATGCGACGGCCGAGCCGGGCTTGCCCGCGGAGAAGAAGACGCAGTCGCCGGGCTGCGCGCCGACGTGCGCCGCCAGCCCGTCCCGCTCGGCGTCGGAGAGGTTCTTCGCGACCGGCCCGCCCAGCGTTCCGTCCTCGGCGACGAGGACGTACGCCAGGCCGCGGTGGCCGCGCTGCTTGGCGAACTCCTGCCACGCGTCGAGTTGGCGACGTGGCTGTGCGGCGCCGCCGCGCATCACGACCGCACCCACATACAGCTGCTGGAAGATCCCGAACGGGGTGTCCTTGAAGTACTCGGTGCAGTCGACGAGCTCCAAGCCGAAGCGCAGATCCGGCTTGTCGCTGCCGAACCGCGCCATGGCCTCGGCGTAGGTCATGCGTGGGATCGGCGTCGCGATCTCGTACCCGACCAGCCGCCACAGCGCGACGAGCACGTCCTCGGCCAGCGCGATCACGTCGTCCTGGTCGACGAAGCTCATCTCGATGTCGAGCTGCGTGAACTCCGGCTGCCGGTCGGCGCGGAAGTCCTCGTCGCGGTAGCAGCGCGCGATCTGGAAGTAGCGCTCCATGCCGGCGACCATCAGCAACTGCTTGAACAGCTGCGGCGACTGCGGCAGCGCGTACCAATTGCCCGGCCGCAGGCGAGCCGGGACGAGGAAGTCGCGCGCGCCCTCCGGAGTGGAACGGGTCAGCGTCGGCGTCTCGACCTCGATGAACCCGTGCGTGTACAGCGTGTCGCGCGCAGCCCGGTTGACATCGCTGCGCAACCGCAGCGCGGCGGCTGGCGCGGGCCTGCGCAGATCCAGATAGCGGTACTTCAGCCGCGCCTCCTCCCCCACGTCGGTGTGCTCGTCGAGCTGGAACGGCAACGGCGCCGCGGCGTTGAGGACGTCGATCGAAGCCGCCACCACCTCGACCTCGCCGGTGGGGATGTTCGGATTGACGTTGCGCTCTTCGCGGGTGTGCACCTCACCCGTGACCGCCAGCACCCACTCGTTGCGCAGGTCGTGCGCGATCTCGTCGTCGCGCACCACGATCTGGACGATGCCGGAGCGATCGCGCAGGTCGATGAATGCGACGCCGCCGTGGTCGCGGCGGGTGGCCACCCAGCCGGCGAGCGTGACGGTCTGGCCGGCGTCGGATGCGCGCAAGCTGCCCGCGTCGTGCGTGCGAATCACTGGTCCACCTTCTCGGAGATCACCTGCGGGCGCACGTCGGAATCGGGCGGCTGCCAGGTGCTCGCGTCGGCCGGCGCCTGGTCGCCGCTGCGGATGTCCTTCACCTCGTGCTGCTCGCCTGGAAACCAGACGAACGGAATGCCGCGCCGCTCGGCGTAGCGGATCTGCCGGCCGTACTTCTGCGCGGAGGCGGCGACCTCGGTGGGTATGCCGCGCGCTCGCAGTTCTTGCGCGATCGCGTCGCAGTCGCCGCGTGCCTCCTCGGTCGGCAGCGCAACCAGCACCGCCGACGGCACCGCACGCGAGCCGGTGATCAGCCCACGCTGCAGCAGCGGCATGAGCAGCCGCGTGACGCCGAGCGAGATGCCCACACCGGGGTAGGTCGTCTTCCCGTCCGAGGCGAGCGAGTCGTAGCGGCCACCGGAGCAGACCGAGCCGAGCGACTCGTGGCCGGCCATCCGCGTCTCGAACACTGTGCCCGTGTAATAGTCGAGCCCCCGCGCGATGCGCAGATCGGCCTCGACGGTCACGCCGGTGATGGCCGCGCAGCCCTCGACGACGGTGGCCAGCTCCGCGAGCCCCACGTCGAGCAGCTCGTCCGCGACGCCGAGATCGCGCACCCGGTCGACGAACGACACGTCGGAGGACCTGATCTCGGCGAGCGCGAGGCATTGCCGGACCTGTTCGGCATCGAGCCCGGCCTCCGACTGCAGTTGCTGAGTCACGATGGTGCGGTCGACCTTGTCCAGCCGGTCGATCACCCGCATCACGGCCGGCACGTCCGGAGCGCCGATCGCGCGATAGAAGCCCTCGATCAGCTTTCGGTTGTTGAGCTGCAGCCGCAGCGGTGGCAGGAAATCCAGCGTGGCTAGTCCCTCGGCCATCACCCGCGCGACTTCGACATCGTGGTGGAACGGCAACTCGTCGCGGCCGACCACGTCGATGTCGGCTTGGGTGAATTCGCGGTAGCGCCCTTCCTGCGGCCGCTCGCCCCGCCAGACCTTCTGGATCTGGTAGCGGCGGAAAGGGAACTCCAGTCGCCCGGCGTGTTCGAGGACGAAGCGCGCGAACGGCACGGTGAGATCGAAGTGCAGGCCCAATCCGGCATCCCGCGCGTCGGCGTCCGCGTGCAGGCGGCGCAGGACGTAGACCTCCTTCTCGATCTCGCCCTTGCGCACCAGCTCGTCCAGCGACTCGACGGCGGGCGTCTCCAGCGGCGCGAAGCCGTGCAGCTCGAAGGTCTGCCGCAGCCGGTCGAGCACGGCGAGTTCGACGAAGCGCTGCGCGGGCAACAGCTCGGGAAAGCCGGAGATCGGCATCAGAGTTCGGCCAGGAACGGGTTGGTCGCGCGCTCTCGGGCGATGGTGGTGGACGGGCCGTGGCCGGGGTGCACGACCGTCGTGTCGTCCATCGGCAGCATGACGTTGCGCAGCGAGTCCTCCATCTGCGCCATCGACCCGCCGGGCAGGTCGGTGCGCCCGATCGAGCCGGCGAAGAGCACGTCCCCGGAGAACACCACCGGCTCGTCCGTGCCGGCGAGCCCGAACACGACCGAGCCGGCGCTGTGCCCCGGTGCGTGGGTGACCGCGAAGTCCAGCCCGGCCAGCGAGATCTTGTCCCGTGGCGCGAGTTCCCGGACGTCGTCGGGCTCGGCGAAGGTGAGCGACCCGAACAGCGGGGTGCCCTTCGGGATCCCGACGCCGGACCACGGATCGGCCAGCTGGCCGCGATCGGCCGGGTGGATATAGGCCGGGACGTCGCGGGCCTGGCAGACCGGCAACACCGAGAACGTGTGGTCGAAGTGCCCGTGGGTCAGCAGCACCGCTATCGGGTGCAGCCGGCGCTCTGCGATGACCTCGTCGAGCTGCCCCATGATCCCGATGCCCGGGTCGATGACCACGGACTGCTCGCCGGCACCGGTGGCCACCACCCAGCAGTTGGTGTCGGTCACGGCGGACGGGAAACCCGCGATGAGCACGCCGAGACTCCTCCAGGCCGGTGGTTGGACGGGACATCCAAGCCTACCGACGGCCTCTCAGGGTGCTGCACAACCGGCTTCCGTAAACTGCCGAGGGTTTACCACCCCACGAAATCAGCGGAGGACGTCCTCGTGCCGACCAATCAGCAGCGCCGCGAAGCCGAGCGCCGCCGTCTGCAACGCCAGCTCGAGGAGCGCCGGGCCCGCGAGGCGGTCCGCAAGCGGCGCACGCTCATCGGCTCCATCGTCGGCACGGTCGTGCTCATCGCCGTGGTGGTGGTGATCGTGGTGGTCGTGACGAGCGGCGGGTCGGGCAAGAAGACGAACAACGCCAACCATCAGCCGAGCACCAGCCGGAGCACGAGCCCGGCGCCGACGTCGAGCAGCCCGGTGGCCAATCTCCCCACCCCGACCAAGCCGTGCGCGTCCGCGCCCAAGGGCAACAAGGTCACGTTCAAGGGTGTGACGATCAGCGGCGCGACGGATCTCAAGCACGCGCCGACCGTCAAGTCCGTCTCCCAGCACGCGCCGACCACGCTGCAGTGCATGGATCTCGTCGTCGGTAAGGGCAAGCCGGCGTCACCGACCGCCAACGTCCAGGTCCAGTACGACGGCGTGCTCTACCAGAACGGCACCGAATTCAACTCGTCGTGGCGCGACAACGGCGGCAAGCCGGTGTCCTTCTCGCTCAATGGCGTGATCCCGGGCTTCACCCAGGGCATCGGCGGCGCCGGCAAGGCCGCACCGATGCGCGAAGGCGGCCGCCGCATCATGATCCTGCCGTCCGCACTTGCCTATGCCGGCAATCCGCCGCAGGGCTCGAACATCCCAGTTGACGCGCCGCTCGTGTTCATCGTCGACCTGAAGAGCGTCAGCTAATGGGCTGTCTGCGATATGACATGGCGGCGCCTGCGGCGCCCAGATGCGCGCTGGCTGCATTGGCACCCCACGAAATCGCTCCGCACAGAACGCTCCACGATTTCGCAGGCAAGGCCAGCGCTGTTGCACCGACCCGTTGGCCATGCCCGCCGTCCTCCTCGTCCAGAGGGCACGGCTATGGCCTCGTCGTCCGCCTTGCCAGCGCACATCTGGATCACCGCATCCACCGCCGCATATCACAGACAGCCCACTAGGCGATGCCCACCGAGAAGCAACGCCGTGATGCCGAGCGTCGCCGGCAGCAGCGCCAACTCCGGCGCCGCGCTGCCCGCGACGCGCGGCGGCGCCGGTTCGCACTGATCGCCTCGATCGTCGGCGTGCTCGCCGTCGCGGCGGT
The DNA here is from genome assembly GCA_035642535.1 of Jatrophihabitans sp. Classification (GTDB taxonomy): domain Bacteria; phylum Actinomycetota; class Actinomycetes; order Mycobacteriales; family Jatrophihabitantaceae; genus Jatrophihabitans. The sequence continues at coordinate 27,258 of DASQSE010000103.1, read as the reverse complement.
CGTCATCACCGTCGTCGTCGCGACCAACAACGACAATTCCGGGACGCCGGCCGCCGGCGGTCCGAGTCCCGGGCATTCGAGCACCGGACAACCCGCCGGCACGTGTACGTGGACGACGACGTCGAACCCGGCCAAGCCGGGCATCGCCAAGCCCAGCGTCAACCCGCCGACGAGCGGGACCGTCGACCTGCTCGCGCAGACGACGCAGGGGTCGATGACGTTCCAGCTCGACCAGAGCGCCGCGCCCTGCGCCGTCGCGAGCTTCACGTCGCTCGCCGAGCAGGGTTACTTCAACAACACGCCGTGCCATCGGCTCACGAGTGGCAACCTCTCGGTGCTGCAATGCGGCGACCCGACCGGCACCGGCAGCGGCGGCCCCGGCTACTCGTTCGCCGACGAGCTCACCGGCCACGAGAAGTACACCCGCGGCGTGCTCGCGATGGCGAACTCCGGCCCGAACACCAACGGCAGCCAGTTCTTCATCGTCTACAGGAACTCGGCGCTGCCGCCGAAGTACACGATCTTCGGCAAGGTGACATCCGACATGAAGGTGGTCGACAAGGTGGCCGCCCAGGGGTCGACGCCCACCGGTGACGGCAAGCCCAACCTGCCGATTAGCTTCAACACCGTCGGAGTTGTGCAGTAGGGCTCATCGCGACGGCCGAGGCGCCCGCGCCGATTCCCTCCCCACGATCAACAGGCGCGAAACGTCTCGTGACGAACGTTCGGGCCTGTTGATCACAGTCGGAAGGAGACCGATCGCGTCTGGACTGACGAGCAATGCGGCCGCTAGGCCGCGAGCGAGGAGGGAAGACGCGACCTCCAGGCGCCGAAGTCGCCGAGCGACCTGAGACATTGCGGGAAGACGCGATCTCCAGGCGCCGAAGTCCCCGAGCGACCAGAATCAGAGCCCAGTTTGGACGCGGTGGACGTCGTAGACGCCTTCGATGTTCCGGATCGCGCGCAGCAGATGCCGCAGGTGCTTGGCCTCGGCCATTTCGAAGGTGAACTTGCTGATCGCGACGCGGTCGCGGTTGGTGGTGACGTTCGCCGACAGGATGCTGACCCGGTCGTCGGAGAGCACGCGCGTGACATCGGACAGCAGGCCGTGCCGGTCGAGCGCCTCGACCTGGATGGCCACGACGTAGGTGGCGCCCGCCGTGGGATCCCACTCGACGTCGACGAGCCGCTCGGACTGGTTCAGCAGCGCCTCTGCGTTCGTGCACGTGACGCGGTGCACCGACACCATGCCGCCGCGCGTCACGAAGCCAAGGATGTCGTCGCCCGGCACCGGGGTGCAGCAGCGGGCGAGCTTGGCGTGGATGTCGGACATGCCGCTTGCGGTACTGACCCGCACCCCGGTGTCGCCGGAGCGGGCCGGCACGAGCGGCGCTGTCTCGACGGGCGACGGGACGGTGGCCTCGGCGATGTCCTCGGCCGCGCCCTCGGTACCGCCGAGCTGATTGACGAGCTTCTGGACGACCGATTGCGCCGACACGTGGTTCTCGCCGATCGCGGCGTAGAGCGCGGAGACGTCGAGGTAGTGCATGTCGTGCGCGAGCGTGAGCAACTGGTCGCCGCCGAGCAACCGCTGGATCGGCAGCGACGCCTTGCGCATCGCCTTCGACAGCGCGGCCTTGCCGGCGTCGATCGCGTCCTCACGCCGTTCCCGGGCGAACCATTGGCGGATCTTGGTCCGGGCGCGCGGCGACTTGACGAACTCCAGCCAGTCGCGCGACGGCCCCGCGCCCTCGGACTTGGACGTGAAGATCTCGACCGTGTCGCCGTTCTCGAGCGTGCTCTCCAGCGCGACCAGCTTGCCGTTCACCCGTGCGCCGATGCAGCGGTGCCCGACCTCGGTGTGCACGGCGTAGGCGAAGTCGACTGGGGTCGAGCCGCCCGGTAGCCCGAGCACGTCGCCCTTCGGGGTGAAGACGTACACCTCGCGGGCGCCGAGGTCGTAGCGCAGCGTGTCGAGGAACTCCTCCGGCTCCTGTGCCTCGCGCTGCCAGTCGAGGAGTTGGCGCAGCCAGCCCATCTCCTCGTACATCCCGGCCGGATCCGCGACGGCGAGATCCTTGCGCTCCTTGTACTTCCAGTGCGCGGCGATGCCGTACTCGGCGGTGCGGTGCATCGCCTGCGTTCTGATCTGCAACTCCACCGGCTTGCCGCCCGGGCCGATGATCGTCGTGTGCAGCGACTGGTACATGTTGAACTTCGGCATCGCGATGTAGTCCTTGAACCGGCCGGGCACCGGCTGCCAGTTCGCGTGGATGACGCCGAGCGTCGCGTAGCAGTCGCGCTCGCTGTCGACGAGCACGCGGATGCCGACGAGGTCGTAGATGTCGGTGAACTCCCGACCTCGGACGATCATCTTCTGGTAGATCGAGTAGTAGTGCTTCGGCCGGCCGGTGACCTCGGACTTGATGCCGCCCTCGCGCAGATCGTTGCGGATGCTCTCGATGACGCCGCCGAGGTAGGTGTCCCGGCTGGGGGCACGCTCGGCGACGAGGCGCACGATCTCGTCGTAGCGCTTCGGGTACAGGGTGGCGAAGGCGAGGTCCTCGAGTTCCCACTTGACCGTGTTCATGCCCAACCGGTGGGCGAGCGGCGCCAACACTTCGAGGGTCTCGCGCGCCTTGCGCTCCTGCTTCTCCGGCGGCAGGAAGCGCAGCGTGCGCATGTTGTGCAGCCGGTCGGCGAGCTTGATGACCAGCACCCGCGGATCGCGGGCCATCGCGACGACCATCTTGCGGATCGTCTCGGCCTCCGCGGCGGCGCCGAACTTGACCTTGTCCAGCTTCGTGACGCCGTCGACCAGATGCGCCACCTCAGTGCCGAACTCCTTGTTGATGTCCTCCAGCGACAGCCCGGTGTCCTCGACCGTGTCATGCAGCAACGCGGCTACCAGCGTCGTGGTGTCCATGCCGAGTTCGGCGAGGATGGTGGCTACTGCCAGCGGGTGCGTGATGTACGGATCGCCGCTCTTGCGCAATTGGCCGCGGTGGCAGGCCTCGGCGCGGTCGTAACCGCGCTGCAACAGCCGGGCGTCGACCTTGGGATGCGAGCGGCGGTGGATGGACAGCAGCGGCTCGAGCACCGGCATGACCGGCGACTGCCGCCGACTGGAAGTGACGACCCGGCGGGCGAGGCGATCCCGGACCCGGCGCCGGTGATGGATGCTCGTGCTGCTCTGATCGGCGGGATCCTGGACGTCAAGAATCGCGGGATCGGCCCCGTGATTGCTGTCCTCAGGCGATGCCGATCCCTCAGCGGGCGACGGCGATTGCCGCGTGCCGGCTTCGGTCACACGTTAAAGGGTAGCCAGCGCCTGTAGTTCCGGCAGGCCGGGCAGCGCGGCGCGTCCCTCGAGGAAGCCGAGTTCGACGATGACGGCCATTCCGACGATGGTGGCGCCAGCGCTGACGATCAGGTCCGCGGCGGCGCGCATCGTCCCGCCGGTCGCCAATACGTCGTCGACCAAAACGACCCGCTTGCCGCTCAGCAGCCCCTCCGGAACCTCGATTTCGGCGCTGCCGTACTCCAGTTCGTACGAGCGGCGCAGCGTCGGCGGCGGGAGTTTGCCGGCTTTGCGCACCGGCACCAGCCCGCAGCCCAGCTGACGGGCCAGCGCGCCCGCGACGAGGAACCCGCGCGCCTCGATGCCTGCGACGATGTCCGCGCCGTCGTGCGCCGCAGCGGCCAGCGCGTGGATGACGGCGTCGAACGCGGCGCCGTCGGCCAGCAGCGGGGCGATGTCCTTGAACAAGATGCCGGGCTTCGGGAAGTCCGGCACGTCGCGCAACAGCCGCGCGACCGTCGCCCCGATCGGTTCGGTCACTTGCCGCGCCTGCGGCGGCGCTCGGCGGGGCGGGCGCCGACCTTCGGGGCCGGGGCCGGACCCGTGGAGCGCCGCGGCGCGACCGTCACGCCGGTGAGTGCGGCCTCCTCGGCCTTGCGCGCCTCGCTCGAGCGCTTGGCGACCACCCGCTTGGTGAGCGCCTTGTACTCGGGCGCACGCTCGGTGAGGTCGACGACGATCGGCGTCGCAAGGAACAGCGACGAGTACGCACCGGAGGCCAGCCCCACGAACAGGATGAGCGCGAGGTCCTTGATGGTGCCCACCCCGAGCATGCCGGCGCCGACGAACAGCAGACCGGCGACCGGCAGCAACGCGATCAGCGACGTATTGATCGAGCGCATCAGCGTCTGGTTCACCGCGAGGTTGGCGGCCTCGGAGAAGGTCATCCGTGAACCGGCGAGAATGTCCTTGGCGTTCTCGGCGACCTTGTCATACACCACGACGGTGTCGTAGAGCGAGAAACCGAGGATCGTCAGCAGCCCCACGATGGTGGACGGCGTCAGTTCGAAGCCGGCGATCGAGTACACACCGGCCGCGACGATCAGGTCGTGCGCCAGCGCGATCATGCCGCCGACCGCCATCCGCCACTGGAAGCGCAGCGACATGTAGATCGAGACGGCGATCAGGAAGATCACCAGACCCTGCAGTGCCTTGACGGTGGTGTCGTGGCCCCATCGCGAGCTGAACGTCTTCGGCGAGATGTCGCTCTTCTTGATGCCGAGCGCGGCGGCGACGGACTCGACGACGTGGTTCTGCTCAGCCGGTTGCAACGTCCGGGTGTTGACGACGATCTGCTTGCTACTCCCGGAACCGACGACCTGCGGCGCCTCACCGGGCGGCGCGCCGGCGTTGGTGAACGCTCGTTGCGCCTGGTCGCTGGTGATGCCGGCGGCCGGGATCTGGAAGCTCGAGCCGCCCTTGAACTCCACGCCTTCGTTGAAGCCGCGGAAGATCAGGCTCAGCACGCAGACGAGCACGATTACCCCCGAGGCGGCGTACCAGCGCCTCCGGGTGCCGATGAAGTTGATCCGCGTCTCGCCGCGATAGAGCTTGCGGAGGAAGGACATCAGCGCTGCTCCTTCCCGTCGCCCTGCTCGCGCAGCCGGGCCCGCCGCGCGGCCGCCCGCTCGGCCGCACTACCCGGCTCCGGGGCGGTACGGCGCCGTTCGGGCGGCGGCGGCTCGTCCGCCGACCCGACGCTCGGCTCCGTATCGGATTCCGGTTCGGCGGCCGGCTCGTCGTCCTCCCGTTCGGCCACCGCCACGGCACTCCCCTGCGAGCTCTCCCCCGCGCCGGCGCGCCGAGCGCGGAGCGGACTGCGTCGCCGTTCCGGCAGTGGTTCATCGTCCGTGGTCGCGATGCCGCCGACCCGGACGGACGAGAGGCCGGTGAACCGCGGCGAGCCGAAGGCGCGCATCCGGGACAGCATCGAGATCATCGGGTGGGTGAACAGGAACACGACGACCAGGTCGAGGATCGTCGACATGCCCAGCGTGAACGCGAAGCCCTTCACGTCGGCGGAGGCGAAGTAGTAGAGGATCGCCGCGGCGAGGAAGGACACCGTGTCCGCGGACAGGATGGTGCGCCGCGCCCGGACCCACGCGCGCGGCACCGCGACACGCAGCGATCTGCCCTCGTGCACCTCGTCCTTGATGCGTTCGAAGAACACGACGAACGAGTCGGCGGTGATACCGAGCGCGACGATGAAGCCGGCAATGCCCGCGAGGTCGAGGGTGAACCCGATCTGCTTGCTGAGGATCACCAGCATCGCGTAGGTCAGCGCGCCGGAGACGAGCAGCGACGAAATGGTGACGAGGCCGAGCGCGCGGTAGTAGATGAACGAATACAGGATGACCAGCCCCAGGCCGATACCGCCCGCGATGAACGCCGCGCGCAACTGCTTGTCACCCAACGTCGCGGAGACCTTGTTGTTCTCCTCGGCGCGGAAGTTGAGCGGCAGCTTGCCGTAGTTCAGTTCCTTCGCGAGATCGTTCGCCGACGTCTGGTCGAAGTTGCCGGAGATGCTCGTGTTCACGTCGAGAACGGCGAGCGTCACCGGGAACGAGATGACCTGGCCGTCCAGCGTGAACGCGACGAAGTCGGAGCAGGGCAGGGTGGCTGATGGGCCGCAAGGCGCGGTCGTCGAGCCCGGCGTCTGGACCGGCGTGACGTTCTGGGTGTCCGCCTGCGGGAAGTTGTACTTGCTCGTCCAGGCGTGCCAGGCGTCCGCGCCGTCGCTGTGCAGTTTCAGCGCGACGGTCCAGTCGACGCTGCCGCCGACGCCGCTGGTGTTCGGTGCCTGCGCGGCCGCGGAACTGATCTGCTGGCCCTTCACGACCACGTGGCCGAGCAGGAACGCCGTCCTGTTGCTCTGGTCGCACGCGATGTAATAGCTGTAGGCGATGTCCGCCTCGCTCTGCGCCGAGCTGCACTTATACGTCTGCAGCGCTGTGGTGATCTCCTGCTGCTGGGTGGCGCTCAGGTCGGAGTACGCATGGCACGGTGCAGGCGTGTCGGGCTTGTAGTCGGGCATCGACGGCGAGGGGCATTGCTCAGCGTTCAGCGCGTTGGGGTTGTCGATCGCCTGCGTGAGCAACGGCTTGAGCGACGCGTCGGCCTTGATCAACGCCGCGAACGGGTCGGCGACGCAGGCCGGCGGGGCGGCCGGCGTGGTGGCTGTCGGGGTGGTGGCGGGGGTGGTCGGCGTCGTCGAAGCGCCCGGCGGAGTCGAGCCGCTCGGCGTCGACTTCGGCGTGCTACTCGTCGGCGCGGTCAGCGGCCGGTCACGCTTGTCGTGGGTGCCTTTGGACGCGCTGCCCGAGGCGCCCGCGCTCGGCGAGTTGCCGCCGCTGGGCGAGGTGCTGCCGGACGGCGAGGACGAACCGGACGGGGCGCCGGCGCCGGGCTGGTTGCTGCAGAGGATCGGCTGGGCGGGCGCCATGATGCCGCGGAAGTTGAGGATCGCGGCCTGGCCCAGCTTCTCGACATCCGCTCCGGTACCGCTGGGGATCTCGATGACGAGTTGGTCGCCGCCCTGGACCACGACCGTCGCCCCGGTGACGCCGTAAGTGTTGATCCGGTCCTCCATGATCTGCCGCGCCTGGCTCATCTGCGAGGACGTCGGCGGCGGGGCACCGGGTGGCGTCTGCGCGGTGAAGACGACGCGGAGCCCGCCGACGAGGTCGATGCCCAGCTTCGGCGTGTGCCGCTGGCCCGGGAACACGATCAGGGCGTACAGGACGAGCAACAGCAGGCCCAGCGCAAGGAAGTAGCGCCCGACGCGAAGCGTTCCGGGGGGTGGTGCCACGGGCGGTAACTCCTTGACGTACTAAGCGGGTCGGACTGGCCTGAGCCGCAGGACAGTATGACCGACGTGGTTCAGCGCTAGATCACGGCGTCAGGTCTCGGGTTCGTCCTCGCCGCGCTCGGTGCGGTACTGCACAGGCAGATCGGCCAGCTCGCGCAGCGCGGGCAGCGCCCACTTCACCTCGACTCCCGGCGCGATGGACAGCAACACCGTTTCGTCGTCGTAGCGGGCCACCACCGTTCCGTAGAGCCCGGACGTCGTCATCACCTCACTCCCCACCGCGATCCGCTCCGCCCGCTCCAGCTGGGCCTGTGCCTGCCGGCGCCGGGCCCGGGCGGAGAACGCGAGCAGGCCGACGACCACGACCACGAAGATGAGGAACGGCAGCAGGCTGTTCACGGCGGAGCGCACGCCCTTCTGACGCCGGGTGCGGAGACGTCGAGCCTACGCGTCGAAGAGAGTAGGGCCCGGTGCGCCGGGGGGCGCGGCCAGGCCGAGATGCGTCCAGGCGGCCGGCGTGGCCACCCGGCCGCGCGGCGTCCGGGCCAGCAGGCCGGCGCGGACGAGGAACGGCTCGGCGACCTCCTCGACCGTCTCGACCTCCTCGCCGACGGCCACCGCGATCGTGCCGACGCCGACCGGGCCGCCGCCGAAGCGCCGGACGAGGGCGTCGAGGACGGCGCGGTCGAGGCGGTCCAGGCCGAGTTCGTCGACGTCGTAGACGGCGAGCGCGGCGCGTGCGATCGGCTCGGTGACCACGCCGTCGGCGCGCACCTCGGCGTAGTCGCGCACCCGGCGCAGCAACCTGTTGGCGATGCGCGGGGTGCCGCGGGAGCGGCCCGCGATCTCGGCCGCGCCGTCCGGGCGGAGGTCGACGCCGAGCAGCGTGGCCGAGCGCTTCAGCACCTGCTCCAATTCGGCGGTGTCGTAGAAGTCCATGTGGCCGGTGAAGCCGAACCGGTCGCGCAGCGGCCCGGTGAGCAGCCCGGCCCGTGTGGTGGCGCCGACCAGGGTGAACGCGGCGAGGTCGAGCGGGATGGCCGTCGCACCCGGACCCTTGCCGACCACGACGTCGACGCGGAAGTCCTCCATCGCCATGTAGAGCAGCTCCTCGGCGGGCCGCGCGATGCGGTGGATCTCGTCGATGAACAGCACCTCGCCGTCACCGAGGCTGGTGAGCAGCGCGGCGAGGTCGCCGGCTCGCTCGATCGCCGGGCCGCTGGTGACCCGGATCGGCGCACCGAGCTCGGCGGCGATGATCATCGCGAGGCTCGTCTTGCCCAGCCCGGGCGGCCCGGAGAGCAGGACGTGATCGGGCGGACGGCTGCGCCGCAGCGCGCTCTCGAGGACGAGCTGCAGCTGCTCGCGGACCTTCGGCTGGCCCACGAACTCGGCGAGCCGCTTCGGCCGCAGGCTCGCCTCGACCTCTCGGTCGTCGACGTGGACGTTCGGGTCCACGAGGTCTTCGGTCGGCTCGAGGCTCATCGCGCTCGTCCCAGCAGCTGGATGCTCTTGCGCAGCAGCGCGGGGACGTCGGCTGCGCGGCCGTCGGCGACGTCGGTGGCGACGAGGTCGATCGCGTCGGTCGCCTCCTTGCCGGAGAAGCCGAGCCCGGCGAGCGCGCTCGACAGCTGATCACGCCACGGCGCGACCGCCACGACGCCCTCGCCCGGCAGCACCGCCGGTTCGCCGTTGTCGATCGAGCCGATGCGATCGCGCAGCTCGATCACGATCCGCTCTGCGCCCTTGCGGCCGATGCCCGGGACCTGGGTCAGCGCGGCGTAGTCGCTGGTCGCGATCGCGCGGCGCAGTTCGCGCGGGGCGTGCACCGCGAGCATCGTCTGGGCGAGCTTCGGCCCGACACCGTTCGCCGTCTGCAACAGCTCGAACAACGCGCGCTCGTCGTCGTCGGCGAAGCCGTACAACGTCAGCGAATCCTCGCGGACCACGAGGCTGGTGGCGAGCCGGGCCGGCTCACCTGTGCGCAGCCGGGCCAGCGTCCCCGGCGAGCAGGACACCGCCAGCCCGACTCCGCCGACCTCGACGACCGCACCATCCGGACCGAGCGCGGCGACGGTGCCGCGGACGCTGGCAATCATTCGGCTTCCTTTCCGAGGTGCCGCTCCGCGGCGGCGAGCCCGAGACGCGAAGAGGCCCGCTGGTCCTCGGGCAACTCCAGCTCGTCGCGGATCTGCAGAGCGCGGGCGAAGTGCGCCCGCGCGTCGGCCCAGTGACCCTGCTCGTAGTCGTTCTTGCCGGCGTGCTGGTGCGTGAACGCCTCGATCACCGGCCCGAACTGTTGCACCGCCGCGAGCAATTCGGTGAACAGCATGTTCGACTGGGCGAACTCGCCACGCCACTGGTGGACGTGTGCGAGCCGGATCCGCGCGGTGTGCTGCTGCGCGGGCGTGCCGACCAGCTCGGCGCGGTCGACGGCCTGCTTGCCCTCCGCGAGCGCCTCGTCGAGCCGGCCGACGCCGCGAAGCAGCCCGACGAGCTCACCGCGGGCGAGCAACTCCGCGATGTCGTCGGGCGCGGTGCGGACGTCGTTGCGCAACTGCCCGATGCGCGCGTCGACGGCCGCGGGGTCGGCATAGCTCTCGCGCAGCGTCTCGGCGTCGAACTCGTACTGCAGCGGTTCGCTCACCTGGCCGCCTTCGCGAGTGCGTCGGCCAGCCGCGCCGATGCGCCGCCCCGCCACACCTGGCAGATCGCGAGGGCGAGCGCGTCCGCGGCGTCCGGCGGCCGGGGCGCGGCCGGCAGCCGCAGCAGCCGCGCGACCATCGTGCTGACCTGCGCCTTGCCGGCGGTGCCCGAGCCGGTGACCGCGGCCTTGACCTCGCTCGGCGTGTGCAGCGCGACGGGCAGCCCCGCGCGGGTCGCGGCGACGATGGCCAGCCCGGCAACCTGCGCGGTCCCCATCACGGTGCGGACGTTGTGCTGGCTGAACACACGCTCGACCGCGACGACGTCCGGCGTGTAGTGCGCGATCGCGCTCGCTATCGCGTCGGCCTGGGCCACGAGGCGGGCACCGACCTCCTCGTCGGCCGCAGTGCGCACGACCTGGACGTGCACGAGATCCAGCGCGCGGCCCGGCGAGCCGTCGACGACGCCGATCCCGCAGCGGGTCATGCCCGGGTCGACACCCAGCACGCGCACGTCGCGTTCGCCTCCACTTCCCGAACGGTCGTTCGAAGCCTATGCGGGCGATGGCGCGCGTCCGTGCCGCGACACGCGCGCCGCTGCCGTACCGTCTGCGCCGTGGTCTACGACATCGGGAGACGCCGCGCAGTCCGGCCCAGCCCGCTGTTCCTCACCGTCCTCGCTGTCACTGCCGTCGGTGCCGCCATTGCCTGGTTCAAGGACCAGCCCGGCTCGCGCCTCGGCGACTTCGGCGTGTTCGTGTTCGTCCTTGGCGGTTGGGTCACCTCCGTCTGCATTCATGAGTTCGCGCATGCGTTCGTCGCGTATCGCGCCGGCGACCGCAGCGTCGAGGCGCGCGGCTACCTGACGCTCAACCCGTTCAAGTACGCCCACCCGGTGCTGTCGATCCTGCTGCCACTTGTGGCGATCATCGGCGGTGGCTTCGGGCTGCCCGGCGGTGCGGTCTACCTGCATCCGCATACGTTCCGCACCAAGGCGCAGCGCGCCTGGGCCGCCGCGGCCGGACCGCTGACCAACGTGGTGTTCGCGGTCGTGCTCATCGTCCTGGCGGAGAGCCACGTCACCACATCGGATCTGCTTGCGTTCGTCGGGGGCGGCGAGAGCCACGTCCGCTTCTGGTCAGGGGTGGCATTCCTCGGCATCCTGCAGGTCACAGCCGCCATCCTGAACCTGCTCCCGGTCCCTGGGCTGGACGGCTACGGCATCATCGAGCCCTACCTCGACCCGGAGACCGTGCGGATCGGCGAGAAGATCAAGCCCTGGGGCCTGTTCGCAGTCATTCTGCTGATCTTCTACGCCACCCCGTTGAAGAACGCCTTCTTCAACCTCGTCGACGCGATCTACCGAGCCCTCGGCGGCGACGACCTCGTACGCAGTATCGGCTACGAGATGTTCAAGTGGTGGTCGAAGAACCCGCTCTAGCTTTCGGCGCCTACAGCTTCGAGGATCTCGTCGCTGACGTCGAAGTTCGCGTACACGTTCTGCACGTCGTCGCTGTCTTCGAGGGCGTCGATGAGGCGCAGCACCTTGCGCGCGCCGTCTTCGTCCAGCGGCACCTGGACCGTCGGCAGGAACGAGGTCTCGGCCGAGTCGTAGTCGATGCCGGCGTCCTGCAGCGCGGCGCGTACCGGAACCAGGTCGGTCGCCTCGCTGACCACCTCGAACGCCTCGCCGAGGTCGTTGACCTCCTCGGCGCCGGCGTCGAGCACCGCGAGCAGGACGTCGTCCTCTTCGCTGCCGTCCTTCGGCACGATCACGACGCCCTTGCGATTGAACAGGTACGCCACCGAACCCGGGTCGGCCATCGACCCGCCGTTGCGGGTCATCGCGGTGCGCACCTCGCTCGCCGCTCGATTGCGGTTGTCGGTGAGGCACTCGACGAGGACGGCGACACCGTTGGGCGCGTAGCCCTCGTACATGATCGTCTGCCAGTCTGCGCCGCCTGCCTCGGCGCCCGAGCCGCGCTTCACGGCGCGATCGATGTTGTCGACGGGGACCGAGCTCTTGCGCGCTTTCTGGATCGCGTCGTACAGAGTGGGGTTGCCGTCCGGGTCGCCGCCGCCGGTGCGCGCGGCCACCTCGATGTTCTTGATCAGCTTGGCAAAGAGCTTGCCGCGCTTGGCATCGATGACGGCCTTCTTGTGCTTGGTCGTCGCCCACTTCGAGTGGCCGCTCACGTTCTGAACCCCATCTTTCGGTCATTCGCTCCGACCGATCCATCCTAGTCGCGGCACAGGAACTGCTGAGAGGCTTCCGGCGTGGAGGTGCAGACGTCGCTGGGGCTGTCTGCCGCCCAGGTTGCCGAGCGGGTCGCGGCCGGGCGCACCAACGCTGTCGACGAGCGGACGAGCCGCACGACCGTCGAGATCGTCAGGGCCAACATCTTCACCGTCTTCAACGGCCTGCTCGCGACGCTGTTCGTACTCACGCTGGCCACCGGCCGCTGGCAGAACGCATTGTTCGGCGGGGTCATCGTCGCGAACGCGGCGATCGGGATCGTGCAGGAACTGCGCGCGAAGCGCACGCTCGACCGGCTCGCCGTGCTGAACGCGGCGAGCGCGCGGGTCGTCCGCGACGGCGACGTGCTCGAGGTCGCGCTCGACGAGGTCGTCGAGGACGACTTGGTCGAACTGCGCGCCGGCGATCAGGTGCCCGCGGACGGGCAGGTCGTCGAGTCGGCCGGCCTGGAGTTGGACGAATCGCTGCTGACCGGCGAGTCCGACCCGATCGCCAAGACGCCCGGCGACGACGTCCGATCGGGAGCGATCGTGGTCGCCGGCCGGGGTCGATTCCAAGCGACCGGAGTCGGCGCGAGCGCATACGCCACCCAACTCGCAGTCGAGGCACGCCGCTTCACGATCACGCATTCCGAATTGGTCGGGGGCACCAACCGGCTGCTGCGCTGGATCTCGGCGATGATGCTGGTCGTCGGCCCGGTGCTGCTGTGGAGCCAGTTCCGCAGCTCGGACAACCACGGTTGGCAGGACGCGGTGACGGGTGCGGTGGCCGCGCTCGTCGGGATGGTGCCGGAGGGCCTCGTCCTGCTCACCAGCCTGGCGTTCGCGTTGGCGACCGTGACACTTGCCCGCCGGCAGACGCTCGTCCAGGAACTGCCCGCCGTCGAGGGGCTGGCGCGGGTGGATGTCGTCTGCCTCGACAAGACCGGCACGCTCACGCACGGCGACCTCGAGTTCGACCATCTCGAAGCGCTGGACGACAGCAACCGGGCAGACATCGACGAGGCGCTCGGGCTGCTCTCCCGCGCCCCGGATGCGAACGCCACGGCGACCGCGGTTGCCGCCGTGATCCCCGAGCCGACGTGGCGGCAGGTCGACGCCGTGCCGTTCTCGTCGGCGCGCAAGTGGTCGGCGTCAGTGACGGCCGAGCACGGCAGCTGGGTGCTCGGCGCGCCGGAGATGGTGCTGCCCGCCGCCTCGGACGAGCCGGCCCGGCGCGCCCGGACTGCGGCGGAGGAGCGCGCGTCGGCGGGTGATCGGGTGCTGCTGCTCGCGCGTGCCGCAGCGGCGCCGCCGAGCGACGCGGGTGCGGAGCCGGCGTTGCCGGCGGGCCTGTCCCCCGTCGCGCTGGTCGTGCTCGCGGAACGGATCCGCGCCGACGCGCGGGACACGCTGCGCTACTTCACCGAGCAGGGCGTGCGGCTGATCGTGATCTCCGGCGACAGCGCGCGCACGGTCGGTGCGGTGGCCGCGGCAGTCGGCGTACCCGGCGTCACCGGCGCGGTGGACGCCGTCGACGCCCGAACGCTGCCCGAGGATCTCCACGAACTGGGCGCGACTCTCGAGCGGCACAGCGTGTTCGGCCGGGTCACGCCGCACCAGAAGCGCGCGGTCGTGGCCGCGCTGCAGCAACGCGGGCACGTCGTGGCGATGACCGGTGACGGGGTGAACGATGCGCTCGCGCTCAAGGACTCGGACATCGGCGTGGCAATGGGCAACGGCTCACCGGCGACGCGCGCCGTCGCCCAACTGGTGCTGCTCGACGGACGCTTCGCACACCTGCCGGACGTCGTCGCCGAGGGGCGCCGGGTGATCGCGAACATCGAGCGGGCCGCGAACCTGTTCCTCGTCAAGAATATCTACTCCCTGCTGCTCGCGATCGTCACGGCCATCACGCTCGCGGCGTATCCGTTCGCGCCCATTCAGCTGACGCTGATCTCGAACCTGACGATCGGCATCCCCGGCTTCTTCCTGGCGCTCGGCCCGAATCGGCGCCGCTACGTCCCCGGCTTCCTGCGCCGGGTGCTGCGCTTCGCGATTCCCACCGGAGCGGTGGTCGCGGCGTCGGCCTACGTCGGCTACCGGCTGATCCGCTGGCTCGACTCGAGCGGTGGGGTGGACGCAGCGCGCACCAGCGCGACACTCATCGTCCTGATCGTCTCGTTGTGGACGCTGCTGGTGCTGGCCCGTCCGCTCAAGGGCTGGAAGCTCGCACTGGTGGCAGTAATGGCGGGTACCGCAGCGTTGATCGTCGCCGTGCCGCCGCTCGGTCATGGCATCTTCCTGCTCGACCCAACACCGCTGCGGGTCGGAGTGGCCGCGGCGGTCGGCGCGGGCGGCGCGCTGCTCGTCGAACTCTCGTATCGCGCTGTTGAACGGCTGCTCGGCGTCGCACGTGGCACCGAGGACACCTGACAGATGTCAGCGCCGAATTCGGCCACCTGACAGTGTTGGTCGTGCCGGTCTGGTCCATAGCGTCGGACGAATGCAGAGCTACTGGTGGATCTTGCTCATCCTGTTCGTCGCCGCCCGTGTCGGCTACGGCGTCGTGTCCCGCAAGCGGAGTCAGGAGGAGCGCACGACCTCGTCGCAGAAGTAGGCGTGCACGCGCAGGTCGCCCGTCAGCTCGGGGTGGAACGAGGTCGCGAGCAGATTGCCCTGCCGCACGACGACGACGTGCTCGTCGACCGTTCCCGGGTTCACTCGGCCGAGTGCCGTGGCGCGCGGACCGACTTCCTGAACCCACGGCGCGCGAATGAAGACCGCGCGCACCGGGCCGCCGTCGATCCCGTCGATCGCGACGTCCTCCTCGAAGGAGTCGATCTGCCGGCCGAACGCGTTGCGGCGGACCGTCATGTCGATACCCCCGAATGTCGCCTCGATCGGCGAGCCGTCCGCGTCGACCCGGTCGGCGAGCAGGATCATCCCCGCGCACGAGCCGTAGACCGGCAGCCCGCCGGCGATGCGCTCGCGGAGCGGCTCGAAGAGTTCGAACGTCTTCGCCAGCTTCACGATGGTCGTCGACTCGCCACCCGGGATGACGAGACCGTCCACCTTCTCCAGCTCGCCGGAACGCCGGACGGTGACGGGCTCGACACCCGCGACGGACAGCGCGCGCAGGTGTTCGCGCACGTCGCCCTGGAGCGCGAGGACGCCTACGACCGTCACGATGATCGAGGGTAGTCGGCGTCGACGCTGCTACCAGCCGCGCTCGGCGAGCCGGTGCGGCTGCGGGACGTCGTCGACGTTGATGCCGACCATCGCCTCGCCCAGGCCGCGCGACACCTTGGCGACCACGTCCGCATCGTCGTAGAACGTGGTGGCCTTGACGATCGCCTCGGCGCGCTTGGCCGGCTCGCCGGACTTGAAGATCCCCGATCCCACGAACACGCCCTCGGCTCCGAGCTGCATCATCATCGCGGCGTCGGCGGGGGTCGCGATGCCGCCCGCGGTGAACAGCACGACCGGCAGCTTGCCGTCGCGGGCGACCTCCGCGACCAGGTCGTACGGTGCCTGCAGCTCCTTCGCGGCCGCGAACAACTCGTCCGGCGGCAGCGTGTGTAGCCGGCGGATCTCCGCACGGATCGTGCGCATGTGTGTCACGGCGTTGGAGACGTCGCCGGTGCCGGCCTCGCCCTTCGACCGGATCATCGCCGCGCCTTCGGTGATGCGGCGCAGCGCCTCGCCCAGATTGGTGGCGCCGCAAACGAACGGCACGGTGAACGCCCACTTGTCGATGTGGTGGGTGTAGTCGGCGGGCGTGAGCACCTCGGACTCGTCGACGTAGTCGACGCCGAGCGACTGGAGCAGCTGCGCCTCGGCGAAGTGGCCGATGCGCGCCTTCGCCATCACCGGGATCGACACCGCGGCGACGATTCCGTCGATCAGGTCGGGGTCGCTCATCCGGGCGACACCGCCCTGGGCCCGGATGTCGGCCGGCACCCGCTCGAGCGCCATGACCGCGACTGCACCGGCGTCTTCGGCGATCTTTGCCTGCTCGGCAGTGACGACATCCATGATGACGCCGCCCTTGAGCATCTCTGCCATGCCGCGCTTGACGCGCGCCGTACCCACGATGTGCTCGGACATGCGGCCGATTCTACGGTCGCCCCGGGCAGCGAATGTCTGTACGGGCAGTCCGCCGGGCATCTCGTGGCCTGGTTTGCGGACGAGTCAGCTGTGCAGCGGCACGCCCTTGCGGATCAGGACGACCCAGGTGTTGCCCGGCGCCAGCGGGATCTGGTCGCCGCCGGACGTCTGCAGCTGGGTGCCGTCCTCCGGCTTCGCGCGCTGCCACTCCCCGTCGATGCGCCGGCCCCCGCGGAACACCGACACCTTCCCGCTGCCCACCGTGTAGGTGTACTGCGACGGGTTGCCGTTCACGTCGGTGTCCTGCGGATGCGCCACCACCCGGCACTGCTGCACGATCACGTTCGTGGCCGCGACCGCCTTCCCGTCCGCCGCGTGCTGTGCGGCGCCGTCGATGTAACGCACGTACTTGTGCAGCCGCGCGCTGTAGCGGAACTCGACATCCGTGCCGCCGGAGTTCGCACCTGTGACGACCGTCCGCAGCCGCTTCGCGGGCTTGGACTGCAGGCCGCCGAGCGAGGAGTCGAACGTCCAGCCGATGTTCTTCGGCCCCGGTGTCTTCACCTTCTTCGCGACCTTCGAGACGTTGAGGACCACGTTGATGTAGGACGACTCCGAGCGGCTCACCCGGTGGTAGTACGGCTTGCCCGAGTCCTGACTCCAGCTGGTGATTCCCGACTTGTTCAAGAGCGGGATCGAGTCGTGGGCGCCACCCGAGTACGCCTCGGTGATCTTGCCGTACTGCAGCAGCAACTCCGGATCGCTCGGTCGCGTGCTGCGCACGTAGCCGACGTGAGTGGGTTTGTAGGTCCCGTACACAGCGACCAGCCGCGTCAGGCCGCCCTCCACGGCCTCGATGTAGACGATGTCGGCCCTGTCGATGCCGACCTGCGGGCGGCCGGGTGCCGTGTCGTCGATCTTGACGGCGATCGTCGGGGTGGTGGGGACGGTGCCGACGCCGGTGAACGGGTTCTTCGCCTGCGGATTCGGCAGGGTCGGCGTCGGCGTCGTGGTCGGCGCGCTGCCGCCGCCGCCCCCGCACGCAGCGCTTACCAGCGCCGTCGCGGCTGCGAGCGCGGCCAGCAACGCGTATCGGCTACGGATCATGAGCGGACCGGTACCCCCCTGCGGATCAGCACTACCCAGGTATTGCCGGGTGCGAGCGGAATGGGCTTGCCGGACTTGGCGCGCAGCGTCGTGCCGTCCTTCAGCCGCTGGCGACTCCAGGTCCCCCTGATCCGGTTGCCGTGCCGGAACACGCTGACCTTGCCCTTGCCCACCGTGTACGTGAACTGCGACGGGTTACCCGCGATGTCGGTGTCCCGCGGATGCGACCGTACGCGGCAGCTCTGCACGATCACGTTGGTCGCGCTGATGAGCTTGCCGTCGGCCGCGTGCTGCGGGATTCCGTTGATGTAGCGCACGTACTTGTGCAGCTTGGGCCGGTAGTTGAAGTCGACGGGCGTCCCGTGCTGGTACGACCCGGTGACCTCGGTGTGTATGTGCTTGCCCTTGTACAGGTGGAGATGGCTGTGGCCCAGTCCTTGGGCGAACGTCCAGCCGATCTTCCGCGGCCGCGGGGTCTTGACGTGCCGCGAGACCTTCCACACGTTGAGCACCACGTTGATGTAGCCCTCGTCGCCGGCGTGTGGTGTCCGGCGGTAGTACCCCCGCCCGTCGTCCATGCTCCAACTCGTGATGCCGGACCGGTGCACGCGCGGTATCGAGTCGTGTGCGCCACCGGAGTACGCCTCGGTGATCTTGCCGTACTGAAGCAGCAGATCCGGGTCGCTCGGCCGGGTGCTGCGGACGTATCCCACCTTCTTCGGCGCCTGGGACGCGAACACGGCCGCGAGCCGGGTCAGGCCGCCTTCGACAGCCTCGATGTAGACGATGTCCGCCTTGTCGATGCCGACCTGCGGACGTCCCGGCGCGGTGTCGTCGATCTTCACCACGACGGTCGGCCGCTTCGGCACCCGCCCGATGCCGGTGAACGGGTTCGTCGGCGGTGCCTTCGGCGGCGGCGCAGGCTTCTTGGTCTCCGTCGGCGAGGGCGTCAAGGTCGGCGGCGGCGTTGGTGTGGGCCGGTCGTTGCCGCCACCGCTGCACGCGGCACTGGTCAGGAAGGCGCTCGCTGCCAGCGCCGCAGCGATGGCATGGCGGGTGCGATTCATGTCTCTTCCTCTTCGGGGACCGTGGTCGCCGCTGTTGGGCGCGCAGGCGCCGGCACCGTGTCGTCAATGTCGAAGAACTGCGGCAGAGGCCGTCGTCCGGCCATCCGGAACAGTCGTGGCAACCGCCGACTCCGTAATGCTCGCGTATCGCGAACAGCATCATTGTAGAAACGCCGAGCGATGAGCACGCGGGCTGCTGCTTCTCTCAGCTCGGCGACGCCGTCCGCGGCCAGCGGCTGCTGGGTTGCGGCCAGTTCGACCACCGCGCGGCCGACCGCGTTCTCAGCATCGCGGCGCTCCGCATCGTCGACGGGCGTGTTCAAGGCCTGCTTCGCCACGTCGTCGTACCCGGGGCGCAGCTCGTCCGGGACACCGCTGTCGAGCGACTCGGCGACGTGCTGGAGCGCGGCGGCGCGGCGCACCAACTGGGCGTCCATCGCGGCCTGCGCTGCGTCGACGCGGGCGTGCAGCCGGTCGAGGCGGGTGAGCGTGAAGGTGATCCATCCGGTCAACAGCACCGCCACCACGACGGCGAGCACCAACCAGCCGACGGGGAGCACGGGGAAACTCTAGGAGGTCCTAGATAACCGCCGCGCCGGCGATCGCCAGCTCATAGACACGCAGCACGTCGGTGACGATCACAGCCCAGTCGTAGGGGCCCACCACCTCGGTGCCGGCGTCGATCAACTGCTTGCGCTGCAATTCGTCGTCGAGCAACTCGGCCAACGCCTCGGCGAGGGCCACCGGATCGCCGGTGCGGAACAGCCGCCCGGCCCGGCCGCGGTCGAGCACCTGGCGAAATGCGTCGAGGTCGCTCGCCACGATCGCGGTGCGCGCGGCCATCGCCTCGAGCAGGATCACCCCGAAACTCTCCTGGCCGGTGTTCGGCGCGCAATAGACGTCGACGCTGCGCAGCATGTGCGCCTTGTCCGCCTCACTGACCTGGCCGAGCATGTCGACTCGCGGAGCAACGGCGCCCGGTAGGCGGGCCACGAAGTCCTCGCCATCTCCCCGGCCGGCGACGAGCAGCCGCAGCCCCGGCCGCTCCGACACCAGGATCTCGAGCGCGTCGACGAGCACGTCCATGCCCTTGCGTGGCTCGTCGTAGCGGCCGATGAAGCCGATCGTCCCGCCCGCGCGCGGGAACCCGTCGAACGGCGACGCGTCGCGGAAGTGATCGACGGCCACGCCGTTGGGGATGACGAGCGCGTCGCCGCCGAGGTGCTCGACGATCATCTTGCGGGCCGCAGCAGAGACAGCGATACGGCCGCTGATCTTCTCCAGGAACGGCTGCAGCACGGTATCGAACATCGACAGGAACCGCAGCCGGACCGTCGCGGCGTGGAAGGTCGCGACGAGCGGCCCGTCGTGGATCATGCACGTCAGCAGCGACAGGCTCGGCGGCGCCGGCTCGTGCACATGCACGACGTCGAAGTCGCCGTCGCGCAGCCAGCGCCGCACCCGGGCGGCGGACACGACGCCGAACTGCAGCCGCGCCACCGACCCGTTGTACGGGATCGGCACCGCCTTGCCCGCCACCACGACGTACGGCGGCAACGCGGGCGTGTCCTCGTCGCCCGGTGCCAGCACGGACACCGTGTGTTCGAGCTCGATGAGCTTCTCGGCAAGGTCGCGCACGTGCGCCTGCACGCCTCCGGGGATGTCCCAGGAGTAGGGGCAGACGATGCCGATGCGCACGGGTCAAGCGTCCCTTCGCGGCGGCAAGTCTGCCAGCCATAACCGCTGCAGCATGTGCCAGTCGGCGGGGCGTGTCGCGATTCCCGCCGCGAACAGGTCGGCCAGCCGCTGCGTGCCCGCCGTGACCTTCTCACGCAGGTGTGCCTCCGGCAGCTCGATCGGCGGGCTGATCGTGTGCCCCCACCCGTCGTCGCCGACGAAGAACGAGTGGACGGCGTGCAGCGAAGCGCCGGTCATCGCGGCGAGCAGCGCCGGCCCGGCAGGCATCCGCGCCGGCTCGCCGAAGAAGCTCACCTCGATGCCGCGCCGCGACAGGTCGCGGTCGGCAAGCAGGCAGACGGCGCGATTCGCGCGCAGCCGTTCCGCGAGCACGTCCGTCGGCGGCCGCTGCCCGCCCGTCAGCGCGATGACCTCCATTCCGATGCTCTCGCGGTAGGCGACGAAGCGATCGAACACCGCATCCGGTCGCAGCCGCTCGGCGACGGTCGTGAACGGACCGTTGTGGTGTACGAGCCAGATGCCGGAGGCGTCCCAGTTCCCCGAGTGCGGCAGCGCCATGACCACACCCTTGCCGCGCGCCAGCCCGTCGTCGATGTGCTCCTTGCCGGTCATGTTCTGCTCGAAGCTGGCCGCGACAGCGGCATGGTCCATCGCCGCCAGCCGGAACGTCTCGAGCCAGTACCGCGAATACGAGCGCAGCGCCTCACCGACGAGCGCGTCCATGCGCAGCTCCGACACGGTGGGCCCGACGACGCGGCGCAGGTTCTTGCGCAGTTGGCGGGTGCCGCCGCCGTTACGCACCGTTGCCATGTCCGCGGCCGCCTGGAACGCCCGCGCGGACATGCGGCGAGGCATCGCCTTGACGACCGTCCACCCCGCCGAGTAGCCCAGCGCGACGGCCCGGTCGCGTGCGGCGTCGAGCATCACGCCGCGTCCTTGCGAGCCTTCGACTGGCGGTACACGGTCGCCAGGCGCTGGACGACGGTGATCGTCGACGCGGCGACAAGCAACCAAAGGAAGACCGCGAGCACGTACGGCACGTGATAACCCGGCCAGCCGGTGAGGCCGGTTCCGACGAGCACGATGATCAGCCGCTCGGCGCGTTCGGCGATCCCGACGGTCGCGGTCAGCCCGGCCGCTTCGGCGCGGGCCCGGATGTAGGAGGTCAGCCCGCCGAGGATGAGGCACAGCAGCGCGGCGAGCAGCATCCACTTCTCGCCGCGCCAGGCGTAGTACCAACCGACGGTCGCGAACACCGCGGCGTCCGCGATCCGGTCGCACGTCGAGTCGAGGACGCCGCCGAACACCGAGCCGCCGCCGGTGGCGCGCGCCACAGCGCCGTCGACCATGTCGAGCATGACGAACGCCCAGATCAGCAGGGTGCCCGCGAAGAACCAGCCGCGCGGGAAGAAGATGATCGCGCTGGCGACGGCGCCGGCCGTGCCGAAGACGGTGATGGCATTGGGTGTGACGCCGGCCCGGCCCAGCCGCTCGCCGAGCGGGATGAGCGCACGCGAGATCGCCGCGCGGGCATGGATGTTCAGCACGCTGTCAGGCTCGCTCCTTGTCGCGGCTCAGTCGCTTCCGGGCGCATTTCTCAAACGGTGCGCTCACGATAGTCGCCGCGTACTGCGCGTTCGCGCACCGATGTTGCACTTGCGCTTGTCCCGTCGCGGCGCTTGGGTGTCGAATGCCTGAATCGGTGATTACCGATGGGGCAGACGTAACGACGAACGTGACTGGGCAGATGAGGTGCTGGGATGTCGAACAAGAAGGCCGCCACCAAGACCGCGACGGCCACGTTCGAGACCGCCGACCGTCCCGAGAAAATCCGCAATGTCGCACTCGTGGGCCACTCCGCAGGAGGCAAGACGACTCTCGTCGAGGCACTTCTGGCGGCGACCGGGACCATCCCCCGGGCCGGCTCGGTCCCGGACGGGACGACGGTCAGCGACAGCGACCCGGTGGAGGTCGCGCAGCAACGGTCGGTGACGCTTTCGGTTTGTCCGCTCGAGTGGGATCGCGTGGTGATCAACCTGCTCGACACTCCGGGGTATCCGGATTTCACGGGCGAATTACGTGCCGGCCTGCGTGCCGCCGATGCGGCGCTGTTCGTGGTATCGGCCGCCGATGACATCGATCCGATCACGGTTTCGCTGTGGGAGGAGTGTGCCGCGCTCGGTACCCCGCGCGCCGTCGTGATCACCAAACTCGATGCACCGCGCGCCGACTACCAGAGCACGCTCGACGCCTGCCAGCGCGTCTTCGGCGGCGCGGACGGGCAGGCGGTGCTGCCGCTGTACCTGCCGGACGGCGACAGCGCGCTGGTCGGGCTGCTGACCAAGAACCGCTACGACTACAGCAACGGCTTCCCGCCGAGCGAATCGCCTGCAGCCGAGGACGAACTGGAAGAGTCGCGCGCCGCGCTCATCGAGGCGATCATCAACAACAGCGAGGACGAGACGCTGCTCGACCGCTACCTGTCCGGCGAGGACCTCGGGCTGGACGTGTTGATCGACGACCTGGAGACCGCGGTCGCCCGCGGCACGTTCTATCCGGTGCTGCCGGTCTGTGCGGAGACCGGCCTGGGCCTGGCGGAGTTGCTGGAGGTGCTGTCCGGCGGCTTCCCCTCCCCGATGGAGATCGACGTGCCGGAGACGCAGCCGCTGTACGGCACCGACACCAAGGTCAGCGAGTGCAACCCGACCGGTCCGCTGCTGGCGGAGGTCGTGCGCACCACCGTCGACCCGTACCTCGGCCGGCTGTCGATCTTGCGGCTGTTCTCGGGCACGCTGAGCCCGGAGACCGTGATCCACATCTCGGGGCACGGCGGCGCCGAGCGCGGCCACCCGGATCACGACGCGGACGAACGCGTGGCGCAGATCTTCTCGCCGCTCGGCTCGCAGCTGCGCCCGATCGAGCGCTCGATCGCGGGCGACATCTGCGCGGTCGGCCGGCTCGGGGTGGCCGAGACGGGCGACACGATCTCGGCGAAGGCCGCCCCACTTCTGATGGCGCCGTGGGAGATGCCCGAGCCGTTACTGCCGATCGCCGTCCAGGCAGCCACCCGCGCCGACGAGGACGCGCTCGCCAAGGCGCTGTCGCGGCTCACCGCGGGTGACCCGACGGTGCGCATCGAGCGGCACCAGGACACCGGACAACTCGTGCTGTGGTGCCTCGGCGAAGCGCACGCCGACGTCGTGCTGGAACGGCTGCGGGCGACGGGAGCGCACGTCGGCACCGTTCCGCTGCGCATCGCCGTGCAGGAGACCTTCACGGTCGAGGCACGCGGGCACGGCCGGCTGGTGAAGCAGTCCGGCGGGCACGGGCAATACGCGGTGTGCGACATCATCGTCACCCCCCTGCCGCGCGGCTCGGGGATCGAGTTCGAGGAGAAGGTCGTCGGCGGGGCGGTGCCCTCGCAGTTCATCGGCTCGGTCGAGAAGGGCGCGCGCGCCCAGCTCGAGCAGGGCCTCGACAACGACCACATCCCGGTCATCGACGTGAAGGTGACACTGGTGGACGGCAAGGCGCACAGCGTCGACTCGTCCGACGCAGCCTTCCAGACGGCCGGCGCGCTCGCGGTGAAGGACGCCGCGGCCAGCGGCAAGCTCACCCTGCTCGAACCGCTCGCGGCCGTCGACATCACGGTGCCCGATGCGCACGTCGGATCGGTGATGTCCGACCTGTCGAGCCGGCGGGCGCGGGTCACCGGTTCCGAGCCCGACCCGTCGGCGCTCGTCGGCATGGAGCGCACGGTGGTGCACGCCGAGATCCCGGACGCCGAGCTGACCCGGTACGCGACCTACTTGCGGTCGATCACCGCGGGCACCGGGCGCTTCACCCGGCGCTTCGCCCGCTACGACCTCGTCCCCTCCAACGTCGCCGCATCGTTGCGCTCGCCGGCCGAGGAGTAGCCGCCACTCCCCTTCCGGTGATCAACAGGTCCGAAACGTCGCGTGCTGACGTTTCGGACCTGTTGATCACAGTGGAGAGGGCGGGCGGAAGACGTCTCGACTCGCGGCAAGCGTCACAGCCAGGGGCCGTCGCGGCCGACCTTGAGCAGCGCCTCCGCGCGATTCCGCTTCGGCTGGTGCTGCGCCTTGATCGCGATGATCGCCGAGCCGCGGACGATGCAGCCGCTGCCGAGCATCGTCTCGTGCATGATGTCCGGCTCCGTCTCGGCGATCTGCCGCCACCGGCGGGCCACCTCGTTCGCGGCCGCGACGTCGGGCAGGTCGGCACCGACCAGGACGCGGGTGCCGCTGCTCAGCTCGAGGTAGACCTCGTGCAGCACCTCGTCGGGCATTTACTTCTCGGGCAGGTTGAGCTTCGAGAGGTCGGGCATCTCCATGCCCGGCGGCAGGTTGCCCGCCGGGCCGAAGGCACCTGGCGGGAAGCCCGCGGGCATCCGCGGCTGCGTCGGGCCGCGGCCCTTCCCCTTGCCCTTCTTGCCCTTGCGCGAATTCTTGGACGACTTGGTGGCGCTGCGTTTGCGCATGCCGGGCATCATGTTGCTCATCTGGCCCATCATCTTGCGCGCCTCGAAGAAGCGGTCGACGAGCTGGTTGACCTCGCTGACCGCGACCCCGGATCCGTTGGCGATGCGCAGCCGGCGCGATCCGTTGATGATCTTCGGGTTGTCCCGCTCGGCAGGGGTCATGCCGCGGATGATCGCCGCGGTGCGATCGAGATCCCGGTCGTCGATCTGGCTGATGGCGTCCTTCATCTGACCCATCCCCGGCATCATCCCGAGCAGGTTGCCGATCGGGCCCATCTTGCGGATCGTCTGCAACTGGGCGAGGAAGTCCTCCAGCGTGAACTTGTTGCCGGCCGCCAGCTTGGCGGCCATCTGCTCGGCCTCCCGCTCGTCGAAGTGCTTCTGCGCCTGCTCGATCAGCGTGAGCATGTCGCCCATGCCGAGGATGCGCGAGGCCATCCGGTCGGGGTGGAAGACGTCGAAGTCCTCGAGCTTCTCGCCGTTGGACGCGAACATGATCGGCTGACCGGTCACGTGCCGGACCGACAGCGCGGCACCACCGCGCGCGTCGCCGTCAAGCTTGGTGAGGACGACACCGGTGAACCCGACGCCGTCGCGGAACGCCTCGGCGGTGTTGACCGCGTCCTGCCCCACCATCGCGTCGACGACGAACAGCACTTCCTGCGGTTCGACGGCGCTGCGGATGTCGGCGGCCTGCTGCATCATCTCGGTGTCGATACCGAGTCGGCCGGCGGTGTCGACGACGACCATGTCGTGTTGCGCGCGGCGGGCGAAGTCGATCGAATCGCGGGCGACCTGCACCGGGTCACCGACGCCGTTGCCCGGCTGCGGGGCGTAGACCGCGACGCCGGCGCGCTCGCCCACGACCTGCAACTGATTCACCGCGTTCGGCCGCTGCAGGTCGGCCGCGACGAGCAGCGGCGTGTGTCCCTGCTCGCGCAGCCAGCGGGCCAGCTTGCCCGCGAGCGTCGTCTTTCCGGAGCCCTGGAGCCCGGCGAGCATGATCACGGTGGGCGGCTGTTTGGCGAACTGCAGGCGCCGGGTCTCGCCGCCGAGGATCGCGACGAGCTCCTCGTTGACGATCTTGATTACCTGCTGCGCGGGATTGAGTGCCTTGGAGACGTCCTCGGTGCGCGCCCGCTCCTTGATCTGCGAGATGAAGTGCCGCACCACCGGCAGGGCGACGTCGGCCTCGAGCAGCGCGATGCGGATCTCGCGCGCTGTGGCGTCGATGTCGGCCTCGGAAAGCCGGCCCTTGCCGCGCAGGCCGGTGAAGATCTTCTCGAGGCGGTCGGAGAGAGTTGCGAACACGCGACCAAGGGTACGGGGCCGTCAGCCGCCCGGCCGCTCGCCGACGACGCCCTCCTCGATCGCCAGCCGGGTCAGCTCCGGGCGCCGGCGCCGGCCGGTCTTGTCGCGGATCCGGTCCAGATGCGAGCGGACGGTGCGCACGCTGATCGACAGCGCGTCCGCGATGTCCTGATCGCGCTCGCCGGCCGCGAGCAGCGACAGCACCTGCCGCTCCCGCGACGAGAGCGCGATCTTCGGGCCGACCCGCCGATCCCAGGACGAGTTGAGCAGGTAGCCGGCGAGCGTCGGCGACACATAGCTGTTGCCCGCGGCGACCGCGCGGACGGCGCGCAGGATCTCCGTCCCCTCCGCGTCCTTGGTCAGGTAACCGCGGGCGCCCGCCGCGATCGCGCCGAGCACCTCGTCCTGGCCGGCGAGCGCGGAGACGACGAGCACGGTGTGCCCCATCCCGACCACCTGAAGCACCGCTGCAGCTCCACTGGCGCCGGGTAGCGTCAGATCGACGATGACGACTCCCGGTGGCTGGCGCGCCGCCGCGAACTTGGCCACCGACTCGGCGAGCTCACCCACCTCGACGTCCGGCGCCTCGTCGAGCACCCGGGCGACGGCGGAGCGGTACAGCGGATGATCCTCGATGACGCCGACCAGGATCATCGGCCCGCTCCGACGACCTGTTGGGCGGCAGACGGGTCGAGCGGCACGCCGCTCGGCAGCAAGGCGAGCACGGGAGCCGCCACCGGCATCGCGCGCACCGCGCCGTAGCCGAGCGCGCGCACCGCGTCCGCACCGATGACCGGGAACTTCAGGCCGGCGTCGGTGACCAGGTAGACGGGGCCGGGCGGAGCGCCGGGCGACTGCGTGGTGGCGACGAGGGCGCCGGTCCCCGGCGGCACGTACACGCGATCGGCAAGGCGTGGATCGGTCTGGGCGGTCGCCGTCGGCGCGCCCGCACCCGCGGGCAGCGGCAGCCCGGCGGCGACGACGGACAGCGATGCCGCACTGAGCCCGGCGCCGGCGGCGCATACGGCGCCGCCGGCCAAATCGAGCAGTACCGGCAGCCGATCCGGGTAGCCCGGGGCCGCATCGCGCGCGGAGCGATCGGCGTGCGCCACCGCGGACGGCGATGTGTTCACCGGCGCCGGGGCGCTCGGATAAGCCGCGCGGTTGGCCGGGTCGCCGAGGATGAGATCCGCGGCCGGCTCGGTGACCGGTGCGAGCCCGTCGGCCAGCACCGCGTAGAAGCGCTGGGTGCCGCTCGCGGTGCCGACCCGCAGCACCTGACCCACTCGCGTCGGGCGGCCGCCGACGTCCGGGCCGGGCCGGCCGGCGCCGTCGACGGCGATCGCTCGCAGGTCCGGGCCGGGCGGCACGACGCCCACGAACGCGGCCGCGGCCGGCGCCGGAGTGGCCGCGTC
>DASQSE010000102.1:0-7369 GCA_035642535.1 Jatrophihabitans sp. | reverse complement strand
CGACGCCCCCGCTATCGGTGATTTCCACTTTTCCTCCGCTGAGCACCTCGAGGTTCGCGCGGAGCCCGCTGATCGTGCCGCGCATCCGATACATCTCGACGGCTGTGGCGACGGCGACGCGCCGTCGTTCGGTCGCCCAGCTCTCGTCGATCTCGATGCCGACCCAGCCCGCCAGCCACTCGAGAAAGTCGGTGGAGGTCAACGCGGGGTCGAAGTAGTCGATGAGGCAGTCGAGCGTGGTGAGGATCGGCGCGAGCACGTCGTCGAAGCCCGCGACGAACCGCATGCTGAACTCGTCCTCTTGGTAGATCGCCGGCAGCATCGGCCCGAACGGCACGGCGCTCGGCAGGTCGAGGATCGCGCCGCGCATCAGTGCTGCTCCACCCGTACCTGGTGTTCGTACGAGAACACCAGGCTGTACGGATCCAATTCGAGCTTGCGCGTCTCCTTGCCTCGTTCGCCGGTGACCGGATTCGCGCCGAACAGCCGTGCGTCCTCGACCATGTCCACCCCGCGGATGCGCTGCAGCAGCCCGTAGACCTCGCCGGACTGCACCGGGCGGCCGAACGGCCAGCCGTTGCCGTCCGGGCCGCCGCTGATCGGATTCAGGTAGCCGTACAGCGCGTCGAGGGCCTCCCGTTGGATGCGTTCGACGTCGGCCTTGGGCCGGGCGACGACGCGCGCCACGACCGTGACCCCGCGATAGGACGGTGGCTCGACCGAGACGCGAGTGCCGATGAGCCGTACCTCGTCCAGCCGCTCCGAGATGCGCTGCAGCGTGTCCTCCGACGGCACGAGTTCCGGGAACTCGATCCGACCGTCCGGCTGCGGCGCTGCCGGGACGACGAGCACACGCAGTGACCCGGCGGCGACGTCGTCCTCGCCGGCGGTGACACATTCGACGCGCGCGAGCTCAGGCGCTGCCTCGAGCGCGATCGCCTCGTAGTCCTCGGCCGTCACCGCCCGGCTGCGGGTGCGCAGCAGGATCGGTCCGCGCGCCTTGGCCTGCTCGACCGTCTCGCCGTCGACGCCGCCCTGCGCGGATCCAAGGTTCTCCACGTTCGCGACGAACGGGATGGACGACTTGAGGGTGCTGATCGCGCCCTTCGAGACGTTGCCGCGCCGCCCGCCGCCGATCGCGTGCCCACGCAGCCGGATGCCCGTGCCGCGCGGTGGGATGGCGCCGTGCTGGCGCAGCCTGCCGTCCGCTTCGCGGATCGCCGGGCCGAAGCGCACCGTCCCGCCGACTGCGTCGAGGATGAAGTGCCGATCCTCCGTGCCGGAGTCGGCGAAGTGCTCGACCGGCTCCCACTGCACCCAGCCGTCGTCGGACATGGTCTCGAGCACCGGCTCGCCGGCGCCGGCCAGGATCGGGCTGCGTTCGATGGAGAACTCCTGACCAGGCACGCCGTCGGACTCACCGAGCAACTCGGCTTCGATGATCTCGGCGTGGATCGCGTCGACCGTGCCGCCGACCGTGCACGCCGCGAGGCTGCGCAGTACGGGGGAGGCGCTGTACTTCGGGAAGTCGTCCGGTACCTCGATGACGCGGGCCCGGAGCCAGCCGGCCCGCACGCCGTCGACGATCGATGCTTCATGATCATTGGGCACGTGCACGATCACCCGGCCGGAGGTGTTCAGCGCGAGCGTGGAATCGGAGCTGACCCGGCAGCGCGTCCACTCGCTGCCGGTCCATGCCTCCCACACGAGCGGCGGATGATCGGGGTGGACGCCGACGCCCTCGACCTGCGCCTCGACCTCGATGCGTACGACGCAGCGCGGGACCGGCTCGTTCAGCCCGATGAGCATCGTCTCGCCGACGGCCGGCACGTCGGAGAATGCCGCGAACGGGCTCGCCATCTTGAGCGCCTCGGTGCGCAGCTGCGGACTCGTCTCGTCGCCGACGCCGAGCGTGGCGACGTCCTGCAACGTGCACGGGATGATCTGCAGGTTGTCGCGGGTGCTGAACACGATCGACTCGTCGAAGTCGCTGCGCGGCGTGGCGACGGTGGTTCGGGTCGGAATGCCGACGCTCGTGACCGCCGGCGCGGAGAGCCAGAACGTCACGGGTGCCTTCGCCGGGGTTGCCGGCAGGAGCCGCAGGCCGATCATCTCGAGGAACTTGACGTACAGGCGATCCGGGACCTGGTTGAGGCGGAATAGCAACTGGTCGGTCATGAACGCGAACGTTTCGATCAGCGTCACGCCCGGGTCGGAGACGTTGTGGTCGGTCCATTCCGGGCAGCGGCGCATCACCAGCCGCTTCGCGTCGTCGACCAGATCCTGGAAGCGACGGTCGTCGAGGTTGGGCACAGGCAGCGTCATCAGTAATCGCTCCCGTCGTCGGGGATCGCGTAGAAGGGGAAGACGAGGTTGCGCTTGTCGTTGGTGCCCTTCACGCGGTAGCTGATGTCGATGTAGAACTTGTTGCGCTCCGCCTCGTCGATCGTCACGTTGACGTATTCGATGTCGACGCGCGGTTCCCAGCGCAGCAGCGCGGTCTGCACCTCGTGCGAGAGCTCGGCTGCGGTGTCGATCGTCGCCGAGCGGAAGACGAAGTCGCGCACGCGCGATCCGAAGGCCGGCCGCATCGGGCGCTCGCCGGGATACGTGGCGAGGATCAGCCGCATCGCCTGCTCGAGCTCGTCGTCGCGCCGCGCGAGCGCAATGCCTCCGCGCGAATCGACGCCGAGCGGAAACGCCCAACCGGCGCCTACGAAGTCGTGACTCATACCCGTCCTCAGTTCAGTTGGACCATCGCGCCTTGGACCTGGACGTTGGCGGTGCTGGTGATTTTCACGCCGGCCTGCCCCGACAGCTCGAGCTGGCCGTCGCTCGAGATCTTCACGCCACCGGTGCCGCCCTTGATCTCGATCTGGCCGAGCCCGGAGCAGTCGATGGTGAGCGAGCCGTTCGCCGATCGGCTCTTCGGCGGGGCCGGCTTGCAGCTGATCGTCACCGTCCCGGCGACCTGGTCGACGACGATGCCGAGGTTGCCGTCGCCGGTGCCGAGCGCGATGGACGACTTCGACGGCGGCGGTCCCGGCGGCCCGGGTGGCAGTTCGTCGGTGAACAGCAGCTGGTTGCCGGCCGGCGTGGCGAACCCGCGGCCGGTGACCGCGCCGCCGCTGACCGCGTTGTCCATCGTCGAGAACTTGGCGTTGTCGTTGATCAGCCCGCCGAGGACGTACGGCCGCCGGGCGTCCCCGAACTCGAACCCGACGAGCACCTCGTCGCCGACCTCGGGAAGGAACATCGCGCCGCTCCGCGCGCCCGCCGCCAGGTTGACCACGCGCGCCCAGTCCGACTCGTAGCTGGGTGAGAGCCAGGGCAGCGCCACCTTGATCCGACCCTTCTTGGTCGGGTCGTCGACGTTCGTGACGACGCCGCACACCAGACCGGGCAGCTGCGTCGCCCTGCGCGATTCGCCTCCGGACGCCAACGAGAGCAGCGACCGCTCCGAGCGACCGCTTGCGACGAATCTGGTGCGATAGCCGCTCTCCATCGGGTCGAAGATGTGCTTGGCGTTGGTGACCGTCCACTTGCCGACGAACATCTTCGGCACGCCCTTGATCGACACCTGCGAGCCGGCCAGGATCGACGGGTCGCCCCGCGCCTCACCCTCCGCCTCGGCGAACGTGCTCGCGATGTGATCGGCCAGCCCCTTAGCCATCTCGTCCGCCGCAGTGTCGGTCGCCGAACCGATGGCCACCGGCCGGTCGACGACCTGATAGGCGGAATCACTCGGCGCAGAGCCGAAGTCGAGCTTCGGCAGGCCGGGAATCGGGGGCAGTGCGGGCAGCGACGGCGGCGACGGCTTGAAGCCATCGGCGAACGCATTCGCGACCGCCTGCGGGTCCTCGTTGTCGAGGCTGGCGGTCCCGGTCGCGGCGTCCGTACTGCCGACCACCACTCGGGCGGTCTTCGGGTCCCAGACCCGTACCTGCACCTGCGGCGTGATGTTCGCTCCGGATACCCGGGGGTGGAAGCTCAGCAGGTTGTCTTTGAAGGTCAGGTCGCCGCTGCCCAGGCCGAGCGCGCCCGCCGCTGCCGACGCGACGGCACCGAGCGCGCCGCCCCGCCCACCGCCCGAAGACTGCCCGGACGCCTTGCGGAAGTAGAACTTGCCCTGCGACATGCCGGTCTCGTAGCCGATCTCGCGGGCGCGCTGTTGGAGGAACTCCCAGTCGGTCTGCGCCACCTGCGAGATGTGGTCGTGGGTCGTCGCGGTGCTGTCGATACTCCCGATGTCCAGCCCCGCGTCGCCTGCCACTTGCCGCGCGATGTCCGCGTCGGTCATGTTCAGGTACGTCTTCGTGCGCTTGGCGCGCTGCAGTCGGTGCGCGCGGTCGTAGCCGCGTACGACGCTCAACACCATTCCGGAAGCACAGATCGCCTCGATGGACGTGACCTCGCCCTTGATGAGGCTTGTGCTGCTCGAGTCGCCGGCTTTCGTGGCCTCGAGCTCGACGGTGGAGCCGACCGCGATGGTGGCCTGCTCGACGATCGATCCTTGGACGTCGTTGAAGGTCAGCTCGAACATGTCGGGCAGGTGCAGGTGCAGGTCGACGACGGCCCGGATCAGGTTGCCGCCCACCGTGCTCGAGATGTTGCTCCCGTCCACCTTGACCGCCGGCATGACGATCGCGGTGTTGGAGCCCGTCAGGGCGCTCAGCGCGCCGGTCATCGCGCGGTCTCCGTCAGTTCATCCATGTTGGGCAGGTAGACGACTCGCCCGGGGCGCAGCTGGGCCGGGTTCACGAGTCGGTTGACCTCGGCCACCCGGCGCCACAGGCCGGGCCGGCCGTAGTACATGGTGGCGATCGAGTGCAGCGTGTCTCCCGCCTTGATCACGTGCGTCCGCCGGCCGGGCCGGCCGCCCGACGTCGGGTTCGTGGGGAGGTTGGACAGTGCGTTCGGCTGCTGCTCCATCGTCAGGCTGACGAGTGCGCGGATCGGGATGCCGGTGGGGGTGAACCGGGTGTAGCTGATGCTGCAGTTGCTGATCATCACGTCGTACATGAAGCCGATCAGCGGAGGTCCCCACTGGAACGTGACGAGCGCCGGGTTGGACTGCGGCACCGCGGTCAACTGGTTCATTGCACTGCCGATGGCGTCGCCGACGCTCGTCGGCACGCCGCCCGAATCCGGCGGGCTCATCCACTTGAGCAGGGTGTCGCAGGTGGCCTTGGTGAGCGCGCCTTCGAACATGATGTTGTTGATCGTGATCGTGGGCGCTTTGACCTGCTGTGCGATCGACCCGGAAGCTCCGGTTGGCGATCCGACCGAGCCGCCCGCCGCTGGCTGGTGGGTGATGTTGGCCGTTCGCTTGACCTCGAGCTTCTCCGGATTGAAGTCGAACAGCACGAGTCCGAACGGGTTGAGGCAACGGATCGACGCGGGCACCCGCCCGGTGGCCAGGCTGGCGACACCCATGCCGACGCCGATCGCGGCGTTGGCCACGCCGCCGGCGCTGATGCCCCCGGACAGGCTGAGGCTCATCGCATCGCTCCGTTCTCCATCGCGGCGCTCACAGGAATCCCTCGTGGACGAGTTCGAGCGATTCCATCGCGATCCCGGCCGTCATCGCGTCCAGTGAGGGGCCGGTCCACTTGCTCGGATAGACGTTGCGCAGCGTCCAGGTGATCAACGGGGTCGACTGCGTGGTGTCGAGCAGGGTGATCTCGGCCGTCCCGCCCTCGGCGTTGCCCATTCCGGGGATGACGCTGGTGACCAGGTTCGTGACCTTGCCGACCAGGCTGTGGCCGCTGTCGAGGCCGTGCACCCAACTCTGCATGCGCTCGCTCAGCCAGGCCTGCACCTTGCGCGAGTCGTCGGCCTGCATCGCCCGCTCGAGGGTCACGCTCGGGAATTCGACGAGGCCGGCAAGGATCGGCTGATAGTCGTAGTTCCCGCCCTCCTTGATGCGCTCCGGCTTGAAGTCCACCGCCAGGCCCTTGCACCGGCCCCAGTTGCCCAGGTCCACGCCGTCGACCGACACGTGGAACCGGTTCACCAGGCCCAGCAGCGAGGCCATGCTCAGCGGCATCGGGGCGTCCTTCTCGGTCGGTCTATCGGATGTGCCGAAATCACCACTGGGTGCCGTCTTCGAGGAACCCTTCGTGGTCGAACTCGAGCGTCTCGACCGAGATCTGGCTCGCACCGGCGTCCATCGAGTTGATCGACCACTTCTTCGGCAGCGCGTTGTGCAGCGTCCAATGGATGATCACCGTCTGGCCGGAGGTGTCCATCAGGTTGATGGTCACCTCGCACCGGGCCTTCGGAAACGAGTGCGAGTTGTCCGCGAGCCACTGCTGGACGATGGTCGAGTCATCGCAAACCGCGCGCACCAACTTGACCGACTGGTACTTGGTGTTGGCGGGGAAGAACCAGCGCGCATTGCCCGCATCGCCGGCGCGGTAGTCCGGCATGTCCCAGTTGACCTCGAGGCCGTCCGCCTTGTTCCAGCTGCCGAGGTTGTAACCGCCGGGCTCGATCTCCACGGCGAATCGGTTGGCGAGGCCGAGCATTGTCTGGTCGTTGAGTACTGCCATCGTGATTCCCTACCGAAAATCGGTGAGCAGACCCGCCCGCTCACGGTCAATGAGGAGTTCCGTGCGCAGGCGGCTGCGCAGACGCTCGTAGAGCCGAGCCGTCAACTGGTCCATGTCGATCCGATCGGTCGAAATGGCTGGCAGCCCGTGTGGTGTCCGGTTCGTGGCGGCGGAATCGGTTTCGACGTTGACGCTGTGTTCTGCTGCATGTCGTGCGTCGGCTAGTTGCGCGCCTGCGGCTACGCCGACCGCGGTCGCGGTCGTGGTGTCTTCGGCGCCGTGCCGGGTCACCGCGGTGCCGGCCGTCGTGGCTGCCGTCGTGCCCGGCGCGTCATGCTGCGCGGCCCGCGCTTCTCGTAACTGTTGCTGGTGCTCGCGCAGCGCCTGCTGCAGTAGCCGAGCCTGCGCCTCGCGCTCGTGCCCGGCGGTCAGCTGGACCCAGCGCGTGTGGACACGCTCGCGGTCCGCTGGGCTGAAGGCGGTGATCGGCCGGTAGTTGGGGTCTCGCTGCCGGCCCTGCAGATTGACGGCGACGAGCATCTGGTCCGCGAACTCAGCCTCGCTGTGGGCGTGTCCCATGCCGACGTCGTAGCCCTCGTCCGTGAACCCGGTCGCCTCGGTCCCTGCGCCCGGGGTTGTTCCTGGCGCCCCGCCCGTCGAAGTCGTTGCGCTGGTACTCGTGGTCTGGCCGCCGGTTTGTGGTTGACGCTGCTGTGCGGCCGTGCCGGCGGTGGTTGCCGCGCCGGTGGCGGCAGGAACCGCTTGGCGTTGGAAGCCGCCCTGTGGAGTCCAGGTCATGCCCTGGTGCTGACTGG
>DASQSE010000101.1:0-15489 GCA_035642535.1 Jatrophihabitans sp. | reverse complement strand
GTGGAGCTTCCAGCAGCTGCCGGCCACTGAGGTCGGCCAGCCGCAGGGTGGGTTCAGCGCCAGCCCGATCGTGGCGGACGGGATGGTCTTCATCGGCTCCCAAACCGGTGCGTTCTATGCCCTGGAGGAGTCGACCGGGCGGCTGCTGTGGAGTAAGACGCTGGACTATCAGCAGGTCGGCAACAACGGCAACTGCAAGAACGCCCGCGGGATCGTCGGCACCGCCACCGTGGCAGCTGACCCCACGACGGGGAGCCCGATCGTCTACGTCGCAGGTGCGCGCTATCTCTACGCCTTGGACGCGGCCACCGGCGCAGAGAACTGGAAGTCGCTGGTCGGGCCCAGGGCGAGCGCGACCGTACTCGGTGCCTATTACAACTACGCATCCCCGACGGTCCGCAACGGGCTCGTCTACGAAGGTATTTCGTCAAGCTGCGACGAGCCGTTCGTGCGCGGCGGGGTGCAGGCCTTCAGTCAGCAGACGGGCAGCTTGCAGCACAGTTTCTGGACCGACCCGGTTGGTCAGGTCGGCGCAAGTGTGTGGAGCAGCGAGGCGGCGACCAACGGCTGGGTATACGCCACCACCGGGGATCCCGAGTACACCGGAGCGCAGCTCTACCACGCGTATTCGTTCTTGCGGCTGAACTCCCGCACGCTCGCGCTCAGTGCGTCGTGGCAGCTCAAGCTCGCGCAGGCGGCGGACCTCGATTTCGGCAGTTCGCCGACGCTGTTCATGGGCACCGTGAACGGGGAGCCGACCGCGCTCGTCGGGGCATGCAACAAGAACGGCCGCTTCTACGCGCTGCGCCGGACTGGTCTGGGCAGCGGCCCGGTGTGGTCGATGCGGGTCGGCGCAGGCGCCCATAGGAAGAAGGGCATGTGCCTCGCGTCAGCGGTCTGGGATGCTCAGGCCGGCCAGCTGTACCTGGCAGGGAACGCCACGACCATCGCCGGGCAGACCTACGACGGATCGGTCCGAGCGGTGGACCCAGGCACCGGCGCGATCCGGTGGGCCACCGGATTGGCTTGCGGCGTCCTCGGCACGCCCGCCCTTGATGCCGCTACCGGCGTGCTCGCGGCGGCCACTTTGCGCCCGTGCCTCAACGGGTCACCCGCCGTGTATCTGCTGAACGCCGCGACCGGTGAAATCCTGGGCACCTTGCCGCTGACGGCCGGCGCCTTCGCCCAGCCCGTCTTCGCCGGGCCATACCTCCTCGTCGCGGACGAATCCGGGCAGGTCGTCGCCTACAGCCCGGCAGCGGTGGCAGGACACGTGCGCTGCACCGGTTGGTGCAACGCGCCGCACCAGCAGACGCGGGTACCGCCGCTTCCGGTGCCCTGACCACTCGCCCGTGGGCCGGTTGCTGCCGATGATGAGGACGTAAGTCCTGACCGGTCGGGGCGGCTCGTGCCGATTGCAGTATGTATGCCGTCCGATGACGCGGAGTCGCTCGCAGCGCGAAATCCAGACCTGGTCGCGCTCGTGCACGCGTCCCCGGATGCGATGGTTGTCATCCGCGACGGGCGGCATGTGTTCGCCAACGACCGGGCCCTGCGGCTGTATCGGGCACGCGATCTCGCCCAGTTGGCGAGCAAGCCGGCGCTCGAGTACATGGCGCCCAGCATGGGCAGCGTGCCGAAGCAGCGGCTGGAGTCGATGACGCACGAGCGGCGCCAACTCGGCTACGTCGACGAGACCATCGTCAGACTCGACGGCACGCGGTGCGAGATCGAGGCCGCCGGATCGCCCATCGTCTTCGACGGAAAGCCGGCGGCACTCGTGGTGGTTCGCGACATCACCGAGCGCAAGCAGGCTGAGCAGGCGCGGCACGCCGCGGAGGAACGCTTCCGGGCGGCCTTCGTGCACGCCCCGATCGGGATGGCGGTGCTGGACCTGACCGGTGTGGTGGCCGAGGCGAACCCGGCCCTGGCCGAGCTACTGCGCACCCCGGTCGACGCGCTGCTCGGCACGAGCATGTTCGACCGGGTGCATCCACAAGACCGCCAGGGATCTCGCGGACGATTCGAGCGGCTACGGTCCGACACATCAGTCGTCGAAACAGCCGAGATACGTGTCGTGCGCGGCGACGGCGAGATTGCCTGGACGCAGGTCTCGACGACAACGCTGCGCGATCCGGCCGGCGCTCCGTCCTCGTTCATCCTGCAACTGCACGACGTGACCGACCGGCACAATGCCGAAGAGCAACTGCGGCACCGGGCTTCGCGCGATCAGCTGACCGACCTGGCGAACCGGACGCTGTTCACCGAGCGCCTCGAGCTGGCAATTGCCGGCGTCGATGATTCGCCACGCCTACCGGCAGTGATGTTCATCGACCTCGACCGCTTCAAGATCGTCAACGACAGCATGGGTCACATCTGCGGCGACAACCTACTGGCCCAGGTCGCCACCCGGCTGCACCACTCGCTGCGACCGACGGACCTCATCGCCCGCTTCGGCGGTGACGAGTTCGCTGTGCTGCTGCCCGCGGTCCGATCGGCCGACGAGGCGGCCGGCGCCGCCCGCCGGCTGCAACAGAGCCTGCGTGAACCGTTCGTCGTGGACGGATCGGAGATCCACGTCCGGGCCAGCATCGGGATCGCCCTGGCAAGCAGCGGGAGCGACGCGCAAACACTGCTCCGGGACGCCGATTCCGCCATGTACCGAGCGAAGGCGGCCGGTGGCAGTGGCCATTCGGTGTTCGACGCTTCGCTGCGCGCGACGACCAGCCGCCGGATGGACCTCGAAACCGGTCTGTACCGAGTCGTGGCCGACGCGGAACTGCTGCTGCTCTACCAGCCGATCGTCGAGACGACGACGGGCAACTACACCGGATTCGAGGCGCTCCTGCGCTGGCGCCGCGCATCCGGTGAAATCGTCTCGCCCGCAGAGTTCATCCCGATCGCCGAGGAAACCGGAACGATCATCCCCATCGGCGCGTGGGTGTTGCGGCAAGCCACCCAGCAGATCCGCAGTTGGCGCGCACAACACCCCGACCTGCCGCCGCTCAACATCGCAGTCAACGTCTCGAGCCGCCAATTGGTCAGCCCTGGATTCGACGACGACGTACGCGCGAGCATCGACTCCCTCGGGCCGGACACCCTCACCCTGGAGATCACGGAGTCGGCAGCCGCCCAACTCAACATTGACGCCGTGGACAGGCTCGAGCAGCTCACCCGACTAGGTGTTCAAATCGCCATCGACGACTTCGGCACCGGCCAGTCCTCGCTGGCTCGACTCCAGTCGCTGCCCGTGCACACCCTCAAGATCGACCGTCAGTTCATCGCCAACCTCGGCGTCTCCGAGCAAGGCCAGGAACTCGTGCACGCCATACTCGCGATGGCGAGAGCACTCCGCCTCACTGCGACCGCCGAAGGCGTGGAGACCCCCCACCAGGCGACACTGCTACGCGAGATCCACTGTCCGCGCGCCCAGGGCTACCTGTTCGGACGCCCACTGCCGGCCGAGCAGGTCGACTTTCCCGAACCGACGCCCCCCGGACGAGTGCCTGCGCCCGTGGCCGTGGATCGACCAGCCGCGCCAACCGTGTTTCCAGCTGTCTCCGTGGGGAGATAGCGATACGCGGCATGTTTCGGTTATGCCGCTTATGGGTAGATGCGACGCTGTCCGCTGCGCTTGCGGCGGCGTGGCCTGCGACAGCACCCGGGTCGGTGCTGCGCTCATTGTGGGGTCGACATGCGATCTGCACGTTCGTGGCTGGCGTCAGTGGCGGTTGCGATCACCGTGGCTGCCGTCGCGGTAGGCGGGGCGACGATGCAGGCCGGCAGGCATCGGTCGAGCGCGGCGCCGCTGGCCGCGCGGGATGCATCGGGGCTGCCAGGATGGGCGATCGGACCGTTCACCCGGTACGCGGGCAACCCGATCCTCACCCCGCCGGTGGTCCCGAACGCGTCCAACAACTGGGAATGGCCCGAGGCGTTCAACCCGTCGGTCGTCGTGGTGGACGGCGTGTTCCACATGCTCTACCGCGGCGCGGCCTCGGGTAACTTCTCCGCGATCGGCGCGGCCACCAGTACCGACGGCCATCACTTCACCGAAGCGGCGAACAATCCGGTGATCACCCGCGACCTGCCGACCGAGACCCACGGCGTCGAGGACCCCCGGATGTACTACCTCAACGGCCGCTACTACGCGTTCTTCACCGGCTACGACGGCAGCACTGTCGGGCTCAACGAGGCGGTCTCGACGGACGCGCTGCACTGGCAGCAACTCGGGCGGATCATCCCCGACACCAAGAACGCCGCCGTGATCGCCGACCCGCAGGGGCAACCGGTGAAGATTCGCGGTTCCTACTACATGTACTACGGCGAGAACGGCAAGGAGTTCCTGGCCAAGTCCACCGACCTGACCCACTGGAGCACCGACAGCGCGGTCAACACCGGCTTCCCGGACAGCTACAAGCCGTACGAGCTCTGCGTCGCCGTCACCAACTATCGCGCCACGAAGAACGGGCCGGTCAGCGACAACATCGTGCTGTTCGTTGCCGGGAACCTGATGGGCCAGGGCCGCTGGTTCTATGCGATCAGCGAGATCGAGTTCGACCGCGACAACCTGAACGCACCGGCAGCGCAGCTCCAGCAGGCCGTGCTGCAGCCCGAGGCGCCGTACGAGATCTACGGGTTCACACCGCATACGGTGTTCATGAACAACATCATCTTCTACAACGACCAGTGGTGGATGTACTACGGCGCGGGCGACAGCGTGGTCGCGCTCGCCAACGCACCGCTGCGCAGCTGACACCGGGACTGGCCGTGACCGTCTCGGTTGGCGGCTCGAGTGCTCAGTGCGTCAGGCCGCCGGACACGGCGTGCACGAATGCCCCGACGACTTCGTCGGCGCCGGTCAGTGGATCGACCTGACCGGCAACCGGCGCGAGTGCATCGGTGAGGCGTGTCGTGGGAAGCCGATTCCCGAACGCGAAGATCGCGAGCTGGACCTTGTTGTGCGGGTTGGTGGCGGCCAGCGCCGCGCGCAGGTGGGCGAGGCTGATCGAGTTTGCGTCGTCCTGATTGACGCCGTCGGTGAAGACGATCAATTCGTTGGGCACCCCGGCCCGGAAGTGTCGCTGTAGGTATCGGTAGCCGCCGAGGACGGTGTCGTACAGACCGGTACCCGTTTGCTTGGCTGCGAGCCGGGCCGTGGCGGCGTCGAGTTTGTGCCGCTGCGCGGTGTCGAGCGCCGCGATAGGCACCAGTTGTTGATGGTCGTGCGGCGGTGCGAGTTGGGATCCGAAGCGCCACAGGCCGAGACGTGAGTCCTGCGGCAGCAGTCTGGTGACTTGATCAACGCCTTGCCGGACGGGGCCGATCACTGAACTGTCGGAGCCACGCGGGACAGCTGCCATTGAGCCGGAGACGTCGACCGCGATCAGCATGTTGGCCACCCGCTGTGCCGGCTGCCAAGTAGTGAGGACGTGCCACATGACGTGCTCGATGATGACGTCCATCGCCGGCGCGCGCGGTGCCGGCAGCTGGGTCGGCGTTGCCGCTTCCGGCGCTGCCGCGGGCCAGCTACCGGCGCGCAGGTTGTGCGCAGCTATCGCGGCCAGCCCGTCCTGTCCGGTCAACGCTGCCTTCAGTCGGGCAAGCGCACTCAGCTTGGGTGGGTCGGACGCTGCCGCCGCTGTCGGATACCAGGTGTAGCGCAGCAGGGCCGTCGCATCGCTTGGTGCGACAACCGCGTAATCGTCCGCGTGCCCCGAGTCCAACAGGACGTATTCCGGCACGATCGCGACCTGTCCCGGCTGCTTCGGCAGCGCCAGGGGGTCAGCGACCGTCGTGGCGAGCTGCCACGCCTTCATCAGGTCGAGCGCTGAGATCAATGGGCCGGACGTGTCGATCACCGCGGTCGTCAGTGCGCCTGGCGTCCGGAATCCACACATCGGCGTCGGTGCCGTGGGCGGCGGCGGCGGCCTGTCTTCCGTCGGCGACCGTTGTCTCGACATCGATGCAGTCGGCGCCGGTGCCGAGTTTGTGCGCGATCTGGTTCAGCACCGGCGCGAACGAGGCCGCCGTGACTGCTCGGATCACCTGCCCACAGGGCTTTGCGGCATTCGATGTTTGAGCGGGCGTCGTCGCGATCGGACCGCCGTGCTGCGCGTCGGCGCGCCAAGCGACGATCGCGATGACGGCGACCAGGACGCCGCCCACGCCCGCAAACCAGCGAGTTCCCGTCCGCTCCGGAAGCGGTCGCGAGTGCTTCCCCATCTTCGGCGCCTCCGATATTCCCTCCGCTGACCAGAAGCGGGTGTCCACCCGTAGGCAGCATGCTGATCAAGGTGAGAGTGCCGTCGGCGCAGGCGGACAAGACCCTCAAGACCTTGTCGCGCCATGTCGGCCCGGCTGCCGCATCCGTGCGGTCGCTGCTGCTACAAGTAGTCTGCGACGGAAGATACTGCCGGTCAAGTGTATGAGGGAGCAACTAGGTACGTGGGCGGATCACTGCGTACAAACCGTGCGCGGTGGCTACGTGTCGTGCTCGGCGACGATATTGCGGACGGCTCGGAGCCGGCCGGTCAGATCTGCAAGATCGTTCGGTAGCCGCGCTCCCGCCCGGGCGACCCATGCGGCATGGGCCTCGGCCGCAGCGGCGAGGGCTCGGCGTCCCGCGGAGGTAGGCGTGAGCATCTTGGCGCGGCGGTGCCGAGGGTTGTCGACCCAGGTGGCGAATCCGTCGGCGACGAGCCCGTCCGCGGTCCGCTGCACGCCCTGCCGGGCGACTTGCTGACGGGCGGCAACCGCGGCGACCGGCCGTGGCTCGTCAGCGACCTCGCGCAGGCAGCTCAGCCGGGCGTGCGTGAGTCTCGCCGCGGCTGCAACCGCCTCGCCGACGTCGTGCAGCGCGCGGTGTAGCGCCGCGACCTCGGCCATCAAGGCGTACACCTGCTCGCTCTGCTTGCGCATGCGCAGCATCCTCGCAGGCACTACGGTTGACAACATGTTGACAAACTGGGGCGACGTGCTCGCCATTCACCAACTGCTCGCACTCCACGGACATCTCGTCGACAGCCGCGAGTTCGACCGTTTCGACGAACTTTTCACCGCCGACGCCGTCTACGACGTCAGCGCGTTGGGCCAGGGCGAGATCCGCGGCGTGGACGAGTTCCGCGAGGTTAGTGCCGCGTTCGTCGGTTACGAGCGCAACCCGATCGGGCACCACGTCACCAATGTGATCGTCGACGAACCGATTGGCGATTCGGCCACCGTCCGGTCGAAGGGGATCGGCGTGCTGCGCGACGGCCGGACCGGCAGCGTGGCCTACATCGACCGCGTCGTCCGCACTCCGGACGGCTGGCGCATTGCTGCGCGCCGCGTCGTCGCGGCACCAACCTGACCGATCATCGGGGGCGTTACGCCGAGGCAGACTCCGTCGACTGCTCCTGAGCCGGCGTGACCCGATACTCGCGCGGCGGGCGGCTGGCGGCGAGCTTCCACAGCGCCCAGTACACCAGCGCCGAAACCACGAAGCCGACCTCGAAGGCGATATCGCCGATCGCCGGGTGCTTCGACGCGAGCCAGCCCGTCAAGAACTGTTGATTGGCGAACAGCCAGATCGAGATCGCCATCCCGAGCAGCATCGCGATGGCGCCGACCTGTTCGTTCGAGCCGCGCAACTCCGAGTCGTCGATCACCGGGTGGATCGGCGTACCGCGGCGCAGCCATCGGTCGACGAACACCACCCCGAGCCACGGCGCGATCCAGTACGCAATCACGAGCAGGAAGTTCTCGTACTTCTCACCGGCGTCGTGCAGGCCCGAGAAGGCGACGGCCAGGCCGACTGCGCCGAACACCAACGCGACGATTGCGCGGCGCAGCGCGAACGGCAGCTTGAATCCCATTGCAATGAAGGACATCGCTCCGGAGTAGATGTTCAGCACGTTCGCGGAGACCGCTCCGAGGGCGATCGCGATCAGGGTCAGATCAGCGATCCAGGTCGGCATGATGCCGGTGAAGTCCGCCGTCGGGTTGTCACTCGGCTTCGCGACTGCGGTCACCGACGCGGCGCCGATGATCTCGAGGAACGCGCACGAGAGGAAGATGCCCAGCGCGGCGTAGATCCCGACGGCACGGCTGCTGATCTCCGACTTGAGGTAGCGCGTGTAATCCGAGGCGTACGGGTTCCACCCCGCGGCGTAGCCGAACGCCGCACCCACCTCGATGAGGAACGCGCCGATCGTCGGCAGACCACCACCGGCCGGCGCGGACGGGTGCGCCTTGCCGAGCACGGCGATCGCGGCGATCACAAAGACGACCGTGAGGAAGGGGAACGCCAGCCGTTCGAAGACGTGCACGAGGTTGTGCCCGAAGAACGCGACGGCGATCTGCACCGCCACGATGATCACGAGGGACAGGCCCTTCGGCATGTCG
Source organism: Jatrophihabitans sp. (assembly GCA_035642535.1). Classification (GTDB taxonomy): domain Bacteria; phylum Actinomycetota; class Actinomycetes; order Mycobacteriales; family Jatrophihabitantaceae; genus Jatrophihabitans. Next base: position 7,104 of record DASQSE010000101.1, on the reverse strand, counting down.
GTCAGGGTCGTGAGGGCTAGCGCGCCGCTGACGCTGTTCACGGCGAACCAGCCGATGCCCGCGGTGAGGGACATGAGACCGGCCGGTAGCAGGTTGCCCACGAAGCCGAACGCGGTCCGGCCGAGGATCATCTGCGGCAGCCCGTCCTTCGGGCCCCAAGTCGAGAGGACGCCGTGCGTGACGGACCCGGCAGCGGTGCCGATGATGATCGCGAGCGCCGCCATCCAGAAGGACAGCCCGAAGAACAGCACACCGATGACGCCGACGAAGACGGTGGCAAATTCGAGATTCGGCGAGGCCCAGGTCCAGAGCAGCTGACTGGGCCGCCCGTGTCGCTCGTCAAGGGGGATGAACTCGACGCCGCCGGGCTCCACGGCGGCGACCTTCTCGCCGTAGTCGCGGGTCGGGTCGTCGACAACCGGTGCGGTCGCCAGGTGGCTCGTCATGCCATCACCTTCGCGGTCGATCTGATGCGGGAGTCCCGGCTGTTGCACCGTACGGCACGCCTAGCCGTTGCGCTCCCCCGGCTGCGGCGCGACCGAATCGACGAACCGTTTCTCGGTGATCGGGTCGGCATGACGATGGACGATCTTCCAATCACCGTCCTCGCGTCGAAAGATCGTCGTCACCCGCAAGCTCACCGGTACCTTCTCCGGCGAATCCCCGAGCTTGACTCGGTTGCGCTCGATTCCGACCTCGTACGCGAGATCCGCCGTCTCGACCATCGCGATGCAGTCGAAGGTGTAGTCCTCGCCTTCGCTGATCTGCGTCGACGCGGCATCGATGGCTTGGCACACCCGATCGAAACCCTGCACCGGGGGGCCGAGCGGATTTGCCAGCGTCACGTCGTCGCGTATCGACCACAGCCCCTTCTGGGCGTCTCGGTCGCCTCCGATGAACGCCACCACCGACTCGTGGTACCGAGCCCGCGCGTGGTCCAGGTCGGACGCCATGACCGACCCTCCTTACGTCAGAGGCACCTGTCGATCAGACGGCATCCTAATGCGCATTAGGCTGAGCGTCGTGGTCGAATCCACGTTCGCGGTCCGGGCACTTGACGAGTCGACGTGGCCAGCGTTCGCCGCCTTGGTGGATCGCAATAACGGCGTCTTCGGCGGCTGCTGGTGCATGGGATTCCACCAAGAAGGCGTCGGAAAGGGAACCACGCCGGCCCTCAACCGGGAACGGAAATTTGAGCGCGTTCGGGCCGGAACCACGCACGCCGCGCTGGTTTTCGATGGCGACGACTGCCTCGGCTGGTGTCAGTTCGGCGCGCCTGAGGAGCTGCCGCGCATCAAGAGCCGCGCCGCCTACGAGAAGAGCCGGACCACGAACTTGCCGGACTGGCGGATCGCATGCTGCTACGTCGGGAAGGGGCACCGGCGTCAGCGCGTGGCGAGCACCGCGCTCGCCGGTGCGCTCGAGCTCATCGCCGGCCTCGGCGGCGGAACGGTCGAGGGGTTCCCGGAGGACTCCGCTTCGGTGCCCGCGGGCTTCCTCTTCAACGGTGCGCTGTCGACCTATGAGCAACTCGGCTTCACCCGCGACCGGCAGATCGGCAAGCACCGCTGGGTAGTGACCAAGGTGGTCGAGCCCAACTCGTAGCTGATCTTGCGCCGTCAGCTCTCGGCCGGTCTTGCGGAGCCAGAAGGAGTCGCGCCGTGACGCACAAGGTGAATTGGAAGGCCGAGCCGGAGCAGCATGACTTCCCGGCGGCGGCCGACTATCTGTCGCTACTCACCGAACAAGAGCGCGCCGACGTGCTGGTCGATCGGCTCCGCAGCGCGCCGACCATCTACCGCAAGGCCAAGGACATCCTGCGCGCGGCGCAACTGCCGCTGCTGCCGGAGGACAACCCGCACGTGGCCGGCGACCTCGACAAGATCGATCGTCGGGAGCCGCTCTCGCCTGTGCTCCTCGTCCGCGGTGAGCTCGGCATCGCGGCCCGGCTGGAGATCGCCGACGGCTACCACCGGGTGTGTGCGAGTTACTACGTGGACGAGAACACCGATATCCCGTGCCGCGTGGCGAGCCGATGAGCCACAGCGCATTGCCCGGTGTCAGCGTGCGGCGGTCGCGGGCGCGAGGACGTGATTGCGCCGATGATCGAAGATCACCTCGGTGCGCACGCCGGCGACCTCTTTGCGTTTCGTGAGCGCGTCGAGGACGAAATCCTGCAACGAGTCGGTGGACGGGACGGCGACGTGGACCAGGACGTCTTCCGGGCCGGTAGTGACGAACAGTTGGATTGTCTCGGGGAGCGCGGCGACGAAGTCGCGGAATCCATGGATCACCTGCCGGGACTGGGGTCGAAGCCGGACAGTGACCAGCGCCTGCACGGGACGGCCGATCGCGGCCGGTTCGACCGTGGCGTGCGTGCCGCTGAGCACGCCGCGCGCGCGCAGGATACGGACCCGTTCGAGCGTGGTCGACGGAGCCACGCCCAGCTGCGCTGCGAGCTCGCGATTGCTGCGCCGACCATCGGCCTGTAGAGCGGCCACCAGCGCCGAATCAAGTTCATCCATGGCCCGGTTCTACCATGACTTACCGAACTATGTTCGGCAGACGGCATGACAGAACGCGCAAGCGGCTAGCTTTTCACGACATGACCGACCAGAGTGCACCTTCCTTCGAAACCAAGATCGCCGTCGTGCTGCGCGCCGACCTGCCGATGTGGCAGCAGTTGAACATGACGGCGTTCCTCACGAGCGGCGTGGCCGCCGGCGCACCCGAGGTGATCGGCGAGAACTACACCGACGCGGACGGCACGAAATACCAGCCGATGTTCGGCCAGCCGGTGCTCGTCTTCGAGGCAGACGCCGAGCAACTGGCCCGCACCCTGGACCGCGCGATCGCGCGCAACGTCATGCCGGCGATCTTCACCACCGAGTTGTTCGCGACCGGTCACGACTCCGCGAACCGGGCCGCGGTCGCGGAGGTGCCACGCACCGAACTCAACCTCGCGGGGCTGGCGCTGCACGGACCGCGGCGCGACGTCGACAAGATCACCAAGGGGCTCCGACTGCACGGCTGACCACGCGCGGCCGCGAGTCCACCGCGCCGCGCGCGTGCGACCATCGGAGTCGGACGCGGTGTTCGTCCCGGGCGACCGGTGAGGAGACGACGTGATCGGCGATCGGTGGGGCGTGAGCCGCGACGAGATGGCGCTGCACTACCCCTGCGATGACATCGTGCCTGCCCCGATCCTGCAAGTGTGGCGCGGCGTCAGTCGAAGCGGCACCCGACGACGTCTGGCCGTGGGTCTGCCAGATCCGACTTGCTCCGTACTCCTACGACTGGATCGACAATCTGGGCCGTCGCTCTCCCCGACAGTTGCGCGACCTTCCCAAGCCACGGCCGGGGCAGCACTTCACCACCGCAGGTGGGCGCCGGTTCGGACAGATCCTGGCTGTCGAATCGGCGCAGCAGCTCACCGCCCGGATCATTGGCGCCGTCGTGTCCTACGTTCTGGTGCCGATTGACAACGGGACGCGCCTGCTCTTCAAGGCCGTCCTCGCTCGGTATCGCTTACTCGGACCGTTGCTCTCACTCGGCGACCTGGTGATGGCGCGCCGGCAGTTGCTCAACCTGAAGCGGCTGGCAGAAGGTCGAGAAGTCGGCCGGCGTTGACTGACGACTTGCGACCAGACCGTGCGGGATCGCGTTTCGGAAATCTCTTCGGGAGTGGTGTCGAAACCATGCTGAGCCGTTCGACGCCTTGGCAGGACGGCAGCCACGAGGGCCGCCGCCGAAACCCGAGGAGAAGGACATGACTGCAATCGCCACGCGCCCGGCCCGCACCCGCACCGTCCGGACGGCCGGCGTCTGGAAAGCCGTTAGCGCCGCTACGTTTGCCGCCGCGGCCGCCACCGAAGCACTCGTCGCGCTGGCCCGCGCAACGGGCGTCGACGTGGCCATCCAGGGTGACGATCTCAAGCCCGGCGGGTGTGCCGTCGCGGTACTGCTGTGCATGGTCGCCGGCGCGGGGGTTCTTGCCGGAGTGCGTCGCTTCGCCAAGTCTCCGGCGCGCACCTGGGTGCGTGCGACGGTAGCGCTGACGGTGCTGTCCTTCGTGCCCGATCTGACCGTGCCCGACACCGCGACGTCCAGCCGGCTCGTGCTGATGACCGCGCACGTGGTCGCGGCCGCCATCGTGATTCCTGTCGTGGCCCGGCGGCTGTCGGCAACCCGTTGAGATCTCGGCTACGTGGCCACCTGCTCCGGTAGGTGGCCACGTCGCGTGCCAAGATCGCGATTTGCCGCGCGAGACCCTGAGCGAATGCGGTCAGCGCGGCTGGGTTGCGGTCAGTGACTCCACGCGATCTCGCAGGCCCTCGGTCGCCGCGGCGACCGCCTTCTTCATGACCTGTCGCACGACGATTCCGGGCAGCGGAATCGCCGGGCGGATGTCAAGGTCGTAGGTCACGTGCGCGACGCCGTCCCGCTGGTTGATGGTGTATTGGCCATGCTGATCGCGTTGCTGCCCTGCCTTCACCAATGACCAGCTGACGCCACGTTTCGTCCACGCGTAGTCGAGGATCTGCTCGTCGGCCAGTCCGGCCGCGGTGACAGTCATCGTCGCACGGTGCGCCCGCCCGTCTCGGCCGAGGTCGTTGATGCTCACGCGTTTGTGCACCGACGACCACCGCGGGTACGCGGGCAGATCAGCGAGCACGTCAAGAACCTCTGCGGCGCTGGCGTGGATATCGACCTCGCCATGCACAGCCACCATGCATTTGACGCTACGGCCGGCCGCATCCGCCGCACATAGGTCGTGCGACCTGTCCGTTTCGGCGTTCAATGGCGCCGGCTTCCGCGAGGACTAGTGTCGGCCGGTGATTACGTGCGTCGTGGAGTACACGGTCGACTCGGCCCAGCTCGACGCGTTCGAGCGCTTTGGGCGGGCATGGATCGCGCTTGTCGATCGGCACGGCGGCACCCACCACGGCTACTTCCTGCCGAGCGAAGGCGCGAGCGACCGAGCATTGGCGTTGTTCTCGTTTCCGTCGCTCGCGGAGTACGAGCACTACCGGCGCCTGTTCGGAGTCGATCCGGACTTCATCGCCGCCGACCGCATTCGTGACGAAAGCGGATGTGTGCTGCGTTACGAGCGGACGTTCATGCGACCCGTTCTGGAGGGACAGCTCCCGAGTCGCGAGCCGGTCTAGTCCGCCGTCCCTCCGGGCGCCCGTTGGTGGGTGTGCGCTCCGTCCGGGCTGACGTGGATGGTCGCGGCGGTGAGCCGTGGGACGTAGGTCAGCAGGTGCGCTTCGGCGTGGTGGGCAAGGTCGTGGGCGGCGGCCACGCTGATCGTAGGGTCGACGGTGAGATCCGCCTCGGCGCGCAGCGTGTGGCCGATCCATCGGATGCGGAGCTCGCGCACGTCCCGTACGCCTTCGACTGACCGCACGGCGGCCGTCGCCTGATCGACCAGATCGGGATCGACCGCGTCCATGAGGCGCGCTCCGACCTGGCGGATCGCAGAGCGAAGCACGCCGAGGATCGCAACGGTGATCACCAGGCCGACGACCGGGTCGGCCCATCGCCAGCCGAGGGCGACTCCGCCGGCACCGAGCAGTACAGCAAGGCTGGTGAAGCCGTCGGTGCGGGCGTGCAATCCATCGGCGACCAGCGCAGCCGAGCCGATCCGGCGACCGATCCGGATGCGGTAGTGCGCCACCAGCTCGTTGCCGAGGAACCCGACCACCGCGGCGCTGGCAACCGCCCACAGATGGGAGACGTGCTGCGGGTGGATCAGTCGCCGGATCGACTCGTAGGCGGCGAGCGCCGAGGACAGTGCGATCATCGCGACGACGAACAGGCCGCCGAGGTCCTCGGCCCGTCCGTAGCCATAGGTCAACCGCTTGGTTGCCGGCCGGCGAGCGAGCGAGAACGCGACCAGCAACGGCACGGCGGTCAACGCGTCGGCGACGTTGTGCAGCGTGTCGCCGAGCAGGGCGACCGACCCCGACAGCGCCACTACGACCGCCTGGATCAACGCCGTGACACCGAGGCCGGCAAGGCTCAACAGCAGTGCGCGTCGCCCAGCCGCGTCGGCTTCGAGCGCGTCATCGAGCTGCTCGGCAGCGTCGTGGCTGTGCCCGCCGATCGCCGCCGAAACGGCGTGCCGGACGCGTCCCCAAACTGTCGCCGAGTCGCCGTGAACATGTGGGTGATCGTGCGCGTCTGTGTGATCCGCCTCGCGCCTCACTGATCTAGCGTATCGGCCGAGTAGACGCATGTTCTAATTGCCAACTGTTTGCAACAGCTCGCGACCTAACGCGAGCGACTGATCATGTACATCGGGAAGAAGAAGATCCACAGGAGCACGCAACCGAGCAGCCAAGCAACCGGCGTGCTGACGACGAACCCGCCGATGCGCAGCACGACGGGGGCACCTTCATCGGTGCATCGTTTGGCGTCGAGGTACACCCACACGTCGATCGCGCCGACGAGCACGACCACGACCAGTGCGGCGAGAGCCGCTGTCACGAAGCCAGCTTAGGTCGATCAACAGCACACCGATCCGGCGGGCACAAGCGCGCCTGGCACGATTTCGGAATGACGGACGTACGCATCGTCCTGCGACCGATCGTCGAGGACGATCTCGCAATGTTCCGGCGCTTCCTCACCGAGCCCGGCCTCGTCGGGCTGGACTGGGGCGGCTTCCGCGATGCACAGGAGCCGGCCCGCCGGTTCGCGACCGACGGCTACCTCGGCCCGGATGACGGCCGGCTGGTGGTGGCGGTCGGCCCGGACGTCGCCGGCGTCGTCAGCTGGCGGAGCGGCTCCTTCGACGGCAAGACGCGGTATTGGGAGATCGGCATCGCGCTGCTGCCCGAGTGGCGCGGCCGGGGTATCGGCTGGCGCGCGCAGGCGATGCTGACCGACTACCTGTTCGAGCACACCCCGGTGCAGCGCATCCAGGCCGGCACCCATCCGGAGAACATCGCCGAGCAACGGTCGCTGGAGAAGGCCGGCTTCAGGTTGGACGGCGTCGTGCGCGCCTGCGAGTTCCGCGCCGGCCAATGGCGCGACGGCTACCTGTACAGCAGGTTGCGCGATGACCCGAGGCCGGAGATCTCGGCGATCTTCGAATCGCAA
>DASQSE010000100.1:0-10260 GCA_035642535.1 Jatrophihabitans sp. | reverse complement strand
CTGTTCGGTTCGTACATCGCGACGAAGTACACGGTCACGATCTTCTTCGGGCAGTCGGCTGGAACGTACGAGCACTACTTCAACCAGTTCCTGCGCAACATCGACATCGTCTACTCGGTGGTGAAGGTGATGGTGTTCACCGTCTTCATCACGATCATCCACACGTACTACGGATACAACGCGGCCGGTGGGCCGGCCGGCGTCGGACGGGCCACCGCGCGCGCGATCCGCGCCACGACGGTGATCATCGCCGCCAGCGACGTGCTGATGACGATGCTGTTCTGGGGCCTGCACGGCGTGCGCCTCGGGGGCGGCTGATGGAGCGCAGCCACAAGCGCGCGGTCGAGATCGTGCTGGGCCTCGCGCTCACCGGTGCGCTGGTGCTCGGCGTCGTCGTCATCTGGGCGTCGTTCCGCGGGGCGTTCAGCGACAAGATCACCGTGTCGGCCGAGCTCGCCAAGGCCGGCGACGCGCTCGAGCCCGGCGACATCGTCACCTACCGCAACGTGATCGTCGGCGAGGTCACCGAATCGACCGGCAACGCCGCCGGCGGCGCCGTCGCGAAGCTCAGGATCGACCCGCACGCGGCCGACCAGATCCCGGCGAACGTCACCGCGGTCGCAGTGCCCGCGTCGCTGTTCGGCAACACCAAGATCGAGCTGCTGCCGCCCGCCCGCGACAACGGTGCGCGGCTGTCCGACGATGCCGTCGTCGCGGCCGATCTCAGCCCCACCGCCGAGAGCCTGCAGACCGCGCTCGCGAACGCGTACGACCTGCTGACCTCGGTGCACCCGGCGCAACTCGACGCGGCACTGTCCGCGCTCGCCACCGCGCTGCAGGGCCAGGGCCGCAACGTCAACCGGCTGATCGCGAAGGCCGACGACTACCTCGCCAGCCTCGCGCCACACCTGCCCCAGCTGGACGACATCATCACCAGCCTGGCCACCGTCACCCGGCAGCTCGCCCGCAACGCCCCCGACCTGCTGACCTCGCTGGCGAACACGCTCGTCCTCGCCAAGGGCATCCTCGCCGACAAGCGAGCGGTGCAGGCGCTGCTCGACGTCGCACCGCAGGCCGTCGGCAACGCGCAACTGCTGCTCAAACCCGACACCGTCGACCACATCGTCACCGTGCTGCAGAACGAGGTGCCGGTGAGCGCCGCGCTGGCCGCGCACCCCAACGCGCTCGTCGACACGATCGGCGGCTTCAAGGCCTTCGCCGACACGTTCAACCGCACGCTCGCGAAGGGTCCGTACCTGCGCGCGAACATCCTGCTCACCGCCGCCGACTTCACCCAGTTGCTCAACGCGACGGCCGGCCAGCGCGGCAACGTCTTCCACGCGATCGTGAACCCGCCCGAGTACACCCGCGCGGACTGCCCTCGCTACGCCGGCGCCGCCGGGCCGAACTGCGCCTCCCGCGTTCTCACGACCGGTGCCAACTACGGCGGGACGACGTCGTCCGTCGGAAGCAAACGTGAATCGCGCGCCGTCCGCGCCGCGGCCAGCACGATCACCCGCACGCCGGAGAACCAGCTGTCGTCCGGCGCGGTGGACGTGCTGCTCGGGCCACTGCTACGTGGCGTCCCGACGTTGGTCCAGGTTGCGCGGTGAACGTCAAGGCACTCATCCGGCTGGGCGCGTTCCTGGCCGTCGCCGGCTTCCTCGCCGCGATGGAGCTGACGACGCTGACCGGCCCGCACACCGGCACGACCGACGGTTACCACGCGATCTTCGGCGGCCCGGACGGCGTGTCCGGGCTGCGGGTCGGCAACCCGGTGAAGGTCGCCGGCGTGGCCGTCGGCAAGGTCTCCGGCATCGACCTCGTCGACGCGGAGCACGCCGAGGTGGCGTTCACCGCCAACCGCAACCAGACGATCACCAGCCACACCTGGGCGGTGGTGCGCTACGCCAACCTGCTCGGCCAGCGCTACCTCGCACTGACGCAACGGGCGCCAGGTGGGACGCCGCTGCCGGCCGGCGGCACGATCCCGCAGCGGCGCACCGCGCCGGCGCTGTCGCTGACGGACCTGTTCAACGGCTTCCGGCCGCTGTTCCAGGCGCTGACTCCGCAGCAGGTGAACGAGCTCTCGCAGGACATCATCGACGTCCTCCAGGGGCAGACGGCGCGGATCGAGGACCTGATCACCAAAACCGCCGACCTCACCGGCAACCTCGCCGGCCGCGACCAGACGTTCACCACCGTCGTCGACAGCCTCGACAGACTGCTGACCGCGGTGGCCAGGCACGACTCGCAGCTCGCCGACGTCGTGACGAGCCTGCACAACCTCGCCGCCGAGCTGCACCGCGAAGGCCCAGCGATAGTCGGCTCGCTCGCCGGGGTCGATCGCCTGATCGGCTCGGTCGGCCGGCTGTTCGCGAGGTCGGAGGTCCACAGCCTGCCCGCCGACATCGCCGACGCCGCGTCCCTGACGAAGCTGCTCGCCGGCAACGCGCCGACCGTCGCGAGCCTGGTCTCCGGGTTCGCGTCCGCGTTCCAGACCTTCGCCCGCATCTCGCAGAACGGCAACTGGATCAACGTCTACGCGTGCAACGCGTTCGTCAAGACCTACGGCTCGGTGAACGTCACCCTCAACCAGGCGATCGGCTCGCTCACCCAGCTGCTCGGGTTGCCGTCGCTGCCCGGCGTGCCGGCGCTGGGCGACCAACGGCGCAGGGTGCCGCTGCAACTGCCCAACGGCCGGATCGGCGGCACCGCACAGCACACCGGGGTCTGCTCATGAAGCCGATGAAGGAGCGCAACCAGGTCTCGGTAGCGATCTGCGGGACGATCCTGGCCGCCGCGCTGGTGCTGCTGTCGATGAATCTCGGCAAGCTGCCGTTCGTCAACCCGACGCACACCTACTACGCGGACTTCAACGACGCGGACGGGCTGCACACCGGCGACGACGTGCGGGTGGAGGGCATCAGCGTCGGCTCGGTGAAGTCGGTGCAGGTGCAGGGCGACCGCGTCCACGTGGCCTTCAGCGTCAAGTCCGACGTCGCGCTCGGCGGGACGAGCCGGGCCAGCATCGAGGTCGCGACGGTGCTCGGAAACCTGTTCATGCAGGTCGAGTCCGCCGGCCCGGGCGAGCTCGCGCCGGGCGACACGATCCCGGTCTCGCGCACCGTCGTGCCGTACACGCTGCTCGGCGCGCTGAACCAGTTCGGCGAGTTCTCGAACAGGACCGACCTGCCCAAGCTGCAACACTCGCTGCGCGCGCTGGCGGCAACAGTCGCCGGCATCGCGCCGCAGGACGCGAAGGCCGCGCTGCACGGCCTCGCCGACGTGTCCAGCACGCTCGCGCGCAAGCAGCAGCAGGTGCGCGACATCCTGCAAGCCGCCGACTCGATCGTGCACACGCTCAACCGGAACTCCGGCGCGCTCGTCGGGCTGCTCGTCGACGGCGACCAGTTCCTGAAACTCGTCGAGCGGCGGCACGCGCTCGTCGCCCGGCTGTTGCGCGACACGGCGCGCCTCGGCGCGCAGCTGCGCACGCTCATGCAGCGCAACGGCGCGCAGCTCGACACGCTACTGACCGGCCTCGACTCGGTCACCGCGTTGCTGGCGAAAGAGAAGCGGCACCTCCAGGACTCGATCGTCTACCTCGGGCAGTTCGGCGAGAACATCACCAACGTCACCGGCGCCGGGCCGTGGCTCGACCTGCTCACCCCGTCCGGCGTCATTCCCAACAACCAGACCGTCGGGTGCGGAGCGCATCCGGCTGCGCAGAAGAAGCCGTGCAGCCCGTGAGGCGGCCCCGGCACATTGCGATCGCCGCGGCAACAGTGCTCGCGGTGGCGTCCGGCGTAACGGGCTACTACGTGTTCTTCCGGCACGACACCTACCGGATCACCGCACGGTTCAGCGCGACGCCCGGCCTCTACCCCGGCAACCGGGTGGACGTGCTCGGCGTGCCGACCGGCACCGTCGTCTCGATCACGCCCAGGTCGCGCTTCGTCGAGGTCGTCATGTCGCTGCCTGCGAACGTGCAGATCCCGGCCAGCGCGCGGGCCGTGCTGATGGCGCCGAATCCGGTGAGCGACCGGTTCGTCCAGCTCACCCCGCCGTACACGAAGGGCGCGGTCATGCGGCCCGATTCGGTCATCAGCCGCGCACGAACTGTCGTGCCGCTCGAGCTCGACTCGATCTATGCCAGCGTCGACAACCTGTCGAAGTTGCTCGGCCCAGGTGGCGCGAACGCGCACGGCGATCTTTCCCGGCTGCTGCACGCCTTCGCGCAGCTTGCCGACGGCAACGGCCGCGACCTGCATGCCACCATCGAGCAGATCGCGGCCGCGCTGCCCGCGCTCACGGCGCACCCGGGCGAACTGCGCCGGCTCATCGGCGGACTGGACGAACTCACCGGCAAGCTGGCCGCCCGCAATACGACAATCAACTCCCTGTACGACGACCTGACCACGGCGACGGGGCAACTCGCCGACGAGCGTGAGACGCTCGCGGCCGCCGTGTCGAACATGCAGCAAGGGCTGCTCCAGGTCGCACAGTTCCTCCGCGCGAACCGGAAACACATCGGTGCGTCCGTGCACAACCTCGACACGACGCTCGCCGCGGTGCTGGCCGAACAGAAGGCGCTGATCGAGACGTTCGACATCGCACCGCTCGGCTTCCAGAACTTCAACCGCGCGATCGACCCGAACGCACCGTGTCTGTCCGCGACCGGCGCACCGAACACCTGCAACGCGGTGTGGGCGCGCATCGACCCGACCTCCGATGCCGCGGCGCTCGTCAAGGCCTACTGCGGGACGGTGCCCGACAACCTGCTGCCGATCGTCCTGCACGACCTCGGCCTGGCGAACGCGACCGCGACGCACACCGGTTGCGGTGCGCAGATCGGGCTGCTGCAGAACCGCGTCGGAGCGCCGGGCAGCCCGAAGACGCCCGATCTCGACCTCACGCACTACCTGGGGACGCGATGAAGCGGCTGCTCGCACTGGTGGCGAGCGCGATGCTCACCGGTTGCAGCTTCGGGTTGGAGAAGCTGCCCGCGCCGGCTGGTACGCACGGGCCGACCTACCACGTCACCGCCCGGTTCGGCGACGTCGCGAACCTCACGCTCGGCGCGAAGGTGAAGCTCGGTGGCGTCGTCGTCGGGGAGGTCACGTCGATCACCACGGCGAACTACCGGGCGTCGGTCGGCATGACGATCGAGAGGGCGTTCCGGCTCGGCACGGACGCGCGCTTCCAGATCCGGTTCACGACGCCGCTCGGCGAGCAGTTCGTGTCGATCACGGCCCGCGGCTCACTCGCGCACGGAGCGCTCACCGACGGGGCCATGGTGCCGCTGCGCGACACCAGCAACGCGCCCGGCATCGAGGACACGTTCGCCGCGTTGTCCACGCTGTTGAACGGCGGCGGGCTGGGCAAGTTGCAGATCATCGCGAGCGAGCTCGACGCAGCGTTCAAGGGCCGCACCGGGGACGCGCAGGACGTCCTCGTCAAGCTGCACACCGTGATCGCCAACCTCGACGCGCACCGGGCCGACATCGACGGGGCGCTGGACGGGCTGGCCCGGCTGGCGCAGATCCTGCGCCGCGGCACGCCGCTCGTCGGGCAGGCGTTGGAGCTGTTCCCCGACACGCTGCACACGCTCGCCGACGACACCACGCACGTCCGCGGGCTGCTCGACCGGGTGGCCGCACTCGGCAACACGGTGGACGGACTGCTGCGGCGCAGCCAGCGCGCCCTGCTCGCCGACTTCGACAACCTGCGCCCGACGCTGGACGCGCTGCGTGCCAGGCAGGCCGAGCTGCTGCCGACCTTCCGTTCGCTGATCAAGCTCGGCCACGCGGTCCGGCGCGCCGCGCCCGGCGACTACCTGAACCTGTCGGCGACCATCCAGTTCCTGCTGGAGGCACCGGCCGCCCGTCCGCAGCCGGGCGGGATCATCCATCGCGGCGCCGAGCCACAGACCGCGGTGCGCGAGCTGCTCATCTCGGGGAGCGGCCCCGGATGAGACGCAACATGGTGCTCGCCCAGCTGGCCGTGTTCGGCGCGATCTCGGTGCTGGTGATCGGCTACGCGGTGTTCGGCCTGATGCACGTGCACATCACCAACCGGCCGTTCAGCGTGACCGTCGAGCTGCACAACGCCGGCGGCATCTTCGACGGCGCGGAGGTCGCCTATCGCGGCGTCAAGGTAGGACGAGTGTCATCAGTCGACCTGCACACGGACGGCGTCACAGTCAAACTCGCGCTGGACGACGGAACCGAGGTGCCCGACAACGCGATCGCGCACGTCTACGACCTGTCCGCGGTGGGGGAGCAGTACGTCGATCTCGAGCCGCCGGCGCGGCCGAGCGCGATGTACCTGCACGGCGGCAGCGTCATCCCGTACACGCGCACCACCACCCCGCTGGAGACCGCCACCGTCCTCTACGACCTCGAACGCTTCATGAGCAGCATCAATCCGGCGGACGTGCGGATCATCGGACGAGAGGGTGCGCTGGCGTTCCAGGGCACCGGTGCGCAACTGCGTTCGATCCTGACCGACACCACCGAGATCGTGGACGAGCTCTCGTCCACCCAGAACAGCATGGTGCGGCTGCTGCACAACTCGGCGCTCCTGCTGCACGGCGCGGCCGCGCACGCGGGGGCGTTCGATCGGTTCAGCGCCTCGCTGCGATCCCTGACGAACACGCTCGCCGCGAAGACGCCGACGATCGACCGCTTCCTGCACGAGGCCGCGCCGACGACCCGGCTGATCGACACCGTGATCGCGCAGAACGGCTCGGCGGCCGGCGCACTGCTCGCGAACCTCGCGGCGCTCAGCCAGATCCAGGTCGCCCGCGTGCCAGGGCTGCGCTCGCTGCTCGTGGCCGTGCCGGCCTTCGGCCGGTTGGCGCCGACTGTCGTGCACGGCGGCGTGCTGCTCGGCGCTGCAAACGTCAATCAGGATCAGCCGCTGTGCAATACCGGCGTCCCGCTGACCAGTCCGCTCTCGGGGACCCGGAGCAGGATCTACGCCGCGCGCTGCGGCCCCGATCTGGTGCGCGGCGCCGCGAACGCACCGCGTCCCGCGGCGACGCCGACGGGGCACGGCGCCGAAGTGGCGACATACGACCCGCTGACCGGCTACGTCTCGACGAGCAACGGCAAGCTCTACCGGCTCGGCGTCGACGGCGGGCAGACGCGGCTGTTCGGCGGCAACTCCTGGCAGGCACTGCTGCTGGCCGGCACCGGCTCGTAACCGATTCGAAGGATGGGATCCGCATGACCGAGAAGATCGAAGAACGCGCCGACGCACCGACCGAGGCCGACGAGCCCACGCCGAAGGCGAAGCCGAGCAAGGCCGAGCGGCTGGAGGCGAAGGCGGCGCGGCTGCGCGAAGCGGAGGAGCGGCGCGCGGCGGCGGTCGGGACGGCACCGACGCCGCGGCGGTGGGTGATCGGCACCGCGGTACTCGGCGCCGTCACCACCGTGCTGGTGGCGGCGCTCGTGGTCGCCTTGCTGGCCTGGCAGCACCAGCGCGACACGTCGCACGGTTGGCGCGCCGCCTGGCAGCAGCAGCGCGACGGAGGCGCCGCGCGCACGAGCGCGGTCGCGGCGGCCAAGTCCTTTGCGCTCGACTTCGGCTCGTACGACTACCGAAGCCTGGACACGCACTTCAAAGAGGTCGCGGCGCTGATGACGCCAGGCTTCCGGAAGTCGTTCCTGGCCACGAGCACCAAGCTCACGTCGACGTTCGAACAGTTCAAGACGCACGTGACCGCGCGCATCGAGGGCTCCGGGCTGACGTCCGCGAGTCCGTCGCGGGCCGTTGCGGTGGTGTTCCTGGATCAGACCGTGCACACGTCACAGTCGAGTACGCCACGCCTCGACCGCAACCGGCTGGAGATCCACCTCGTCCGCGGCGGCGACAAGTGGCTGGTCAGCAAGCTCCTCGCCAAGTGAACACTCCCGATGATCATGCAGAAACCTCTGCCATAGCCCGGGTTTCTGCATGATCATGGTCGGGAGAGATCTGTTGACGGGATGCCAACAAGGCTAGGGTGAGCCGGGTGGAGTACGGCGAGATCACCTACGGCGTCGCCGACAAGATCGCGACGATCACGCTGAACCGACCCGCCGCCCGCAACGGGTACACGCTGCGGATGGCCGACGAGATCGCCGACGCGCTGGCCGGTGCGAACGCCGATCCCGCCGTGCGGGCCGTGGTGCTCACCGGCGCGGGCGCCGACTTCTGCGTCGGCGCCGACCTGTCCGGCGGCGGGTTCGCGCCGCCCGACGCCGAGGGCTGGGTGGAGCCCGCCACGCGCGTGTGCCGCCCGCTGTTCGAGCTCGACAAGCCGGTCATCGCGGCGGTGCGCGGCGCGGCCGTCGGCGTCGGCTCGACGATGCTGCTGCCCGCCGACTTCCGGCTGGCCGCTAGCGATGCGCGGTTCGGCTTCGTATTCAGCCGGCGCGGCATCTACCCGGAGGGCGGCTCGACGTGGTTCCTGCCGCGGCTGGTCGGTATGGCGCGCGCGCTCGACTGGATGATCACCGGCCGGATCGTCCCGGCCGACGAGGCGCAGGCCGCCGGCCTCGTGCACTCGCTGCACGCCCAGGACGACGTCCTTCCCAAGGCGTACGAGCTGGCCGGTGAGCTGATCGCGCGCACCGCACCGGTGTCGGTCGCCGTGATCCGGAAAGCGCTGTACCGGATGAGCGGATACGACTCGCCGGACGCCGCGTTCCGGCTGGACTCGCAACTCATCGCCAGCTGCGCGACCAATCCGGACGCCGTCGAGGGCGTGCTCTCGTTCCTGCAGAAGCGTGACCCGAGCTTCTCGCGGTCCGTGCCGGACGACCTGCCGGACTTCCTGCCATGGCGATAGCCACGCCCGCCGAGCTGCCGCGCTGGCGCCGGCTGGAGCCGGATGCGCGGCGCGAGCAGATCCTCGAATGCGCCGTCCGGCTGTTCGGCGAACGTCCCTACGCGGCCGTCTCGACAACTGACATCGCGCGCGAGGCCGGCGTGGCGCGCGGGCTGCTCAACCACTACTTCGGGACGAAGCGCGACCTCTATCTCGAAGTAGTGCGCACGCTCGTGCTGCTGCCCGACCTCGACGACGCGACTGTCGCGACCGGCCCGCTCAAGACGCGCGTGCAGCGCAGCGTCGAGTGGTTCCTCGACGTCGTCTCCGTGCACGCCAAGACGTTTGTCGCGGTCACCGGCGCCGAGGGCGTCGGGGACGATCCCGAGATCGAGCGCATCCTGGCCGCCGCCGACGATCGCGCCGCGCGCAAGGTGCTCCAGACGGTCGGGCTGTCCGCAGACGTGGCGGAGCACCGGGCGGTCATTCGCGCATACGGCGGCCTGGTCAAGGCCGCAGTGCGCGAGTGGGTGCGCGGCGACACGCTGAACCGCGAGCAGGTGCAGTTGCTGCTCAGCCAGGCGCTGATCACCATCGTCCGCGATGTGCTGCCGGAGGTGAACCCGTGAGCGAGCATCCGACTTACTGCCGGATCTGCGAACCGACCTGCGGCATGATCGCGACGGTCGAGAACGGCCGCCTCGTGCAGCTGCGCCCGGACTCGGACCACCCGATCACGAAGGGCTTCTCCTGCCCGAAGGGCATCGAGTTCGTGCACGTCCAGAATGATCCGGACCGTGTGCTCCACCCGCTGCGGCGCACCGCGTCCGGCGAGTTCGAGCGCATTTCGTGGCAGACGGCGCTGGAGGAGATCGGCGCCAAGCTGCGCGCGATCCGCGCGAAGCACGGCGGCGCGTCGATCGGCTGGTATGCCGGCAATCCGTCCGCGTTCAGCCACTCGCACGCGATCTGGGCAGCGGGCTTCGTGCGCGGTGTCGGGTCGAAGCACATGTACACGCCGAACACGCAGGACACGTCGAGCCGCTTCGTCGCCTCCGCGCTGCTCTACGGCAGCGCGACGATCTTCCCGCTGCCCGACCTCGAACGGACGTCGTTCCTGCTCATGGTCGGCGCAAACCCGCTCGTCTCGCGTGGCTCGATCATCGCGGCGGGCAACATGCGCGAGAAGCTGGCGGGCATCGTGGCGCGCGGCGGGCGCGTCCTGGTCGTCGATCCGCGCCGGACGGAGACGGCCAAGGCGTTCGAGCACGTGGCCGTCCGTCCCGACGGCGATGCCTGGCTGCTGCTCGCCATGCTGCACGTGATCTTCGCCGAGGGGCTCGCGGACGAGCGGGCGCTCGCGGCGCAGTCGACGGGCAGCGCGGCGCTGCGCGACGCCGCCGCACAGTGCCCGCCTGAGGACGCCGCGCGGCGCTGCGGCG
>DASQSE010000099.1:0-55549 GCA_035642535.1 Jatrophihabitans sp. | reverse complement strand
AGCGTGGCCGCGCTCGACGGCACCGCGCACCGGCTCGATCTGGCGCGGGCCCTGCTCGATCTCGGCACCGCGCAGCGGCTGGCTCGGGAACCGTCCGCCGCCCGCGAACCGTTGCAGCGGGCGCTGGACATTGCCACGACGGGTGGCGCGGCCGCGCTGGCCGAACGTGCGCGCACCGAACTTCGGCTGACCGGCGCGCGCCCGCCGCGCGCTGCGGCGAGCCGGCTCGACGTGCTCACCGCAGCCGAGCGGCGGGTCGCGGAGCTGGTCGCGGCCGGGCACGGCAACGACGCAGTCGCGCAGTCGCTGTTCGTGACCCGCCGCACCGTCGAGACCCACCTGACGTCGGTCTATCGGAAACTGGGCATCTCGGCACGCAGCATGCTGGCCGAGGCCTTGGGGCGGATGGCCTCCTAGCCGCCGCCACGCGCAATGTCATAGATCTCGTGGATCATCCACGATGCCACGTTGATCAACGCGACACATGATCAGGCGCGTGCAGGAGCCGACGCGGATCACGATCGAATTCGACACCACCGACCCGGTGAGCGGACGGGTGCTCGGCGCCAGCGGCGGGACGGACAACTTCGCCGGCTGGCTCGACCTGCTCACGCTCCTGCAGGCAGTGCACGTCGAGCATGAGTACGGGGGGACGGTCGAGCGGGCCCGGTGAATCCGAGCCCGCTCGACGCCGCACCTCAACTGCTCATCGCTCGGCGTCGGCCGGGCGGAAGGCCTCCTCCGCGAGCATCAGCCGGAAGTTGTCCTCTCCCAGCAGCCCCGCCAGCGGGCCGATCTGGCTCTCCTGGCAGCGCATCGCCCGGTACTTCGCGTCGAGCAGTTCGCCGTCCAGCACGGCGTGAATCGACAACGCCTCGACCGGGTGTACCAGCGGGTCCTTGTCGGCCATCATCACCATCGACGGCTCGATGAACTGGGACATCATCGCGTACCAGTCGGGCGTCGACGAGGTGTAGTGCACTCGGGCGCCCGTCCCGTCCACGGCGCGCGTCGCCCAGTCGGAGACCGCCATGTGATCCGGGTGCCAGGTCGCGCCGTCGGGGCCGAAGGTGAGCACCGTGTCCGGCTGCACGTCGTCGGCGATGGCGCGCAGCCGGCCGATCGCCTCCGCGGGGTCGACGGCTGCGCAGCCGCCGTCGGGGTAGTCGAGCCAGATGTGCTCGGTCACGCCCAACTCGGCGAGGCACGCGGCGAGCTCGCGGGTGCGCAGCTCGGCCAGTCGCGGCCCCGGCGGCCAGCGGGCCTCGTCCGTCGAACCGAGTTCGCCGCGCGTTGCCGTGACGCATACGACGCGCCGGCCGCGGGCGATCGCGTCGGCCATCAAACCTGCGCAACAGTAGCTTTCGTCGTCGGGGTGCGCCCAGACGGAAAGGATCGTGCCGAGGTCCGGTATCGGGGTTTGCACTGCCCAAGTGTGCCAGCGATGACAGGACGAACGTCCTGCGAAGTGTGGTCGTTTCGCACTAGGGTGCCCTGGTCTCGGTGCGAAAACCTTGCTGTATGACCGACCGAGCCAGACGACGCATCCGGGCCGTCGCGCGGCATGCACGGTCGCCGCAGCGACCGGCCTTCGACGGTTGGGTCCGCCTCGAATCGAGTGGCTGGTACCTGCAGGTTTCCGATCTGGCTTGCGAGCCTTCGGCCGCGGCACTGATGGCCGACGACGCCGCTTGGTTCTTCGCGGTCTCCGACTGGAGTCGCCGGCGCCCGGCCGTGTGGCGGCGCGCTGAGCGCCACGCGTGGCTGATCGAGGAAGAGCTGCTCGCGGCCGAGGCCGCCTGTCTGGTCGCCGCGGCGACCCGCTTGCGCACCCTGCGCCCGGCACGCGACGCCGCGATCTAGTACCGCTTCAGGAACGGGCCGACCACCAAACGTCGCCAATTCTGGTTCGGCCGTGCCCGAAGCGCGGTCATGATTGCGCCGCTCGTCGCGTCACGAACGAGCCCCTCGCTCGACTGAACCCATAGGGACGGGGAGGCTTGGGCAGAGCGAGAGAGGACCGAAATGACAGACACCTTCGACGTGATCGTGCTCGGCGCCGGCCCGGCAGGCGAAAACGTCGCGGGCCGCGCCTCCGACAACGGCCTGACGGCGGCGATCGTGGAGCCGGAACTGATCGGTGGCGAGTGCTCGTACTGGGGCTGCATCCCCTCAAAGACGTTGCTGCGTCCGGGTGACGTCGTCGCGGCCGCACGTCGCGTCCCGGGCGCGGCGGAGGCGATCACGGGACAGATCGACGCGTCGGCCGCGTTCGCGCAGCGCGACTACATGGTGTCCTCCTACGACGACGGCGGGCAGTTGCCGTGGCTCGAGGAGAAGCACATCGAACTGGTTCGCGGCGTCGGGCGGCTGACCGGCGAGCGGGTCGTCGAGGTGACACTGCGCGACGGCGGGACCCGCACGCTCACCGCGCGCCGCGGCGTCGTGCTCGCCACCGGGACCGTCCCGCTCATCCCGCCGGTGCCCGGCCTGGCCGACGCCGCCCCGTGGACGAACCGCGACGCGACGGGCGCGAAGGAGGTCCCCGACCGGCTGCTGGTCGTCGGCGGCGGCGCGATCGGCGTGGAGATGGCGCAGGCATTCCGCCGGCTGGGCAGCGCCGAGGTGACGGTTGTCGAGGGCGCCCCGCGGTTGCTGGGTCGTGAGGAGCCGTTCGCCAGCGAGGACGTCCACACCGCATTCGAGGCCGAGGGCATCAGGGTTATCGTCGGCCACTCCGCCGCGCAGGTGCGGCGCGCGGCCGCGGACGCACCGGTCACCACGGTTCTCGACGACGGCACCGAGATCGAGGCGGACGAGATCCTGGTCGCGGTCGGGCGCCGCGGGCACACGCAGGACATCGGGCTGGACACCGTCGGCCTGACCCCGGGCCGCTACGTGGAGGTGGACGATCGGCTGCGCGCCGTAGGCGTGGACGGCGAGTGGCTGTACGCGGTGGGCGACGTCAACGGCCGCG
This sequence comes from Jatrophihabitans sp., assembly GCA_035642535.1. Classification (GTDB taxonomy): domain Bacteria; phylum Actinomycetota; class Actinomycetes; order Mycobacteriales; family Jatrophihabitantaceae; genus Jatrophihabitans. The sequence continues at coordinate 52,572 of DASQSE010000099.1, read as the reverse complement.
CGCTGCTGACCCACATGGGCAAGTACCAGGCGCGCATCGCGGGCGACGTCCTCGCGGGCAAGCCGCTGCGCGACATCGCGAGCCAGGACGTGGTGCCGCGCGTGACGTTCACCGACCCGCAGGTGGCCGCGGTCGGGCTTACCGAGGCGCAGGCCCGGGAAAAGTACGGCAACGTGCGCACCGCGAAGTATCCGGTCGGCGGCGTCGCCGGCTCCTACGTGCAGGGCAACGGCATCGGCGGCACCGCGTTCCTCGTGATCGACGGCGACCGCGACGTAATCGTCGGCGCGACGTTCACCGGCCCCGCGATCGCCGAACTGCTGCATTCGGCGACGATCGCGATCATCGGCGAGGTCCCGCTCGACCGACTCTGGCACGCGGTCCCGTCCTTCCCCACGGTCAGCGAGGTGTGGCTGCGTCTCCTGGAAGGACTCGGGCTGTAATGCTTTCGACCGAAGGCCGTAGATTGCTGGCGTGCACGGCGTCGCGGACGAACCAGCAGCCTCCATCGACGACGCTGGGCTGCTCGCTCGCCTGCGCGCGCGCGACGACCGCGCCTTCGACGAGATAGTCCGCTCGTGGTCGCCGATGATGCTCCGCGTCGCGCGCGGTTTCGTGTCCACCGACGCGTCGGCGCAGGAGGTCGTGCAGGAAACGTGGCTGGGCGTCATCCGCGGTCTCGCGTCCTTCGAAGGCCGCTCGTCGGTGCGCACCTGGGCGTTCCGCATCCTCGTCAACATCGCCAAGACGCGCGGGGTCAAGGAGTATCGGACGACGCCGCTCTCGTCGCTGGGTCCCGCCGACGACGCCGGTTCGACTGTGGATCCGAGCCGGTTCCGTGGCCTCGACGACCCGGACTGGCCGCGGCATTGGACGATCGCCGGCACGCCGCGTCATTGGGACGTGGACCCGGAGACCGGCGCGCTGCGTGCCGAGACCCGCGCGCTCGTGTCCGCGGCCGTGGACGGGCTGCCCGAGCGGCAGCGCCAGGTCATCGTGCTGCGCGACGTGCACGGCTTCGAGAGCGAGGAGGTCTGCGAACTGCTCGGGCTGACGGCAGAGAACCAACGCGTGCTCCTGCACCGCGGCCGCGCCAAGGTGCGCGCGGCGCTCGAGGCGCACCTCGTGGGAGAGCCAGATGACTAGCGAGCGTGGTTTGGAGATCGACTGCAAGGACCTCGTCGAGCTCGTCACCGAGTACCTCGAGGGGGCGCTGGACGACCACCTGCAGATCGTCATCGACGAGCACCTAGGCCTCTGCGCGGGCTGCGCCGAATACGTCGAGCAGGTACGCGTCACGATTCGGGAACTGGGCCGGGTGCCGCCACAGTCGGCCCTCGACCTGCCGGACGACGTCCGCACGCAGCTGCTCGCCGCCTTCCGACACGGCGGCCCGACGCGCTACCACTAGCGCTTCGGCGCGGTGAACGCCGCAGCGTTGCCGTAGATCCGGTACAGCGAGAACGCCGAGGCATACGGCTGCGCGCAGTACGCGTCCAACAGCCGCGCCGCGTTCAGGTCGGTAAGGACCTGGCCGCGCAGCCCGGGCGAGTCGACCTGGCCACCGAAGAACACTCGCAGTCCATGCACCAACCGCTGCTGCTCCGCGGCGGAGGCGAGGTTCCAGTCAAGGCAGCGCGCGGTGCGCACGGTCGCCGCGGGCGGGCCGGCCGCCGTCGTCTGGCCGCGGTCGGTGCCGGAGCCGCCGTCGCAGGCGGTCACGGTCAGCAACAGCGCGGCCAGCGCGGCAAGGACGCGCGTCACTTCGAACCTGTGCACAACGTCGTCCGCGCATCGCCGTAGAGATCGCACAGCTGCGCCATCAACACCGGGTCGGATCGGAGCCGCGTGGCGCCATTCGCGGTGCTGCCCGGCCGCGGCGGCGTCGTGAACCACGGGCACAGCGTCGGGTCGTAGCCGGCCGTGTCGAGGGTGACGAAGCAGGCGAGCAGTTCGAGCTCGTTGGTGCTGCCCAGCCCGATGCTCAACAGCCCGCACGTCGACGGCAGCGCCGGTGACGTCGTGACCTTCTTGCCCGGTGCAGCCTTGTTGTCGTACCAGCAGTTGCCGGTGTTGGTCGGGAACGAGTCCCACCAGAAGTCGGTGCCGTTGGGTGCGGCCCTGCCCGCGGGCGTGACGCCCATGACGTTGCCGTAGAAGCGGTTGCGGTAGGAGGTCGAGAACTTCAGCGGATCGCAGCCGGGCACCGGCACGTCGCTGCCGATCACCGGGCCGCACACCGTCACGTCCGGCACCGCGAACAGCATCGTGCCGCGCCGCCAGTTGTTCCAGAAGTGGTTGTCGCGCACGACGTTGTCGTTGCCGCCCGCGATCCAGAGTCCGGTACCGACCGGCTCCGGCTCGGCGGGCTGGATCTGCGAGCCGGGCAGGTACGGATTGAAGTTGTTCGAGTAGAAGTTGTTGTGCTCGATCAAGTCGCCCTGCTGCGGGAAGCCAGGATGCCCGGCCGCGGTGAAGACGTCGGTCGTGAACCCGAGCGCGTTGTCGTAGAAGTTGTTGTGGTCGACGTGCGTGGCGCTGCCGTCGGTGCCCGAGTAGCCGGCCAGGTTGTGGTGCGAGTCGCAGTAGCGAATCTCCTGGCTGTAGCGCTTGGTCGGATAAAAGGCCGGGTCGCGTCCGGCGTTCGTCTTCGCTCCGGCGCCGGGGTACAGACCCGAGTCACCGCTGCCGGCGGCATCGCAGTTCTGGATCAGGCCGTGGTCGCCGACGAAGGTGAGCACGCCGTACTCGCCGGCCCAATAGGTCTTGAGCCGGTCGAGCAGGTAGCCGTCGGTCTCGATGACGTACACGTCGTGCTCGGCGGCGTGCCGCACCAGCACGTTGCGCAGCACGAAACCGTCGGCGCGGTCGGCGCGGATGCCGACGTCCTTCACGGAATCGCGGGGCGCTCCGTTGCCGGATGCCACGCGGCCGGCGTCGATCACCACGTTGTCGGCGCTGACGCCCGAGCCCTCGATCTGCAGGTTGCACCGGATGCACCGTCCGGCGTTCGGAATGCCGTGCCGATCGACGAGCGGTGGGTGCGGGTCCCCGCCCGGTCCGAGCGCGCGGCCGATGACCGCGACGAGGTTCTGGTCGTTCGGGCAGTGGTACTGGTACGCATAGGAGACCGCGCCGCTGATGTCGCCGCCGCTGTTGTCGGTGATCCGGTACTGCGCGCACGCCGGGTCGTTGGTCGGCTTCGCGCGCGACTCCGGCTCGGTGTAGACGCCGGGCATGATCACCACGCGGTCGTTGTTGTGCGACGCCGTCACCGCCGGTTGGATCTCGCGGTAGTCGCACATCGCGAACAACTTGGTGTTGATCGCTCGCAAGCGCTCGGCCTGCCGGGCGCTGAGACGGCGGTGGTCATGCGGCCGGACGGCGTAGCCGTGTTTGCGGGCGTGTGCGATCGAGGCGGCGAGCCGCTCCAGCGAGTCGGCATGGCACACGACGCGGGTGGCGCTGTTGCTGCTCGGCCGCGTCGCCGAGGCGAGCGAGCGCGCGTGCGGCACCGCGCCGCCGGCGCACGGGCTGATCGAGCAGTCCGGCCCCGGCAGCGGCCAGTACGACGGGCGCTCGATGTGCGCGCGGGCGACCGACGGGACCAGCAACGTAGCGGCGAAGATCGTGAACACGCCGCACAGCCGGCTGACCCGCGCGCGCCTCATCCGCTACCTCCGCCGTCCTCGCCCGTATTGAGCGAATTAGAACACGTTCCACTAGTTCGCTCCACTTGGTCGTTACGTCGCGACCAGGTCGGGTCTGCCCGCCGTGCGGATAGCGTGGCCGAATGCATGCAGCACCTCGGTACGTGCGGTTTCGGGTCGCTCGACCCGCGCGGGATCTCACTCGTTCGACGGCGTTCTACTATGAGCTCCTCGGCCTGCCGCACACCGGCGGGTTCCGCGATCACGACGGCTATGACGGGAACTTCTTCGCGCTGCCGGACGGCGGCGAGCTCGAGCTGACGACTGGTCCGATCGAGCCGAGCACGCCGAGCGAGGAGGACCTGCTCGTCCTGTACTTGAACGATCTCGACGCCGTGCAAACGCACATCGCCCTACTGGTCGGCGCCGGGGTCGAGACGGTGACCGCGGCGAACCCGTACTGGGAGCGATGGGGCCGCACCGTCCTCGATCCGGACGGCCACCGCGTCGTCATCGCGGCGCAATCGCTGGACACCGGGTCGGTCGAGATCGAGTGGCACGACGGCGCCCGCGAAGCCCTGCGACCGCTGTTCGAGCTAGCCGAGGACTCGCAGGAGCTACTCGACGAGTACCTCGGCCAGGGACGCGTGCTGGTGGCGCGGCGCGGCGCGGAGTTGCTCGGGCACCTGCAGCTGACCCCGACCGAGCACCAAGGCGACATCGAGCTCAAGAACATGGCAGTCGTGCCGGAGGCGCGCGGCACCGGAATCGGACGAGCTCTCATCGAGGCGGCGCTACAGCGCAGCCGGGCGGACGGCAGGACGCGCATGCTCGTCGCCACCGCCGCGGCCAGCGTCGGGAACCTGCGCTTCTACCAGCGCCTGGGCTTCCGGATGAGCTCCGTCGACCGCGACGTGTTCACTCCGGAAACCGGATACCCCGAACCGATCATGATCGACGGCGTCCCGCTCCGCGATCGCGTCTGGCTCGCGCAGGAGCTGTGAGCGGGCAGCGGTGGATCTCCGGCCACCGCTGCCCGCAAGCGCTACGTAATGGACGGACGCGTCCTTCTCCGCGCCGAGGTCGACGCCGAGCGATAGCGCCGCAACGAGCTCGGCGTGCCGGCCGTGGTGTGCCGCTGCGCGGCTTCGCGTGCGACGAACAGTAGGTGCAGCGGCGGTTTCATGCGCCCTCCGCGACGGCGTAGATCTCGTCGGCGACGAGGCCGTGCGCCGCGCGGTGGACGGTGTTCGCGGCCTCCGTGTCCGGCGCGTCGACCAGGCAGAAGATCTTGCCGTGCTTCTCGTCCACCCAGTAGCGCAGGTAGCGCACGTCGTAGTCACCCTGGGTCTGGAGGTCGGCCGCGTGTGCCTTGGCGACGTCATCGAGGGTGACCGGGCCGTCCATCGTGTGCACGTCCATGAACAGAGACATCGTCAAGTCCTTCCGGATGCTGGGCGGGCACCCTGCCCGCGCCTGCACCAGCCAACGCCGATCCCGGCGCCGGGACATCGGGAGCGCTCCCTATGTTGACGTGACGATGCCGCGCTGCCGCGCGCTGGCGACCGCGCGCGATCGCGTCGGCTCGCCGGACTTGCGAAGGATGGACGAGACGTGGTGCCCGACGGTCTTCTCGGACAGGAAGAGGCGTCGGGCAAGTTCGGCGTTGGACAGCCCGTCGGCCAACAGGCCGAGGATCTCGACCTCGCGCGCGGTCAGTCCCCATGCGTTGGCGCGGCTCGCGGCGCGCGGTCCGCGCGGCACCGGCAGCCCGCGCGCGTGCCGGTCACGAAGGATCGCGGCATTGATCGCCGGCAGCGCCATGCCGTCGACGAGTTCGATGGCCCGCCGTCCGTCATCGAGGTCGGCTGCGTTCGCCAGCGCGATCGCCGCCCAGAGCGGCGAGCGCAGTGCCTGCCATTCGTCGGCGGCCGCCCGCCACGCACCGTCGAGCATGAGCGCGAACGGAGTCGCGAGCGCCGTCGGCACCGCGCGGCGCTCTCCGGCGACCGAAAGCCACCAGCTGAGCTCGCCGAGATCCCACCCGTTCGGGTACGCGACCGCTGCCTCCCACGCGTGGTCGACGGCCGTCACGATGCCGGGCGTGTCGCCGTCGAGCCACGCCGCCTCGGCGAGCGCCACCGCCACCGGAGTCAGCCGCTGCGCCTCGCCGGTCTGCTTGGCGAGTGCCAGCGCTGTCGCCAACGGCTCCGCTTCGGCCTTGCCCTGGCGGGCGGCGAACTGCCCGGCGACGACCGCGGCGCCGATGTGCGTGATGGGCGAGAGATGCGAGCGGCGCAGGATCTCGTCAGCCATCGCGGCGGCGGCCGCGTGCCGGCCCTGCTCGGCGTGCGATCGCGCGAGCCACGCGCTCATGTAGAGCCGCCACGAATCGAGGTCCTGCTCGATGCAGTACGCGATTCCCGCGTGCAGGTTGCGATCGGCCTCCGCGTAGCGGCGATGGACGACATCGACCGAACCCAGGTTCGTGTACCCGCGCGCGGCATGCTCGGGTGCGTTGTGTGCCAGCGCCATGTCGAGGCTCCGGGCGAGGATCTGCGAGCCTTCCAGCAGTTTCCCGTCGGACATCAGGGCGGTGCCGACATTGTTCAGCGCGTGGATCTCCACCTCGGAGTCGCCGACCCGGCGCGCGAGTCGCACCGCGCGCTCGCCCCACTGCACGGCCGACGCGTTGTCCTTCGCGAGCATGTGCAACTGCGCGACGTTGCTGTAGGCCATGGCCAGCTCTGCGCTCTCCCCCAGCGGCTCGAGCGTCGCCACCGCGGCAGCGGCCCAGCGTTCGCTTTCCGCATTGCGGCCGAGGAACCAGGACAGCCGGGACAACCAACGCTGCGCTACGCCGACCGCGCGCAAGTCGCCGACCTCCTCGGAAAGCCGCATCACCTCGGTGCGCGCCGCGTGCGCCTCCTCGACCTGATCGGTGAGATAGCACTCGTAGGACAGCGCCTCGAAAAGCACAGCCCGCTCGGCCGCCGCGGGATCGGTGAAGCGCAGCGCGAGGCGATACAGCTCGGCCGCCTCGCGATGGGCACCGAGTCGAGCCGCTCGCGCTGCGGCCCGCGGCGCGTGCTCGACGACGGCCGCGCGATCGGCGCAGCCGGCGGCGTGGTGGGCAAGTGTGCGGTCGTCGCGGGTCGGCGAGGTGCGCAGCGTGCGCAATGCCGCCGCGTGCAGGTCGGCGCGTTGGCCGGGCGAGAGCGTCTGCTCGATCGCCAGCCGGCCGAGCTCGTGCCGGAACCGCAGCACGTCGCCGTCCTGGACCAGGACGCCACGGTGCACGCATTCGTCGATCGCGTCGACCGGCTCACCCGATACCGCGGCGAGCAGTGCGAACTCGGTATGCGGTCCGAGCACTGCCGCGGCTGCCAGGGCGCGCTGCGCCGCCGCCGTCAGCCGGTGCGCCCGCGCCAGCACCGCGTCCCGCACCGTTGCCGGAAGTTGCCTGTCGCCGGACGCAAGCACCTCGGTGACGTAGAACGCGTTGCCGCCGGTGTTCCGGTGCAGCTCGCCCGGGTCGAGCGACGACTCCGCCTGCTGCACCAACCGCCGCACGGCCGCGACGGTCAGCGGCAGCAGCTGCATCCGCACGACGCCGGGCATCGTGGCCAGATCGCCCAGCACCACGGTGAGTGGGTGGTCGCGGGAGAGCTCGTCCTCGCGGAACGTCGCGACGACAAGCAGCGGCAGGCCGTCGAGCCGGCGGCCGAGCAGGCGCAGCACGTCGAGCGTGGCCTCGTCGGCCCAGTGGACGTCCTCGAGCAGGAGCAGGGTCGGCTCGGCCGCGAGGCTCGTGCGCAGCCGGCGGAACAGCCGCAGCCGATCGACCCCCTCGTCGCTCTCGAGGACGTCCCCCAGCTCCGGTATCGCGTCCACGATCGGGCCGAGCGCCGCGGCGGTCGTCAGGTTGTCGCAGCCACCGCGCCGGCTCGTGCAACGGTCGGCCGCCCGGTCGGCGAAGGCGGCCACGAGCGAGGTCTTGCCCACCCCTGCCTCGCCGCCAAGGAACACCATTCGGCCGCTGCCCGCGGTTGCCTCGTCGAGCAACCTGGTCAGCGCGTCGAGGAACGAGTCGCGTTCGATCAGTACGGTGTCGCTCAACTGCCGAGCCCGGCTCACCGCGATCGGGTCAACAGCGGGGCGATCTGGTCCGCGGCGCGGGCGGCGCCGTCCGGCGGGATCCGCCGGTACGCGGCCCGGTCCTGGCCCAGCGTGCTTCGCAGTGCAGCTGCCAGGTCCTCGGACGTCGTCGTCGCGTAGTCCATCGGGATGCCGGCACGGTGGTGCCGCAGCCGGTGTGTGACGAAGTGCTGTTGCTCGAAGTGACGCGCGAGCGGGAAGTAGACGAACGGCCGACCGAGCCCGACCAGCTCCATCGTCGTCGAAAGGCCGCCCTGCACGACGGCGGCGTCACAGCCCGCGAGGTAGCGGACGAGGTCGGATACGTAGCCGCGCTTCTCCATGCCTTCGATGTCCGGCAGTGAGCGTGGATCGATGCGTGGCCCGGTGATCATCAGCATGCGCACGTCGGATTGCTCCTTGCGCAGCCGGCCGAACGCGTCGGCGATCAGGCCGAGCAGGTCGGTGCCGACGGCGGTGCCACCGACCGCGGCGACGATCAGCGGTGCGTCCGGGTCGAGGTCCAACTCCGCGCGCAGGCGTGCCCGGTCGCCGAACGCGTCCGGGTCGAACGGCAGCACGTAGGGCACCGAGCTGAACCAGCGCTGCGACCACTCGCGGATCCGGGGCAGCCCCGCGCCGAAGGACGCATCGGGCAGCTCGTCCCACGAGCCGATGAACATCGACACGTCGCGCAGGCTCGGATAGCGCTCCCGCTTTTCGATCGCGTCCGCGTTGTAGTCGGTACACAGTTCGGCTTCGCGCGGGTCGGCCTCGGCATCGGTCGGCAGGAACCCGATCACGTCGGTCATGAACGCGTACGGCGCGATCTTCCGCTCCGGGTTCTCGTGCAGGTAGTAGTCGACCTCCCAGCACTCGTCCCCCGCCCACAGGTCGTAGCGGGTGTCGCGAACCACGTCGTCGAACAGCATGTAGTTCGCGCAGAAGATCTCGTCCATGTGCCGCAACGCGTAGAAGGCGTGCAGGTCGTGCTGCGCGGCTGTGCTCTCCCAATGAGCCGACTCGGACGCCATCTCCGCGCTGACCGGATGAATGATCTCCCCGGCTTCGGCGAGCACCTCCGTCACGGGCGGCTGCGCCCACCAGTGGATCTCCAGATCCGGCACGCGGCGGCGTACCTCGCGCGCAATGGCGATGTCGCGTCGCACGTGGCCGAGTCCGATCGGTGAGGAGATCCACAGCGCACGCCGTCGGCGCGGGAGCGTCGTGCTCGCCCACGCGACGCGCTTCGGACGGCCGGCGATGTTGTCGACGAACTCGCGGATCGCGTGATTCACGACGACGGGATAGCGCGCGTGCGGCGCATGGCCCGCGCCTTCGATCTCGACCAGGGAACCGCCGGTGAGCTCGGCCACCAGGCGGCCGCGCTCGGCGGGGACGATCCGGTCGCCGTCGCCGCACACGACGAGGACGGGACACGTCAGCTCGCGGCACAGCCGGGCGGACGCCTCGGCGTCGTACGGGAAGCGTGTCGCCGCAGTCTCGCAGAGCATCGTCTCGGCATCGGTCTGCAGCCCGTACCCGCGCAGGTCGTCATGCACCTTCGTCGAGTGCGGCTCGGACGCGATCTGCGAGGTGAAGAAGTCGACGTAGCCGGGCCAGTCGCGCAGCCAGTAATGCCGGTTCTCCTTCGCCCAGCCGGCGTCGGTGGCCAAGGACTCGTCGAACGAATACTCGCCCCGCTCCGGGTGCGGCGGCGTGAGCGGCGGGTTCGGCGCGATCGCGACGATGCCGGCGACCCGATCGGGATGACGATGCGCGACCAGCACGGACCAGAGGAAACCGACGCAGTAACCCGCAAGAACCGCGCGTTCGGCACCGACTGCGTCCAGCACCGCGAGGGCGTCGCCGACGAAGGCGTCGTCGGAATAGGCGCGGGCCGTCTTCGGACGGTCGGACTTGCCGTTGCCGCGCCCGTCGAACGTGATGACTCGGTAGTGCCGGGCGAGGAAGGGCACCTGCATCTTCCAGTGGCGCGCGTCCACGATCGACCACGTCGGCATGAGCAGCAGCGTCACCGGGCCGCTGCCGAAGGTTTCGTAGTAGACGCGGACACCGTTGTTCACGACGTAGCCGGATTCGTCTGGCAACCTGGCGCGCATTGCGCACCTCCCCGTCAGTCCAGTTCAGTGGACAGGGTCGGAGCGAATGGAGCAACCCCCAGAGCGCCGAGCGTCAGCGCCACCGCGGCGACGATGAGCAGCACGCCGACCGGCGTGACGAGTCGGCGTCCCCAGCTCGTGGTCTTCTCGGCCACCATCACGGCGGTGAGCCCGACCATCACGCCGAGGCTGCCGACGCCGACGCCGAACATGACGAGCATCAGCGCGAAGCAGCAGCCGAGGCAGTTGAGCGCATGGTGCCAGCCGAGCCGCCAGGCACCGGCGCCGCGGCGGTAGTGCTGCCAGAGCATGCTGAGCGGATCGCGGCACGCGGTCAGACAGCGGTCCTTGAGCGCGCTGAACTGGACGACGCCGGCCACGCCGAGCAGGCCGGCCTTGACCAGGCCGGAGTGCGCCGTCAGCCACGGCCACGAGTCGACCGTCAGATGGATGAACCGGTCCGCGCCCAGCCCGACCAGCCCGAAGCCGAGCCAGATCGCCAAGTACGTGCCGAACAGCGTCGCCCGGGCCCGGCCCGGGTGCGGTGCCCGCGCGCTCGCGACGGCGAAGAGCCTGCTCATCGGAACGACGCTCGGCAGCATCATCGCGCCCACCATCACGGTCCAGATCAGCACGAACGCACCGATCCGGGCGCTCCACGGCAGCGTGCTGCGCTCGATGATCTGGTCATGCCTGGCCAGGTCGCTGCGGCCGAGCACGATGACCGCAGCGGTGGCCGCCCAGCACAGGCCGGCCACCGTCCACAACAGCATCGCCGGGTCGCGCGTCCGCGCGCGAGCGGCAACTCCCCCATCCATGGTCAGGCCGAGAACCGGAAGGTGCCTTGCACCGCGTTCTTGCCGCTGAGGTCCACATCGGCCAGGCCGTGCCCGGCATTGCGCCGGAATGTGGACGCCGTGCCCGGGTAGGCCGGGGCACCCGGGATGGTGCTGAACACGGAGTCGGACAGCGTCGTGACTTCGCCGGTCGCGCCCTTGAACGGAGTCAGTCGCGCCTCGGCCACGTCGCCGAACTTGAGCAGCCCCTCGCCCTCGTCCACGCTGCACGTGATCGGCACGCGCTCGACGGCGATGACCTCGCCGATCAGCGCCGCGAGGTCCGCTATCGCGCCGCCCAGCTGACCGGTGAAGACCTTCAGCAGCGCGCCCTGCTGCTCCGCCGAGCAGCGGTCGTCGACGTAGACGACGGCGCGCCAGCTGCCCGCGAAGACGTTGCCGGGGATGTGGACGGACAGCCCGATCACCCGGTCGGACACGTCGACGCCTTCGACGGTGCCGCCATCGACAGCCCACGCCAAGATCGAGTCGCAGCTGCCGTTGTCCGGGTCGAGGCCGACCCAGCAGGGGCAGATCGCGTTGCAGTTGCAGACCTCGAGCAGCCGCCCCTCGATCTCGTACGTCGTCTTCTGTTCTGTTGCGGTCATCGGTGGTCCTTCCCCCGAAACGGTTGGTTCCTCCGTGTCTACGGGCCGGCGGCACGCACGGGTATTGGGGGAATCCCGTAGGCGGCACGTGAAGCGTCGCGGATACCTCGCGTGAACCTCGCCGACTTGTCCGCCCTTCGGCACGCGCACGCGTCGCGTAGGGCGGACAACTCGCGTGGTTATCCGGCGCGGCGGTAGCGCAGCTGCGGCACGCTCCAGCGCGGATCGGTGAACTCGGTGCCGTCGGGCCGAAAGCCCGCGCTTTCGTAGAGCCTGCGGGCGCGGCCGTTGCCGGCGAACACCCACAACGTGACGTCGTCGCGACCCGCGTCGTGCATCGCCTGAAGTGCGTGCTCGAGCAGTGCGCGGCCGACACCGGACGAGCCGGCGGCGGGGTGGACGTAGAGCGCCGCGATGTGCCCGTTGGCGGGGCCGGGGCGTATCGGATCGGCGCCGAAGCGCGTGAAGCCGATGACCTCGCCCGCCGCGTCCAGCGCGACGTCGGTGCGCAGCTCGGTCTCCGCGGCAGCGGTGGCGAGCAACTCCGTCACGGCCGCCTCGGTCATCCCGGCGAGGACCTCGGGAGGTACCACGTCGTCGTACGCGGTGTGCCAGGCCGCGTGGAACACCCTCGTCAGCGCAGGCAGATCCGCGGCCTGCGCCTGCCGGATGACGGCTGTCACGCGTCGATCCGCAATCCGCGCGGTGCCAAGGCGACGGGTTCGGGCAACCGGAGTGGGCCGGCTCCGGGGGTGATCGAGCCGAGGATGACCGGCGCCGCGGCACCCGTCGCAGAGGGGATGCTGCCCGCCAGCCCGTGCACCGTGAGGAAGCCGAGCAGCGCGAACAGGTACGCCTCCTTGGCCTGGGCGGGCAGGCCGAATTCGTCGACCGGTCGGACGCGCGCCGGCGCGATCCGCGTCGCGATGCGCTCCATCAGCACGGGATTGCGCACCCCGCCGCCCGACACGATCAGCTCGTCCAGCCGGTAGGCACGGCATGCATCGCCGACGAGCACGGCAGTGAGCTCGGTGAGCGTCGCAACCAGATCGTCTCCGGACACGTCCGCGGCGAGGCCCGCGAGATAGCCGGCGTGGAAGAGTTCCTTGCCGGTCGACTTCGGCGAGGGCAGTCGGTAGTAGGGCTCGGCCAGCAGCCGTTCGAGGAGCGCAGCGTTGACGTGGCCGGATGCCGCGTGTGCACCGTCGCGATCCATCCGCTCCCGGCCACCGGTCTGCGCAGCGACCGCCGCGTCGATGAGCGCGTTGGCCGGGCCGATGTCATAGGCGAGGACTGCGTCGTCGGCACCGAGGACGGTGATGTTGGCGATGCCGCCCAGGTTGAGCGCACCGCGGCGGCGCGTCGTGTCGTGCAGGAGCAGCAGCGCGTCGAGCGTGGACGCGAGCGGGGCACCGTGACCGCCCGCGACGATATCGCGGCTGCGCAGATCGGACACGACGGGCAGACCGGTAGCGGCGGCGATCCAGGCCGGCGCGCCGAGTTGCAGCGTGCCGCGGGCGCGATCGCCGTCGACCCAGTGGTAGACGGTCTGCCCGTGCGAGACGACGAGGTCGACACCGCCCACCGCGGCACACGCGGGCGCGGCCGCGCTGCCGAATAGTTGACCGAGTTCGGTGTCGAGTCGACACACCTCGTCAATGGTCGTGGTGCGCGGCGGCAGCACGTCGGCGATCCGGGCGCGCAACGCATCCGGAATGTCGGTGCTGTGCAGACCCAGCGGGCGCAGCGTTATCACGCCGTCGTCCACGGCAAGATCGGCCACCGCGACGTCGATCGCGTCGAACGACGTACCGCTGATCATCCCGGCGATCCTCATCCGGCATCCCTCTCGTGCAGCAGCGAATGGGCAGCGTGCAACGCGCGCTGCCACGCGAACTCGGTCGGCATCGGCTCGCCGCCGTCGATGTGCAGCCGGTTGACGGCGAGCACGACGACGGCGTCGTGATCCGGCACGATGCCGAGTACGACGCCGGGGAAGCCCGGGTGGCCGACGACACGCGTCGTGCAGCCCGCGACGGTGCTCGCCCAGCTGCGGAAGCCGAGCGTCTGCCCGGGATCCGGGCCGTCGGCGATGAACCGCCGGACGGTGCCCGGCTGGAGCGGGCCGTTGCCGGCGAGGCTTGCGAGCAGCGCCGCGCCGTAGTCGAGCAGATCGGGGACGGTGCCGAACAAGCCGGCGTGGCCCGCGACGCCGCCGCACCCGTGGAAGGCATTCCCGTCGTTGACCTCCCCGACGAGCACGTGCGCACGCCAACCGGTGAACGAGCTCGCCTGCACGGGCACCGGATACGGGCTGCGCGTCTCGATCATGCGCCGCTCCACCCAATCGCCGCGCGACGTCGCGACTACAGGCCCATCGCCGGCCGGCCGGGCGAACCGCGTCGCCGCCAGGCCGAACGGCTCGAGCACCAGCTCGCGCACCGCGGCGTCTAGCGCGAGCGCGCCGACCCTTTCGACGACGGACCCCAGCAACAGGAAGCCGAGGTCGGAGTAGTGCCGCGCGCCGGGCGGATAACGCGGCGCGCGCCGGCACGCTGCATCGATCACGTCGGCCTGGCCGCCCGACGAGACATAGAACGGCCACCACTCCCACAGCCCCGCGCGATGCAGCAGGAGGTCGGCCAACGGCACATCAACCGGTGCCGCCGAGACGTAGCGGCGCACCGGATCGTCGAGCCGGATCGCGCCGCGCTCGACGAGTTGCATGACCGCCGTCGTCGTCGCCACAACCTTGGTGACCGAGCCGAGATCCAGCGCCGTATCCCACGTCATCGGAAGCGGATCGGCCAACCGGCCCGCGTCGGTGAACAGCTGCCGCGCACCCGCGACGGCCGCCGCATCACCACCCGGGTAACGGACCGCAAGGCAGCCGCCGGAAGGCGGCACGGCTTCGTTCGACGCATCGGACAACACGGCGGTGAGCGCGTGCGCCAACGTGTCGCTCGCATGCGGAGCCGCACTGCCCACGCGCCCATCGTAAGCGGGCAATGTCAACAAGTTACCTATTTACCATGAATCAGGTAAATGGTTACCATCGCGGAATCCCTGACGGAGGTGGATCCATGGCAACGGGCAAGCTCAGAAACCTGTTCGCAGGTCTGGCCGGCGTCGCACTCGCGCTCGCGGCGTGCTCGCCCAACGGCTCGGGCAACCCGGAAGGGAGCGGCAGCGGGTCTACGGGGCCCAACGGCGGGACCTTCGTGGTCGCCCGCACCGGCGACATCGACAAACTCGACCCGCATCTGGCCACTGCGTTCCAGACGGTGGAAACGCTGGGTTTGATCTACGACCAGTTGGTCAGGGTCGACAACTCCGGCCACCTCTCCCCCGACCTGGCAACCAAGTGGGACGTGTCGCCCGATGGCAAGACGGTGACGTTCACGTTGCGGCAGAACGTGACGTGGCAGGACGGCGACCCGTTCACCTCTGCCGACGTCAAGGCGACGATCGAACGGATCCTTGATGAGAAGACCGCTGCCGTAGCGCGGTCGAACCTGACGATGATCAGCGGTGTGGACACGCCGAACGACACGACCGTCGTGCTCCACCTTTCGCAACCGTCGCAGGCGCTGCTCTACGCGCTCGCTTCGGTGAACGCGTCCATCCTGCACGCGAAGGACATCACCGCGGACACGGTCGGCAAGAAGCCGGACGGCACCGGCGCGTTCGCGTTCAAGTCATGGGAGCAAGGTCAGTCGGTCACGCTCACCGCGAACGCCAAGTACTTCGACGGGGCACCGGCGATCAAGACGCTCGAATTCCGCGTGATTCCGACCGAGTCGTCCATCCTGTCCGGCATGAAGGCGCATGCCTTCCAGATGGGCATCATCTCCGACCCGGGCGTGGCCGACCAGGCGAGCGGCGGAAGCGGCTTCGAGTTGGTCAAGCAACCGGCGCTGTCCTACCACGTGCTGATGCTCAACGGCCGTCGCGGACCGCTGAAGGATCAGCGGGTGCGCAACGCGATCGCGTGCGCGGTCGATCGGCAGCAGGTCATCGACACCGCGGCGTTCGGCGACGGCCAGGTCACCGGCCCGATCACCAGCCCGGCGTTCCAGTACTCGCCGACCGACGGACTGCCGTGCACACCTGGCGACGTCGACGGCGCGAAGAAGCTGATGGCCGACGCCGGGTACGCGGACGGCGTCACCTTGAACACCATCGTGGAAACCGGTGAGTACGCAACCTCGGTCGGCGAAGGCCAGAACCTCCAGTCGCAGCTCGAGAAGATCGGCGTCCACCTGGACCTGCATCAGCTCACCACCACGCCCTACGTCAACGCGTGGCTGGGCGCCGACTTCGACGCCGCCGTCGCACTCAACGGCGGCTCCTACGACCCGTACCTGATGTACGGCCGCTACTTCGTCACGGGCGGCAGCCTGGCCACCCCCGCGGGCCTCGCGTCGCCGAAGCTCTCCCAGCTGCTCACCCAGGCGAACACGACGACCGACCAGGCCGAGCGGCACGACCTGTACGGCCAGGTGCAGCACGAACTGCTGGCCGAGTCGCCGTGGGTGTGGATGTTCCGAAGCGACGACTACTACCTGGTTTCCTCGTCCGTACAGGGCTTCCAGGCGCGGCCCGACGAGCAGCTCACCTCGCTCGCGTCGGTCAGCTCGTACTAAAAGCAGAACATGGCGTCGTGGCGGTGGTTCGCGGCTCGCATCGCGGGCGCGGTGCTGACCCTGCTCGGGGTGACGATCGTGGTGTTCGTCGTGCTGCGCACCATCCCCGGGGACGCGATCAGCGCCGCGCTCGGCATCGAGTCCGGCACGTTGACCCCGGCACAGCACGCCGCGCTGGAGCACTACTACGGCGTCGACAAGCCGTGGATCGCGCAGCTCGTCAGTTGGATCGGCCAGCTGTTGCAGGGCAATCTCGGCGTCTCGCTCACCAGCGGCAAGCCGGTGGCCGGGCTGATCGGCAAAGCGCTGCCGGTGACGGTCGAGCTGGCCGTGCTGGCGGCTGCCATCGGCACGGCGGCCGGCGTGCTGCTCGGCATGTTTGCGGGCAGCCGCCCCGGGCATGTCCGCGATTCGGTCACGCAAGGCGCGGGCCTGCTCGGCCTGGCCATCCCGGAGTTCGTACTCGGCACCGTCACCGTGACGCTGCTTGCCGAGGCATTCGCCTACTTCCCGGACACCGGCGAATACGTCCCGCTGACCGAATCCGTCTCCGGCAACCTCAGCCAGATGCTGTATCCCGCGCTCGTCCTCTCGGTCGGCTTCGCAGCCAACGTCATGCGCACGACGCGATCGGAGTACGTCGAGGTGGCCGGTGCGGATTTCATCCGCACCGCGCGGGGCAAGGGTTTGCGTCCGGGCCGCATCCGGCTGGCGTACCTGCTGCGCAACGCGCTCGTCCCGATCGTGACCCTCACCGGCATCCAGTTCGGGTATCTGCTCGGCGGCACGGTCATCATCGAGCAGATCTTCGCGCTGCCCGGCATGGGTCGGCTGCTGTTCACGTCGATCAACGACCGTGACTATCCGATCGTGCAGAGCACCGTGCTGGTGATTGCGGCGCTGTTCGTCGCGATCAACCTGATCGTCGACGTGCTTTACCGCGTGATCGATCCGAGGACGCGCGAGACATGACCGCGCTACCCCCGCAAGCTGTCGACGCAGGTCCTGCGGCGGCACCGGCCACCGCGCGGCGGGATCGACTGCTCACCCGCGTCTGGCGCGACCCCAACGGTCGCATCGGTGTGGTCGTCATGACCGTGATGATCGTCGTCGGCGTGCTCGGTGCGGCGCAGGTGCTCGGCCACGACCCGATCGACCAGCATCCCGAGGTGCGGCTGCGCGGCCCGTCAGGGGCCAACTGGTTCGGCACGGATCAGTTCGGTCGCGACATCCTGGCTCGCACCGCAGAGGGCATCGCGACCTCGTTGCGGGTCGCGGCGGTGTCGGTGGCGATCGCCTGCGTGATCGGTTCGGTGCTCGGCATCACGGCCGGCTTCTTCGGCGGCTGGCTGGATCAGGTCGTCGGCCGGCTCATCGACATCCTGTTCGCCTTCCCGGCTATCCTGCTCGCGCTCGCCGTGGTCAGCGCGCTGGGCAGCGGCTGGCAGAACACCGCCATCGCGATCGCAGTCGTCTACACCCCGATCTTCGCGCGGGTAGCACGGGGCCCGACCCTGTCCGTCGCGACCGCGGAGTACATCAAGGCGAGCCGAGTGCTCGGCATCCCGATCCGTCGGGTGCTGTGGCGGCACGTGCTGCCCAACGTCAGCCCGCCGATCGTGGTGCAGACGACGCTCGCCCTCTCCTGGGCCATCCTCACCGAGTCGGCGCTGAGCTTCCTCGGCCTCGGCACGCAGCCGCCGCAGCCGAGCCTCGGGCTGATGGTCTCCGACGCGCGCGACATCGTCTCCATCGCCTGGTGGACGCTCGCGTTTCCCGCCGCCGCGATCGTGCTGGCGGTGATCGGGCTCAACCTGCTCGGCGACGGCTTGCGCAGCGCGCTCGACCCGCGACGGGAATCGCCATGACCGCGGTGCTCAGCGTGCAGAACCTGCGCAGCAGTGTCCGCACCCGCGCCGGCGACCTCGAGATCGTGCACGGCGTGAGCTTCGACGTCGCCGCCGGCGAGACCCTCGCCGTCGTCGGCGAATCCGGCTCGGGCAAGTCGTTCACCGCGCTGTCCATCGCCGGCCTGCTGCCCGCAGGCGCGCGAGTCACGAGCGGCGAGGTCGTCCTCGACGGGCAGGAGATGACCACGCTGCCCGAACGCTTGCGCCGAGCCACCCGCGGCGCGCGCATCGGCATGGTCTACCAGGACCCGATGTCGTCGCTGAACCCGCTCATGCGGATCCGCAGCCAGGTGGCCGAAGGGCTCGTCGCGCACGGCTGGGAGAAGGACAAGGCCGCCGCCCGCACCCTCGACGTGCTCGGCGAGGTCGGGCTGCCGTCGCCCGCGGCGATCGGCCGCCTGTACCCCCACCAGCTCTCCGGCGGGATGCAGCAGCGCGTCCTCATCGCCTCGGCGATCGCCGCTCGGCCGCAGGTGCTGATCGCGGACGAACCGACCACCGCGCTCGACGTGACCATCCAGCAGCAGATCGTCGACCTCGTGGCCCGGCTGCGCGACGACTACGGACTCGCGGTCGTGTGGATCACCCACGACCTCGGCGTGGTCGCCCGGATCGCCGACCGCGTCCTCGTCATGTACGCCGGGCGGGTCGTCGAGCACGCGCCCACGCAGCGCCTGTTCGCGCACCCGGAGCACCCTTACACAGCGGGCCTGTTGGGCTCGATCCCGACGCCGCAGGATCCGCACGGGTCGGCGTTGCCGCAGATCGGCGGCGCCCCGGTCTCGATGTCCGCCTTGCCACTCGGTTGCCCGTTCCATCCGCGCTGCCCACAGGCGGAGCAGCGCTGCGCGATCGACGAGCCGCCGCTCACCGACCGCGACGGCGGGCAGGCCGCCTGCTGGGTGCCTCCGGCGCAGTGGAGGCCGGCGTGACGGAACCGGTGATCGAGGTGCACGACCTCGTCAAGCACTACCGCACCCGCGGCCGCGGCACGGTGCACGCCATCGACGGCGTGAGCTTCCGCCTCGAACGTGGCAAGGTGCTGGGCCTGGTCGGCGAGAGTGGCTGCGGCAAGTCCACGACGGCTCGCCTCCTGGTGCGCCTCGAACGCCCTACCTCCGGCAGCGTTCGAGTCGCCGGCATCGACGTTCCCCGCGCACGTGGCAGCGAATTGAAAATGTTGCGCCGTCGCGTGCAGCTGGTCTTCCAGGATCCGTACTCGAGCCTCGACCCCCGCCAGCGCGTCGGCAGTGCGCTGACCGAGATCTTGCGCGTCCACCACATCGGCGCCGACGAGCGCAGCCGACGCGCCGCGGTCACCGACCTGCTCGAGCAGGTCGGCCTGCTGCCCGCAACCGCAGACCGCTATCCGCATCAGCTCTCCGGCGGGCAGCGCCAGCGGGTCGGCATCGCGCGCGCACTGGCGGTGCGCCCGGAGGTGCTCGTACTCGACGAGCCCGTCTCCGCGCTGGACGTCTCGGTCCGCGCCGAGATCATGAACCTGCTCATGCGACTGCGCGACGAGCTCCAGCTCAGCTACCTGTTCATCTCGCACGACCTCGGCATGGTCCGCCATCTCGCCGACGAGATCGCGGTCATGTACCTCGGGCAGATCGTCGAATACGGATCGTGGGACGAGATCTCCGACCGACCGCGCCACCCCTACGCGCGCGCCCTGCAAGCAGCCGTCCCGATCCCCGACCCGGCGACGGAACGCACCCGGGCGCGGCTCGAGGTTGCCGGCGAGGTGCCCGACGCCGCGCACCCGCCGGCCGGCTGCCGGTTCCATCCGCGCTGCCCGCTCGCCGAGGACGTCTGCCGTGCCCGCGATCCGGTCCTTGCGGGGCTGCCCAGCGCGCCGACCGACTACCTCGTCGCCTGCCACGTGGTGCAGCGCCAGGCCGCCGAACCCATCGGCGAGAGCAGGCGGTGAGCATGGCCACGACGCGAACCCCCAGCGCACTGCTGGTCGACCTGCGCGGGATGCTGCCCACGCTCGTCCCGTCACTGCGCCGCGTCGCCGAACGCATCCTCGACGATCCCGCCGGCGCGGCCGGCCAGACCATCACCCAACTCGCCGACAACGCCGGTACGTCCGAGACCACGGTGCTGCGGCTCTGCCGGCAGCTCGGCGTGCGCGGCTACCGGGAGCTGCGCGTCGCGCTGGCCGCCGAAGCCGGTCGCGAAGAGGCCCGCAACCACGGCGTCGGGACGGTCGGTCGCGACATCGGCCGGCACGACAAGCTCGAAGACATCGTGCGGACCATCACCACCGCCGACCAGCAGGCCATCGCCGACACCACCCATACCCTCGACCGGGCTGCCCTTGCGAAAGCCGTGAAGCTGATCGCGCGCGCTCGCCGAATCGACATCTACGGCGTCGGCGCGAGCGCGGTCGTCGCGCTCGACCTGGAGCAGAAGCTGGAACGCATCGGCGCGGTCGCCGGCGCTCGGCGCGATGTCCACGCAGCGCTGACCAGCGCCGCCCTGCTGACGCAGCGTGATGTCGCGATCGGGATCTCGCACACCGGTGCCACGCGCGACACCGTCGAGGCGCTGACCGAGGCGCACCGGCACGGCGCGCACACGATCGGCCTCACCAGCGTCCCGCGGTCACGGCTCGCGAACGTGGCCGACCTCGTGTTGGTGACCGCGGCGCGCGAGACGACGTTCCGCTCCGGTGCCATGGCCTCGCGCATCGCCGCGTTGAGCGTCGTCGACGTGCTCTTCGTCGCGGTGGCGCAGCTGCGCTACGACGCCACCATCGCGGCGCTCGACGCCACTCGAAACGCAGTCGCGATCCGCCGGTTCCGGCAGGACGAGGGAGGGCAGGCGCAGTGAGGGAACCGCACTCGGCGGTGCGCGTCGAGTCTCCGACCGAGGAGGTCAACCCGCGCACCGTCGACATCGACATCGTCCCGACGTCCGAGCTCCTGCGCATGCTGCACGCCGAGGACGCGCAGGTGCCGGCGGCCGTCGCGCACGCGCTACCCGTCCTCGCGCGCGTGGTCGACGAAGCCGTCGCGCGCGCCCAGGCCGGCGGCCGCGTGCACTACTTCGGTGCCGGTACATCCGGACGGCTCGCCGTGCTCGACGCTGCCGAACTGCTACCGACGTTCGGCATGGACGACGGCTTGGTCGTCGCGCACCAGGCCGGCGGCGACGCCGCATTCAACCGGCCGGTCGAGGAGGCCGAGGACGACGAGGCCACCGCCGCGAGCGACGCCGCGGAGGTCACTGCCGCGGATCTGGTGATCGGGCTGACCGCGTCGGGACGCACGCCGTACGTCGGCCGCTCGCTGGCCGTGGCGCGCGCGGCCGGCGCGTGCACCGTGCTCGTCAGCTCGAACCCGGCACCCGAGCTGACGGAAGTTGCGGACCATGTCGTCATCGCGCCCACCGGTCCCGAGGCGATCACCGGCTCAACGCGGCTCAAGGCGGGGACGGCGCAGAAGCTCATCCTGAACGCGTTTTCGACAGCGCTGATGGTCCGGCTCGGCCGCACCTACCGGAATCTGATGGTCGACCTCCGTCCCACCAATGCGAAGCTGCGCGGCCGCTCCGTCGAACTTCTCGTGCAGGCGACCGGCAACGACACCGCCACCTGCCGGACCGCCCTCGATCGCTGCGGTGACCTCAAGACGGCGCTGCTCTGCCTGCTGGCCGACCCGGCCGGCGACCTCGACGACGCCGCGATCGCGCGCGGCCGAGCCGCGCTGGCCACCAGCGGCGGCCGGATCCGCGACGCGCTCGCGCTCCTGTAGCCGAGTGGATCACCCGTCGCGTACGCCGGCGAGCAGGTCGTTCGCGGCCGCCCAGGCAGCGACCTCCGCGCGGCTGCGCGCGCCGAGCTTGGCCATCGCGTGCTGCAGGTGCACCTCCGCGGTCTTCTCGGCGATGCCGAGCGCCTTGCCGATCTGCCGGTTCGTTCGCCCCGACGCCACGAGCGCGGCGACCTGCCGCTCGCGTCTCGTGAGAGCCACTGCGCCGGGACGCGCATCGGCCGGCGCCTGCCCGGCAGCAACGGCTACGGCCACCGCGATCGCGTCGGCGAGCGGCATCGTCCGGCCCGAATGGCGCAGCCGATCCGCGGGGTCGGGTCCGAGCGCCGCCGCCAGACTTTCCGACACGGCGTGGACGAACGCCGAGTCCGCCTCGGACGCGGGCGTGCCGAGCCGCCGACGCAGCGCGGCCGCCGCGCCGACCAATCGGGCGCCGGCCTCGTACGCCGCCAGCTCGCACGCCACGCGAGCCAAGCCCTCGAAGCACTGTGCGACGCCACGCGTGTCGTCGATCGCGTGGAAGGTCTCGAGCGCCTCGCCCAGGACGGGGGCCGCCTGCTCGGGCGCGCCGCGCAGGCACAGCGCGGCGCCGAGCGCCCACCCGCTCCAGGCCGCGGCCCAGGGGTAGTCGAGGTCGCGGAACTCGCGGATCGCCGCGCGCTGCAGGTCGACCGCCTCGTCCAGGTCACCCCGGTCGCGGGCGAGCAGCCCCAAGTCGTGCGCTGCCCAGGCCTGCCCGACTCGGTTGCCCCGCTGCGCGAAACCGGCGGCGGCCCGACGGTGCCATTCGGCTGACTCCGCAGCGCGGCCACTCAGCCGCGCGACGTGACCGAGCAATGCGTACGCCACGCTGCTGTGCCGCAGATCGCCTGCGTCGCCGCTGATGCGCACGGCGGCGCGCAGCCGGCTCTCGGCCCGCGCGAGCGCGCCGGCGTTCCAGGCCAGCACACCGGCAACGGCCAACGCCCCGGTCGCGTCCTCCCCCGATTCGACGGCGGCCGGGTCCACCCGATCCAGCACGTCCTCCAGCACCGCGGCGCCCGCGCCGACCTCGCCGCGGTGGTAAGCCAACCAGCCGAGCGCGGCCGCAAGCGCCAACGCAGACTGCCACTTACCCGCTTCGAGGCAGTGCTCGAGCGCCGCCGTCATGTCGCCGGCCGGATCCTTCGCCAGCGCGCGGCGGACGACCGAGTGTTCCTCCGGCCGGCCGATCGCCGACTCCAAGTGCCGGGCGAGCACGGTGAAGTGTGTGGCGTGCCGCGCGCGCACGGCTTCCGTCTCACGGTGCGCGCCGAGTTGCTCGGCAGCGAACTGCCGAAGACTCTCCAGCATCGCGAACTGCGCTTCGTCGCCGTCGGGTGTGATCCGCCGGATCAGGCTCTTGTCCAGCAACGACTCGACGACACCGAGCGGTTCCGTCTCGTCGTCCGTGCAGACCGCCTGCGCGTCGGCGATCGTCCAGCTGCCCACGAACACCGACAGCCGGCGGAACAGCGACCGCTCGGCCGGGTTGAGCAGGTCGTGGCTCCACGCGATCGCGGCGCGCAGCGCGCGTTGCCGGGCCGGGAGGTCGCGCGCAGTGCTGGCGAGCAGTTCCATCCGCTTGTCCAGCCGGAACCGGAGCTCGCCGGGCGTGAGCACCTTCAGCCGGGCCGCAGCGAGTTCGAGCGCCAGCGGCAGCCCTTCGAGGCGGACGCACGCATCGGCGAGCGGCTCAGCATTGGCCGCGGTCAGCTCAAACCGTGGATTCGTGCGGCGCGCCCGATCGACCAGCACGGCCACCGACGGGTTGCTCGCGAGGGCTTCGAGATTCGCGGTGTCGGCCACCGACGGCATCGGCAACGGCGGCACGGGAAACTCCTGCTCCACGCTGATCCGCAGCCGCTCGCGGCTCGTCGCCAGCACGCGGAGCCCGGGGCAGGCAGCGATCAGCTGCCCGACGAACGCGCCCACCGTCAGCACGTGCTCGCAGTTGTCGAGCGCGATGAGCAGTTCGCTGCTGCCGAGCACTTCGACCAGTTGCTCGAACACCGTGCCGCCGGGGCGCGGCTGGATGCCGACTGCGCGCGCCATCTCCGCGAGCGCCCGGGCGGCGTCCCGAACCGGGACGAGATCGACAAAGACCGCGCCGACCTGCCGTTGCTGCGCGTAGTCCTGCGCGGACGCGACGGCAAGTCTGGTCTTGCCGATTCCCGGCGGCCCGGTGAGCGTCACCACCCGCGTGGGTCCGGACGTCAGCAGCTCGCCTACAGCGACCCGCTCGGTGTCCCGGCCGGCGAACAGGTCACGGTAGGCAGGCAGGTGCAGCCGACCCCCGTCGCTCACTCAGGCAGAATTCCACCTCCCGGCACAGCTGTGCCAGGGCGCCCACGATTTGGCGATGGCGGGCGCGTCCGAAACGATGCGCGCATGGCCAACGGATCGAAAGTCGTGCTCATCACCGGCTGCTCGAGCGGCATCGGGGCCGAGACGGCGGGATATCTCGCCGAGCAGGGGCACACCGTGTACGCGACCGCGCGACGCGTCGAGACACTCGAATCGCTGCTCGCGAAGGGCTGCCGCACGCTCGCGCTCGACGTCACCGACGAGGCGTCGATGCATGCCGCGGTCGCCGCCGTCGAGGCCGAGCACGGCGCGGTCGGCGTGCTCGTGAACAACGCCGGTTACTCGCAGTCGGGCGCTCTCGAGTCGGTGGCGCTGGACGACGTACGCCGGCAGTTCGAGACGAACGTGTTCGGACTGATCCGGATGTGCCAACTCGTGCTGCCGGGCATGCGGCGCGCGGGTGCAGGGCGGATCGTCAACATCGGATCGATGGGCGGCCGGCTGACCTTTCCCGGCGGCGGGGTCTATCACGCGACGAAGTACTCCCTCGAGGCGCTGTCGGACGCGCTGCGCTTCGAGGTGCAGGGCTTCGGCATCCAGGTCGTGCTCATCGAGCCCGGGCTGATCGTCACCGACTTCGCGAAGACGGCGATCGCGTCGGTAGCAAACGGCGACGGCCCGTACGCAAAGTTCAACCACGTGGTCGCGAAGCGGACCGAGGGCGTCTACGAGGGGCCGCTCGCGAAGCTCGGCGGCGGCCCGGACGCGGTGGCGAAGGTGATCCGCCGCGCGATCGAGAGCCGCCGCCCGCGCGCTCGCTACCGGGTCACGGCCTCGGCGCGGCTCGCGATCGCCCAACGCCGGATGACGCCCGACCGCGTGTGGGACATCGCGATGCGCACGCAGTTCCCGGTACCGAGGCAGTAGCCCTCGCCCGCGCGCTGCCACACGATCTTCCTGCGCGCCTCGCCGGCGCCGCCAGCCTCCGCCTCGGGGCCAAGATGACCAAATTTCGGCGCCCGAGATGGTCATCTGAGCCCCGAAGCGCGTATGTGCCACCGCACCGGAAGATCCAGGTGCCTCAGCTGCTTGACTCACCACCTGCATTACGTCGTTCGACGCGGTGCGCCGGTTACTCGATGACGCGGATGCCGATCGAGCCGAGCCGGTCGAACTCGGCGAGGTACTCCTCCCCCGGCGCCATCGAAACCGCCGCGTGCAGCGCGCCGGTCATGATCAGGTGGTCGGGTTCGAGCGCGATGTCGGCCGTCGCGAGCGCGTTGGCCAGCCAGGCGAGCACCGCAAGTGGGTTGCCGAGAGCGGCCGCGCCGGCGCCGGTGTCGATGAGCGCGCCGTCCCGGGAAATCACCATGCCGATCAGCCGCAGGTCGATTCCGTCGAGTGGGACGACGTTCTCGGAGATCGCGACGGCGCCGTTGCTGGCCATGTCCGCGACCGTGTCACACAGCTTGATGCGCCAGTCCGCGAAGCGCGAGTCGACGATCTCCATCGCCGCCGCCGCGCCGGCAACGGCGCGTCGCGCATCGTCGATCGTGATGCCGGGCCCGCGCAGTTCGTCGCCGAGCACGAGGACGATCTCCGCCTCGACCTTCGGCTGGATGAACTGGCTCACCGAGATCGCGTCGCCGTCCTTGTAGACCGTCGAGCCGAGGACGGGCCCGTAATCGGGCTGATCGACGCCGAGCAGCGTCTGCATCGGTTTGGACGTCAGACCGGCCTTGTACCCGACGATCCGGTCGCCGTCGGCGAGGATCAGTCGCACCAACTCGGACTGCACGGCGTACCCATCGGCCATGCCGAGCGTCGGGTCCGCCTCGGTGAACGGGGCGATCGCGACCCGGTTGCGGCGCGCCTCGTACAGCGCGTTGGCCTTGCCCTGGACGTCGGTGATGCCCACCATGGCCTCCATGCATGGTCGTCGTGAAAAAACTAGAACACGTTACAGTTCTGCGCTATGAGCACCAAAGCGCTCGCGGCCATTATCGGGCCAGGGAACATCGGGACGGACCTGCTCGCCAAGCTGCGCCGCAGCGAGGTCATCGATGTCGGGTATGTCGTCGGCGTCGTCGAGTCCGACGGCATCAAGCGGGCCCGCGAGCTGGGCATCCCCGCGTCGGCCGACGGGCTGGACTGGCTGCTGGCACAGGACCCGTTGCCCGACATCGTCTTCGACGCCACGTCGGCGAAAGCGCACGTTGCGGCCGCCCCGCGACTCGCCGAGGCGGAGATCATCGCGGTCGACCTCACGCCCGCGGCGATGGGTCCCCTGGTCTGCCCGCCGGTGAACTTCACCGAGCACGTCGCCGCCTCGAACGTGAACATGATCAGCTGCGGCGCCCAGGCAACGGTGCCGATCGTCCACGCGGTGTCGTCGGTCGTCGACGTGCCATATGCGGAGATCGTCGCCTCGGTGGCTTCGAAGTCCGCCGGGCCGGGAACGCGGGCGAACATCGACGAGTTCACCCACACCACGTCACGCGCGGTGCGCGAACTCGGCGGCGCCACGCGCGGCAAGGCGATCATCATCCTCAACCCCGTCGAGCCGCCGATGATCATGCGCGACACGGTCTTCTGCGCGATCCCGGCAGCCGCCGACGAGGACGAGATCACCGACTCGATCGAGCGACGCGTCAAGGAGGTGCAGCAGTACGTGCCCGGGTACGCGCTGCGCGCTGCCCCGCAGTACGACCCGCCTCGCGAGGCGTGGGACGGCAACGGCCGCGTCGCGATCTTCCTCGAGGTGCGCGGCGCCGGCGACTACCTGCCCGAGTACGCCGGCAACCTCGACATCATGACCGCGGCCGCCGCCCGCGTCGGTGAGCTGATCGCGTCGCAGCGATTCGGGGTGACAGCATGACCGGCACGTCCCGTCCCGTCCGGATCACCGACACCACGCTGCGCGACGGCAGCCATGCGATGAGCCACCAGTTCACCGAGGAGCAGGTGCGCGCGACCACCGCGGCCTTGGATGCGGCCAACGTCGAAGTGATCGAGGTCAGCCACGGCGACGGGATCGGCGGCTCGTCGTTCAACTACGGGTTCTCGCGCACCGACGAGATGACGCTGATCCGCGCCGCGCACGAGGAGGCGAAGCAGGCGAAGATCGCGATCCTGCTCGTCCCCGGCATCGGGACGATGGACGACCTGCGCAACGCCCGCGAGGCCGGTGCGTCGGTCGCTCGCATCGCCACCCATTGCACCGAGGCCGACGTCTCCATCCAGCACTTCGGGCTGGCGCGCTCGCTGGGCATGGAGACCGTCGGCTTCCTGATGATGTCGCACCGGACGTCGCCGCGAGAGCTGGCTCGGCAGGCACGGTTCATGGTCGACGCCGGCGCGGAGTGCGTCTACGCAGTCGACTCCGCAGGCGCGCTCGTGATGGACGAGGCGAAGCAGCGCATCGCGGCCCTGCACGCCGAGATCGGCAGCGAAGCGCAGCTCGGCTTCCACGGCCACCAGAACCTCTCGCTCGGCGTGGCCAACTCGGTGCTCGCGTTCCAGACCGGCGCGCGGCAGATCGACGGCTCGCTGTGCGCGTTGGGCGCCGGTGCCGGCAACTCGCCCACCGAGGTCCTGGCCGCGACGTTCGATCACCTCGGCGTCAAGACGGGTGTCGACGTGGGCGGCGTGCTCGATGCCGCGGAGGAGGTCGTGCGGCCCTACCTGCCGCGCTGGCCGAAGGCCGACCGCACCGCGATCGTGCAGGGCTGGGCCGGGGTGTACTCGTCGTTCCTGCTGCACGCCGAGCACGCCGCCGAGCGATACAACGTGCCCGCCCACGAAATCCTGCAGCGCGCCGGCGAGAAGGGTTACGTCGGCGGGCAGGAGGACATGCTCATCGACATCGCGCTGCAACTCGCGCAGGAGCGCGACCTCGCTGCCACCGGCGCCCGCTGAGAACCGCTCTTCCCCTCTGGTGTGGGCAGAATTCGGGCGCCCAATCTGCCCACACCAGAGGGGAAGACGCGGCGAGGCACGAGAAGATGAGCGCGTGGCCGATCTGATCGAGGACGCGACCCGCGAGTTGTACTCCGTCTCGCCCGACGACTTCATGCAGCGACGGGGCGAGTTGGTCGACGCCGCGCGGACGACCGGGGACTCCGCCGCCGCCCAGCAGATCGGCAAGCTGCGCAAGCCGACGGCCGGCGCCTGGCTCGTCAACTCGCTCGTTCTCGAGGACCCGGCGATCGTGGACCGGCTGACCGAACTGGGCGACCGGCTCCGCGCCGCGCAGGACGCACTCGACGCGGCGAAGCTGCGCGATCTTTCGAACGAGCGGCGCAAGCTCGTCGACGAACTTACCGGCAAGGCGTTCCGCAACGCGCAGCGCACAGACCCGCCCGCCGCGCTGCGCGACGAGGTCACCGGAACGTTCGACGCGGCAATCGCCGATGCGGAGGTGGCGGCCAGGCTCGGCCGACTCCAACGCGCCGAGCAATGGTCCGGCTTCGGCTTCCTGCCCACCGCCAGCCCGCAGCTGAGTGTGGTCCGCGGTGCCAAGGACGAGAAACGCAAGGTCTTGCCGAAGGTGAGCGCAGCCGAGAAGCGCAAGCTCCAGCGCGCGCTGGCCGCTGCCCAGAAACAGTTCGACACGGCGAGTGCCGCATTTGAGGACGCGCAGGTGAGCGAGCGCGCCCTCGACCAGGAACTGCGCCGGTTGACGAAGCAGCTCGGCAAGATCCAGCAGCGGGTCGACGAGGCACGCACCGAACTCGAGCAGGCGCGCAAGGACGTGACGGCCGCGCGCGCCAAACGTCGTGAAGCACGCTCGGCCCTCGACAAGGCCGAACGCGAGGCCGACGTCTAGACGGTCGTGATACCGACTTGTTCGCGGGCCGTTCCGAACAGTGATCAACAGGTCCGAAACGTCATCTCACGACAGTTCGAGCCTGTTGATCACCGTCAAGGATCGACGGAGCTCCAGCCCGGGCCTTCCGATCCCGGACGTCTAACGGGTCGCGCTCTCCTTGTGCGCGCTCCGGTAAGCACGCGGGCTGAGGCCGAACTCGCGCCGGAATGCGCGCGAGAAGTACTCCGCCGAGGCGAACCCGCACTCGATCGCGACCCGCTCCACGTGCCCAGGACCACTGCGCGCCGCGAGGATCTCCGCGGCCCGCTCCAGCCGACGCCGGCGGATCCGCGCGGCAGGCGACTCCGTCCCGTTGAACGCGCGATACAGCTGTCGCAGCGAGATGTTCAGCTGCGCGGCGATCGCGGCCGGCGTCAGGTTGGGATCGGCCGCCTGCTCGTAGATGATCGCGTCCGTCCGCATCCGCACATGCTCGACCTGCGCGAGCTCGGGGCCGGGCCGGCGCACCGCGGTGCGCAGCAGCAGCGCAGCGAGCGACGCGAGGTACCGATCGACCCCGACCAGGCTCGACGAGGTGTTGAGCTCCTCGCCGCCCACCAGCAACAGCCCCACGGCCGCGCGCAGCAGTTGCGTCTGGAACGGGGTCAGATCGTAGGTGCGCTCGCGCATGTCGCGCAGCGTGCCCGGATCGATCCCGATCGCCGCGAGCGGGACGTTCAGCGTGTACAGGTGCGTGTTGGTCGCGAACTGCTCGGCGATCTCATCCGCCGGATCGAAGATCCGCAGAATGCCGTCGGCAAGCCCGACCGGGTCGAACACCGACCCGCCGCCCTCCGCCCTGGCGAGCAGATGCACCCCGCCCTCGAAGCCGCCGCTCGCGCCGGTGCGAGCCGGCCGGTAGAGCTCGGCGCCGCTCAGCGTCGACGCCGACCAGATACAGCGGGTGCCACGCAATCGCCCGCCTTTGAAGAAGTACGGCGCCCGGCCGGTGCGCAGTGGTGAGATCTGCATACC
The DNA here is from genome assembly GCA_035642535.1 of Jatrophihabitans sp. GTDB lineage: Bacteria > Actinomycetota > Actinomycetes > Mycobacteriales > Jatrophihabitantaceae > Jatrophihabitans. The sequence goes on along the minus strand of DASQSE010000099.1, from coordinate 22,710 downwards.
CAGCGGGCCGGTGCGCAACCGTCCGGTCCAGGTGTCCGGGTTGTCCGCAGACACGTCCAACCAGGCCACGGCACCGGGCGGCGGGACGTCGAAACGCCCAGGCCCTTCTACCATCCGTTAAAACCTCCACGAGTCCTGACTGCCCCCCGCCATCCGTCGCTGGTGCGACGGATTCCGCAGCTGACCCGCGCATGGCGTGACAGAAACGGTATGGATCTAATCGCCGCGCCGCAACCCTCAGTTACCCGGCGGTGCCCGAAAACGCCCGGGATATCCTGTGAAACACGTTCTAATTCGGGCGTAGGAGGCAGAGTGCAGCTCGGCTACCACACCGGTTACTGGTCGGCAGGCCCGCCACAGGGTGTCACCGAGGCCATCGCTACGAGCGATCGTCTCGGCTTCGACTCGATCTGGACGGCCGAGGCGTACGGCTCCGACTGCCTCACGCCGCTGGCGTGGTGGGGCGCCACCACCTCGCGGGTGCGGCTCGGGACGAACATCATGCAGATGTCGGCGCGCACGCCGGCCGCGGCGGCGATGGCGGCCATCACGCTCGACCACCTCAGCGGTGGACGGTTCGTGCTCGGCCTCGGTGCGTCCGGCCCGCAGGTCGTCGAGGGCTGGTACGGGCAGCCGTATCCGAAGCCGCTGGCCCGCACCCGCGAGTACATCGCGATCGTCCGCAAGATCCTCGCCCGTGACGCACCCGTCACGTACGACGGCGCGTTCTACCAGCTCCCCTACCCCGGCGGTTCGGGGCTGGGCAAGCCGCTGAAGTCGACCGTGCATCCGCTGCGCTCCGACATCCCGATCATGCTGGGCGCGGAGGGGCCGAAGAACGTCGCGCTCGCCGCCGAGATCGCCGACGGCTGGCTGCCGATGTTCTTCTCCCCGAAGATGGACGGCTTCTACCGGGAGGCGCTGGCCGCCGGCTTTGCGCGCCCCGGCGCGCGGCACACGCTCGACGACTTCGAGGTGCCGACGTTCATTCCGGTCATCGTGCACGACGACGTCGAGGAGGCGGCCGACCTCATCCGTCCCTCGATCGCGCTGTACATCGGTGGCATGGGCGCGGCCGCGGTGAACTTCCACGCGAACCACTTCAGCCGGCTCGGCTACGAGGCCGAGGCCGCAAAGATCCAGGAGCTGTATCTGTCCGGGCGCAAGCTCGAGGCGATCAGCGCGGTGCCGACCCGGCTCGTCGAAGACATCGCCCTCATCGGCCCGGCGGCCAAGATCCGCGACGAGCTGCCACTGTGGGAGTCGACGGTGATCACCAGCCTGATCATTCAGGCTCCCCCGCAGACGGTGCCCGCGGTCGCCGACCTGCTTTCTTGACCGCGGTCAGGGAGTGGTCGCGGTCGGTCCTGTCGACCCTGTCGTCCCTGTCGTCCCTGTCGACCCTGTCGACGCTGTCGACCCTGTCGACCCTGTCGACCCGCTGCCGCTCGCGCCGCTCGACGAGTTCGTAGCGCTGGAGCTGCCGGTCGAGGACGTGCCGCTCGAGCTGCTGGTGTCCGGCGGCGACGGGCTGGAACTCGAGGACGTCGGCGTCGGCGACGGCAGACTGCTGGTGGGCAGCGGCCCCGACGGCCGGGTGTAGGACGGCTTCGGCGACGTCGACGACGACGAGCGCGTGGGGCTCTTGCTCGGGCTCGGGCTGGTCGAGCCCGGCGGCGACGCGCCGCGCGGCGTGCCGGGGTCGACCGGCGGCTGCTTCGGCTTGTGCGCGGGGCGGCCGTGCTTCGGCTCCGGCGAGGTCGGCAGCACCGGCACCGTGAGGCCGACGCCGCGCGCGTACACCCGCTCCAGGCTCATCACGAGCCGGACGTAATCCCACGAGTAGTTGTAGCTGAGGATGGCCTGCGCCTGGTCGTGCGTGGTGGTGAGATCGCGGCCGCCCGCGCACAGGTAATCGGCCGCCGCGGCTGCCGCGTCGAAGATGTTGAACGGGTCCTTGACGCCGTCGCCGTTCGCGTCGACTCCCCAGCCGGCCCACGTGGACGGGATGAATTGCATCGGCCCGACGGCGCGGTCGTACACGGTGTCGCCGTCGAGCGCGCCGCCGTCGGTGTCCGTGATGAGGGCGGTTCCGTTGCCGTTGAGCGGGATGCCGATGACGGGCGGCGTCGACAGGCCGTCCGAGTGCAGGATCGCGCCGGCGAACCGGCCGTGGTCGGACTCCACCCGTCCGATGCCTGCCAGCAGCGGCCACGTCAGCCCGCAGTCCGGCAGCCGGGTCGCCTCGCGGCTGGCCGCGGCCTGGTACGCATTCAGGGCGGTCACCGGGATTCCGCTCGCCGCGAGCGCCGAAACGGGCGCCTGGTCGAGCTGCTGGGTGGCGGACGTACTCGGCAGCAACGGAAACACGACCGGCGTGCCGCTACCGGTGATGATCACCATTGAGGAGCTGGTGGCCAGTCCGGCGATGCCGAACGTTCCACTCGCCCCGTCAGCGGGTCCGGTGATCGACGGCGGGGCCGCGGCGCGCGCGATGTTCAGCGGGCCGCCTGCCACGGCGGCTCCAGCAGTGATCACGAAGCCGACGAGTAAGGCGAGCCCGCCCAACCCGAGAAGGCTGCGGTTGGAGGCAAGCACGGACGGCCGGGCATGCGCGGGCCGGTGCCGTGTCCGGCCTGGCGATATCCTTCGCATCTACCGTTCCCCCGCCCAATGATCGGCGGCTCACCGTAAGCCGGGCCTCCAACCGGCGTCTAGCTTGATCCACAACGTTGCCCTACCGGGCAGTCGCAGGTTCCCCCATGACTCAACTTAACTCGACGCGACGCAGGTCCCGCAATAGGAGCACGGCAAAGGTTCCTGCACCGACCAGTGCGACGGGAGTCGCGCTCAGCCACTGCCCCGCGCTGCCACCCGTCACGGCGGCGTCGATTCCGAGCACCAACGAGCCCAGCGCGGCGACCGCGAAGGCGGTGTGTCCGACCGCATCACGAACCACGGTCATCGCGGGCGTGAGCCGGTGACTGCGGCGCAGCCAGCGGTGCGAAATCAGGAGCAGCAGCCCCAGAATGCCGACAGCGAGCCGGTAGAAGACCGTCTCGTCCGCCCAGTCGGCGATCGCAGCCGAGCGGCAATCCGGAGCGCTGGGCCGGATCGCCAGCCAGCGTGCGCAGTCGGCAGCGCTCAGCGGGTGCCCGGGCGTGACGTCGACCAAGGCGTTGGAGCCGCCGGCCAGCCGGATCACCTCGGCGACGAGGCCACTCACGCCGACCGCGATTGCTCCGACGGCGGCGAGCAGGACGACGGTGGGCAGCAGGTCGGCGAGCAGCCGGCGCAGCGGCGGCCGGCCACGGTCGCGCTCGGCGGCCGCGAGCGGGGCGGCCGGCCCGAAGCGCGCGACGGCGTCGTGCTCGGCGCGCGACGGCGGCACGCCGCGAGCTATCGCGGCCTCGGCGTCATCACGCAGGTGCGCCTCGGCCTCCGCGAGCAGACCGCGCAGTTCGCGCGGGGGGCGGTCGGACATGGCACTCGTCAGCTCGTCCAGATAGTCCTCGATCGGGCTCTCCGCCATCACACCACCGCCGGGCGCGTCGCGGCCGCGTTCATGACGGCGTTCACTGCTGTCACCAATGCCTGCCAGCTGCTTCGTTCACGTTGGAGCTCGCGGGTGCCGTGCTCGGTGATCTGATAGACGCGGCGGCGGCGACCGGCCACTGGCTGCCAAACGCTGCCGAGCAGGCCGAGATCCTCGAGCCGGTGCAGCGCCGGGTAGACCGACCCCTCGGGCAGGTCGAAGACGCCGTCGGAGTGGTCGCGCAATGCGGAGATCACCGCGTATCCGTGGCCCGGGGCACGGTCGAGCACGGTGAGCAGGAGCAGATCGAGATGGCCCTTGGTCACGTCCTTCTTCATACCTAGAGAGTCTAGGTATCGAGCGAGCGGCAGTCAATCGCGTTCACTCGGAGGCATGCCCCCGCGCCGTCGCCGATCGAGCGACCCGCTCGACAAGTACCGGCGCATGCGCGACTTCAGCCGCACGCCGGAGCCGGCGGGTGGGATGTCCGCGGCGGCGGACGGCGCGCGCCGGTTCGTCGTCCAGCGACACCGCGCCCGGCGACTGCACTACGACCTGCGCTTCGAGATCGACGGCGTGCTGGTCAGCTGGGCGGTGCCCAAGGGTCCGACCCTGGACGCCGGGGTGCGCCGCGCCGCGTTCCACGTCGAGGACCACCCGATCGAGTACTTCGACTTCGAGGGCGTGATCCCGGGCGGCCAATACGGAGGCGGCGACGTCATCGTCTGGGACGCGGGCACCTGGGCGCCGTACAAGGAGGCCGACCCGGGGCGCGCGGTGCGCGACGGTGAGCTGCATGCCGAGATGCACGGCGAGAAGCTGCGCGGCCGGTTCGTCCTCGTCCGGACGAGCCGCGCCGACTCCGACAAGGACGAATGGCTGCTGCTGCACAAGCACGACGAGTTCGCGGTCAGCGGGTGGAATGCCGAGGATCACCCGCGGTCGGTGCTCAGCGGCCGGACCAACGACGAGGTCAAAGCCGACCCCGAACGCCTGTGGCGTTCCGATCTGCCCGCCGCACGCGCGTCCGTCCTGCTGAAGACGTCGGCGGTCGAGCCGCCCGACAAGGACGAGCTTGCCGAGCTCGATTCGATCAAGGAGTCGGGCACGTGGACCGTCCTCGGCCGCGAGCTGCGCGTGACGAACCTCGACAAGGTGCTGTTCCCGGCCCGCAACCGCCGCGAGAAGCCGGTCACGAAACGCGACCTGGTGCGCTACGCCGCCGAAATCGCACCGACGATCCTCCCCTACCTCAGCCGCCGCGCGCTGAACATGCATCGGTTCCCGAACGGCGCGGAGACGAAGGGCTTCTGGCACAAGGAGCTGCCGAGCCACGCGCCCGATTGGGTACCGCGGTGGGACAACCCGGAGGCGGACAAGGGCGAGACGCGCACCTACCTCGTCGTCGACGAACCGGCGGCACTGGTGTGGGCGGCCAACTTCGGTGCGCTCGAGTGGCACGCTTGGACGTCCCGGGTGGATCATCCGCGGCAACCGACCTATGCGCTGATCGATCTCGATCCGGGTGAGCGGACGAGCTGGGACGACCTGCTCACCTTGGCGCGGCTGCACCGCACCGCGCTCGAACACGTCGGCGTCATCGGCCGACCCAAGATCACCGGACGACGCGGCATCCAGATCTGGATCCCGATCGCGTCGGGCCCTGAGTTCGGCGAGACGCGGGCGTGGGTGGAACAGCTGTCGAAGACGGTGGGCGCGGTCGTCCCCGAGTTGGTCACCTGGAAGTGGCAGGTCAGCGACCGCTCCGGATTGGCGCGCCTCGACTACACACAGAACGCGATCAACAAGACGTTGATCGCGCCGTACAGCCCGCGGCCGGCGCCCGGTGCGCCGGTGTCGGCACCGATCGATTGGGACGAGCTCGACGACCCGGCGCTCGAGCCGGATGCGTTCACGATCCGCACTGTGCTGGATCGGATCCGCGACCGCGGCGACCTGTTCCGCGACGTCCTGGACGGCGGCCAGCGGCTGCCCGCGCTGCAGTAGCGGCTGCCGGGTTGAGCGACTACTCGTAGCGTTCGATCGTCGGCGTCGTGCCGGGTGCCCACAGCGCGACCACGGCCTCGATCGGCGCCACGTTGCGAGTCCGCTCCGCGGCCATGTGCCGCTCGAGCAACTCCTGACTTGCCCAGCGCTCGAGCAGCACGACCTTGTCCGGGTCGGCGAAGCTCTGGAAGAGCTCGTACTGCTCGCAGCCCTCTTCCTGAAGCGCGATCGCCTGCAGTGCCTTGAAGGCGTCGGCAAAGTCCGCTGCCCGCCCGGGCGCAACCTGGATCGTCACAACATGCCGAATCGGCATCGGTCGTTCCCCTCTATCCGTCGCGCCGCGCGAAGTCCGCGGCGTGGTCTCGTGCCCACTGCGTGAAGGTCGTCGCGGGCCGGCCGATCAGTCGCTCGACGGTGTCGGAGACCGGCTCCGGATCCTTCACCATCCGGGCGTGTCCGTTGACGATCGAGCGGACGACGTCGGCGGGTAAGTCGGGGAACAGTTCCGCACCCGCGTCCTCGACCCTCACCTCGTCGAAGCGCAGCGTCCGGCCGAGCGCGGCACCGATGGCGTCGAGCTGTTCGGCCTGGGTCAGCTGTTCCGGGCCGGTCAGGTGGTACGCCATCCGCTCGTGCCCGTTCTCCGTGAACGCGCGCACCGCCACCGCGGCCAGATCTGCCTCGTGCACCAGTGCCCGCGTCGCTTCCGGGAGGAACCAGCGCAGTACGTCCGAGTGCCTGATCTGCTGCGCCCAACCCAACGTGTTCGCGGCGAAGCCGCTCGCGCGCAGGAAGCTGTATTCGTCGGTCGCGGCCGCGATCAGTCCTTCCAAGTGCGCATGGGAGCCCATGATCGTCCCGTCCGGTGTCTGCTCGCCCGGCGGATCCGGGACGCCGTGCGCGGAGAGGTAGACGATCCGACGAACGTGGGTCGCGAGCGTCGCCACCAACTCGCGCGCCGCAGCGTCGGCCACCACCGACGGGAAGACGAGGAACACCGCGTCGACTCCGTCCAGCGCGCCGGCCACGGTGCTCGGCGCGGCGAGGTCGCCGGAGACGATCTCGACGCTGGTGTCGAGCTGCGTGGCTGCTGCCGCGGGATTGCGGGCGAGTGCACGCACGCGCACATCCGACCCGGTGAACTGCGCAGCCACCTGTCCACCGACACGTCCCGTCGCTCCGGTCACCAGTACCGTACGAGTCACGATCACCTCGCTGATTGCGTGTTTCCGATCGACGCTATGAGTTCAAGTGCACTTCAACGCAAAGGGGTGCCGTGCGCGTTCTCGTCTCAGTGGACATGGAGGGTGTGGCCGGAGTCGTCGCGCCCGAGGACATCAGCCCGGGCAACGCCGAGTACGAGCGTAATCGCAAGTACATGACCGACGAGGCCGGCGCCGCGGTGCGCGGAATCCTGGCCCATGACCCGAGCGCGTCCGTCGTGGTGTGCGACGCGCACGCAGTGTTCCGCAACCTGCTGCCGGAACGCCTGCCGCGCGGCTGCACGCTGTTGCGCGGCGCACCGCGCCGGCACGGCATGCTGACCGGCATCGACGACGACGTCGACGCGGTGTGCTTCGTCGGCTACCACGGCCGGGCCGGCACGCCTCGATCGGTGCGCGCACACACGATGAGCGGCACCACGATCGCGCAGGTGCGCTGCGACGGCCGCGAACTCGGTGAGATCGGGCTCAACGCGGCGCTGGCCGCACACTTCGGCGCGGTGCCGGTGCTCGTTACCGGGGACGACACCGCGCTGCGCGAGGCCGAGTCGGACGTGCCTGGCATCGCATCCGTCGAAGTGAAGCGCGCCTTCGGGAACTCAGCCGCGGAGGGCCTGCATCCGACCGACGCGTGCGCCCGGATCGAAGCCGGCGCCGAAGCTGCGCTCGCCCGGCGCAGCGAGGTGCGGCCGCCGCGCTTCACCGGCGCCGTCGATCTCGAGGTCGACGTGCTGCGCCCGCACATGACCGAGCGGGCCTGCCTCATTCCAGGCGTCGAGTTGCGGGCGCCGCTCACCCTTGGCTTCCGCGCGCCGGACTTCGCCGCCGCGTACGAGTTGATCGACGTCTTCGCCGTGCTCGCTGCATCGTGAGGCGGCCCCGCGTCAGTGAACTGACAGCCCGCCGTCGATGCAGATCGCCTGGCCGGTGAGATAGCCCGACGCCCGGCTCGCAAGGAACACCGCAGCACCCGCGAAGTCCTCGGCCAGTCCGTTGCGCCCGACGAGCGTGCGGGCTGCCAGCGCCTCGACCTTCGCCGGGTCGCCGGACACGCGGGCGTTCAGCGGGGTCATGACGAAGCCCGGGACGAGCGTGTTGCACGTGACGCCGCGGCCCGACCACGCCTCGGCCTGCGAACGGGCCAGCGCTTCGAGCCCGCCCTTGGACACGCCGTACGCGCCGCTGTCGAGGAACGCGCGGCGCGCCTGCTGTGAGCTGACGTGGATGAGCCGGCCGAAACCGCGTCGCGCCATTGCCGGCCCGAAGCGCTGCCCGAGCAGGAAGGGCGCCTCGAGGTTGACGGCGAGCGTGGCGTCCCAGACGTCCTCGCCCAGCTCGTCCATCGGGGGCCGCAGGTTGATGCCGGCGCTGTTCACGAGCACGTCCGGCTCGCCGAACACATCCGGAATCTGCTCGGCGAGCGCGTGCACACCCGCGCGGGTGGACAGATCCGCGCGCAGCGGCGCGACCCGGCATCCGTCCGCGAGCAGTTCGTCGACCGTCGTCGCCAGTCGCGTCTCATCGCGCGCGACGATCACCACGCTCGCTCCGGCCCGCGCCAGCGCACCGGCGATCGCCTTGCCGATGCCGGAGCTGCCGCCGGTCACGAGCGCGACCAGATCCTCCAGCGAGAACAGCTCGTTCAGGTAGTTCGGCGGCGACACGCAACGGATGCTAGCGACACGGGTGCGCTCAGCCGCACGAGCCGTCCGCGTTGTAGAAGCCGAGGCCGTCGAGACCCGGACCGGTCAGCTGTGGCCGGTTCGCCCCACCGCCTGACGCGTACGCCGTGTCGAACCACTGCGTGAAGAACTGATCCAGCCGGGCGCTGCACGCGGCACTCTGGTTCGGCATCCACGCGTGGAACACCGCCTCGAGTTGCGCCTCGGTGATGAACGAGTAGCGATACGCACGCTGGATCTGCTTCATCGCGCTGGTGAAGTTGTCCTTTCCGAGGATCTGGCGGAGTGCGAGGTAGGCCGTGCCCGGCCGGGTGTAGGTGAAGTTGCCGGAGAACAGCGTGGCGGCCGTGGGATTCGACGGCGCACCCGTCCAGAAGGAGCCGGTGCGCGCGTAGTTCGTGTTGAACCGAGCGACCAGGCTCGCGTCGAACGCGGCGTCCCCGGCCGGCGTGCCCAGCCCGCCCGCCGCGTTCGCAGCGTTGCGCGCGAGGTACAGGTACTCGCCGAGTGTGGCCATGCCCTCCTTGAAGAAGGTCAGGTTGTAGTTCGCCTCGGTGACGCTGTCGCCCCACCACTGGTGCATGTTCTCGTGGTTGAACGTCTGCAGCCCGATGCGCCCGCCCTGGAAGGTGATCATCGTCTGCATCTCTTCTTCGAAGCCGGCCTGCGGGATACCGACGAGGATGCCGTCCGAGGTGAACGGGAACGGACCGTTGAACAGGCTCTGGAAGTCGGTGATGTCCTGCTGCTGATCCATGATCGCGAGGTTGGTCTGCTTCTGCGCCGGGCTGATCGCGCTGGCCTGCGCCTCGTAGTAGCGGATGCCGTCGCTCCCGTCGCGCCACGTCAGGTCGTAGCTACCGACGCTGTTCTCGACGAGGTAGCTCGCGATCGGAGCGGGCGAGTGCCAGTGCCAGGTCGTGGAGCCGTCCGGGAATTGCGCATCGGGCGCGTTGTGTCGACTGGAGACGAGCACGCCGTTCGCCATCGCGGTCTTGCCGGCGTTCACGGTGTCGTAGAAGTCGTAGGTCGGCTTGGCGCTCGGATGGTCGTTCAGCGGCATCCAGTCCTCGGTGGCGACCGGCTCGGTGGTGACGAAGCCGCCGTCGCCGGGTGGTGTGTTGTTGCGGAACCAGCCCTCGGTCGACCCGTCGCCATCGGTGTGCACGCCCGGCCGGCCGGTGTAGAACACGGTTACCTTGAAGACGGCGCGGGCCGGGATGCGCTGGAACGGCGTGATCACCAGCTTGTTCGCCGGGCACGGTTCGCCGTTCTGCGCATTCACGTCGTCGCCGGTCACTTGCGGCGTGCAGGCCGGGGGCAGCGGGTTGTTGTCCGGCCCGCCGACCGGGACGACCTGACCGGCCTGGTGGGCAAGCGGGTCAGGGTCGTTCTGGCCGTTCGGGTCGCCGGGGTAGGTGGGCTGCACGAACTTGTACGACGCCGGCCGGCCGTTGACGATGATCGAGTTGACCTTCATGTCCGGCCCGCCGTTCGCGTCAACCCCGGTGCGTTCGAAGTCGAGGCTGAAGTCGGTAAGGCATTGTGTCGCGCGGTCGGTAAGCACGACGTGGTTACCGGGGAGGAATTGGTTGCTCGGAGCGTCGTAGCTCATGTGGACGTCGGTGTGCAGGCTGCGGTAACCGCCGTTGCCGGTCTCGGGGTACACATGGTCACCGAAGTGCGAGAGCGTGTGCGCACCGGAGGAGCAGTTCGATGGGTTGGATCCGGGATGCGCGGCCGCGCTCACGGACGGCACCGCCAGCGCGGTGAGAGTCACTCCCGACACCACCCCGATCCGGAGCCAGCGACCGCTCATGACTCGACCTCCTCGTAGGCGGATGAATGAGGTAATCATCCCAACTGTGGCACTCGCCATCCAGTGCCTGCCCGTTTCCCGGCAGTGGGTATCCCCTTCGTAGCGCCTTGCGGTCAGCGGTGCGACAACGAGAGAGGACGACACCGGTGAACGAAGCGATCGTCGTGACCGCCGAGTTCCGTCTCAAGCCAGGCACCGTCGGCACGTGGCTCCGGATCATGCTCGACCGCTACGGGCCGGCCTGCGTCGCTGAACGCGGGATGCTTCGGTACTGGCTCCACCAGGACGACACGGATCCGGAGCACATCCTGCTCTATGAGCAGTGGGCCGACCGCGCGGACTTCGACGCCAGCATGCACGCCGACTGGCGCTCCGCGTACCACGCCGACACCGAGCACCTCTGGGCAGCCGACCGTGTCGTGACCACATATCACCGCATCGAAACCACGTGGGAGCGGCTCGGCGTCACCGGTTTGCCGACGTCGCTCACGCCGCGCGCGAGTCTCCCAAATGGACGATAACTTCCGTGGCAACTATTGTGCGTGCAGAGACGCCAGATTGATCAACTTGCTGAGCTATAGCAGGCTCGTGGTATGCGGTATGCCGATGTTGGGCGATGCTTGCTGCCCGCAACCACATAGCATGCACGGTAAAACAGGAATCCGACGATGAGCAGTGAACCGTTGCGAGGCGATCCCTCGCCACGAGGCGCCGACGCCGAAGCAACGCGTCGAGCCGAGCACAGCGAATCGGCGTTCAACAGCGGAGACCTCGCTGTACTGCTGAGCGAGCTACATCGCGTACGCGACGCCGACGAGACCGACGGCCAATCGGCCGGCGAGGCGATGACGCTCGCCGCGACCGCGATACGGATCGTGGAGGACCGGCTCGCTCGAGCGGGGCACGCCGGTCTGACGCCGGACGATCTGGCTCTGGCGCGTGAGGTACTGCGGAGCACGCTCGAGGCGCTGAAGGCTGCCGCCGCCCGCATCGACATCGATGACACCGCGACCGAAGGCGCGCGCTTTCGCTTGCGGCGGCCGCGCCGCAAGGCACGCGGGCAGCGCTAACGACCCGCTGAACTCGCACCCGCATCGCATCGTCGCGCGACGGCGGGCCCTAGTCTTTCCAAGTCGAGATGCCGCACACTATCGGAACAAATCGCATAATTCCGGGTAATTGGCGAGAAAGCTACCGTCTCGACGCGGACGCAGCCACATGTTCGAAGGCGTCGTGAGAGGTGACCGGCTGTGATGAGCGCCGACTCGCGCTTGCCTGGGCTACGAGCCGACGTGCGTGTGCCCGGTCGGCGCGCGATCGCCGGCGCGCCTGCGACGTTCACCGACCGGCTCTTGCCGCACCGTCGACGACTCCGTCTCGATCACGTGCGCAGTGTCGAGGCTGCGCAGCGTGTCCGCGACGAGTCGCAGTTCGCGTGCGCTCAGCACGCCGAGCACCTCTTCGCGCAGTGCAGCCTGATAACGGCGCTCGAGTCGGCGCGCTTCGCGCAGGCCGGCCGGCGTGAGCGATGCATAGATGACGCGCCGGTCCCGATCCGATCCGCGCCGATCGATCAGCCCGGCACCGCCGAGCCGGTCGGCAAGCCTCGTGAAACCACCTGTCGTCATGGCGGCTTCGCGGGCCAGCCGCGACATCGGCAGGCGCCGGTCCGGCGCGTGCAGCAGCGCGCTCAGCACCCCGAACGACGGTTCGTGGAATCCGCTGTCGTCGGCGACGCGCGCAAGGATGCGCCGGTGCGCTTCCGCGACGACGCGCCGGAGCAGTTCCCAATCACGTACCGCGCTGCCCTCGTCGTCGCTGACTGTCACCGGTCCACCGTAGCGATTGCACGCCCATGACGGTCGCCAAAACGTCGTTTCGGAGTGTCCTGCAGGTCCGCGAGTTTCGCGCGCTGTGGCTGGCCGATCTTCAGTCACTGCTTGGCGATCAGCTCGCCCGCGTCGCGCTGTCCGTACTCGTCTTCGAGCGCACCGGCTCCGGGTTCGCCACGGCGGCGACGTACTCGTTGACGTTCTTGCCCGCCCTGTTCGGTACGCCGCTCGGCGTACTCGCAGATCGCATTCCGCGGCGGTCACTGCTCGTGGCGGGCGACTGGCTGCGCGCCGGGCTGCTCCTTCTCATGGCGGTGCGCGGACTGCCGCTCGGCGCCCTCATGGCGTTGCTGTTCCTCGCGGTGCTGATCGGCGCGCCGTGGAAGGCCGCCGAGTCGGCACTCGTCGCCGACATCCTCGCGGCGGAAGGTTATGTCCTCGGTTCGGGTCTGCGAGTGGCCAGCGGCCAGGCAACCCAACTCGCCGGCTTCGCGCTCGGCGGCGCCGTCGTCGGCGCCATCGGCACGCACGTCTCGTTGGCGGTCGACGCCGCGTCGTTCGCGGTGTCGGCCGTTGTGCTGCGAATTGCGATCGCGCCCCGGCCCGCCGCCCGTCCCGAGCACGACGAGCCGACCGGCTGGCGCACCGGGATCTCGGTTGTGATGCGCAGCCGTCAACTGCGCCGGCTGCTCGGCTACGCGTGGCTGGTGGGCGCGTTCGTGGTGCCCGAAGGACTGGCGGCGCCGTACGCGGCCGACTTCGGCGGCGGAGCAAGGGCCATCGGCCTGCTTCTTGCCAGCGCGCCTGCCGGCACGCTCGTCTCCGCGCTGCTCTTCGTGCGCCTCGTCCCACGCGCGCGGCGCGCGCGAGCCGTGCCGGCGTTGGCCGTAGCGACGGGGCTACCGCTCATCGCGTGCGCGACCCATCCCGGCCTCGGGCCGAGCATCTTGCTGTGGGCCGCATCGGGCGCGTTCATGACGTATCAGATCCATGTCATGACGGAGTTCGTGACCACGACCCCGCCGCACATTCGTGGCCAGGCGATCGCGTTCGCGTCGTCCGGCCTGCTCGCGGCACAAGGCGTCGGCCTCCTTCTCGCCGGGGCGTGCACCTCATTCGCCTCGGCATCGGCGGTTGTCGCCGGCGCCGGGGCGGTCGGATCCGCCTTGGCGGTCTTGCTTGCGTTGTCTCAGGTCCACTCGAAGTCCTGACGCATGGGTGTGTTCACCCCCTCGGTGACGCAACGGAAAAGAACAGGTCGCTCAGCCCCACTCCAAGTGCTCGCGCATCGGCGTGTTCACCCCCTCGGTGACGCAACGGAAAACAACAGCTCGCTTAGCCCCACTCCAAGTGCTCGCGCACGGTTGATCCACCTCCTCTCTGCGGACGCGCCTGACAGAGGGTCGGATCAGCTCCACACGAAGTGCTCACACATCCGGCTCACCCCCAAGACAAGACATCGGGCGGCCCCCGGCTCGCCCATGAATCAGTGCATGCATGCCGCGCGTCGTCCGCGGCTGGTCGAGTTGTCGCAGTCGGTCAGTTATTCTCGCTGCGGAGCCCGGCTTACTCCAATAATCCGGTTTTCCGTCCTTCCGTCCGGCCGGTCGGCGATGTAAAGTCCGAGTACAAACTTTGCGGCCGTACCGGGGGGCTGGAATATTTGATCGACCACGGGTACGGCGCTGCCGATTGGACAACACAGACATGATGACCCCGCACAGCGCCGCTGGCGAGGGTTTCATGCGGGTGTTCTCGCGGCCGCGCCGTTGGGCCTTGTGGTCGCTCAACGCCCCTGCCGTCGTATACGTCCTTTCCATCATCGTCGCCGCGCCCGCCGTCACGCTGGCCGAATTGCACTGGAACGGCTACACCGATCTGACCGGATTCGTCCGGTTGACGGTGCTACTGGCGGCTGCGATCGGCTACGGCGAGGCATTCGACCGAATCGAGCGATTCCGTCGCTTCCTCGGCGCCGACACACATCGATCCAACCACCTGTCAGTGTGGACGATCGCGGGCGTCCTCGTGCTGCCGCCCGGTCTCGCGTGTCTGCTCGTCGTGCTGATCTACCTGCACGTCCTGTTCATGGCGCACCGTCACCAATCCGCGCGTACCTACCGGCTGGCGTTCACCGGCGCCGTCGCCACGCTCGCGACCGCGGCAGCGGCGCAGTCGACGTTGCTGGTTACGTCCGACCTGCACTCGACCACGGAGGCCGGCGCGGCCCCTGCCTCGGCGATCGCGCTCGCCACGTTCCTCGTGCTCGACCTCGTCCTGCTCACCGGCGGCATCTACCTTGCCGTCCGCCCACCGTCGATCAAAGCGGTCCTTCCCGACCGCGAGAGTCTGCTGTTCGAGATGTCGACCGAGGTCCTCGGCGTGGTGACCGGCCAGTTGCTGCTGTTCTTGCCGTGGCTCGCGCCGGCTTCGTGCGGCGGCCTAGTCGCGCTGCACCGGGCGTCGCTGGTCAAGCAGCTTCAGGTCGCTGCGACAACGGACTCGAAGACCACGCTGTTGAACGCCGCCGCGTGGCGCGATCGCGCACTCAAGGCAGTATCGCGCGCCGCGCGCGAGAAGCAGCGGGTCGCGGTCATCGTCATCGACCTCGACTTCTTCAAGCGCATCAATGACGAGTACGGCCACCTGGTCGGCGATCGCGTCCTGACCGACGTTGCGCACGCGATCCGAAGCGAGACGCGGGCACGCGACATCGTCGGCCGGTTCGGTGGCGAGGAATTCGTCGTGCTCATCGACGGACGCGCCGGCGCGGCGCACGCGATCGACATCGCAACTCGGATCAGGGAGCGGATCGCCGCGCTCACACACCCGGAAGGGATGCGGGTGACGGCGACGATCGGCGTCGCCCACGGCATCCCGGACGAGCCGCCGAACCTCGACGAGTTGCTCGCACACGCCGACTCTGCGCTCTATGCGGGCAAGCAGGCCGGCCGCGACCGCGTCAAGGCGCTCGCGCTCGCCTGAGCCGGCACGCCGACGTGGTAGCAAGGTCAACATGCTGCCCGTCGACTGGGATGCCGTCCGGCTGTTCCTCCACGTCCTCGCCGCGACGATCTGGGTCGGCGGTCAACTGACGCTTGCCGGACTCGTGCCGGTGCTGCGTCGCATCGGGCCTGACGCGGCACCGATAGTCGCACGGCGCTTCAACGCGATCGCGTGGCCCGCGTTCGGCGTCCTCGTCGCCACCGGCATCTGGAACGTCAGCGCCGAGTGGGACAAGGTCGAGGGCAGTTACCGGACGACACTGATCGTCAAGCTCGTCGTGGTTTTCATCTCCGGCGGAACGGCTGCGCTGCACGTCCGCGCGCGCGGACGTGCAGCGCTCGCCGTCTTCGGCGCGCTCACCGGGCTGAGCGCGCTCGCCGCGCTGTTCTTCGGCGTGCTCCTTGCGGGTTGACGCATACCGTTGCCGGACTACTCGGTCACGGCCGCGCAGTAGTCCTCGTCCGCATCCTCGAAGTGGCCGGCAATGCTGACGACGTTGCCGTTCGCATCAAAGACGATCCGGCCGATCTCCGCGATGACGACACCTCGCCCCGGGCGGGTCGCAATGGTTGCGCCGCTCACGAGCAGGTCTCCGGTGACGAGGTCGTAGGTCGGCGTCAGGTGCCCGAATTCGTGAACCGTGAAATCCGGTCGCCGAGTTCACGTCGTCCGAAGTGTGGAACACCTGGAAAACCGTCCGAGTGGCGACACCCTGCGCGTTGCTGAATGTCGTACTCGCGATGTCGTAGTAGTCGACGAAGTCGTCGGCGAACGTCCCACCGTCGATGGAGCCGGACGCTTGGTTGATGAAGTGGTCGAACGCGGGCGCCGCCGCCGACGCACTCGCAGCCGGGGTCAGGACGACCCCGGCCGCTGCGAAGATCACGCCGATACGTGCGCACCATGTTCCGGCCGTGGTCGACATGATCACTACCTCTTGATGACGTAGACCTCTCACACGAGCGACATCGCGATTCAGCAGTAGTTGACGACACTGTCGCGACGGCGGTCCCGGCCGGGTATTCGCATCCGTGCGTATCTCCCGGCGTACGCGATCCCGCGCGGCAGCCCTCAGCGCGGCAACGCGTCCGGGCGCGACCTTGGTACGGCTGCCGTCGGTAGCAGATCCGGGTATCTGCTGCCGGCTGCGGTGTTGACCAGCACCGCCTGCTCGTCACGGCGCAGCCAGCCGTCGGTGCGCAGCGCACGGATCGCGGCGAACGCGGCAGCGCTCTCGGGGCAGAGGACCTCCCCTTCGAGCGCGGCCAGCTCTCGCTGCGCGGACACCACGGTCGCGTCGTCGATCGCGATCGCGATGCCGTCGGTCTCGCGCACCGCTTGCAGGATCAGGAAGTCGCCCAACGCCTTGGGCACGTTGATGCCGTAAGCCACGGTGAACGGTGCTGGCCAGGCCTCGCTCTCGGCTGCGCCCTCGTCGTACGCGCGGACGATCGGGGCGCAGCCGCTTGACTGGACCGCCACCATGCGCGGCAGCGTGCCGGTGATCCAGCCGAGTGCGCGGAGCTCGGTGAGCGCTTTATGGATCCCGATCAGGCCGACGCCGCCGCCGGTCGGGAAGACGATGACGTCGGGCATCGCCCAGTCGAGCTGTTCGACGATCTCGATGCCGATGGTCTTCTTGCCCTCCAGGCGGTAGGGCTCCTTGAGAGTCGAGACCTCGCGCACTCCCGGTCGCGCGGCAACCGTTTCCGCGATCATCCGTCCGCAGTCCGCGATGTGCCCGTTCACCAGGTAGAGCTCTGCGCCGGCGGCGAGGATCTCGCCGCGGCACACGGTAGGCGCCGCCTCGGGCATGGCAACCAGCGCGGACATCCCGGCACGTGCCGCGTACTGCGCCCACGCCGATCCCGCGTTCCCGTTGCTGGGCAGCGCGATCGCCGCAGCGCCGAGTTCCGCGGCGCGCGACACACCGACGGCGGCGCCGCGTGCCTTGAAGCTGCCGGTCGGAATCACTGCGTCGTCCTTCATCAGCAGCCGTGGGACGTCGATGTGGGCGCCGGCATTCGGCAACGCGAGCAGCGGTGTCAGGCCTTCGCCCATCGTGACGACGCGCTCGGCGGCCGACACCGGCAGCAGCTCGTGATACCGCCACAGGTCGGCGCGGCGCCCGCCGAGCGCCTCGCGCGACAGCTCGGTGGCGAGCCGATCCAGGTCGTAGCGGGCGAGCAACGGGGACGAACACTGCTGGCAGACGCCCTGGAACTCATCCGCGTCGTAATGCCGCGCGCAGCGAGCGCACTCCAGATGGCTCAAGTACGAGAACACCGGTCTCTCTTTCGGACGGGTTGATCGCGCCTAGCCGGGCGGGCCGGCCGGGGCAAGCGTTGCTTCGATCTCGATGTCCACCGCATCGCGGAGCTTCAGCGCACCGAGGAACGCGGTATAGGGCCGGATACCCCATGCACTCTGCACCACCTGCGCCGTGGCGCGTAGTCGCGGCCCGTCGGCGGATTCCTCGAGGCTGCCGGTGACGGTGACCGGAACGGCGGCAGCGCGGATCATCAACTCCCCGACGACGTTCAGGTCGTCGGGGGCGCCGCTGATCGCGGTGGAGCGGAAGGTGATCTCCGGGTGGTCGGCCGTGTCGAGAATCTTCCGGATCGTGCGGCGGATCTCGTCGCGGTCTGCGCCGGTGAACGGCTTGAGGCCGCCGCGCCCTTCCTGTACCACGAATGAGTCGGCTTCCACGCTCACCGTGACGGACGAGTCGGTCGCGTCGGAGCCGATACGTGCGCTCCCCTGCCACGAGCCGACCTCGATGACCAGATCGTGTCCGGCACGTGCGCCGAGCCCGGTGCGGTAGGTGCAGATCAGCATTCGACCAGCGGCCGCACCGAACTGGTACTCACCGGCGGCGACGATCGCAACCACCTCCCAATGGTTTCGCCCTGGCCCGATCGTGCCACCGGCGTCACGCGCCGTTGCTGCGGGGACGAGTTGGACCTCTGCTTCTCCTTTCGCGAACTGTGGCAACGACTGACGCCGAATGGCTCGACGCGACGTCGGCGGAGGCGTTGCGGTTCATCGCCGCTGCGTAACCTGCGCGCACTTGACCGCGATGTCCCGAAAGAGAGATATGCGGTCTCGGGTCGTCCACCAGCCGGGGCGGACGGGTCGGTGCCGCGGGTGAGGTGTGCGTGGTGCGGTTGCGGGCCGTCAGGACCTTTTGGATCTGCGTGTTCCTGCTCGTGACCCTGGGCCCGGTGGCGCTGTTCACCGACGCCGACCACGCCCGGTTCCGCAACGTCGGCACCGAGGTGTCCGTGGTGACGGGCGTGCTCACCGTGTCGCTGTTCCTCGTGGCCTTCGTTCTCCCCACTCGGATGCCCTCGATCCTCGGGGCGTTCGGGATCGAGCGGGTGCTGCGGGTCCACCGGTTCGTCGCGGTCCTCGCGGTAGCGCTCCTCGTGCTGCACATCGGCTTCGCGGTGATCGGCGACCCGCGCCACCTGCAGATCTTCGAACTGACCGCCCAGCCCCGGCCGGTATGGGCGGCGACGGCGTCGACGCTGGCGATTGCTTTGCTCGTCGGCGCCGCCATCCGGCGCAAGGATTCGAAACCGCGCTACGAAGGCTGGCGGCTGCTGCACATCGCGTTTGCGCTCACGGCGCTTTCCTTCGCGGCGCTGCACATCTACTGGCTCGGCTCGCTGGACACCCAGGTCGGGCGCCGATTCACGTACACGTTCCTGGCCGAGCTGGCGCTGCTGATCGCGATACGGCGCTGGGTGTGGTTGCCGATGCGCTCGGGAAAACGCGCCTATCTCGTCGACGAGGTAGTCCCGGTGGCAGGCAACGCAATCAGGGTGCGGCTCCGGGCGTACGGACACGCCGGCCTGCCGTTCCAGGCCGGCCAGTTCGCGTGGATGAAGATCGGCACCTCGCCGTTCGTCTTCGAGGAGCACCCGTTCACGATCGCATCGACCGCCGAGCGCCCCGACGTCAAGGAGTTCACGATCAAGGCGCTCGGCGACTTCAGCGAGTTGCTGCTGGGCATGCGGCCCGGCCGGCGCGTCTACCTGGACGGCCCGTACGGGCAGTTCACGGTGGACGGGATCAGATCCACCGGGTTCGTCTTCATCGCGGGCGGCGTCGGCGTCACGCCGATGCTGAGCATCCTGCACACCCTCGCCGACCGCGGCGACCGGGGATCGCATCTGCTCGTCATGGCCGCCCACACACCCGACGACCTGATCGGCCGGAGCGAATTCGACGCGCTGCGCCGCCGTCTCTCGCTCCGGGTCGTCGAGGTGGTGGCCAAACCGTCGCCGGGCTGGGCCGGCGAGGTCGGCAGGATCGACGCCGCCCTGCTCGCCCGGGTGCTACCCCGGCGCGCGCGACACCTCGACTTCTACCTCTGCGGACCGCCCAGGATGGTCGTCACCGTCGGCCAGCTGCTGCGCATCCGAGGAATCCGAGCACGACGGATCCACACCGAGCAGTTCGACGTGGTCTGACCGGGCGGGCACGAGGGGCGCACCCGCCGACTCCCCCGCAGGGTTCGACGGGCACGCCCAGGTCGGAGTCTGCCCGATTACGCATCGGTAGCGGGCTCGCCCGAAGCCATTCGAGAGCGATTCGCAAATCGTGCATTACGCCCCGTATCCGCCATCTACGCCCCGCTGTTGCACGGAAACGCAGATTTGACAGCGCTACTCCATGATCGTCCAATTGTCTTGACACGCGGAACGCCTGTCACATGGCGTGCTGACCGTAACGAGGGGGCGCATCGTGGTTGCCGCGCACGCCTCCGGGCCTGTGGAACGCCCTGCTGCGCCCGCTGTACGCCGCGCCGCACGCACGACGGCGCTCCGCCGTCCGCTGCGCGGGCCGCGACGCTTGCGCGACGCGGAGCGGACGGCGCTCGCCTTTGCCGCGGTTATCGGTCTCGCCGAACTGAGTCCGGTCATACCGCACCATCCAGCGCCGCGGGTGAGCTGGTGGCTGGGCGGCGTGGCAATGACCGTGGCGGCCGCGGTGGTGACGGCCGCGGTTCGGTTCAGTCCACGCGCGCGGTGGCTGCGATATCTGCCACTGGCCCTGTTCCTGGTGGCCGTGCAAATGCTGCGCGCCGCCGATGGTGACGGGTCGTCCGGGTTCACGCCGCTGCTGGTACTGCCGGTCATCTGGTTCGCCCTCTACGGCACCCGAGTCGGGCTGTGCCTCGCACTGGCCGGGACCGCGTGCGTGCAATTCATCCCGCTCGTCGTCGTCGGCGCGCCGCAGTATCCGGAGACGCTGTGGCGCGGCGGAGTGCTGTGGATGATCATCCTGACGCTCATCGGCCTCGCCGCGCAGCAGCTGGTCGCCACGATCCAGAACAAGTCCGATGCCCTCGCGGCCAGCGAGGACCGCTTTCGCACCGCTTTCGCCGATGCGCCGACCGGCGTCGCGCTGGTGGGGGCGACCGGCGCGCAGACCGGCGTGTACCTCCAGGTCAATCGGGCACTGGCGGCGCTGCTCGGACGCAGCGTGGACGAACTGGAGAACCTGTCGGTGCTCGATATCACCCATCCCGAGGATCGCTCACTCACCGAGCAGGAGCTGAGCGCGCCACCGGAGCGGCAGACGGCGCGCAGCGTCGAGAAGCGATACGTGCACAGCAACGGCGCGGACATCCCGGTGCGGATCACCTACTCACGCATTCGCACCGGCCCGCAAGGCGATCCGTGCTACGTGGCGCATGTGGAGGACGCCACCGCGCGGCGCGACGCACAGTTGGAGATCCTGTCCGCGCTGGAGCAGGAAGGCGAGACGATCGCGCGACTGGAGCGCCTCGAGCTGCGCCGCGCCGCGCTGATCACCGCCGCCGGCGGCGAAGCGGCCGCGCCGGTCACAGGCATCTCGCGGGCAGCCGAGTTGCTGCGCACCGACGCCGAGCACGAGCTGACCGAGCGCCAACGTGGCCGGCTGCGCGAGATCGAACACCACGCCGAACGGCTCGCGACGATCATCGCCGAGCTGGTCGATGCGTCTCGGCAGGAGGCGGCGACCCCCGGGTCGACGCCGAGCCCGGTCGAGATCGACGCCGTGGTTCGTGCTGCGGTGGACTCGATCCGACCATTGGCGGACGGCCGCGAGCTCGCCATGCAGGTCGAGGTCGATCTGGCCGGCGCACGGATCGACGGTGAGCCTGCCAAGATCCACCGGGCGCTGATGAGCGTGCTCGACAACGCGGTGAAATACACCCCGCCCGGTGGCGCCATCGATGTCCAAGCCCGCATCGAGGGTGACGCGGCCGTCGTCGAGGTGACCGACACCGGCATCGGCATCCACCCGGACGAACAGGCGCGGATCTTCGATCGGTTCTACCGCACTCACTACGCGACCGAGCATGCCATCCCCGGCACCGGGCTCGGCCTGACCATCTCCAAAGCGATCACCGACCAGCACCACGGCACGCTCGAAGTGTTCTCCGAGCCGGGCGTCGGCTCCACCTTCAAGCTCGCGCTGCCGCTGCGCCAAGTGGACGCCTTCGTCTGATCACGGGCGAACGACGATCAGCCGACCTGCCCGACAGCGACGTCGTCAACGGCGTGCCGGACGTCCTCGTCGACGAGGTCGGCATTGATCGCTATCGCCGCCGCGGAGCCCTCGCCCGCGGCGGTGATGACCTGCGCGCGCGGGTTGGCGACGTTGCCGGCAACCCACACCCCGTCGACGCTGGTGCGGCCGAATCGATCGGCGACCACCCAGCCTTGCTCGTCGAATGCACAGCCCAGCGCCGCGAGCAGATCGCTGTTGGGCACGAATCGGGGCGGCACGAAGACGACGTCGCGATCAACCACGCGGCCGTCGTCGACCTCGACACCACGCATTCGGTCGTCCTCGACGACAACTCGACTCACCCGCCCCGCCACGACGCCGATCGCCCGGGCGGCGAGTTGCGACCCGTCGTCGGCAGACAGCTCGCCGGCCGGAACGAACAGCACGACATCGTCCGACCATTGCCGGACGAGCTGGGCGTACCGCACGGCATCGGGTGAGCCGCCGAGCACGCCGATGCGCTGGTCGCGCACCTCGTATCCATGGCAGTACGGGCAGTGCAGCACGTCGCGCGCCCAGCGCTCGGCGAGGCCCGCAACGTCGGGCAGCTCGTCGCGAAGCCCGGTCGCGACCAACAGGCGGCGGGCCGCAACCGACCGGCCGCCCGCCGGCCCGACCCGGAAGCCGGACGTTGCGTCGTGCGCCACTTCGGTGACGGTGCCGGTGACGAGCTGCCCGCCATAGCCGAGCACCTCGTCGCGTCCCGCGGCGAGCAGGTCAGCGGGCGGGAGGCCGTCGCGGGACAGGAAGCCGTGCATGTGGGCCGCGGGCGCGTTGCGCGGCGCCCCGGCGTCCACGACGAGAACCCGGCGCCGCGCCCGGGAGAGGACCAAGGCGGCAGACAGGCCGGCCGCACCGCCGCCGATCACCACCACGTCGAAATCGCTCATGCCCGCAAGACTGACGCACGCGTGCCAGGCTCGACAACGATCGTTGCTTGATCGGCGCGGGACGCGCGCTGACGACGGTCCGGGCCGGCTACGGGGTGTTCGCGGCGACCAATTGATAGTCGGTGAAGACCACCGGGCCGGCCACCAGC
>DASQSE010000098.1:0-12153 GCA_035642535.1 Jatrophihabitans sp. | reverse complement strand
ACCCGCTGCATGCGCGCGATGCGCATCAGCCGTTTCGGGCTGTGCCCCGTCGCGGCGATCACGCGCCGGCGGAACTGGCGCTCGCTGTAGCCGCTCGCCCGGCGCACGGCGGCCAGATCGCGCGCCCGATAGGTGGCCCGGACGACCGGATCGGGCGCTGATCCGGCCGCGGCGAGCGCGCGCAGCGAGCGAAACCACGGCGCGATGTCCTGGATGGGCACGCGCTGATCGACCAGCTCGGCCGCGGGCACCCCGAACAGCGCCGGAAACCCGCCGGGATGGAAGCGGATGCCTGTAGCGGTATCGCCAGCATGAAATCGCTCGACGAGCGGCCGGGACAGCGAGCCGACCACGTCGCCGCCGATGATGTCCATGCACCCGTCCGGCGGCACGCGCAGCTCGAACGTGACCTCGCTCCGGATGCGCCACTGCACGGCGACCCAGCGGGCGAGTTCCGGCGGTGGCGCGAGCTCTTCGTAAACGACGCCAGGTGCGCCGAGGAAGGCGACGTGCTGCCGATGGCTCACGCTCCGGAGTATTGCCCACCGGTCCGACATCGGGCGAGATGGCCGTTTCTTCCAAGCCTGGCGCCGCGTATCGGCCATAGCGTCGGGGGTGAGCAGGACGACCACCGAGAGAGGTTGCGCAATGGACATCCAATTCATCGCCGGTTTTGCCGTCATCGCCGCCGACCCGCCGGAGAGCCGCAAGCTCTACATGGGTGCCTTCCAGTTGCCGCTCGAGGCCGCCGAAGGCGACGACTACTACCACAGCGGGGACATCGACGGCGCGAAACACTTCGGCGTATGGCCGCTTGCGCAGGCCGCGCAGGCCTGCTTCGGCGCGCCCGAGTGGCCCGCCGACCGGCCGGTGCCGCAGGCGAGCGTCGAGTTCGAGGTCGAAGACACCGCCGCGGTCGGCGCCGCGGCGCAGGAGTTGCGCGCGGCCGGTTTCGAGCTGCTGCACGACGCACGCACCGAGCCCTGGGGCCAGACCGTCGCGCGCCTGCAATCCGCCGAGGGTCTGATCGTCGGCGTCTCCTACGCCCCGCAGCTACACGCCTGACTGCCGGCTCGGAAGCGAGCGCGGCAACCCGAAGGACGGCAGCACGCTGTTCTCGAATCGGGTCATGGCGCAGATGCGGTCTCCGGCGAGCGTAAGGACGTAAAGGCCCGTGCCGTGGCTGAGGTCGTTCGCGGCGCGCAGGTAGGCGGCGAAGGCCGGCTGTCCGTTGGCGCGGGTCGGCACGAGGTCGAACCTGCGGCCCGACTGCAACAGGGTGGCGCAGAAGTGCGCCACCACGTCCCGGCCCTGGTATTCGAAGGGCATCGGCGGCATCGAGACGAAGACGTCCTCGGTCAGCAGATCCACCAGGGCGCCGACGTCGGCAGCCTCCCAGGCACGGACGAACCTCGCCACGATCGCGTCCTCAGCGGGCGAACCGGGGGCGGGCGGCGGTTCGGCACGGGTCGGCTGCCGGCGCAGCAGGCCGGCGCGGGCGCGCTTGAGCGCGCTGTTGACCGACGGGACGGTGGAATCCAGCATGTCGGCCACCTCGCGGGCCGAGAACCCGAGCACGTCGCGCAGGATCATGACGGCGAGCTGGCGAGGCGGCAGCACCTGCAGCGCGGTCACGAAGGCCAGCGAGATCGATTCGCGCCGGTCGTAGCTGGCTTCCGGGCCGAGCGGCGCGCCGGGCGGGTCGTCGAGCAACGCGTCGGGGATCGGCTCGAGCCACACCACCTCGCCGAGCCGGGTCGGCTCGGGCGGCTGCACATTCGGCACGTCCCACTCCTTGGCCGCTCGTCGACTTGTGGCGCGACGCGCATTGAGACACCGGTTGGTGGCGATCCGATAGAGCCAGGTGCGCAGCGTTGCGCGCTCCTCGAACCCGCCGAAACCGCGCCAGGCGGCCAGCAGGACGTCCTGCAAGACGTCTTCGGCGTCGTGGAAGGAGCCGAGCATGCGATAGCAGTGGACCAACAGCTCGCGGCGATGCGGCTCGGTCAGCTGCCGGTACGCGTCGCCGTCGCCCGATCGCGCCCGCGCGATCAAGTCCGTCGGCACCACTCCCACCTCACCTCCACCTGGACAGACACCGGCCGAGCGCCGAACTGGGCGGCGGGTGCGCGCCCATCCTCCCGACGTCGCGGTGTCTACCTCACTGACAGCCGTTCGCGCCAACCACAGGAGAGTTCGATGGGCAGGATCGTCGTCAGCGAGAACATCTCGATCGACGGAGTGATGCAGGGTCCGATGGGTGACGAGGGCATCCGGTTCGGGGGCTGGTTCACCCGGCTGGGCGACCGCGATCGAGAACAGTGGGCAAAGGTCGAGACCGAGGAGGCGCTCGGCGCCGCCGCGCTGCTACTGGGTCGGCGCAGCTACGAGTTCTTCGCTGCGCGGTGGCCCTCCCGCACCGGCGAGTGGGCGGACCGGTTGAACGGCATGCCCAAGTACGTCGTGTCCACCACGCTGGACGATCCCGGGTGGCAAAACACGACGGTGCTCGACGGCGACGTGCTGGACGCGATTGCGAAGCTCAAACAGACGGTGGACGGGGAGATCGTCGTCTACGCCAGCAGCCATCTCGTGCCCACGCTGATGGAGCATGACCTCGTCGACGAGCTGCGGCTGATGATCTGTCCGTTCGTGCTCGGCGGCGGCCGGCGGGCGTTCGGCGAGACCACGCACACGAAGCCGATGCGCCTGGTGGAGACACGAGCCGTCGGCGACACCCTCATCCAGCTGACCTACCGGGCCGACTGAGAGGTGTCGTCGCGTCCGGCAGACTGAGCGCGTGACGCACGGGCGCGGCGGTGATCACGAACCGGACGATCACCTGCCGGCCGTGGGCCAACCGCCGACCGGCGGCGACCTCGCGGCCTCCGGTGAATCGGCCGACGCGACATCGCCGGACGCGCCGCCCGCGACGCCGCATCCGGCCGCCCACGGAGCCGGCTTGGTCGGGTTGGCGGTGGGCGCGCTCGGCGTCGTCTTCGGCGACATCGGCACCAGTCCGCTCTATGCCGTGCAGACCGTCTTCTCGATCGACGGGCATGCAGTGCGGCCGACCACGGGCGACGTGTACGGCGTCATCTCGCTCATCTTCTGGTCCGTGACGCTGGTGGTGTCCGTCAAGTACGTCGCGTTCATCCTGCGCGCCGACAACGACGGCGAGGGCGGCGTCATGGCCCTGGCGGCGCTGGCCAGGCAGGCGACGAAGGGCAACCCGCGGCTCGTCGCGATCGCGCTGCTGCTCGGGGTACTCGGCGCATCGCTGTTCTACGGCGACAGCGTGATCACCCCGGCGATCTCCGTGCTGTCGGCGGTCGAGGGCCTCGAGGTCGCCTCCCCCGGGCTGTCCGACGCGGTGCTGCCGATCGGCGTGGCGATCCTCGTGCTGTTGTTCCTCGTGCAGCGGTTCGGCACGCACCACGTCGGCCGACTGTTCGGGCCGCTCATGGTCGTCTGGTTCGTCGTGCTGGCCGCAACCGGCATACCCGAGATCGCTCGGCAGCCCGAAGTGTTGCGCGCGCTGTCGCCGTCCTACGTCGTCACCTTCGTCGCCGACCACCCGTACATCGCGTTCATCGCGATGGGCGCCGTCGTGCTGTCGATCACCGGCGCCGAAGCGCTGTACGCGGACCTGGGCCACTTCGGCCGGGCGCCGATTCGGCGCGCCTGGTTCTTCGTCGCGTTCCCCAGCCTGATGCTCAACTACCTCGGGCAGGGTGCGCTGGTGCTGCGGGACAAGAACACGACCGACAACCCGTTCTTCCACCTGACGCCGCATTGGGCACGCATCCCGATGGTGGTGCTGGCGACGATCGCGACGGTCATCGCCTCCCAGGCGGTCATCTCGGGCGCGTACTCCGTGTCGCGCCAGGCGGTCCGGCTCGGCTACCTGCCCAACCTCAACATCCGGCACACGTCCCAGCGCGAGCACGGGCAGATCTACGTGCCGGCGATCAACTGGTTGCTGTTCGGCGGCGTCCTGGTGCTCATGCTGAGCTTCCGCTCGTCGGCGCGGCTGGCGACGGCATACGGTCTCGCGGTGACCGGAACCTTCATCCTCACGACCGTGCTGTTCCTGATCGTCGCGGCCCGGCACTGGCATTGGCCGCGCTGGAAGCTCATCGCCGCAGGCACGGTCTTCGGCAGTGCCGAGTTGCTCTATCTGGCCGCGAACGTGACGAAGATCGTCAGCGGCGGCTGGCTGCCCCTCGTGATCGCGCTCGCCGTCGCGACGGTCATGACGACATGGCAGGCCGGTCGGCGCATCGTCACGGCGCGGCGCATCGACCTCGAAGGGCCACTACAGGATTTCGTCCACGAACTGCACGACGGCGACCTGCCGCGCGTTGCCGGCACTGCCGTCTTCCCGCACCCCACTAAGGAGACGACGCCGCTCGCGCTGCGCGCCAACGTGCGCTTCAACCACGTCCTCCACGAACACGTCGTGATCGTCTCGGTGCGGGTGCTCAACGTGCCGCACGTCCACCCGGACGAACGCATCGAGGTCGACGCGCTGATGTATTCCGACGACGGCATCTCACACGTCCAGGCCAACTTCGGATTCCAGGACGAGCAGGATCTCCCCGAGGTCCTGCACCAGGCCTCAGGGTTGACCGAGGAGCTGGACATCGAGCCCGACACCGCGTCGTACTTCCTCTCCCGGCTGTCGATCGAGCGCGGCACCGACCGGGAGCTGGCCGGCTGGCGCAAGCGGCTGTTCATCGGGCTTGCGCACAACGCGGCCAATCCGGCCGCGCGGTTCTGCCTGCCGATCGACCGAACTGTCATCATGGGCGCGCACCTCGAGCTGTGACGGCCCTGTTCGAGAACGTGGCCGCGCACTTAGGGTCGCTGTTATGCCGGACTGCTCTGCTCAGCGTGGGCGAGCGGTCTTCGAGCTGATCGACCGCCCCGGTCGTCTCGCCGGTGTCCGGCTCGTCCAGGAGATCGGCCTGGCAGGTCCCCTCGAGTTCGCGCGGACGCGCGGCAGCTGGCGCCTCGAGGTCGATCTTCCGGATGTGCGGCGCATGGAGTACCTGTTCGAGATCCGCGATCGCCACGGCGCCCGGATGACGGTTCTCGATCCGGCGAACCCGCGCCGCGCGGCCGGGGCATTCGGGGAGAAATCGGTGCTCGAGCTGGCCGGCTATGCACCGCCGGCCTGGCTCGCCCGTACGCCGATCGAGGGCGTTCATTCCTCGAGCCAACTGGCCGCGCCCGACCTCGACGGGGGCGTCGACCTGACGCTCTGGGCACCGCTCGACCTCGCCCCGGAGCTACCTGCGCCGCTGCTGGTCGTGCACGACGGGCCGGAGTACGCGCGGCTCGGCAGTTTCGTCCAGTACCTGGCCGCGTCGATCGCCACGGGCGAGCTACCGCCGCTGCGCGCCGCCTTGCTCGACCCCGGGAATCGCAATGCGTGGTACTCCGCCAATCCCGGCTACGCGCAGACCCTCACCGACGTCGTCCTGCCTGCGCTCGACGCGACCGTCGCGACGACCGTCCGGATCGGGGTGGGTGCGAGCCTCGGTGCGCTGGCGATGCTGCACGTGCACCGCAGCTATCCGGATCGGCTCGACGGGCTCCTGCTCCAGTCCGGCAGCTTCTTCACGCCGGAACTCGATCCGCAGGAGTCCTCGTTCTCGGGCTTCGCGACGGTCACGGAGTTCGTCGCCGAGACGCACGGAACGCGCGCTGACGGACGTGCCGTCCCCGCGGTGCTGACCTGCGGCACGGTCGAGGAGAACCTCGCAAACAATCGGCTGATGGCCGCAACGCTGCACCGCCTCGGCTATCCCGGACACATCGTGACCGTTCCGGACGCGCACAACTACACCGCGTGGCGGGACGCCCTCGATCCGCACCTCACCGTGCTCGTCAGCGACGTGGTCGGTGCTCGTGCGACGTGATCACGTTGACCTCGGCCCGGCCTCGCTGATCGCCTACGGACACTACGGGCGGCCCCTGCTGATCTTCCCGTCCGAGCAGGGCAGGGCGTGGGACTTCGAGAACAACGGCATGGTCGACGCTGTCGCCGATCTCGTGAACGACGGCCGGGTCAAGCTCTACTGCGTCGACAGCGGCGACGCGCAGAGCTGGTCCGACAACTCGATCACGACCGAAGAACGCGCGCGCCGGCACGACGGTTACGAGCAGTGGATCCTGCACTCCGTCGCGCCGTGGATCGCCGGCGACTGCGGCGGACCCACGGAGATCGCAACGGTGGGCTGCAGCCTCGGCGCGTATCACGCGGCGAACATCGCGCTGCGCCATGCCGACGCCTTCCCGCTGGCCATCGGGCTGTCCGGAAACTACGACCCGACCACCTGGCGCGGCTGGGGTGAGCTGGGCGACGCGACCTACTTCCACAATCCGATGGCCTACGTCGCCAACCTGCACGGTGGGCACCTCGACTGGCTGCGTAAGCAGCTCAGCCTGCTGCTCGTCGTCGGGCAGGGCGCGTGGGAAGTGGACCCGACGGGCGCGCTGCCGAGCACCCGCGGCTTCGCCGCCCGGCTGGCCGAGAAAGGGCTCCGCCACGAGTTGGACGTGTGGGGTTACGACGTTCCGCACGACTGGCCGTCCTGGCGGGCACAACTTCGTCACCACCTGCCGCGGTTCTGTTGAGGAGGCGTCCGGAATCATGAGCGACTCGGCCCACCTGATCGGGCTCCTCCTCGGCACCGAAGAGGACTGGCCGTCGGCTTTCGAATCCATCGTGCGCCGCGTGGGCGCAGTCACTGACGGCCTGAACAACACGCACACCTTCGACGTCGAACGCATCACCATCGAGCCGTTCGACCTGCGCAGCAAGCCGCGCTACAGCCTCGTCATCGACCGCCTCGCCTACTGGTACTACCACCCGCGCGAATGGTTGAAGAAGGTCGCGCTCGTCGACGACGTCTACCTGCTCAACAGCCCGTTCACGTTCCAGAGCATCGAGAAGCACGCCGCATACTGCGCGATGATGCGACTCGGGCTGCACGTCCCGGACACCGTCCTCGTGCCGTACAAGAATCCGCCCGACAACGCGAAGTTCGCCTATACGTCCGCGCGCTACAACCAGCCGTTCGACCTCGACGCCATCGCCACGGAACTCGGCTACCCGCTGTTCATGAAGCCCTACGACGGTGGCGCGTGGGTCGGGGTGAGCCGGATCCGCAACAGCGCCGAGCTACACCGCGCGTACGACGAGTCGGAGCAGCGGCTCATGCACCTACAGAAGTCCGTCGAGGGCTACGAGGTGTTCGCCCGCAGCTTGTCGATCGGCGCCGAGACGATGGTGATGAGGTTCGATCCGGACCAACCGATGCACGCCCGGTACTCGGTCAGTCACGAATTCCTCGACGCCGCTACCGGCGACGAAGCGGTCACGATCGGCCGGCTCGTCAACGCGTTCTTCCGGTGGGAGTTCAACTCCTGCGAGACACTGGTGAAGGACGGCGTCGTCTACCCGATCGACTACGCCAACGCCTGCCCGGACATCGCGATCACGAGCCTGCACTACTACTTCCCGTGGGCGATCACGGCGCTCGCCAAGTGGTCGATGTTCTGTGCGGCAACGGGACGCCGGCCGCGCTACGACCTGGATACCCGCCGCTACTTCGACATCGCGGACCGGGACGACCTGAGCTACCAGGAGAAGCTTGCCGCGTACCGTACGTTGGCCGACGACTACTTCGAGACGGAGCACTACGCAGACTTCTGCGCCAGCCGCCTGCGACACCTCGACGAGATCTCGCTCGACTGGTTCGCCGGCTCGGAGTTCGACGAGTTGCTCGTCTCGACCGTCCGCTCGACATTCCCGCGACACGAGCACGACCAGTTCGTCGAGCACTACCGCGGCCTGGTCGGCTTATGGGTGCGCGACGAGGGTGCGCGGCTCTCGGCGTAAGCCCTCGGCCCTCCGGCTACTCGACGGGCCAGGTGTGGACGGGCTCGTTCGTGTGCATCAGCGCTATGTAGCGGCGCAGCATCTCGCGCAGCGAATCCCGCCGGTCGAGCGGCTGGCGCCGGGCATCGATGTGATGGAACGTCCGCGCCTGCCACTCCGCGCCGTTCTGCCCGGTCGTGCAGCGGCGCTCGATCACCTGGAGCAGCCGGTCGCTCACCACCGCGTCGACACCCCACTCGGCCAGCCCTTGCGCCGCCAGCGGAAGCAGCCTGCGCAGGACGAGTTCGGTGGCCGGCACCTCGCCGAGGCCCGGCCAGAACAGGTGCGCCTCGATGCCGCGCCGCGCACCCGCTTCGAAGTTGTCGAACGCGGCCGGGAACGACATCTGCGACCACAACGGCCGGTCCTGCTGGGACAGCGCGCGCACCAGGCCGTAGTAGAACGCGCTGTTGGCGAGCACGTCGACGACGGTGGGGCCGGCGGGCAGCACCCGGTTCTCGACGCGCAGATGCGGCTTGCCGCGGAAGACGTCATAGACGGGCCGATTCCACCGGTAGACCGTGCCGTTGTGAATGCGCAGCTCACCCAGCGCGGGTGTGTCGCCCTGCGCAAGCACCGCCGCCGGGTCCTCGGGGTCGCAGACCGGCAGCAGCGCCGGGAAGTACCGCACGTTCTCTTCGAACTGGTCGAAGACCGATGTGATCCACCGCTCGCCGAACCACACTCGGGGCCGCACGCCCTGCTCCTTGAGCTCCTGCGGCCGGGTGTCGGTCGCCTGCTCGAACAGCGCCACGCGCGTCTCGCGCCACAGCTCCTTACCGAACAGGAACGGCGAGTTCGCGCCGAGCGCGAGCTGCACGCCCGCGATGCATTGTGCGGCGTTCCAGACGCGGGCGTAGTCCTCGGGGCTGACCTGCAAGTGGAACTGCACGCTCGTGCACGCCGCTTCCGGCGCGATCGTGTCGGCGTGGGTAGCGAGACGTTCCGGACCGTCGATGCTGATGTACAGGTCCTCGCCGCGCGCGGCGAAGATCTGTTCGTTGATCAACCGGTAGCGCGGGTTCGCGCTCAACGTCTCACCCGTCAGGTGCTGCCGCGTCAGGGTCGGCAGCATCCCGATCATCACGATGTGCGCGCCGACCGAGCGTGCCTGCTGCTCCGCAGCGTTCAGGCTTGCCCGCAGCTCGGTTTCGAGCTCGTCGGTGGCCGCGCCGACAAGGCTGCGCGGACGTACGTTGATCTCGATGTTGAACTGGCCGAGCTCGGTCTGGAAATCGGGGTTGGCGATCGCGGCGAGAACATCGGCGTTGCGCATCGCCGGATCATCGCGGTCGTCCACCAGGTTAAATTCGATCTCCAGCCCGGTGAGCGGGCGGGCGAAGTCGAACTTCGACTCGGTCAGCATCCGCGCGAAGACGTCCAGGCACTGGTGCAGTTTCGCGCGATAGCGCTGCCGGTCCTGACGGCCGAACTCCCTGCTCTCGACTTCCACGCCCATGGCCGACCTCCCCGTTGCGTGGCGCGAGCGAGCTCACCGGCACTGAGACCCGCACTCGTCATCCAATAGCGCAGGAGGCGGGAAATCCAGTCGCCCGGTCTGTTCCGCGGGTTTAGTTTCGCAGCCATGATGAGCCCTCCGGCGGAGCTCGATCCGGTCCGGCTCGAGAACACGCTGCGCACCGGTTGGTCGTTGCGCCCGGCGGAGATGGAATACGTGCCCAAGGGTGCGGGCAGCTATCACTGGAGGGCCACGGACGAACAGGGCCGACTGCATTTCGTCACGGTGGACGACCTCGACGACAAGGACTGGATCGCCGACACCAGGGCAGCCGCCTTTGCCGGGCTGGGGCAGGCGCTGCGCACCGCGGTCACGCTGCGGGAGGCTGCCGCGCTGGACTTCGTGGTGGCACCGATCCCCGCCGCTGACGGCAGCCCGTTGTGTCGCGTGGACGACCGGTACGCGGTGGCGGTGTATCCCTTCTTGGCCGGCCGGTCGGGCGAGTTCGGGCAGCCCAACCAGACGGATGCGCTCGAGATGATCGTGGCCATGCACCGAGCGACGCCCATCGCGCGCACCGGCGCCCGGATCAGCGCGCCCTTCTTCGAGGGTCGAGACGACCTTGCGGCGTTCCTCCTCGATCCCGCTACGCGGTGGCAGGACGGGCCGTTCGCGGCATCGGCTCATCGGCTCCTGGCGCCGCACGCGCGGCAGCTTGGCGAACTCGTCGAGCAATTCGACCGGCTCGTTGAGCTCACCGCGGCGACGCACGCGGATCCGGTCATCACCCATGGCGAACCCCACTCCGGCAATCTGATGTCGGTGGACGACCGCCTGCTCCTCGTCGATTGGGACACCGCGGGGCTGGCAGCACCGGAACGCGACGTGTGTCTGTTGACCGCCGACGACACACCCCGCTACGAGCACCTCACCGGACGGCGCATCGATCCCGCGGCTATTCGGCTCTACCAGCTGCGCTGGTGTCTCGACGACCTCGCGTGCGCCGTGCGAATGTTTCGGCGCCCGCACGGCGAGACAGCCGACACCCGTAAGTGGCACGACGAGGTACCGGAAATGCTGGAGCAGATCCCGATATTTCTGGCTGAGCCGCGTTAGCTGCCGTTCGGCGGAGCGACGCAGCCCGACCTCGCAGCGCGCACTCGGTGCTAATCTGATTTTGAGCGATTGCTCAAACTCAGTGCTCAACGGGAAGTGACTTCGGATGGCGAAGGCGGGTCCGCGCCGGGCAGCGGCACCTGGTGCCGGGACGGCGCGTGCGGCGGGGACGAAGGCGGCCCTGGTGGCCGGCGCGATCACGGCGTTGCGTGAGGTGGGGTTCGCCGGTTCCAGCGCGCGTGAGATTGCTGACCGGGCCGGCTGCAATCAGGCACTCGTCTTCTATCACTTCGGATCGGTGAACGAGTTGCTGCTGGCCGCCCTGGAAGACGTGAGCGCGCGGCGCCTCGCGGTCTACAGCGAGATCGTCGACCGGGCCGGCTCACTTCCGGAGCTGATCGAGTCCGCGCGAACGATCTTCAGCGAGGATCTCGACGCCGGGCATGTGGCCGTTCTGGTGGAGATGATCACCGGCGCGCAGTCCACACCCGGGCTGGGTGAGCAGGTGGCAGCTCGGCTGGCGCCGTGGCGCGAATTCGCCGAATCCGCGGTACGCAAGGGCATGCAGGGCTCCCCCGTGGCTCTCCTGCTGCCGGCCCGAGAGCTCGCGCATGGCGTGGTCGCCGGGTTCCTCGGCCTCGAGTTGCTCGCCAGCCTGGACGGCGACCGCGCGCCCGCGCTCGCGCTATTCGACCGAGCGCGCTCGGTCGCGGGCCTGCTCGAGTTGGCCGCGGCCGCGTTCCCGATGAACGAAACCGAAGGAGGCCGGCCGTGACGCCAATCGATGTGGTGACCGGAGCATTCAGCTACTCGGGTGCCGCGATCACCCGCGAACTGCAGACCGCCGGTCGCCGAGTACGCACGCTCACCGGGCACCCCGATCGTGCCCCCGCCGACACCGACATCGAGATACGGCCGCTCGACTTCGCCGATCCGGGCGAACTGACCCGCTCGCTGCACGGCGCACACACCCTCTACAACACCTACTGGGTGCGTTTCGCGCACGGCCGGATCGACCACGACGTCGCTGTCGCCAACAGCCGCACCCTGTTCCAGGCGGCGGCTGCGGCCGGCGTCCAGCGCGTCGTGCATGTGTCGATCACCCATCCGGCGCTGGACTCGCCCTACCCCTATTTCCGCGGCAAGGCCCAGGTCGAACAGCTGCTCGCCGACAGCGGCCTCTCCTACGCCGTCGCCCGGCCGGCGATCCTGTTCGGTGCGAACGGCGTGCTGATCAACAACATCGCGTGGCTGCTGCGGCGGTTGCCCGTCTTCGCGATCGGCGGCCGCGGCGACTACCGGATTCGCGGCATCCACGTCGACGACCTCGCCCGGCTGTGCGTCGAACTCGGGGCAGGCGAGGGCAACCAGAGCGTGGACGCGATCGGACCAGAAAGCCTCACCTTCCGCGACCTCGTCGATGCCGTCCGATCCGCGGTCGGCAGCCGCGCGCTGGTGCTGCCCGTGCCCGGACCCGTCCTGGTCACTGCCTCGCGCGCGCTGAGCCTCATGCTGCGCGACACGCTGCTCACCGGCGAGGAGTACTACGCGATGGCCGCCGGCCTGGCGGACTCCGACGCCCCCGCCACCGGAGAGATCCGGCTCACCGAGTGGATCGCCGAGCACG
>DASQSE010000097.1:0-96428 GCA_035642535.1 Jatrophihabitans sp. | reverse complement strand
GTCCTCGTCGGAGGTGGCCGAGCCGGAGCTGCCCGCGCCCGAGCCAGTCACGCCCGAGCCGGTCAAGCCCGAGGCCGTCAAGCCCGAGCCCGACACGCCCGAGTCCGACACGCGAGAACCGGTCACGCCCGAGGTGTCCGCGCCCGAGCTCGCCGCGCCCGAGCCGCCTGCGCCGGAGCCCGTCACGCCAGAACCGGTCACGCCCGAGCCGCCTGCGCCGGAACCACCCGCGCCGGAACCACCCGCGCCGGAACCACCCGCGCAGCCGGCCGCGCCGGAGCCCGCCGCGCCTCCGACGTCTGGCCGCCGCCACACCGCGTGGCTCGCGCCGGGCGCGTTCGACGAGGAGCCTGCGCTTCGCTCCGGGCCGCTCCCGATCACCGAAACCGGTGAGGGTGAAGCGCAGTACCCGATTGCGCCCGCCTTCAGCGAGCCCGAGCCGGCCCAGCCGGCAGCGGTACCGACGTGGTCGTTTCGCGCCCCGTCGCCGACCCAGCAACCGGCGATCGCGCCCTCGTTCGTCGGCGACCTCACTCTCGATCCGCTGTCGCTGCGGCCGCGCGCCACGATCCGCTCCGGCGCGTTCGCCTTGACCGTCGACGAATCGCGGCTGGCACTGCGCCATTGGTGGCAGCGCAGCGAGATCGCGTGGTCCGACGTGCTGGGCTTCGAACCACGCGTCGAGGCAGGCGGGTCGGCGCCGCACGGCCACCTCGTCGCCGTCACGCGCAGCGGGGTCGTCGAACTGGTCGCGACGAAGCGACCGATGTCCGAGCTGCGCTACCTGCACGCGTTGCTCGACGCGTACCGGCAGCGCGCCCAGCTCATGGCCCGATAGGGCGGTTGCACGCGTCCTACCGCTAGCGGTGCTTACCGCGTCGGCTCTTCGCCGCTACCGCCCGAGCCTGGGTCTCCTCGGCCCAGGACAGCGGAGCAGGCGGCGCGGTCGAGCGCTTCGGGCGGTTGTAGCGCAACTGCGTGACGACGCGGTCGCGCCACGGCAGGGTCCGGCGCACCGATCTGCCGAGCAGCGTCTGCGCCCGCCAGGCGGCCTGCGCGTCGTCGGGCGCGATCGGGGTCGCCGGATTGAAGATCGCTACGTTCGCTGCCCCGCCGAGCAGGCGCGCCTGCGTGGCAGGCTCGGCGCCGAACCGGGTGGCCGTCGCCGTCGCGACCTCCGTGCTCGTGGCGTAGGTGAGATCGGGTAGCCCCGCTTCGACGAGCACATCGATGCCCTCCTGCCACGCGCCCAGCAACTGCCCACGTGGGTCGGCGCGTCGCCTGCGCCCGCGGGCGCGCACTCGCTTGCGGATGAACAGGAAGCACAGCAGCGCCACCGCGAGCGCCAGCACGGCGAGCAAGACGATCACGACAAGCCCGACTGTTGACTTGCCCTTCACGTGCGGCGTCGGGCTCTGCGGCGCGACTGCGTTCCCGCCGTTGTTCACGTGCGTCAGCTGCGCGTTCTGGGACGGGGTTGGGCTCGGCGAGTGGGACGAGGGTGCCGCGGTGCTCCTGGGCGGCGTCGCTCCGCTGTAGGTCCCCGGCGAGGGATCGACGACGACCCATCCCATGCCGCGGATCGGGATCTCGACCCACGTCCACGCGTCCGCTTCCATCACCGAATGCGTGCCCGCCGGCAGCGTCGTGGCGCTGCCCGGCAACGGAATGCGGAATCCGGAAACCAAGCGGGCGGGCACGTCGAGTTCGCGCGCGATCAGTGCGAGCAGCGTGGCGAACTGCTCCGGCGTGCCGGAGCGCGAGACCCGGATCGACGCCAGCACGTCCGCGAACGTGGTGCCACCCGTGTGTGGGCGGACGGGCGGCGTCTGCGTAGCGGTCGGCGTGGGGGTCGGCGTGGGGGTTGCGGTGTGCGACGGGTGCGGGCTGTGGTGGTGCTTGTTCGGGGTGGGCCGCGCACCCGGCAGTGGCGCGACGAAATGACCGCCGGTGTCCGTCGCGGAGGACGCCGGGGTCGGGGTTCCGCTCGGCAGCGGCCCGGCGAGCGAGTCCTTCGCTCGAAACTCCTGCGCGACCGCCTGGAGGAAGGCGATCGGCTGGTCCCGCGGCGCGCCGGTCTCCCGCGCGAGCGATGCGATCAGCGCGTCCAGCGGGTCGGCCAGGCCGTTCGGCAATGTCGTGTCGACCTGCGCGGCGGACGTACCGACCAACGCCTTGTCGCCGAGTTGGTCGAAGCTCTTGCCCGGCACGGCCGAAACAACCGTGTACTCGTCCTGCGGGCGCAGCGTGCTGGTCGGGACGATCATGCCGCTCGTCGGGTCGATGTTGACGGACACGCCGGTGATCCGCTGCGCGCGGTCGACGTAGGGCATCCACGGCACGGCCGTCATCGGCCCTTTGTCGATCATGTACTGCTGCGTGACCTGTCCTCCTCGCGGCCGCATCGCCGGATCCGGGTCGGCCGGGACGACACCGCCGGAGGGCCGGAACGTGCGGTTGAACGACCAACTGTCGCCGTCGTAGTAGTCGACGCTGGCGAGGACGAAGTAGTTGGACGACGCCCGGTCGGTGCGGACCTGGAAAAGCTCGCTTCCCTTGTTCGCGGGGTTGTTCGGACGCAGCCCGGACACGAATGCGATCGGGGTGAGCGGCCGGTTCTGGTCGATGGGGGGTTGGCGGGCGGGCTCGTACGGCTGCCCGGCGAAGGCCGACGACTGCACCGCGCCGGCCGCGGCCGCGGCGACAGCCACGGCGA
This sequence comes from Jatrophihabitans sp., assembly GCA_035642535.1. Lineage (GTDB taxonomy): Bacteria > Actinomycetota > Actinomycetes > Mycobacteriales > Jatrophihabitantaceae > Jatrophihabitans. The sequence goes on along the minus strand of DASQSE010000097.1, from coordinate 93,712 downwards.
GCACGCTGCCGATCGCCACCCCGCGCAGCGGCATGACGCCGTCGGGTTGGGTCGTCTCCGCGCTCTCGTCCTGGACGACCCAGGCCTGCGCGGCACGTAGCAGGAGGAGCGCGAGCAGCAACGCCCCGGCGAACAGCGTGTCGTAGCGTCGCCCGTCTGTGGAGCTGGTGACCGCGCGCGCCGTCCCCGCATAGGCGAGCCCGAATGTGACCATCATCGTGAGGTAGGGCAGGGCCGACTGCCAGCCGCGGGCCAGGCATTCGCCGATCAGTGCACCGCACAGCCAGCACAGCGCGACGGGAGCGACGAGCAGCGTGCGCGGGCTGACCAGTGGCAGCGCGAACGACAGGATCTGTGCGGGCCCGTGAACGAGACCCGTGTAGAGGTCGCCGAACCCGGCCGGCTCGCGCAGCGTCACCAGCAGTTCGTAGAAGACGAACAGCACGACGTCGACCACCGCGCTCAGCAACAGTCTGCGCACGCCGATTCCGACGACGATGAGTGGGACGAGCACGCTGAGTACCGCGGCGCCGAACAGCGGCACCGCCATCACATCGGAGGGAAAGGCGCGCAGCCACGGCACGCTGGCCAACACGCACGCGATGAGCGACAGCGGCAGGAGGGTGTAGGGGAGGGCGCGGCGGATCATACGTGCACCTGGTGGTTCCACGCGGCGCAGACCTCGTCCGCGTTTCTGCCGACGATGACCCGCACTCCGGGGAAGTCGACGGGCGGGCGGTGCTGGGGATCGACGGATATGACGACGAGTCGGTCGAAGCGGCGGCGCAGCGCCGCGACGTACGGCAGCTCGGCCTCGTCGAGCTCGCCCGTGACCACCACGAGCGTCGTGCCACCGCGCGTGCGGCGCAACGTGATCAGGTGCGGCTGCAGCGAGCCGTCCGGATTGGATTTCACGCCGGTCAGGTAGTCGATCAGCGGAGTGACGTCGCGCACCCGGGCGCCGCCCAGGACGGTGCCGTCGGTCAGGCGCAGCTCCACGGGTGCCTTGTTGACGCCGGAGGCAACCAGCGCCGATGCGACCACGTCGACGGCCTGCTCGAACGACTCCTCGGTGTAGAGGCTCGGCCGCTGGTCGAAGATCATCACGGTGAACGGCTGCGAGGTGTCGACGTTGTGCTTGACCATCAACTTCCCGGCACGTGCCGACGAGCGCCAGTGCACGAGGCGCAGATCGTCACCGGCGGCATACTCGCGCAGCCGGTGGAAGGTGATGTTGCCCTGCGGTGCGGTGTCCGAGGACGGCCCCTCGAGGTGCCTGGTCTGCCCGGCGGGCAGCGTCCGAAAACCGAGCAGCCGCGGGTAGACCCAGATGCGCTCGGTGCGGCCGTGCTTGCGGGAGAGCCGGAACAGCTCGAACGAGTCGCGGCGGGTGACCTCGACCGGCGCCACGTCGAAGATGCCGCGCTGCCGGGTGGGCAGTCGGTAGGCGCGGGTGCCGCGCTCACCGCCGCGCAGCTTGGGGATCACCGTCCGCACCCGTTGTGAGCCGAACGGCTGGGTCGCGACGGCGACGGGCACGCTGCGCCGGCCGCGATTCGCGAAGGTCAGGAAGGCGATCGCGGGCGAGCCCTTCGGCACCCGCGGCGGCTGGATCTCGCGGTCGATCACCAGCCGGGACGGGCGCGCCACCACAGCGAAGCCGAGTACGAGAATCGCGAGCAGACCGATCCCGAGCAGGTCGAACGCCAGCCAGTCCAAGGTGAGCCCGGTGATCAGCGCGCCCACCCCGGCGAGCAGCGCCCCGATACCGAACAGGGTCATGTCGTCAGGCCGGGACGGAGCGCGGCACCGCGATGGACTGCACGGTGCGCGAAATGAGCTCGGCACCGGTGCGGCCTTGCAGCTCGGCATCCGGCTGCAGGATCACGCGGTGCGCGAGGACGGGCGTCGCCATCTCCTTCACGTCCTCCGGAGTGACGAACGGCCGGCCCGACGCCGCCGCACTCGCCCGTGCGGCACGCAGCAGCGCGAGGCTGCCGCGCGGGGACACGCCGAGCCGCAGCTCCGACATCGACCGGGTCGCGGTCGCGATCGCGACGATGTACTGCTCGAGCGCGGGCGAAACCTCGACCTGCTTGACGACGTCGATCATCGCGTTGACGTCCTGTCCGGTGAGCACCGGCAGCAGGTGCGTGACCGTCGGCCCCATCTTCTGGGTGCGCAGCACCTCCGCCTCGGCCTCGGCGCTCGGATACCCGACGGTCAGCTTCATCAGGAACCGGTCGACCTGCGCCTCCGGAAGGAGGTAGGTGCCCTCCATGTCGATCGGGTTCTGGGTGGCGACCACCATGAACGGGCGCGACATCTGGTGCACGACGCCGTCGGCGGTCAGCGTCGCTTCCTCCATCACCTCGAGCAGCGCCGACTGTGTCTTCGGCGAGGCCCGGTTGATCTCGTCGCCGACGACGACGTTCGCGAACACCGGGCCCGGCTTGAACTCGAACTGGCCGCTCTGCTGGTTGTAGATCGACACGCCGGTGACGTCGGTGGGCAGCAGATCGGGGGTGAACTGGATCCGGTGCCAGTTAAGGGACAGCGACGAGGCGAGCGCGCGGGCCAGCGACGTCTTGCCGGTGCCGGGCACATCCTCGATCAGCAGGTGGCCCTCCGCGAGCAGGCAGATGACCGCATGGCGCAGTACCTCAGGCTTGCCCTGGATGACGTAGCCCATGTTGTGACAGAGCCGGTCAACGTCGTGCGCCACCCGCTCTATCACGTCGGTGGGACTGGCCATGCTGCTCCTCGGTCGGGGTCGTGCGCTCAGATTAGGGCTATGTAGGTGATGACGATGGAGATGGAGATGGTGTCGGCCAGTTCCCACTGACTGGGACGTCCCGCGAATGATCCACCCGGGCTGGGTCGACCCACGAGATCGACAACGTCAAGCCCCCCGTCAGGTCGCAGTTGGGATCAACATCGAGTGTCACGGGCGGTGCCGCACCGCCCCCGCCGCCGCCGGGGGCAAGGCAGGACTTGTTGTTCTGGTCGAGCAGGTCGTACGACCAGCGACTGCAACCGCTGAGGTCGCCGTCCGGCTTCGCGACGTCGACCTTCGGCGCGCTCGTGTCGCCCGACGCACTCGCCGAGAAGCTGGTCGGCGTGCAGAACGCGAAGCCCGACGGCGCGCCGAGCGAATAGGTGAACGGCCCCTCGGCCGCGCCGTCGACGCTGTCGTGGTAACTGATCGAGACCTGCCAGCCGTTGCCCGGATTCTGGTTCTCACACAGGACGTCGACATGGACGGTGGCTGTCTTGTCCGGTACATCATTGCCGGATCCGCAGATTTGGTCGTCCGGCGCGATGACCGTCTCCGACCAGTCCTGGGTGAGGGTGCGCAGGTCGGCGTTGCCGTTGTAGGTGATCACCACATCGGAGCCGGAGTTGTTCCAGTCCGCGGTGAAGTCCTTCTGTCCGGCACCCGACCTCGACGGCGCGCCCAGGTCGAAGGGCGTGGGGCCGAGAGGCTTGACCGCGCCGCCGAACACCTCCGGCTGCGGTGAGTTCGGACTCTCCTGCAACTGCCCGCTGACCGCGCAGCCGCCGAAGAACTTGTTCAGCTGCGACACCGGACCTGCGTCGATCGGATCGGCCGGATCGAAGCTCGTCGCGGAGAAGTTGAAGCCGGTGCTGCCGCACTGCAGCAGGCCGTTGAAGTCGAACTTCTCGTTGTTCGCCTGTGCGCTGGTGAGGCCCTTGATCCGCACGGTCAGCTCACAGCTGATGATGTTGATCTGCGGACAACTCGGGGACAGCGACATGGCCGGCCAGTGGGCGCGCGTCGTCACCGCCACGGGCCCGATCGAGACCGATCTACCTCCGCGGCCGGGACGCACGCGAGCAGACGCGGTGTAATTCGTGCCGGCTTGGACGCCGCCGAATCTCGCCGACATCGCAGTCTGGCCGTCGAACGTCAAGGTCTTCGACTGCCTGCCGTCCGGGCCGGACAGAGCGAGAGTCACCTGCGCCCCGACTCCGCCGACGTTGCGCACCGGATCGGACCCGAGATCGAGTACGACCGTGCCCTTCGTCGGGTGTCCGAGTCGCGTTTGCGGGGCGCTGGCCCGCAGGCTGAGTGCGCTCGACACCGGTGGTGCCCAGCTGTAGATGCAGCCGCTCCTCGCCGAAGGTGTGCCGGCCTGCCCCTGGGCACCGTTGCCCAGCACCTGGAACTGCATGCCGCGGCCGAGCAGCGTGTCCCTGCCGGGGTACACGGCCGGCGGTTGCCGCTTGGACGTCGGGTCGGCGGTGACCGTCATCGGCCGTGGCGGGCTGGACACCCCGCGGCGGTCACAGAAGCTCGGAGTGATCGTCCAGCTCTGCGCGGCCACGCAGCCCTGCGCGATCGTGCCGCAGGAGTCCCAGTGCAGTTTCCAGTTGCCCGCCGAATCCGCGGACACGGCGAGGTCGGTGGGTGCGGCCGGTCCTTCCGGGCCGGTCGGGAAATCCACTGGCAGCGACGCCGTGTGCTCCCCATTGATATATGCAGTGACGGTTGCCTGGTAGCGGCTGTCCGGGAACAGGCCGCTGATCGTTGTGCCGGTCTGCCCCCGCACAGTCACCCTGCCGGGCGGCGGCGGCGCGTCGGTGGTGAGGAGGTCCAAGGACACCACGTACGTGGACGGGAAGCAGTCCTCCTGCGAAATGACCTGATAGTTCCAGCTGAGCGCGACCGTGCGCGAGCCGGGGTCGGGGGTGTTGATCACCGGTATATGCGGCTTCTGTTTGACGGTCTTGCAGTCGATCTTCGTGTTGACCTGCTGGACGGGGTTCGGCACGGGCTTCGCCTTGCCACCGGTCTTCTTGCCCGGACGAGCCGGCGGCACGGAGCTCTTCGTCAATGCTTCTGCGCCGCCAGAGGCGTCGACCGATATCGCAGCGCTTTTCACGATCGTCCGCGGGCCGCGGCTGCCGTCGGTGAACACCATCAGCGCGTCGTCGTGGGTCGGCGAATTGAAGACGACGCGCGGGCCACGGGCGGTGACGTACGCGTTGCTGAAGTCCGGAAACTCGATATGGCGGGCCGGGTAGCTCGGCTGGCCGGGAACGGGCTGCGCTATGGCGTCGAAGCCGATTCGGTAGAGGTTCCCGTTGTTCTTGTTGAGCGTGTAAAGCCAGCCGTTGCTGGCTGCGGGCTCGGCGAGGTTCGCGTCCTTCGGCAGCCCGCCGATCAGTCGCGGCACCTGTAGATCCGTCCCGTCCGTATTGACGGACGTGAGGTACCAGCCATTCGATCCGTCCAGCAGAAAGGCCAGCCGGCCCATCGTGGTCGTGGCCGGAACGATCCTGGTGACGTCGGGGGGCGGCTGATACCCGACGCGCTGTCGCGGTGCGCCGCGGCCGAACAGTTGGATGCCCGACAGCGACGCCACCCCGACGACGTCTGCCGAGCCGACCCCCGCCGGCGCCTTGCCGATTGCGGCCGGACCGGTCACCTGACCATGATCGGAGCGGACGAGTGTGGCACCGGTGCTGCTCCCCGGCGGCACGATGAATTCGACGATGCGCTGCTCGCTGTGCGATAGCGCTGCGAACAACCACAGGGCGCCGTTCGCACTGACCGCGTCGCTGCCTTCTTCCTGCATCGAGCCGCTGGCCCGCGGGCGCGGCTTGCCGGAGGCGCCGGTCGCCGACTCGACGGTCGACTGGTTGACGAGGTACACGTCGGTGCCGCCCGGGCTCCCGCTGCGGACGATGTAGGCCTGGCCGTTGCCGGCTGCGACCGCGGTCGACGATGACGCACCTTTGCGCGGGTCGAGCGTGACGCCGCCACCGTCGTGCTTCACGACGAAGCCGCTGTTGTCGACCATGTTGAACTCGCCGGTCGCCGGGTTCAGCAGCAGCGTGTCGTCGGTCAGCGGTACCACGGCGAGCTGTTCGTCGTCGTCAGTCGTCAGACCCACCTGCTGGTCCGCGCCGTGCAGCCGCAACGTCGCCTTGCCGCTCGTCAGGTCGACCGCGACAGGGGAGTTCTGATCACTGAGGAACATCGACCCGTGGAAGAGATCGAATGCCCGCGCCTGTTCCGGACGGATGAGATAGGAAACGACCGCGACGGCACCGGCGACGAGTGCGAGCACGGCCAGCAGTGCGATGGTCTGGCGGCGCGAGGGACGGCTGGCCGGAGCCGCGTCCGGATCGACGCGGAACCCCGAACGATTGCGCCACCGACCTGTCATGCAGCCTCCTCACGCCCGCATGGTCGACTCCGGCGGACCAACCCTTGGCGGCGGGCTAAACGTGCGGTGTGCATGCGCACGAACGTCGCAAACAGCGTATACGAGAATCCGCTCATTTCACATCGGCCTCACAACGTTTCGATCACGTGCCCGGTGCGGATCGTCAGGTGGGAAGGAACTATTGTGCGGAGTGGAGCAGCGCGAGCCGCAACGCAAGGAGAACGCGTGACCACGACTGACGAGCCGACGCCGGCCGAGGTGCCGGAACCGCTCGACGCGTCGCCTGAGTCGATCGTCGCCAGACCCTTCCCGGAGCACACCGCGGCGAAGGGTTCGATGTTCAGCCAGGTGCTGCGCACGACCGATCCGAAGATGATCGGCCGGATGTACATGGTCACCTCGCTTGCGTTCTTCGCGATCGGCGGCGTGATGGCGCTGCTGATGCGCATCGAGCTGGCTCGGCCGGGCCGCCAGTTGCTGTCGCAGGAGCAGTACAACCAGCTCTTCACGATGCACGGCACGATCATGCTCCTGCTGTTCGCGACCCCGATCTTGTTCGCGTTCGCCAATCTTGTCGTACCGCTGCAGATCGGCTCGCCGGACGTCGCCTTCCCGCGGCTGAATGCCTTCTCGTACTGGTTGTTCCTCTTCGGCGGCATCACGGTGCTGCTGGGCTTCGCCACCCCGAACGGCGCCGCCGACTTCGGCTGGTACGCCTACTCGCCGCTGACCGATGCGACGAACTCGCCGGGCGCGGGCGCGGACTTCTGGATCATCGGCCTGGTGCTTGCCGGGCTCGGCACCATCCTCGGCGGCGTCAACTTCGTGACGACGATCATCACGTTGCGGGCGCCGGGTATGACGATGTTCCGGATGCCGATCTTCACCTGGAACATCCTGGTGACGAGTCTGCTGGTGCTGCTCGCGTTCCCGATCCTCACCTCTGCGCTGCTCGTCCTCTATCTCGACCGGCACCTGCACTCCGTGGTGTTCGAGCCCAACAACGGTGGCGCCATTCTGTGGCAGCACCTGTTCTGGTTCTTCGGCCACCCCGAGGTATACATCGTCGCGCTGCCGTTCTTCGGCATCATCACCGAGGTCATCCCGGTGTTCAGCCGCAAGCCGCTGTTCGGCTACAAGGGGATGGTGCTTGCGACGCTGTCGATCGCGGCGCTGTCGATGACGGTGTGGGCGCACCACATGTTCACCACCGGCGCGGTGTTGCTGCCCTTCTTCTCGGTGATGACGTTCCTCATCGCCGTCCCGACGGGCATCAAGTTCTTCAACTGGATCGGGTCGATGTGGCGCGGTTCGATCACCTTCGAATCACCGATGATCTTCGCGGTCGGCTTCCTGGTGACGTTCCTGTTCGGCGGGCTCACCGGTGTGCTGCTCGCCAGCCCACCGGTCGACTTCCACGTCGCCGACTCGTACTTCGTCATCGCGCACTTCCACTACGTGCTGTTCGGCACGATCGTGTTCGCGGTCTACTCCGGCATCTACTTCTGGTTCCCGAAGTTCACCGGCCGCTACTTGGACGAGCGGCTGGGCAAGCTGCACTTCTGGATGACCTTCGTGGGCTTCCACCTGACGTTCCTGGTGCAGCACTGGCTCGGTGCCGAGGGCATGCCGCGCCGAGTGCCTGACTACCTGCCGACCGACGGGTTCACCACCCTGAACACAGTCTCGACGATCGGCTCGCTGGTGCTCGGCGCGTCGACCATCCCGTTCGCGTGGAATCTCTATCACTCGTACCGGTTCGGCGAGATCTGCACCGCCGACGATCCGTGGGGCTTCGGCAACTCGCTCGAGTGGGCCACGTCCAGCCCGCCGCCGCGGCACAACTTCACCTCGATCCCGCGGATCCGGTCGGAGCGGCCGGCGTTCGAGGCGCACTATCCGCACCTGCTCGAGCGGCTGGAGGCGGAGGCGCACTCCGGTCGGCGTGCGCATCGGCCCGTACTCGCCGGCGCGGCAGCGGGCGGGCAGGGCGATCGGGATCCTGACTGATCCGTGATCGGCCCAGCCGTGGCCGGTCGCGGCTGATCATGCAGCCAACGCCCGTAGTCGTCACCATTTCCGGACGCGACCGTCCGGGGGTGACCGCATCGTTGTTCGCCGCCCTCGCCGCACATGACGTCGAGGTGCGCGACGTCGAGCAGGTGGTCATCCGGGAACGGCTCATCCTCGCCGTCCTGCTCGACCTGCACGGCGACCCGGCCGCCCTGCGCAACTCGGTGAGCCAGGCCGCGCACGCGCTCGGGATGGAAAGCGAAGTGGCGGTTGCCGCGCCCGAGGCCGCCACGCGCGCCGTCAATCGCTTCCACGTCATCGTGATGGGGCAGCCGCTGCGACCGGGCGCGCTGAGCCACGTCGCCCAGCTGATCACGGACGTCGGCGGAAACATCGAGTCGGTCGCACTGCTGGCGAGCGAGCCGGCGACGAGCTTCGAGATGAACGTGCGCGCGCCGGACGCGGCCGTGCTGCGCGCGACGCTGATCGCCGTGCACGAGGAGACCGGGCTCGATGTCGGCGTCGAGCCCGCCGTCTTGCGCCGCCGCGCCAAGCGCCTCGTCGTCCTCGACGTCGACTCGACGTTGATCCGCGACGAAGCGATGGGGGCGCTCGCCGCGCGCGCCGGGGTGGCGGACGAGACCGCCGCGATAACGGCTCGGACATTGACCGGCGAGCTGGATTTCGCCACCGCGGTGCGAGAGCGCGTGGCGCTGCTGGCCGGGCTGACTACGGCCGATCTGGACGCGGTGCGGGACGAACTGCGCCTCATGCCGGGCGCGCGGACGTTCGTGCGTACGTTGCGCCGGCTGGGCTACTACGTCGGCGTCGTCAGCGGCGGCTTCAGCTTCGTCACCGACCGGTTCGACAAGGAGCTGTCGCTGGACTTCGCGGCGGCCAACGAGTTGGAGGTCGTGGACGGCGTCGTGACCGGGCGAATGCTGGGCCCGATCCTGGACCGCCGCGGGAAGGCGGATGCCCTGCGTCGCTTCGCCGGGCAGTTCGACGTGCCGCTGTCGCAGACCGTTGCCGTCGGCGAGGGCTCCAGCGACATCGACCTGCTCGAGACGGCCGGACTAGGTGTCGCGTTCAACGCGAGGTCGGCGTTACGCAACGCCTCCGGGGACGAGTCCCATCTCGACAACGTGCTGTTCGTGCTCGGCATCTCCGGCGACGACGTCCAAGAAGCCACGGACGACGATCTCGTTTCCTGAACCGCGCAACCGCTTCCTCCCTGAATCCGTCAGCCCCGCGGCCCGAATGTGACGGAACGGGGGAGGAAGAGCTCTCACGCGGCGGGCGGCAGCCGCAGTCGTTGTTCGGTGTCGGGCCAGTTCGCGGGCGTGAGGTCGGCCCAGATAATGCGCTCGACCCGGCACCTCGTGAGCACGCGCAATCTCCCCTCGCGCACCTTCTCGTTCCATAGTTCGGCGTCCGTGTACTTGCCCTTGCCGTCTGCCTCGATGATCATGCGCATTTCGCGGAGGAGCAGGTCGACACGGTAGACGCGCTGCAACTTCGGGTCAGACACCTCCACCTGCAGCTCCGGCGTCGGGAAGCCTGCGTCGTACAGAGTCAGCCGAACCACCGACTCGAGCGCCGATTCCGCACGCGGCGAGGCCAGCGGAAGGACCTCGCGCGCGCGGCGTACGCCGGGCCACCCGGTCGCGGCGCGCAGCGCGGCCGAGATCTGCTCACGGTTCACAAGCCGAGCGCGCAGTGCGGCGTCGGCTGCCATCAGGCCGTCCCGCGCGTTGTGCCGGGCCGTATCGACGAGCGTCCTGCCGACCGTGGTGACGGGGGTGCCGTACCACGTCGTGACCTCGTCGAGGCCCAGCGTCGCGCTGTAGAGATGCGCACTACCGCGCCGGCCCAACGTGGTCGGCGGTGCGACGGTGAGCTCGGGAGCCTGTGGCACATGCGTGGTGGGGAGGCCGTGCAGGATCGCCGCGCTGCGCCCGCTCACTACCTGGCCGGGGCGCAGCAGCGCCGCGGCAGCGGACGCGATCGCGTGCCGGCGCCGCGCGTCGAGGTAGCCGTCCTTCGATGGCGCAACGACGACCGGCGAGGCGGCGCCCCAGCAAGGCGACCACCACGAACCGCGCCTGATCTCGCGCCGCAGGTCGTGCTCTGCCCAACCGCACATCCCGAGTTGGTGCACGGTGAGCACAAAGCCCTGATCGCGGGCGATCGCGGACGCGACGTCGCCGCCCAGGCTGCGCCATTGCCGCTGCCACCACACACGCCACTCGCGAGTCGGCACCCGAGACTGGTCGACACGGTCGAAGCGGCCCGGTGCGGCGTTGATCAGGACGTTGTCGAGATACCAGTCCGGGTCGGGGTCCACGGCGCATCATCGTGGCCGAAATCTGCCGCCGCGCGCGGCGCTGTCCACAGACCCGTCTTCCTCCCTGATTCCGTCAGCTCCGCGGCCCGAATCTGACGGAACGGGGGAGGAAGGTGGGGGCGGTCGGGGTCAGGGAGTGCGGCGCGAGCCGAACCCGGCACCGATGCCGATCAGCAGGAAGCCGCCGGCCGTGAACCAGAAGCCGAGGAACGCATGCGACAGGAAGTCGGTGTAGCTCGGTGTCTGCGTGCCCAGCAGTGCCTTGAGCTGGCCGGTGATCCGCACGATGTACACCGCCCAGAAGGTGAGGCCAACCGCACCGAGCGCGACGACGACACCCAAGACCCGGAACAGCGGGGCCATGGCGGTCGGCACGACCGCCAGCACCGCGAGAATGAAGGCGGCCGCCAAAAGCACCCAGCCGAGCCAGCCGAAGTAGGTCGGGCCGATGCCCGTATGGACGTCGTGCTCGAAGCGTCCGCCCTGCGCGTTCGCCAACGACGACTTCAGGCTGTCGTAGCCGTCAGAGATCTTGCTGAATGTCGAGTCGTTGCCGATGGTCGCGAAGAACGATCGCTTGTCGCCGTTGCGGAACCAGTGCAGCACGGTGAAGCCGAGGACGACCGCGGCCGTCCCGATAAGGATGAAGATCGCCCCGGCGATGCCGAACCGTTGCCCCGGATGGGCCCCAGAGGGCGCCGGGTAGCCGGGTTGCGAGCCGTACTCGGGCGGCTGGCCATACTGCGGCTGCTGTCCGTACTGGAGCGGTTGGCCGTACTGCCCGTATTGCTGACCCGGCTGCCCGTACTGCGGCGGCTGCTCGTACTGCGGCGGCGGCTGCTCGTACTGCGGCGGCGGCTGCCCGTACTGCGGTGCCGGCGCAGCCCACGGCTCCTGCGGGTTGTCGGAGGACGGCTGCGGCGGCGACCCGCCTTGCGATGTGGATGGCGGCGCCTGCCCCTCGGGCTCGCGCGGCTGTCGCTCCTGCGGTTGCCCCGGCTGCGCGCCGGGCTCGCCGGTCGTCATGATGGCCAACCTATCCGGGTACGCGTCGTCGTGCCCGTCGGGGGTGGGTCACGCTGGGACGATAGGTTCGCCAATCAGTTCCACGTCGGCGGCGCGCATGTCGTCGATCGCCCGCTTGATCGACTCGGCCGCCACGCCGGCGGTGAGATCGACCCGCACCTTGATCGTGAACCCGAGCCGGACCGCATCCAGTGCGGTCGCGCGGACGCAGTAGTCGGTGGCCACTCCGCACAACTCGATGGTGTCGACGTCACGCGCGCGCAGCCACTCGGCGAGCGTGTCGCCCTCGCAGACCCCCTCGAAGCCCGAGTACGCGGCCTCGTATTCGCCCTTGTCGAAGACGGCCTCGATGTGTGTCGTGTCCAGGTCCGGGTGCAGCGCAACGCCGCTGGTGCCGACGACGCAGTGCGGCGGCCAACTGTCGACGAAGTCCGGGTCGGCGGCGAAGTGGTCGCCGGGGTCGATGTGGTGGTCGCGAGTCGCGACCAAATGGTCGAACCCACCCTCGTTGATCCGGGCAGTCACTGCACGGGCGACCTCCGCCCCGCCGACGACCTCGAGCGATCCGCCTTCACAGAAATCGTTTTGCAGGTCGACGACGACCAGCGCTAGAACCATGCCACGACGGTACCTAGCCGGCCGGCACTACCCTGGTCGGGATCGCCGGATCGCCCCGGGAGAGCTTCAATCCGTCCCACGGCAGGGTGACCGTCGCGGCGCGCAGGTGATCCCGCGACGCCGTCAATGTCGGCAGGTCGGGCACCGGTTCTCCAGTGCGCAGGAACGGCCGCTGCAGCCGCCGCTCACCCTCGCCCGGGGCCGCGTCGGGATGGCAGCAGATGATCTCTTCGATCGCGGTACCCGTAGCTTTGTGTGCGCGCAGCGCGGTCTTGCGTCCGCCGTGCGTCTCCTTGTGCTCGGAGCGTTTTGCGACCGGACGGCCGTCCACCTCGACCAGCTTGTAGACCATGCCCGCGGTCGGGGCGCCGGAGCCGGTGACGACCGCCGTGCCGGCACCGTACGAGTCGACCGGCGTGGCGGCGAGCGCGGCGATGGCGAACTCGTCCAGATCGCCACTCACGACGATCTTCGTGTTCTTCGCACCGAGCGAGTCGAGTTGTTCACGCGCCTGCATGGCGAGGACGCCGACGTCGCCGGAATCGATCCTGATCGCACCCAACTCCGGCCCCGCGACCGCCACCGCCATCTCGATGCCATGCGTGATGTCGTACGTGTCGACGAGCAGCGTCGTGCTCGGTCCGAGCGCGTCCACCTGCGCTGCGAACGCGGCACGCTCGTCGTCGTGCAGCAAGGTGAAGGCGTGCGCGGCGGTGCCCGCGGTGGGCAGCCCGTACCGGCGCGCGGCTTCGAGGTTGGACGTCGACGCGAAGCCGGCCAGGTACGCGGCGCGGGCCGCATCCACCGCGGCCCGCTCGTGCGTGCGGCGGCCGCCCATCTCGATGATCGGACGGCCGATGGCCGCCGTGACCATCCGAGTGGCGGCCGAGGCGACCGCGCAGTCGTGGTTGAAGACGGACAGCGCCAGCGTCTCGAGGACGACCGCCTCGGCGAACGTCCCCGAGACGGTGAGTACCGGCGAGTGCGGGAAGTAGAGCTCACCCTCCGGGTAGCCGTCGATGTCGCCGCGGAAGCGGTACGTCGCGAGGTAGTCCGCGGTCGCCTCGTCGACGACGCCCTCGTGCCGCAGCAGCCGGAGGATGTCGTCGTCGAACGTGAAGTCGGCGATCGCCTCAAGCAGCCGCGCCGTCCCGGCCACCACGCCGTAGCGGCGCCCCTCCGGCAGCCGCCGCGCGAACACCTCGAAGACGCACTTCCGCTGCGCGCTGCCGTCGCGCAGCGCCGAGCCGAGCATCGTCAGCTCGTAACGGTCGGTCAGCAGCGCGGTGCTCACGTGCACCACCCCGCCCGCCACCCAAGATCGGAGGCGACTCCGTCGCCCTTCATCCCGCACCACTCCGCGGCCCGAGGGCGGCACCGACCGCGCCGCAGGCGAATCCGAGGAATACGGCCCACATTCCCCAGGTCGAGTTGTAGAAGACGCTGTGCTCCGCGGCGCCCGCGGCGACCTGCGCGTTGTGCAGTTGCACGACCGCGAGGTAGGTGACGGCGACGCCGACCAGCCCCAGCAGGAAGCCGGCCACCCGGAACCCGTCCGCCGGGCCGAACGGCAGGCTCGCCGCGACGCCGGCGACGATGAGCAGGACGACGAGCAGCCAGCCGAGCCAGCCGAAGTAGGCGCTCGCGGTGCGCGCGCCGTCGAGCTGCCGGGCGCTCGAGCGCAGTTGGGCGAAGGTAACCTCGCCCGCCGTGTCGGCGCCGCGCGACGGCACGTCGTACCAATTCAGGAAGCCGAAGCTGACGATGACGAGCACCGCGCCGAGCAGCACGAGGGCGACCGCCGGCAGCCGCACCGACCGCTCGCTCGTGGCCGTCACGCTAGCAACCTAACGTGCGACGATGGGATGCATGGCAGGCACACTCACGCCCCAGCGCGAGGACGCCGAGCAGGTGGAGAGCGACGTTCTCGCCGACCCCGACCGTCCGTGGATCACGATCGTGTGGAACGACCCGATCAACCTGATGTCCTACGTGACGCATGTGTTCATGACCGTCTTCGGCTACGCCAAACCGAAGGCCGAGATGTTGATGCTCGACGTGCACCACCGAGGTCGCGCCGTGGTCTCGTCCGGTACCCGTGAGCGGATGGAACTCGACGTGCACACGCTGCACGGCTACGGGCTGTGGGCCACGCTCGAACAGCAATCGTGAAGGTAACCCGGCGGCGCGGGCGGCTGCAGTTGCGCCTCGAGCCGATCGAGGTCGACTTGTTGTCGATCCTGTTGGACGAGCTCGATGCGCTGCTCGACGGCTCGGCCGACGCCGATGACGACGGGGTGCTCCAGCGGCTGAATCCGGCGGCCTATCCGGACGACGAAGCCAGCGAGCGCGAGTACCGCGAGCTGACCGCGGCCGGGCTGCGCACCGACCGCAGCGAGCGCACGGCGGCCTGCCGGGCCGACCTGAGTCGCTCCGGTGACATCGACCTGAGCGATCCGGACGCTGGTCGGCGCTGGCTTCAGGTCCTCAACGACCTGCGACTGGCGCTGGGCACCCGGCTCGGCATCACCGAGGACGACACGCACGAGGTCGATCCGGACGACCCCGCCGCGCAATCACGCGTCGTCTACGCGTGGCTCACGGCGGTTCAGGATTCACTGGTCCACGGAATGCTGCGCTGACGCCCGCCGGTATCGTCAGGCGTCGTGCTCCGTATCTCGCGGGAGATCCATGACGCGATCATGGCCCACGCGCGCCGCGACCACCCCGACGAGGCCTGCGGCGTGGTCGCCGGAGCCGCCGGCAGCGACGAGCCGGCCCGCTTCGTACCCATGTTGAACGCGGCGCGCTCGCCGACGTTCTACGAGTTCGACTCGGCCGATCTCCTCGCGCTCTACAAGGAGATGGACGCGAACGACGAGCAGCCGGTGGTCATCTACCACTCGCACACCGCGACGGAGGCCTATCCGTCGCGCACCGACATCTCCTACGCGTCCGAGCCCGACGCCCACTACGTCCTCGTCTCGACCCGGTCGGACGAGGCGGAATTCCGCTCGTTCCGCATCGTGGAGGGCGAGGTCACGGAGGAGCCCGTCGAGGTCATCGCGTAGTCGTTGCTGACCAGATGGGACGATAGAGGCGAGCTTCGGTGTTCACAGTGTTGATACCGGATGAGACGCCCCATAGACCCAGGAGTACGCAGCATATGGCCATCGAGGTCAAGATCCCGACAATCCTGCGCACCTACACCGACGGCGCCAAGTCCGTCGATGCGAAGGGCGACACACTGGCGGCCGTCATCGACGACCTGGACGGCAACCACCCCGGCCTGAAGGGCCGGCTCATCACGGACGAAGCCGCCCTGCACCGCTTCGTGAACATCTACGTGAACGACGAGGACGTCCGGTTCACCGGCTCCCTCGAGACCACCCTCAAGGACGGCGACGTCGTGACCATCCTCCCGGCCGTCGCGGGCGGATGACCCGCTACAACTCGCTGCTCGAGGCGTTCGGCGATACGCCGCTCGTCGGGCTGCCGAGGATGTCGCCGCGCTGGGAGGGCGAGAACCCGGTGCGGCTGTGGGCCAAGCTCGAAGACCGCAACCCCACCGGGTCGATCAAGGACCGCGCCGCGCTGGCGATGGTGCGCGCCGCGGAGGCCGACGGGCGGCTCTCGCCCGGCTGCACGATTCTCGAACCGACGTCGGGCAACACCGGTATCTCACTTGCGATGGTCGCCAAGCTGCGCGGCTACGGCCTGGTGTGCGTCATGCCCGAGAACACGTCGATCGAGCGGCGTCAGCTGCTGGAGATGTTCGGCGCGCGCATCATCTTCTCCCCGGCCGCCGGCGGCTCCAACCAGGCGGTCGCGACGGCCAAGCAGCTCGCCGAGCGCTACCCCGACTGGGTGATGCTCTACCAGTACGGCAACGCTGCGAACGCCCAGGCGCACTACGAGGGCACCGGTCCGGAGCTGCTTCGCGACCTGCCCACACTCACGCACTTCGTCGCCGGCCTCGGCACCACCGGCACGCTCATGGGCACCGGGCGGTTCCTGCGCGAGAAGGCGCCGGACGTGCAGATCATCGCCGCCGAGCCGCGCTACGGCGAACTCGTCTACGGCCTGCGCAACATCGACGAGGGATTCGTCCCCGAGCTGTACGACGACAGCGTCCTGACCTCGCGATACTCGGTCACCTCGTACGACGCGCTGCGCCGCACCCGCGAACTGATCGAGCACGAGGGCATCTTCGCGGGTGTCTCTTCGGGCGCGATCCTGCATGCCGCGCTCGCGATCGCGGAGAAGGCCGCGGCGCGCGACGACGAGCGTGCCGACATCGCATTCATCGTCGCCGACGGCGGCTGGAAGTACCTGTCGACCGGCGCCTACTCCGGCAGCTTGCAAGAGGCTGCTGAGCGCCTCGAGGGCCAACTCTGGGCCTGACGCCTGTCCCTGATCGCGTAACCCGATCACCGGCGGCGGCGATTACCGGGTGGTCCGTGCAGAGCTCACGAGCTCCCACAGGAGGCCACGTATGCACGTCATGCTCAAATCAACCGCTGCCGCGGTTTTCATCGGCGGCTGCGCCGCCGTCGGCATCGCCGTGGCGTCCGCCAGCACCCCGTCGTCCGACCCGGCACCGCCCGCGCCGTCGTCCGAGGTGCAGTCGACCGACGCGAGCCATAGCGTAAGCACCGAGCCGCATCAGGACGTGAACCGCGGACCGGGATCTGTCGATGAAGGCCCGAGTTCGGTCGAGTCTGCCCCGCCGAGCACCGAGCCGAGCGAGGAGAACGGCGCGACCGAGGTCGAGCCGGGTGACGACAACGGCGCCACGGAGGTCGAGCCAGGTGACGACAACGGCGCCACCGAGTCCGCGCCGGGGGAGGACAACGAGGGCGACCACAGCGGTCCCGGAAGTGACGGCGGCGACGACGGAGGCCACGGCGGTTCGGGCGGCGACGACTGACCTGTTGAACCCGATAAGGCGGTTTCCCGTTCCTGTCTGGTGACCGGGAAGGGCAGTGTGGCAGGCCGGCTGGACGAAGGCGTCCTCGCCGCCGCGCAATGCGGTGACGGGGACGCTTTCGCGGTTATCTGGCGGGAGCTGTCGCCGGTGGTCGCCGGGTATGTGACCGCCCGCGGGGTGAGCGATCCGGACAGCGTGACGAGCGATGTCTTCCTGGCGCTGCTACCGAAGCTGCGCGATCTGACCGGCGGCGTCGCCGGGCTGCGGACCTTCGTGTTCTCCGTCGCGCATGCCCGGGTCGTCGACGACGCGCGGCAGCGCACCAGGCGACCGGCCGTCATCGAGTTCGACCCGCGCAGCCATGCCGGCGTGGCCGCCTCCGCCGAACAGGATGCGCTGGCCCGGATCGGCAGCGAGGGGATCCTCGAACTGCTGGCCGGGCTGCGGCCGGATCATCGCGATGTACTCGCGCTGCGGGTCGCCGCCGACCTCGACCTGGAGCAGACCGCGCGCGTCATGGGCCGCTCCGTCGGTTCGGTGAAGCAGCTGCAACGCCGCGCGCTGATCGCGCTGCGCGCGCAGCTCGAGCAGGCCGGCGGCGTAACCGGCGCAGCCATCGATTCGATTACCCGCCTGTCATGAGCGAGACCACTCGGCCGGCTGGCGACGCTCGCTTCGACGACGAGGTCGTCGAAGCGCTGCTGCGCGGTACGGGCGACGCAGCCGGCCCACTGGCCGCGGCGCTCCTGGAGCTGCGCGGCGCCGCAGCGTGGCGGTCTCCGGAACCATCGGCGCCGCTCGCGCAGCTTTTCGCGGAGGGCTTGCCGGAAGCCGATCTGACGCGTCCGCGCAGGCGGCGCAGGCATGTCCAGGTCGGCGTCGGGATCGCAATGGCGACGACGTCCACGTTGGCCTTCTCCGGCGTGGCGGCGGCAAATGACGCGTTGCCAGGTCCGGCGCAGGAAGTTGTCACCGACATCATCAACACGATCACGCCGCTGCACATCGACGCGCGGCGCGGGCATCCCGCCCCGCCGAAGCCGACGGACACGACGCCGAGCGCGCCGGCCGCACCGGACGAGCCCCGCGACGACCGCGGTGAACCACGACACGACATCGACCCCGGCGACGACGGCGGTGCCGGCGACCGGCGCGACGGCGGTGCGGAGGACAGCTCCGGCGGCGGTGAGTCCGATTCGGGCCGCGACTCGGGCGGCGGCGGTTCGTCGGACTCCGGCAGTCCTAGTTCGAGCACGTCCGAAGACGGCGGGGCGAGCTCGGACGGCGGCTCGGACGGCGGCTCGGACGGCGGAGGCGGGTCGGACGGCGGAGGCGGGTCGGACGGCAGCTCGGGCGACGGTAGCAGCGGCTCGGGTGGCTGACGTCCTTCGTTCGTAAGGAACTTCTGCGGCGCGCGCTGCAACGATGGTCGTCGTGCGTACTCGGCAACCCATCGGCTGGCTCGTCGGGCTGCTCAGCGCGGCTGTGGCGGTCGGCGTCGGCGAGCTCGTCGCGGTATTCGTGCGGCCCGCCGCCGCACCGATCATCGCCGTCGGCAACGGGATCATCGTCCTCACGCCCGAGTCGTGGAAGCGTCCGACGATCAACAGCGTCGGGACGAACGACAAGACGCTGTTGATCGTCGGCATCGTCGTGCTGCTCGCGTTGCTGGGCGCGGCGTTCGGCGCGCTGGCCATCCGCAACATCTACGCCGGGCTGATCGGCGTCGCGGCCCTCGGTGCCTTCGGCGTCTACTGCGCGCTCATCGCGAAGGGCAGCAGGGGCAGCGACGTCGTGCCGACGATCGCCGGAATTATCGCGTCGGCGGCGGCGCTGGTCGTGCTGGTGCGGATGGCCGGCGGCCCGGCGCGCGACGATCCGGAGCAGGGCTCGCTGCTGCCGGACCGGCGGCTGTTCATCATCGGCAGCGCGGCGGCCGCAGCGCTGGCGGCGCTGACCGGATTCGCCGGCCGGGCGGCGCAGGACGCGAAGTTCAGCGTGGCGGGCAAGCGCAGCAAGATCAAGCTGCCTCCGGCGAGCGGTGTGCCGTCCGGCGTCGAGCTGGGCAAGAGTGGCGTTCCCTGGGCGACGCCGAACGACAAGTTTTACCGGATCGACACTGCGTTGAGCGTTCCGCAGGTCGATCCGGACAAGTGGCGGCTGCGCATTCACGGCATGGTCGATCGCGAGATCACGCTGACGTGGGACGAGCTGCAGGCCCGTCCGATGATCGACAAGTGGATCACGCTGTGCTGCGTGTCCAACCCGGTCGGCGGCAAGTTGATCAGCAACGCGCTGTTCCGCGGCACCCGGCTGGCCGACCTGCTGCGCGAGGCCGGTCTGCAGCAGGCGTGCGACCAACTGCTGCTGACGTCCGACGACGGCTACACCTTCGGCGCGCCGACCGCGGTCGTCATGGACGGCCGGGATGCGCTGCTCGCGATCGGCATGAACGGCGAGCCGCTGCCGATCGAACACGGCTTCCCGGCGCGCACCGTGGTGCCCGGGCTGTACGGGTACGTGTCGGCCTGCAAATGGATCGTCGACATCGAGGCCACCACGTTCGCCGCGAAGCAGGCGTACTGGGTGCAGGGCGGGTGGGCGGCACGCCCGTCGATCCAGCTCGAATCGCGCATCGACACACCGCGCAATCACGCCGTCGTCTCGGTCGGCACGGAGGTCGCCGTCGCCGGAGTCGCGTGGGATCAGCACGTCGGTGTGTCGAAGGTCGAGGTGCAGGTGAACGACGGCCCTTGGCAGGCCGCGCGGCTGGCCACCGTTGCCTCCACGGACACCTGGCGGCAGTGGTACCTGCCGTGGACGCCGCCGCGCTCCGGCGAGTACCGGCTCCAGGTGCGCGCGACGGACGCGCGGGGCAATCCTCAGTCGGTCGACGAGCACAGCCCGTTCCCGTCCGGCGCGACCGGGCTGCACACGATTACGGTGCAAGCCACCGCCTGACCCGTCCGATTAGGCTCGACGTCGTGGTGGACCGGCCCAGACCGCAGCCGTTCCCGCGGCGCGAGGAGCCGAGCCGGACCGAGCCGGCGTTCGACCCGCAAAGCTGGACCGGCGCGCTGATCGTGATGGCGTCGGTCGGCGTGCTGCTGTGGGCCGTCCAGCTCCTGAACGCCGCCGACGACTACCGCCTCGACCGGTTCGGCGTGAAACCGCGCGAGCTCGATGGGCTGTGGGGCGTGTTGACGATGCCGTTCCTGCACACCAGCTACGGCCACATGCTCGCCAACACCGTCCCCGTCGTGCTCGTCGGATGGGTGCTGCTCCTGTCCGGGGTGCGCACGTGGGTCACGGTCACCGCGCTCGTCGTCGTCGGAGGCGGGCTGCTGACCTGGCTGCTCGGACCCACGGACACCGTCATCGTCGGCGCCAGCGGCATGGTCTTCGGCTGGCTCGGCTATCTGCTCGCCCGCGCGTACTTCTCGCGCAAGCTCAGGTGGATCGTGGTCGCCGTCCTCGTCCTGCTCTTCTTCGGCACCCTGCTGTTCGGGCTCTTCCCGTCCGTCAACTCGGACACGGCCTGGCAGGCGCACGTGTGCGGCTTCGCGGCCGGCGTGGGCGCGGGTGCCCTGTTGCACCCGCGCGGGGGTGAGACCCGGTTGCCGCGGCGCTCCGCCGTATCGTGACCGGCGTGCGCCCCCAGCTCGATGCCCCGATCGGCATGGTCGACTCCGGCGTCGGTGGGCTCACCGTGGCCCGCGCCGTCCTCGACCAGTTGCCGCACGAGGCGCTGCACTACGTCGGGGACACCGCGAACAGCCCGTACGGTCCCAAGCCGATCGCCGAGGTCCGCTCGCATGCGCTCGCGCTGATGGACGAGCTGGTGACCTCGGGCGGCAAGGCGCTCGTGATCGCCTGCAACAGCGCCAGCGCGGCATGCCTGCGCGACGCCCGCGAGCGGTATGACGTGCCCGTCGTGGAGGTGATCCTGCCCGCCGTGCGGCGCGCGGTGGCGGCCACGCGCAACGGGCAGATCGGGGTCATCGGCACGGTCGCCACGGTGACGAGCGGTGCCTATCAGGACGCGTTCGCCGCCGCGTCCGGGGTCACTGTCACCGCGGCGGCGTGCCCGCGCTTCGCCGAGTTCGTCGAGCGCGGAGTCACGAGCGGCCGGCAGCTGCTCGGCCTGGCCGAGTCGTATCTCGCGCCACTGAACGCCGCCGGCGTGGACACACTGGTCCTCGGCTGTACGCACTACCCGATGCTGACCGGTCTGTTGTCGGTCGTGATGGGTGATTCGGTCACGCTGGTGTCGAGTGCGGACGAGACCGCGAAGGACGTCTACCGGGTGCTGACCGAAGCCGAGCTGCTGCGCCCGGACGACGCGCCTGCGCCGCAGCACGTGTTCCGCGCAACCGGCGCGGCCGACGCGTTCGCCCGGTTGAGCCGCCGCTTCCTCGGCCCGGAGATCGACGCCGTCGTACCCGCACTCGGAGGTGCCACCCTGTGAAGCTGACTGTGCTCGGCTGCTCGGGGAGCGTGCCTGGACCGAACTCGCCGGCGTCCGGCTATCTCGTCGAGGCCGACGGGTATCGACTGCTGCTCGATCTCGGGCACGGCGCATTCGGCGCGCTGCAGCGTCACGTGCGGCCGTGCGACGTCGACGCGATCGTGGTCTCGCACCTGCACGCCGACCACTGCATCGACCTCACCGCCTACATCGTCGCGCTGCGGTACGGCCGGGAAGGCTTCGTCCGATCGGACGGGCGCATCCCGCTGGTGGGCGTCGCAGGCACCCGTGACCGGCTCGAGGCCGCCTACGACCCACTGGCCCGCAAGCTCAGCTTGCACGAGATCTTCACGTTCGCCACGCCGGCAGAGTCCGAGCTCGGGCCGTTCCGGATGTCCTACGCGCCGATGAACCATCCGACGCCGACGAACGCCGTACGGATCGAGCACGGCGGACGCAGCCTGGCGTATTCGGCCGACACGGGGGAGTCTGCCGAACTCGTCCGGCTGGCCGACGGGGCGGACGTGCTGCTCTGCGAGGCGTCCGTGGCCGCCGACGAGGAGCTCATCCCGGACCTGCACCTCACCGGACAGATGGCCGGCGAGCACGCGGACAAAGCCGGCGTCGAGCGGTTGATCGTCACGCACGTCCCGCCGTGGAACTCGGTGCAGGGCGCGGCAGATGACGCCGCCGAGGCGTTCGACGGGCCGATCGAGACGGCGCACCCCGACGCGGTCTTCGAGATATAGGCGAACGGTCAGCAGGCGAGGAAGGACAGCCGGACAGTCCGATTGGTGTTGTCGACGTTCGTGTCGACGAGGCAGATCGACTGCCACGTGCCGAGCAGCAGCGTCCCGGACATCACCGGAACGCTGAGCGACGGAGAGATGAGCGCCGGCAACACGTGGTCGCGGCCGTGCCCCTTGCTGCCGTGCCGGTGCCGCCAACGCTCGTCCCGGGGCAGCAGTTCGTCGAGGGCGGCGAGCAGGTCGTCGTCGCTGCCGGCGCCGGTCTCGAGGATGGCGAGCCCGGCCGTCGCGTGCGGCACGAACACGTGCAGCAGGCCGTCCTGCTCACGGTCGACGAAGCCTGCGCAGTCGTCGGTGAGGTCGTGGACGCGCGCGTCGCCGCCGGTACGAATCGTGATCGTCTCGCTGCGCATGCGGCCCATCCTTCCCGATGCCCTCCGTGCACCGCTTCGAATGGCGCCTGCCACCACCTCTCGTTAGCGTTCGCGACGGAAGGGAGTGATCGGGATGGGTTTGGCGGGAATGTCGCGCCGGGAGTTCCTGGCGGCGGTCGCGGCAGCGGGCGGCGCGTCGGCAATTGCCGCCTTGGCGGGCGCGGCCGGGCCGGTGATCGAGCGCGCGTACGCGGCGGATCCGGCCGGTACCGGATCGCTCGCCGACATCGAGCACTTCGTCTTCCTGATGCAGGAAAACCGCTCGTTCGACCACTACTTCGGAACGTTGTCCGGGGTGCGCGGCTTCGACGACCCGTCGCCGGCCTTCCACCAGTTCGGCTACGACCCGACTACGCACATGGCCTCCGACAGCAACTACCTCGTGCCGTTGCGGCTCGACACCACGCGCGGGCCGACGCTGGACGGCGAGTGCATCAACGACCCGACGCACGACTGGGGTGCGCAGCACCAGTGCTGGAACAACGGCGCGATGGACCAGTGGGTCAAGGTGCACTTGGCGAATGAGGGCGTGGGCAACGGTCCGGCGACGATGGGGTACTACACCCGTGCCGATCTTCCCGTGCACTACGGGTTGGCCGACGCGTTCACGATTTGCGATCACTACTTCTGCTCCGTGCTCGGGCCGACCGACCCGAACCGGCTGTACTGGATCAGCGGCACCATCGACCCGGACGGTCACAACGGCGGACCGCTGCTCGAGACGCCGACCCTCGTCCCGAAGAACGTCTACTCGTGGCCGACGTATCCGGAGGCGCTGCAGGACGCCGGCGTGACCTGGAAGGTCTACACGAACAAGGACGTGCCGATCGTCTCCGAGGCCGTGCTGTCCGGCATGCTCGGCGCGTTCAAGAACTTCCAGGACCGCGGCTCCGATCTCTACCAGCGCGGCATCCGCCCGACGTTCCCGTACACGTTCCGCGACGACGTGCAGAACAACCGGCTGCCCGCGGTGTCCTGGGTGATTCCTGCACTCCTCGACTGTGAGCACCCGGCGCTACCGCCCGCGTTCGGCGCCCAGGGGATCGTCAAGGTGCTGGACATCCTGACCTCCAATCCGGCCGTCTGGGAGAAGACGGCGCTGATCATCAGCTACGACGAGAACGGCGGCTTCTTCGATCACGTCGCGCCGCCGACCGCGCCGCCCGGCACACCGGGCGAGTACGTCACCGTCCCGCTGAGCGGAGTCTCGGACTCGATGGGGATCGCCGGGCCGATCGGGCTCGGCTTCCGGGTGCCCGGCCTGGTGATCTCGCCGTACACCCGTGGCGGGTTGGTGGCCTCGGAGGTGTTCGACCACACGTCGCAGCTGCGGCTGGTCGAGGCCCGGTACGGCGTGCAGGTCCCGAATCTGTCGGCGTGGCGGCGGGCGACGGTCGGCGACATGACGTCCGCGTTCAACTTCGCGGCTGCCCCGAACGCCGGCAAGCCGACGTTGCCCGCGACCGGGCCGGACGCGGTCAACGCGCTGCTGGAGTGCAAGGTCGGCGTCGACACGCTGCTCGGCACCTTCCTGTCGAGCGACGGCTTGGACACGTACCCGGTGCCGCCGAACTCGATGCCGCACCAGGAGACGTCGCCGGCGCGCGGCGTTCCGAGCGGGCCGATGGCGGCAACCGAGAGCCCGGCGACCTTCGATGCGTCGACCGTCGAGCGCGGTGCCGCGCTGCCTGTGGTGACCGGCGGCAAGCCGCGCAGCCGGGTCGCCGCGGCGGTGGATGCCGCCGCCTCCGAAGCAGCCGCCCGCCGCGTCGAGTAGCGCCGGCGCTGGTCGCCTACAGCCGGGTTCGGGCATGCGCGAACCAAAACGAGGGCGTCAACTTGGTCCGGCCGTTCCCGAAGTGCGCCGAAAACCAGCTAGTCAGCCGCGCGCTGCGAGGGCGGCGCGAACCCGCGCCACCGATTCGGCGGGACGCCGGACGATGTCGTCCCAAAGGAGCCGGACGACGCGGTAACCCGCCCGCTCAAGGTGCTCCTGGCGGATCTTCTCTTCCGCGAGGGCGCGCGGATCGCCTCGGTACTTGCCCAAGCCGTCGAGTTCGACGATCACTCGCTGGGCACGGAAGAGCATGTCCACTCGATAGGGACGCACGGCGGTGTCGATCCAGACCTGCAGTTCCGGTGTGGGAAGGCCACCGTCGATCAGGCAGAGCCGGGCCAACGATTCGAGTGGCGATTCGGCCCGATGATCGGCGAGATCAATTGCCCGGCGCGCGGCTTGCACGCCCGGCCAGCCACGTTGTCTCGCGAGCACCCGCCGCAGCTCTGCGGGCGTCGTCAGGTGCTCATGCAACGCTGCATCTGCCGCTACGAGCCCGTCGCGTACACCTCGCGCGCGGGCCAGATCGATGATCGTCCGCGGGATCGTGGTGATGGGTGCTCCGAACCAATCGTCGAAGTCGTCCCGCCAAAGAGCAGCGATGTGCAGTCGGATGTCGTCGCGAGTGCAGGAGCGATACCAGTGGTCGACTGTCAACGTCGGCCGGCCCGGCGGCTTCAAGAGCGGCAAGCCGCGGATCGCGGTCGCGCTGGCGTGACTGATCGTCATCCCGGGCCAGACAAGCGCCGCTGCGGCCGCCGCGATTTCGTGGCATGTCCCGGAGTGGCCCCCGTCGGCGAGGGGAAGTGGGGAGATCGTTCCGCGTCGCGGTCGGCTCCACTCGCGGCGCCGAACAAGCCGGCGCGGAATAGCGGGAGCAACATGCAGCCGACGCAGGTCGTCAGGCGTCAGAACAAATCCCTGGCGCAGCGATAGCTCGACCGCCGCGCGGAGTTCGCCTGCGGTTTCGCGCGCGTGCCGAGCGGTGGCGAGCCACGCGGCCTGGTGCTGCCGCACCGGGCCGACCAGGGCTCGCTCAGGTCCGGACGCGACGACGACGTGCTCGAGATACCAATCGGGGTCGGGCTCCATCCGACAAGCCTGCGACGCACCGACGTTCCACATCCCGGTTTCCACAGCCGCACTTCCGGCTTCGGGCGTGGGCGAACCAAAACGAGGGCGCCAATTTGGTCCGGCCGTTCCCGAAGTGCGGGCTGGGCGGCGGTCCCGAGCGGTCGCGAGGTCGGCCAAACCGTAAGTGTTGTCATGGCACAGTTGACGAGTGCAGATCGACGTCCTGGGCCCGCTCGAGGTCCGCGACGACGCCGGCCGGCCGGTCGAGGTCGCGGGTAGCCGGCTGCGCACCCTCTTGATCCGCCTTGCGCTCGACGGGGGCCGGTCGGTCAGTGTCAGCGCCCTGGTCGACGCCGTTTGGGGCGATCATCCGCCGGCCGACGAGACCAATGCGCTGCAGACGCTTGTCTCCCGACTGCGCCGGGCGTTCGGCGACACCGGCGTGGTCGTCCAGTCGCAAGCCGGTTACCGGCTGGCCGTCGAGCCGGAGGTCGTCGACGCGTATCGGTTCGAGGAGCTCGCCGTGGAGGGAGCCCGGGCACTGCGCCGCGGCGAGCACCGCGCGGCCGGGCAGCTGCTCGCCGCGGCGACGGCCATGTGGCGCGGGCCCGCCCTTGCGGACACGGCGAGCGAGGCGCTGCAGACCTACGCGACGCGGCTGGAGGACGTGCGGCTCGGCGCCGTCCTCGACCGGATCGAGGCCGATCTCGATCTCGCCGACCCGACGGTCCTGCTGCCCGAGTTGGAAGCGCTCGCCGCAGAGCATCCGCTGCACGAGCGACTGGCCGGTCAGCTGATGCGCGCGCTCGGCGCGAGTGGCCGGCAGGCGGACGCGATCGGTGTCTACGAGCGGCTGCGCGGCCGGCTGGCCGAGGAACTCGGCGTCGATCCGGGCAAGGAGTTGCAGGAGATCCACGTCAGCCTGCTGCGCGGCGAGTTCGGTGGCCGGCGGCAACCGCGGGCGCACCGCCGGACGAACCTCAAAGCCCAGCTGACGAGCTTCGTCGGGCGCGATGACGAGGTCGTGCGCATCGGCAAGTCGCTCGAGGGGAACCGGCTCGTCACGCTGGTCGGCCCGGGCGGGGCCGGCAAGACCCGGCTGGCGAGCGAGGCCGCGGCGCGCATCGTCGACACCGCCGCGGACGGCATCTGGCTCGTCGAACTGGCCCAGGTCACCGCGGGTGCCGACGTGCCGCAGGCGGTGCTGGGCTCGCTCGGGCTGCGCGACACGCACCTGCTCGACCGGCGCGGCAAGCTCTCCGCGCGCGACGCGGTCACCCGGTTGCTCGAGGGCCTGGCCGACACCGAGACCGTGCTCGTCCTCGACAACTGCGAACACGTCATCGACGCCAGCGCCACGCTCGCCGACCGGCTGCTGGCCGAGTGCCCGGAGCTGCGGATCCTGACGACGAGCCGCGAACCGCTGGGCATCTTCGGCGAGGTGCTGCTGGCCGTGCCACCCCTCGGCCAGCCGGCGCCGACCGCGAGCCCTGCCGAGGCGATGGAGTATCCCGCGGTGCGGCTGTTCGCCGACCGGGCAGCCGCCGTCCGTCCGGATTTCGAGGTGAAGGACGACGCGGCGCCGGCGGTGATCGAGATCGTGCGCCGGCTCGACGGTCTTCCGCTGGCCATCGAGCTGGCCGCGGCGCGATTGCGCACACTGCCGCTCGACGAGATCGCGGCGCGGCTCTCCGACCGATTCCGGCTACTGACCGGCGGCAGCCGCACTGCGCTGCCGCGGCACCGTACGCTGCGCGCCGTCGTCGAGTGGAGCTGGGATCTGCTCACCGACGCCGAGCGCCGCCTTGCCGAGCAGTTGGCGGTGTTCCCGTCCGGCATCACCGCCGACAGTGCGATTGCGGTGAGCGACACAGACGCTGCGGACGGCCCCGACCTGCTCGCCTCGCTGATCGACAAGTCGCTGCTACATCCCGTCGACGACGGGCGCCGGATGCGCATGCTCGAAACGATCCGGGAGTACGGTGCCGAGCGTTTGGCCGAGCGCGGCGAGCTCGCCACTGTCCGGGCTCGGCACGCCGACCACTTCGCCGCGCTCATGACCGAGGCCGAGCCCTACCTGACCACCGCCGGGCAGCTGCCCTGGCTCACGCGTCTGGAGGACGAGCGGGAGAACGTCCTCGCGGCGTTGCGGTATCGCTGCGAGCTCGGCGATGCCGATGGCGCGCTGCGGCTCGCGATCTCGATCGCGAGCTACGCGATGATGCTCGGCAACCACACGGAGATCGCCAGCTGGATGGGGGACGCACTCGCGGTTCCCGGCCCGCAGGATCGTCAGCTCAGGCTCATGGCCGAGGCACTGCTCGCGCTGACCACAGCGGCCAGCGGCGTCGCCGCCTCCGACGTGCAGGCGGGGATGGACGACCTGCGCCGGCTCGCACATCAACTGGTCGACTTCGACACGTCGGTCTCGCGCTTCATCGGCATCCTGCGTGCCGCGGTCGCGTACTTCGCCGGTGAGATGGAGCTCGCCAACCGGTTCATCGACGAGACGCTGGCCGGCGACGACGAGTGGTCACGCGCCGCGGTGCGGATGTTCCGGGGCAGCCTCGCCGAGAACCAGGGCGACGTCGAGACGATGCGGCGCGAGATCGGCATCGCGCTCGGCGAGTTCCGCAGGATCGGCGAGCGGTGGGGACTCGCGAGCACGCTGCGCGGCGTGGCCCAGCTGCACACGCTCGACGGCCGGCTGGACGAGGCGCGCGATGCCTATGTCGAGGCGTTGGGGCTGGCCGCCGAGCTGAACACGCGCGAGGACGAGAGCTTCCTGCTCGGCCGGCTGGCCGACGTCGAGCTGCGCCGCGGTGATCTCGACAAGGCGCGTGAGCACATGCTGCGGGCCCGGCAGGGCGCCGAGGAGACCGGCGCGCCGTGGGAGTCGGTGTTCACAATGGCGATGTTGGGCGCGATAGAGCTGCAGTCCGGCAACCCGGCGGAGGCGCGCAGCCTGCAGCGTGAGGCGCTGCGCCGCGTCTCGTCGATGCCCACCGGGCACCCCGCGCAGGGGCACCTGCGCGCGATCCTGCTCGCGATCGGGGCCCGGATCAGTTACGACGACGGCGACCTCGAGGCCGCCCGGCAGCTCGGCCGGGACGGGTTCGACGCCGCGATCGGCACGCGCGACATGCCCATCGTCGCCGCGGTCGGCGTGATGCTCGCCGAGATCGTCACGGCGGCCGGCGATCCGGACGGCGCGGCGGTCATGCTCGGCGCCGCGGCGCGGCTGCGCGGCGCGGACGACCCGACCTCGCGCGACATCGCCAAGCTGACCGAGCGGCTGCGCGCCGCGCTCGGCGATGCGCGCTTCGCCGACTGCTATGCGCAGGGCAAGGCGCTCGACCGCGATGCCGCGATCGAGCGCCTCACGCCTCCTGACGTCTCTGCCGCTGTCGTCGGACACCCGCAAAGCAGCCTCTGGTTCGGCTGACGCCGGCTACGACCGACGCTTGTACGCGCGCAGCGCGAGCGGCACGAACAGCGCCAGCAGCCCGGCCATCCAGCCGAACGTCCACAGCAGGTCGCGCGTCACCGGGCCGCCCAGCATCAGGCCACGGACCGCCTCGACGAGGTGCGAGATCGGGTTGACCTTGACGAACGCCTGGAGCCAGCCGGGCATGGTCGAGGTCTCGACGAACGTGTTGCTGCCGAAGGAGAGCGGGAAGATCAGCAGGAACATCACGCCCTGCACCGCACCCGGCGTACGCACCTTCAGCCCGACCCACAGCGAGATCCAGCAGAAGCAGAGCGCGAATGCGACCGAGAGCAGGATGGCCGCAACCGCGCCGGCGGGATTCGTCGTCGCTCGGAATCCCATCAGGTAACCGAACCCGACGTAGATCAGGCAGAGGATCACGTAGCGGAAGAAGTCGGCGAGCACGGCGCCGACCAGCGGGGCGAGCCGGGCGATCGGCAATGCGCGGAACCGGTCGAAGACGCCCTTCTCGATGTCGGCGTTGAGGTTCTGGCCGAGCGCGATGCTGCCCATCGCGATGCCCTGGGCGAGCAGGCCCGGCAGCAGGAACTGCAGGTAGTCGTGCCGCGACCCGCCGCTGATCGCACCGCCGAAGACGTAGACGAACAGCAGCAGGAAGATGATCGGCTGCAGCGTGACGTCGATCAGCTGCTCGGGTGTGCGCATCGTCTTGATCAGATTGCGCCGGGCGAGGACGAGCGCGTGCTTGATGTGCCGGCGCGGCGAGGTCGCCGGCCGGGTCTGCGCGGTGGAGCTGACCGTCTCGACGGCCGCCTCTTTGGCCAGGGTCGTCGTCATGCCGCGTCCTCCTCATCGGCGTCGGTGCGCTGGCCGGTCAGGGTGAAGAAGACCTCGTCCAGGCTGGGTAGGTGCAGGGACAACTCGGTCACCGAGATGTCGGCCGCGTGCAGCCGGGCCACCGTGGCGGCCATTGCCTGATCGCCCGTGACGGCGACGCTGAGCGCATCGCGGCCACCGCCTTCGGCCGGCTTGTCACTGACCGCGCCGAGGATCACCCGGACGTCGTCGAGCCGGTCCGGATCGGTGGGGCGGACGGTCAGCCGCTGCCCGCCCACCTTGCGCTTCAACCCGAGCGGGGTGTCGTGCGCGATCACCCGACCGCGGTCGATGACGGTGATCTCGTCGGCGAGCGCGTCGGCCTCCTCCAGGTACTGCGTCGTGAGCAGCACGGTGGAGCCGTCGGTCACGAGCCGTCGCACGACGTCCCACATCGCCTCGCGCTTGGCCGGATCGAGGCCGGTGGTCGGCTCGTCCAGGAAGACGATCGCGGGACGGCCGACGAGCGAGGCCGCGAGGTCGAGTCGCCGCCGCATGCCCCCCGAGTAGGTCTTGGCGACCCGGTCGGCGGCTGCGGCGAGATCGAACCACTCGAGCAGCTCGGCCGCGCGCCGCTTGGCGGTGTGCGTGGGCAGGTCGAGCAGTTGCCCGATCATGACCAGGTTCTGGGTGCCGGTCAGATCCTCGTCGACAGAAGCGAACTGGCCGGTCAGCCCGATCTGCTGACGGACCTGCTGCGGCTGGGACGCGACGTCGTAGCCGGCGACCTTCGCGCGGCCGGAATCGGCCCGCAGCAGCGTGGCGAGGATGCGGACCGCGGTGGTCTTGCCGGCGCCGTTCGGGCCGAGGACGCCGAGTACGGAGCCCTCGCGCGCCGCAAGGTCGATGCCGGCCAGGGCTGTGGTTTCGCCGAAGCGCTTCGTCAGGGCTTCGGCCTCGATGGCGTAACTCATGCGCTCACTCTGGCCAGCGCCGCTGGCACGGCACCTGCAGCGCACTGGCGCGCGCTGTCAGCAGCTGTCAGGCGCTGCCAGCCGCGGCGAAATCAGCCCTTGACGTAGGAGGCCTTCTCGGCGACCAACCCGTCCTGCACCCGGAAGACGTCGACGCCCCGGACGTGCCCGTCCGACCAGGCGTAGCGCCAGCGGACCACGACGCGATCACCGCAGGCGAACAACTCCTCCGTCTCGAACGTCGCGTCCCGCGACGCCGCGAAGAACTCCGTCCATGCCGCCCGCACCGCAGCCTGCCCTTGGTAGCGGATGCCGTCCGGCGGCGCGGTCGACTCGAACACGCAGTCGTCGGTCATCGCGGCCAGCACGGCGTCGACGTCTTGCCGGTCGAAGGCTGCGGCGAACCGGGCCACCGCCTCGAGCGCTGCCGCGGATTGCTGCTGGGTCGTCATCGGCACGCTCCTCACCTGCTCCGTTCGAGAACCGTAGGCGGCGAAGAACGCTCGCCGCCAGGGCTGCGTGACGAGAATTCCACAAAATCCCACAGAACGGGTTCTAAGGCCTTTCTGTTGGGCAAATCGGACGAAAGCCTTGTCTCGCCGTCATCCAACTGATAGTAATTGTCCAGATATGTGCAGTTTTGCGTGATCAGGAGGCGGATTGATGCGCGTTTGGAGCGGCACACGGAACAAGGCCGGCGCGGTGCTCGCGGCAGCCGGACTCGTCGTCGGATTCTTCGTGCCCGTCGCGGCCGTCCAGGTGGCCGGCGCGCCGGTCGCCGCCGCGCTCGACAACGGGCTGGCGCGTACCCCACCGATGGGCTTCAACGACTGGAACGCCTTCGGCTGCAACGTCAACGAGCAGCTGATCAAGCAGACCGCGGACTTCTTCGTCAGCTCCGGGATGAGGGACGCCGGCTACAAGTATGTCAACATCGACGACTGCTGGCTGACGCACCAGCGCGACCCGGATACCGGCCGCCTGGTGCCCGACCCGGTCAAGTTCCCGGACGGCATCAAGGGCACGGCCGATTACGTCCATTCGCTGGGGCTCAAGCTCGGCATCTACGAGGACGCCGGCACCGCGACCTGCGCCGGTTACCCGGGCAGCCTCGGGCACGAGCAGATCGACGCGCAGACCTTCGCCGACTGGGGCGTCGACTACCTGAAGTACGACAACTGCAACAACGCCGGCAGCACCACCAAGCAGGAGTACATCGACCGCTACAGCGCGATGCGCGACGCCCTTGCGGCGACGGGCCGCCCGATCGTGTACAGCATCTGCGAGTGGGGCGTGAACGACCCCGCGACATGGGCCGGTGACGTCGGCAACCTGTGGCGCACGACCGGCGACATCAGCGACAACTGGAACAGCCTCAAGTCGATCGTCAACCAGAATGTCCCGCTCGACGGCGCCGCACATCCCGGGGCGTGGAACGACCCGGACATGCTCGAGATCGGCAACGGTGGGATGACCGACACCGAGTACAAGTCGCACCTCTCGCTGTGGGCGGAGATGGCGGCGCCGCTGCTCGCCGGGACGGATCTGCGCGAGGCCACCCCGGCCACGATGGCGATCTACCTCAACAAGGACGTCATCGCGATCGACCAGGATCCGCTCGGCGTCCAGGGATCGGTCGTGAAGACCGACGGCACGCACCTCGTCTTCGCCAAGCCGCTGGCCAACGGCGACGTCGCGGTCGCGCTGTTCAATGAGGGCGACACGGCAGCGACGATGTCGACGACCGCGGCGCAGGCGGGGCTGCCGACGGCGCGCGGCGCGTACACGCTGACGGACCTTTGGAGCAAGCAGGTCACGGAGAGCGCAGGGACGATCAGTGCTCAGGTACCGGCGCACGGCACGGTGATGTACCGCGTCAGTGCACCCGACAACTGGGACGCCTACCCGCCGTCGACCGCGGTGTCGGCCTCGGTGGCGCCCGCGTACCCCGGCGGTCCTGCGGTCGTCAAGCCGGGCACCGCGAACACCCTGACGACGACGTTCACCAACACCGGGCGCGTCCCGGCCGAGAACGTCTCCGTCGACCTCGCGGCACCGTCCGGCTGGGCCGTACAGGCAGCGTCCGGGCGCACCGCCGGGTCGGTGCCCACCGGCGGCACGCTCACCACGACGTGGAGCGTGACGCCGCCGAGCGATGCGACGCCGGGCAAGTACTCGCTCACCGCGACCGGCGATTTCCAGTGGAACGACGGCACGCAACTGCGGCCGGGCAGTACCAGCGGCGCGGCAGACGTCCTCGTGCCGAACCCACCGCCGAGTGGCACCGCATATGTCAGCGACCTGCAATGGACGAACTTCACGAACGGCTGGGGGCCACCCGAGCGCGACCGCAGCAACGGTGAGACCGGCTCGACCGACGGCCACACGATCACGATCAACGGCGTCACCTATGCGAAGGGCGTCGGCGCCCACGCCCCCGGCGAGATCGACGTCTACGTGGGCGGGCAGTGCGCGTCGTTCACCAGCGACGTGGGCGTGGACGACGAGGTCGGCGACCGTGGCTCGGTCGACTTCCAGGTCTACGCGGACGGGAAGAAGGTCGCCGACAGCGGCGTGGTGCGCGGCACCGACGCGGCCGTGCACCTGACCGCGGATCTGTCCGGGGCCTCGTTCCTCCGGATGGTGCTGACCGACGGCGGCGACGGCAACTCCTACGACCACAGCGACTGGGCCGCCGCGGCGGTGAACTGCGGCTGATCGCAGCTCGATTTGAAGAACCGGCGGGGGCAGCCGATAGTGCAGAGGTGCGGAAGATTCTGCTGATAGCTGCCCTCGCCGGACTTGTCCTCCCGCTCGTCACCGGAGCGGCACCGGCCGGCGCGACGCCGGCCAGTGCGAACCCGCTGGCCGGCCACAAGTGGGGTGTGTACACCGAGGGTCAGGACGGCGTGTATCCCGCCTACCAGCAGGCCACCGGCACCCGAAAGAAGCTGTTGGCGAAGGTGGCGAAGCGACCCCGTGCCCGGTGGTACGGCTCGTGGATGTCGGCCGCGGACGTCCGGCGGACCGTGCGCCACGACATCGTCACCGAGCAGCATGGCGATCCGAGCATCATCGTGCCGATCGCGATGTTCCGGCTATGGCCGAAGCACGAGTCGCACAAGGACGATCCGCTGACCAAGGCTCAGCAAAGCGCCTACCGGAATTGGGTGGACGCCGCCGCGCGTGGCATCGGGCGGTCGCGGGTGCTGATGATCCTGGAGCCCGACCTGCCGGTCGCGCTCAACGGCTGGCGCCCGGCAGTGCGGTTGAGCCTGACCAACTACGCGGCGCGCAAGTTCAGCGCGTTGCCGCACACCACGATCTACCTCGACGGCGGCGCGGCGGACTGGCTGACGGCGGACAGGGCCGCCTGGATGCTCAAGCAGGCCGGGATCGCGCACGTCCGCGGCTTCGCGCTGAGCGGCACGCATTACGACTCGACCGGGAGCAACGTCGTCCACGGCCGACAGATCCTCTCGGCGCTCGCACATCGCGGCATTCCCGGCAAGCACTTCGTCGTCGACACGTCCGACAACAGCCACCCGTTCACCTACGCGCAGTACTACGCGACGCACCCGCCCGGCCCGTACGGCGGCGCCGAGGCCTGCACGACGAAGTCCGAGCGGCGTTGCGTCTCGCTCGGTATCCCGCCCACGACGAACGTCACCGCCGCCGCGTGGCACCTGTCGGCCAAGGTAAAGCGGATCGCGCGACGCTCGTGCGACGCCTACGTCTGGTACAACCGGCCGTGGCTGAAGAACGGCACCGCCCCGTTCCTGCTCCAGCGGACGCTCAATATCGCCCGCACGTCCCCGTACTGACGCATCAGCTCCGCAGGTTCTCGCGTGCGGCGCGCGGCAGGCGGGCGACCACCAGCTCGTAGGAGTGGTCGATCATCCACTCGAGCTCGGCATCTTCGATCGAGCCGTCGAGTTCCACCGTGTTCCAGTGCCGCTTGTCCTGGTGATAGCCGGGTCGCACGGACGGGTAGCGGTCGCGCAACTCCGCGGCCAGCGCGGGATCGCATTTGAGGTTCACGCTGCCGGGGCTGCCGTCGAGCGGGACGAGGGCGAACATCCGGCCGCCGACCTTGAACACCGCGACGCCGTCGCCGAACGGATAGTCCTCGACCGCGCCGGGCAGGCCGGTGCACCGCTCGAGCACGTCGTCGCGGGTCACTGCGCCGACGTGCCGTAGCCGCGGCGCGGGGTGATGAGCACCGCCGTCCGGCGCTCCTCTGCCATCACGCGGTCGTAGGTGTCCCAGTCGTCGTGGGTGCCTCCGGCGGCGCGGAAGATGTCCTGCAGCAGGACGCGCAGCGCCTCGGCGTCGACGTCGGGATGCGGGTCGTCGGGGCCGATGAGCTCGGCGTCGCCCTCGACGGTGGCCCATTGCCAGCCCGCCCGGACGACGATCGTGGTTCGCGGGTCGGCGCGGAGGTAACGCAGCTTGCGGGCGCCGCCGATGGCGACGAGCCCGACCACCTGCTCGCCGCTGAGCGGGTGCTGCAGCACGCCGGCGTTGACGACGGAGGCGTGCACGCTTCCGTCGCTGCGCAGGGTGCTGAGCACGCACAGCCCGTGGTCGACGGGCACGAGCGCTGCGAACGCGGCGAGCTCAGTCACTCAGCCCACCGGCCCGCTTGGCGCCCTGCTCGACGCGTTCGCGATAGCGCTCCCACCACTGCGGGTCCTCGTCCGGCATGTTGGACACCCCCGGCAGCACACCCGCTGCGCCGTCGATGGACTCGCGCACGATGTCGGCGTGGCCGGCGTGCCGCTGGGTCTCGGCGATCATGTGCAACAGGATCAGGTGCAGCGTGACCTCGCGGCGCTCCGGCGGCCACCACGGCACCTCGCCGACCGCGTCGAGCGGCAGCGCCTCGACGGTCGCGTCCGAGTTCGCCCACACCCGCTTGTAGAGCCCGATGATGTCGGCGCGGGACTCCTCCGGAGTGGCCCACATGTCGGCGTTGGGCTCGGCGTCGTCGTCCAGCCACGGCAACGGCTCGGGAAAGTCGCGACCGAACACGTTGCCGAGATACCCCGCCTCGACGCTCGCCACATGCTTGACGAGGCCGAGCAGATTGGTGCCCGTCGGGGTAATCGGGCGACGCACGTCGTACTCGGACAACCCGTCCAGTTTCCAGACCAGCGCGTCCCGACCACGCTGCATGTAGCGGAGCAGATTCGTCTTGTCGGCAGACTCTGTCACAGCGCACACCCTGCCATGTCCGGCAGTGCGTGCGGCTTCAGCCCTCGGCGCTAGCGAATGGCCTTGAGCGTCGTGGTCGCGACCTCGCGGATGCGCAGCAGGTTCTTCTCGATGACCTCGCCTGCGCTGCGGCCACTGGTGCCCCACTGCTTCTGCGCGGTCTGGAGCTTGGAGAGGTAGTCACCCGAGATCGTGATGACGTCCTGGAGCGCCTTCTTGGCTTCGGCGTCGTTCTTCGCCTCCGACGCCTTCTTCAGCTTGTCCCGCAGACCCTTGTCGAAGGAGACGAACAGCGTCTCCACCTTCTTGCGAAGGTCCTGCTTGAACTCCGGGGTCATCCCGGGGCCCTTGGTCTTCTCGATCACCGGAATGAGATCGTGCTTGACCTTGCCCCATTGCTGGATGACCAGCGGCGGGATTCGTTGGGACGGCATGTCATTCGCCTTTCGTGACCACTAGGTGCTCTCGAGCACGGGCTCGTTCGAGTCGAGGCTCAGCTCCGGCAGTTCGGCGCTGCTCTCGGAGCTCGCGTCGCTTTCTGCGTCGGTGCCGACCTCGGTGTCGGTGTCGGTGTCGGTGTCGCTGTCGAGGCTGAGGTCGCTGCTGCTGTCGCTATCGCTGTCGTCGCCGAACCCGAAGTCGTCGCTGCTGTCGTCCTCCGGCGGCTTGGTCGTCTCGACGTGCACGGTGTCGTCCCCGGCGAACGAGGTCAGCCAGTTTCCGGAGCCGAAGGTGCCGAGCAAATCGCCGTCCACCGAGTAGACGTTGAGATTGCCGTCGACGATGACGAACTTGTCGCCCTCGGGGAAGGTCTCGCGCGTCTGCGGGGCGCCGTTGTCGTCCCGAGTGATGATCACGGTGACCCCCATGAGGCCGGATCGTAGCTGCAATTTCGATCAGCGGACGCGCGCGCGTCGAGCGACGCCCAAAGGTGCAACGACCGCGCGCCGGTGTTGACGGTTGATCTTCATCGGCATACGTTGCGGCGGCGACGCGAAGGATGAGGTATGGACGCTCCGGATATCTCGCCGGACCAGCTGAAGCAGGGCGTGGTGATCACGGCGGAGAGCTGGCCGGTGCCCCTGAAACAGAAGCTGCTCGCCGCACCCGCGATCGGCATCGATGTCCGCTTCGCGGGCGACGATCTCGAGGGCCTGCCCGGTGATCAGCTCGACGTGTTCTGTGCCGCCTTCGGCGAGCGCTTCGCGTCGCCGTTCCAGCTCGCCACCCGCTCGTCGTTCAGCGAGATGCGCAAGGTCGTGCGGGTCACCGAAGCCGCCATCGGTTCGGTCGGCAGAAGCATGTATCCCGCGCGTACCAAGCAGCAGGAGATGATGCGGCTGGTCGACGAGGCCAACGCCGAACTCGCCAGGCGGTGCGGCGCACTCGCGGACGATGTGCAGGCCCTCGCGCGGACCTCGTACGTCTCGGCCATCGCCGCGTCCTATCGCCGGACCCGGCGCCGTGCGGTCAAACCCACGGCCGCACCGGTCGCGCGGATCGGGCTGGCGACGCCGCTCGCCCCCGCGGTGCTCACGACCGTCAGCGTCGTCCGCGCACCGCTGAAGACTCCCGCCGCCCCGCGCGGCATGGTCACCTCGATGCCACGGCTGCGGCCCTGAGCAGGTCCCCGTGTTCATTCGCCGTGTCGACGAGAGTCTGGATCGGATGCTGCGCGCCGAGTTGCCGCTGCCGATCGAGGTCGCCGACGTCAGCTTCGACGCGCCGACGCCCGGTTGGGCGGCCGGCGTCTCCCGGCCGACCGTCAGCCTGTTCCTCTACGAGGTGCTGCCCAGCCGCCGACCGGCGCAGGCGGTCGGGCTGCGCGTCGACGCGGCAGGGCAGGTCCAGCGCCGTCGGGCGCTGCCGATGGTGGATCTCAACTACCTGGTGAGCGCATGGGCAGCCACCTCGCTGGAGGAGCACGACCTGCTCGGCCGGCTCGCGAGTTTCTTCGCCGGCCAGGGCTCGGTTCCGGCGGCACACCTGCCGGACGATTCCATCGGTGACCTGCAGCTGTTCTTCGGCGGCGATGATCGCAATCAACTGCGTGACATCTGGCGCGCTGCCGGCGGCGAGCTCAAGGGTTCCTTCACGGTGAGCCTGGTCGTCGCGGCCGACTCCGCCGGTTGGTACGACGAGGCACCGCCCGTCGCGCGCGTCGTCGGCAGCGTTGCCAGGCGCGCGGAATGACGGCAAGGAATGACCGCGACGGCGTGGCGAGGCCGTGCCTGGACTGAGAAGTCGAGCGGCCGACGGAGGAGGCCGCGAGCGACGAGGGAAGGCGGCCCAAAGAGCCGCGGTGGCGCGTATGTAATGACTGCCCGGACAGACATGGACAAATAACGATCTTTGTAGAACGATCTTGGCCGGAGGTTACGCCAGCCGCCTGTGTACGCATCGCGCCAGGCAGCGGGGGATCTGGTAGAGCTCGGGGGAGGAGTAGCGGCGTGCCCAATTGTCCGTATTCACCTGATTCGGCGGACGCTTCAATCGATCGCGCACCGAGCCGAAGCTGAGCGGTGCGCGCGACACTTCAGCGTCAACAGCTCGACGTCGTCCCCGGGGCTGCGGCGAGCTTGATCGTCGACGTCGTCAACACCGACGCGGTGATCGACGGGATCAGCGCGCGCGTCATCGGCCTGCCCGAGGAATGCGTCCGGACCGAGCCGGCCCTGCTCCCGCTCTTCCCCGATTCGGTCGGGCAGCTGCGGATCTCGATCGCCCCGCCGACCGATGCGCCCGCCGGGCGGCATCCGCTTGCCGTCGAGATCACTTCGCACGGGGCGCGGGCGCCGGTCCAGTACCACGACGTGGACCTGGTGGTCGCGCCGCGGCCGGAATTGACGCTGTCGGCGCGCCCCAAGCTCGTCCGCGCCAGGCGCTCGGCCCGGTTCGTGCTCGAGGTGGCGAACCCCGGCAACGTGAAGCTCGCAGTCGGCCTGGACGCCCGGGACGCCGACCGGTCGCTGACGTATCGCTTCTCGCGCCCCTCGCTCGTCCTGGAACCGGGGACGAGTGCGGCCGTCATGCTGACCGCGCGTGCGCCGCGGCTGATCACCGGCGGCGACATCGACCGCAACGTGAACGTCAGCGCGTCGGCGCGGCAGTTGGACCAACCGCCGGACTCGATGGATTCGGACGCGGAGATCGAACCGCAGACGGCCGAGATCCAGTTCCGGCAGCGCCCGCTCCTCACCCGCGGCTTGCTGACCGCGCTGATCCTGGCGGGCATCGTCGCGCTCTGGGCCGGTGCGTTCCTGTTCGGCCTCGCGAAGGTGTTCGGGAAGGACCCGCTCACCAAGAACGCGCCGGCGTCGTTCTTCTCGCTCACCAAGGCCGATGCGAGCGGTGCCCTGGCGGTCGGTTATCAGTCCACCGCGGCGGTGCTGGCCGGCGCACTGCCGAAGAACGGCCAACTGCCACCCGGCGAAGGCTCGCAGATCACCGGGACCGTGCTGGGCGCCAGCGACCATCAGCCGGTCGGCCGGATCCTGGTGCAGGCGATCCGGATCCACGACGGCAAGCAGATCCTCGTCAGTTCGGCCGGCACGCAGGCCGACGGTACGTACACCCTCGCCGGGCTGTTCCCGATCAGCTACTACCTGAGGTTCACCGCGACCGGCTTCCACTCCGTCTGGTACTCGGGCACGGCAGCGGGCGCGACATCGATCCGCGCGGCACAGGCCGTGCCGACCACGGTGCAGGGCACCACGACGGTCAAGTCGCTGGTCATTCGCGGCCGCCCGGCCAGCATCTCCGGGTCCATCGATCCGGGCGACACGCTGCGGCCGGTCATCACTCAGGTGTCTGCGCGGCTGCTCGTCGGTGCAACGGATCAGGAGCCGGCCGCGACCGCCAAGACGGACGCGAGCGGCAAGTACACGCTGAAGAACCTGCCCGCCCCGGCTTCGTACGAGCTCACGTTCACCGCGCAGGGCTACGAGACCAGCGCGATCGTCGACAACGTGTCGGGTGGTGAGCAGCGGCTCGAGCCGACGATCACCCTCTCGGCGGGCGAGGGGCAGATCAGTGGCGTGGTCGACGACGGCGCGGGGCAGCCGATCGGCGGCGCCACCGTCTCCACGTTGGTCAACGGATCGCGGCTCACCGTGCTTACTCCGACCGTGGGGCAGGTCGGCGCGTACTCGCTGGATCACCTTCCCACGCCGGGGACGTACGTCGTCACGTTCAGCGCCCCCGGCCACGGCACGAAGACCAAGATCGTCGACGTCGGGGTGGGGCAAGAGGCGATCAAGACGCACTTCGACGCGACGCTGATCGACGGAACCGGCAGCGTCACCGGCCGGGTCCTCGACACGCAGGGACACGGCCTCGGGAACGTGACGCTGACCGTCGGCGGCGCGGCGTCGACGGCCATCGCGCCCAGTACGACGACACTCACCGGAGACCCGCGCGGCGCCTTCGTCATCAACGGCCTGGCGGCGCCGCGCTCGTACACGCTGACCGCCGAGTTGCCGGGCTACCGTGCGGCGACGGTGCCGTTCACCCTCGCCGGGAACAGCAAGGGCGCGGAGGTGACGATCCACCTGTCGCGCGGCGCCGGCAGCATCGGGGGCGAGGTCACCGGCCGCTGCCCGCAGCCGCGCTGTGCCGGTGCCGCAGTGACCGCGACCAACGGGTTGCAGGTGTGGACGACGGCCGTCGGCGGCCCGGGCGGCGCGCTGCCGCACGGCGGCTATCTCATCACCGGTCTGCCGCCCGGCACGTACAGCGTGACGGTGACCGAGAAGCGGCTGCGGCAGCAGACCGCGATCGTCACCGTCGCCGACGGCGAGACCGCGCACCAGGACCTGAGGCTGGGCGGCTGAGATGCGCGTCGAGGTCGCACCGCGCCGGGCCGCCGTCACGCCGGGCCAGCCACAGCCGTTCACCGTAACGATCATGAACACGTCGACGGTGATCGGCGGCTATGTGATCCGGGTGCTCGGCGCCGACCCGTCCTGGGTGCAGCTCGACACCGACCAGGTGTCGATGTTCCCCGAGGAATCCCGCACGGTCAGCGTCGTCATCACCGTGCCGAAGGGCATCCCGGCCGGCGCCCGGCGGGTGGCCGTCCAAGTGCGGGAACTGACTCCGCCGCACGCGACGACCGTGCACGAGATCGACCTCACCGTGCCGTCGGCCAGATCCGCCACCGCCCGTCTCGACCCGATCATGGTGACTGCCGGGCGCGCGGCGCGCTTCACGGTGCTGGTGGAGAACTCGGGCAACACGATCGTGCGGGCCGACCTTGCCGCCGAGGATCCGGAGGGCAAGGTCCGGTTCGAGTTCGAACCGGAGCGGGTCGTGCTGACGCCCGGCGAGCACACGGTCGTCGACATGGTTGCGCGCGCCCGGCGCCCGACGATCGGCTCGCCCGCGCCGCGGATCATCAGCCTGTTCCTCGACGAGGTGGCCGACGACCCCTTCTTCGCGCCGAACGCGGAGGCGGCCCGGCCGGCACACGCCGAGGACGACATCGTCGCGACCGGCACGTTCGTGCAGCGCTCGCTACTCTCGCGCGGGCCGCTGTCGCTGCTCGGCCTGATCGCCGCGATCACGGTCTTCGCGATCGTCATCACGATCGCGATGTCCAGACTGGTCGGACAGAGCGCCGCCGACCGCAACCTCGCCCTGCAGATCGCCGCCGCGCGCGAATCCGGTGCGGCGGTCGGGACTTCGGGGCTGGGCGGGGTCGTCCGGCTGCTGACCTCGCACCGGCCGATCTCCGGTGTGTCGGTCGCCGTGTACGACGCCTCGGACACTTCGATTCCGATCGGTACGACCGCGACCGACTCGGGCGGCAACTATCACCTGTCGAATCTCAGCGCGGGCCAGTACAAGCTGGCCTTCCGCGGCGCGGACTTCCTGCAACTCTGGTATCCGAGCGCGGTCACGGCAGCGGACGCATCGACGATCCGGCTCGGTGCCGGGCAGGTGCGCACCGGCCTCGACGTCACCGTGGGCGGCATCCCCGCGACGATCAGCGGCAAGGTGAACGGCGACGACCTCGCCGGTGCGACGCTCTATCTCGAACGGCCGGTGGACAACGGCTCGGCCGGCGGCGGGAGCGTCGTCGTCCCACCCGCCGTGCCGGGCGCGGCGCCAGGCATTCCACCCGACACCGGGGACGCGATCGTCAAGACGGTGCCGATCGGCTCCGACGGGACGTTCACGTTGAGCGACGTCCCGTCGCCGAACACCTATCTGCTCGTGCTGGCCAAACCGGGTTACGCCACGTCCAGCCAGACGATCAACGTCGGTGCGGGCGAGGAGCGGAGCAGCGTCGAGCTCGTGCTGCGCAAGGGCGACGGGCTCATCTCGGGGCTGGTCGCGTCGTCGTCCGGGCGGCAGCTCGGTGATGTCACGGTCACCGCCACCACCGGGACGACGAGCGCGAGCACGGTGTCCCTCACCGAGAATCCCGCGGGCTCGTTCACGCTGCGCAACCTGCCCACGCCGGGGACCTACACCCTCGTGGCGCGCAAGCCCGGCTACGCGGCGCAGACCATGACGCTCACGCTCGCGGCCGGCCAGAAGTTGACCGGGGTCTCGGTGACACTGCACCACTCGTCCGGATCGCTCAGCGGGCTGGTCACCGTCGTGCACCCGTCGCCGCAGCAGGACACGCCGGCCGCCGGAGTGGCGGTCTCGGTCACCGACGGGCAGCTCACGGTCCAGACCGAGACGCAGAGCGTCGCACCGGTCGGCTCCTGGAAGATCGGCGGGTTGCCGCTGCCGGGCACGTACACGATGACGTTCACCCGCGCGGATCTCGCCAGCCAGACGCTCTCCGTCTCCCTCGACGCGCTCGGCAACATCACCGGCGGTTCGCAGAGCACCGCCGTCACTGCGTCAAGCGTCAACGTGCGGATGAGGTCCGCGACCGCGATCGTCGAGGGCACTATCACGCAGCGGGACGGCGCAGCGGTGTGCGACGGCGCGAACCATCTCGGCGAGGCACTCGTCACGCTGAACTCGGGTTCGGTCACGTTCACCGTCACGTCGGCGAGCCGGCCGGTCGGCAAGTGTGGGCAGTACCGGATCGAGAACGTGCCGCCCGGCACGTACACGCTGACCGTTTCGGCCGGCGCAGGCACGGTGCCGGATTCACGGATCGTCCGGCTCGGCGTCGGTGAGCTCGCCGAAGAACCGGTCCGGCTGGCCCGCCCGGCATCCATGAGCGGCCGGGTGGTCAGCAGCACGGGCGGCGGACGCTGCGGGTGGACGGTCTTCCTCTATCTCGCGTCCGAGTTCCCGGACACCGTGACCGCCAGGGCGCGCACGCGGGGAACGAATCCCGAGACGTGCGGCCGGTTCACGTTCTCGCGCATCGACGCAGGCAGCTACATCCTCGCCGTCGGCCCCACGTCGGACCCGGTGAACGCCGTGGTGACCGTGTCCGTCACCGTCCACCCCAGCGAGCAGTACGGAACGCCCGCGGACGGGACGTCCCTCGTGATCAAGGCCGATCCCGGTGGCTGAGGACATCCGGTCGCCGAGTGCGCGGCGCGAACCCCCGCCCGAGGTCGCGCTGGATACTCCGCTGCGCACCGCGGCCGGGACACCGGTCGCCGCCTGGCTGACGATCACGAATCGGGCCGGCGCGGCGCGGGTCATGGCGATCTCGGTGCTCGGCGTCGACGCGACGTGGCTGCCGCGGCCGACCCGGAGCCAAGCCGTCGAGCCCGGCGCCGCGATCGTCGCCGAGGTCACGGTCAGCCCTGCGCCCGGCACCGTGCCGGCTCGCTACCCGCTCGCCATCGCGGTTGAGGCACTGGACGCGGTGACCGGGTTGCCGACCGCGCCGACCCAGTTGCTCGACGCCGAGTTGATCGTCGACGCGCCGGGCCAGATCGACCTCGAGCTCGCCACCACCGAGGCCCGCGCGGTGTTCACCAAACGGCTGCGCATCACGGTCCACAACACCGGCAACGACGACGCGCCCGTGCAGCTCGAGGGGCAGACGACCGACGCCGTGCGACTTTCGCTGCCCGCGGAGGAGTTCGTCGTGTCCGCCGGCCGGAGCGTCCGGCTGCGCGCCCGGCTGCGGTCGAGATCGCCGGCGATGTTCGGGCATCCGACGCGGC
This sequence comes from Jatrophihabitans sp., assembly GCA_035642535.1. GTDB lineage: Bacteria > Actinomycetota > Actinomycetes > Mycobacteriales > Jatrophihabitantaceae > Jatrophihabitans. The sequence goes on along the minus strand of DASQSE010000097.1, from coordinate 49,468 downwards.
ATGCCTACACCGTGACCGCGCGCAGCTCGGGTGCGCCGCGGCACGTGGAGGCGTCCTTCACGACGCGGGCACTCCTCGGACCCGGCACCACCAAGGCGATTGTGCTCACGACGATCATCGCGGTGTGGGTCGCACTCGGAATCGTGTTCATCCCGAAGCTCGCGGATTTCGTCCGCCAGCACGCCGGCGACGCCGCGAATTCGGTGCTCGCGGGCGGGCAGTCGAGCAGCGCGCAGCCCTCCGCCGGGCGCGGCGGTCACAGCGGCGCAGCCGGCGGCGGGCACTCGGGCAGCGGCGGTGGCACGCGCAAGGAGGGCGGCGGCGGGAACGGCGGCGGCGGGAACAGTAACGGCGGGAACGGCAACGGCGGGAACAGTAACGGCGGGAGCGGCAGCGCTGGGAACGGCGGCGGCAGCGGCGCAGCCGCTACGCACGGCAGCCAGAGTGCGGGCAAGGTGCAGATCAACGGCACCGTCGGCGGCGCGGCCCCGGCCGGCGTCTCGGTGCAGATCCGCCCGACGCCACTCGTCGACGAGAAGGCCGTCGGTGCGACACCGAACCCGGCCGGCCCGCAGAACTTCGGCCCGGTCGGCATGATCCCGGCCGCGGCGATCGTCCAGCATCCGACGTCGTCCGTGTCGCGGGCGCAACAGGAGTCCACGAAGCAGGACGGCGCCTGGTCGTTCGCCGTCGACGCGCCCGGCTACTACCTGCTGACCTTCGCCAAGCCCGGCTACGACACCCAGCGCTACGTGATCGACTCGGCGAAGGCGATAGCGACCCAGCCGCTGAAGGTCGTGCTGGCGCCCGGGAGCGGCCACCTCGACGGCGTGGTCACGGGCCCGTCCGGTGCAGTCGGCGGCGCGCAGATCACGATCACCGACGGCACGAACACGATCACGACGAGCAGCAACTCGCGCGGCCAGGTCGGGCACTGGTCGGTGGACGGGCTGTCGACGCCGAGCGCGTACCTCGTCACGATCAGCCGGGACGGATTGAGCACCGAGTCGAAGCTGGTGCAGTTGGCCGCCGGCGATTCGCAGACCGTCGATCTGCAACTGCGGCACGGGGTGGCCACGCTCATGGGCAAGGTGATGGCCCGTGACGATCAGGACACGCTGGTCGGTGTCGGCGGTGCGCACGTCACGGTTTCGGACGGAGCTACCTCGCGCAGCACGACGACCATCACCGCCGGCGCGGGCGGCGTCGACAAGCCGGTCGGCGAGTATCGGCTGCCTGGTCTGGCGCCCGGCACCTACACGGTCACGATCGAGGCCGCCGGGTACCAGGTCGAGACGCGTCGACTCGTGCTGCGATCCGGCGAGTCGGACCACACGATGGACGCGGTACTCGGCTCGGCCTTCGCGATCGTGTCCGGTCATGTGCAGGGACAGGTGCTCGACCACGACGGCAACGTCGTCCTCGGCCGCAATGGGCAGCCCAAGCTGCAGTACGAGGTGAATGCCGGCCTGACGTTCACGTCCGACGCGAACACCTACAAGATCACGACGGACGACAGTGGTTCGTTCCGGTTCGGTGGTGTCGCACCGGGCACCTATGTGGTCACGGCGCAATTCCCGGGGCTGCGGACGACGTTCAAGACCGTCAGCGTCAAGGGCGGCGGGGACAACGCCACGGTCGAGTTCGTCCTGGTGCGCGACAAGGTCGACAACGACGCGACGATCACCGGGTTCGTCGGCGACGCGACGAACCCGAGCAACACCGTCACCTGCTTGGCCGACCCGAACTGCATGCTCCACTTCGAACTCGTCGACAGCGCCGGCAATCCGGCGCCGGTCAAGCCCGCGGACGTCAAACCGGCGGAGTTCGGCGCGACGAACTACACCCTCGCCTCCGCGGCGGGCGGGTTCGCACCCGGCCTGTACCGCCTCACGATCCGTGCGACGAACTACCTGCCGGCGACGGTCAATGTGCTCGTCCCGCAACACGGCGTCGGACGGGCGCCGTCAGTAAGCCTGACGGTCGCGGACACGGTCACCGGCGTGGTCACGTTCCTCGGTGATCTGAGCAAGGACGCGACGGGCCAGACGTGGCAGAACTGCGTCGTTGCGGTTCCGCTCCCGCTGGACACCGGCGCGCCGCCGAGCAACTGCGATGCGCCGGCCACGAACTCGTGCACCGCGACCGGCGTGCCGGACATCGGCGTCGGCCAGATCACCGGCACCCCCGGGCACTACAAGATCGAGAACCTGTGCGACAGCTCCTACACGCTGTACGTGCTGATCACCAACCCCGACTACTACAACGACCTCGTCCCGTTCGCCGTCCCGCTCTCGAACGGCCGTCCCTACGACTACTCCTTCTCGGTGGCGCGCAAGGGCCGCATCATGCTCTCGCTCGACAAGCCGAACCCCGACACCGGTGTGCTCAACCCGGTTCCGCCCGGAACGGACGTCAAGGTCACCTGCGTCGGTCCGGCCACCGTCGGCCCGCTGACCTTGACGACCGGTGCCGACAGCGCGGTCACCGTGACGGGTCTGCCGGACGGCTCCTGGATCTGTTCGGCGGCCACCGTCGCCGCGCCCGTGCTGTCCGGCTCGACTGCGCAGTTGATCGTCACGCGGGACGGCACGGCGACCAGTGAGCTAACGTTGGCCGCCAGCATCGGTGCCATCACCGGTCGCGTCACGACGGCGTGGTCAGGCACCGCGCAACCCCTCGGGTCGGCCACGGTCAGGGTCACCGGAGTGGTCGGCTATGCGAACGGTCAGCCCGTGACGCGGGACGTCAACGCGACGACCGACTCGCAGGGCTGCTTCATCATCGTCCCGACCGACACGGCCAGTGCCACGCCGAGCGGGGGGTGTTCGGCCGACACGCCGCGCTACACGCTCGGTCTGATCACCCAGAGCGCCACCTTCCAGGCGAGCGCGCCCAACTACCGCACGTCGTCGGACACCGAGCACGACCTGTCCGCCGGCTCCTTCGTCCCGTTGAGCCTGAGCCCGACCTCGGTGGCGATCTCCGGCACGCTGACCGTCGACCCGCTGCCGCTGGGCACCGACGTCGACGTCTCCGACACCAGCTTCCAGGTGGTCCAGCAGCCGCCCGGCGCCGGCACGGTGCGCGTCAGCGTGTCGGGCAACGCGCCGGCCGCCATCGTCTGGAACGACTCGAACATTCCCGATGCCCTGCACCCGGCGCAGCCCGGCAACTACACGCTGCGCGCGACGCTGGCCGGATACGCGCCGGCCACCGTCCAGGTCAGCTGCGATATCGGCACCGCGTGCACGATCGGCACCATCACGCTCGCGGAGCTGGGCACGTTGACGATCAAGACCGTCACGGTCGTCGACCCGTCGCTCGGGACCACCGCGCCGGTGCCGGACGCGGCCGTCACGCTGCGCACCGGCTCCACTTCGCTCGGCACGCAGCGCCCGCGGCCGGGGGACAACTCCGTCACCTTCACCGGCATCGTGCCGGGCACCGGGTATGTCGCGCACATCCAGGCCGCCGGCTACCAGTTCGGCGACCTGGGTAACGGAGGCATCGTCTCGCCGGACTGCTCCGACCCGCTCAAGATCACATCGGGCGCGGATCAGACGTGCACGGCACAACTCGTTCCACTCGGCACGATCCGTGGCACGGTCCGCGGCGCGCTGGGCGACCCGGCGACCAGTCCGGCGAACGCGCTGGCCAACGCCACCGTGTCGGCGCAGCACTGCGCCGGATCCGACACGGACCCGGCCGCGACGGCCTGCGCGTCGCTCGACGGCCCCGTCTTCACCGCAGTCACCAATGCGGACGGCACGTTCCGGATCACCGGCACCGCGTCGGCCGAAGGGCTGCACACCGGGTGGTGGAAGATCACGGCCGCGGCGAGTGGCTACCACGCGGCGGACCCGGCGTACGCGAAGGTCACCCAGGCCGACATCGTCGCCCGCCAGGACACTGTCCAGGACGTGGTGCTCGTGGCCGACCGGGTACAACTCGAGATCCGCGTCCTCGATGCGAACGGGGCCGCGATCAAGAACAACCTGACGTTCACGGTGACGAACCTCTCGACCGGGGAGACGCTCGACGCGCCGAGCAAGCCCGATCGGTCCGGCTGCAACACGACCGGCGACTGCGACTACTGGGACTTCGGCTCGGACGTCATCCCGACCAGCTATTCGGTGAGCATCAGCGGAAACGCCATCGGCACTATCAACACGTCCATCAGTCTGCTGGTCGGCATCTCACCGCAGCGGCTCACCATCCAGGCGAACCAGAGTTCGGGCTCGATCAGCGGGACGGTGTCCGCCGTCCAGGGCGCGAACCAGGCGAGCACCGGGCTGGGCGGCGTCAAGCTGACGCTGGGCCATTACGCGCAGGACGGCACGTTCACCCCCACCATGGTCGGCGGGAAGGCACTCGAGGCGACGACCTCATCGGGCGGCGGGTCGCCGGCCGGGTTCTTCGCGATCAGCAACATCCCGATCTCGGACACGGCCTACGACATCCAGGTCACGCCCGTCACCGGGTATTACCTGCCCAGCGGCAGCACGCCGACCGTCACCGTGTCGGCCGCGGGCTCCGTCGTACCTGTCGCGCTCGCGCTGCAGCGCGTGCAGCGCAACGTCAAGATCACCCTGACGGCGTCGTCGACGAGCGACGACCTGGCCGGCGCGCCGGTATCGCTGACGCCGTCGCCGGCCGGCAGCAACCCGTCCTTCTCCGGATACACGCTGAACGGCTCCGGCGGCACGTTCACGACCTCGATCCCGCAGGTGCCCTTCGGCGATTACACGCTTTCGATCACTTTGCCGAAGGACCACTATGGGCCGCTCGGCGGGGCCACGTTCACCTGCTCCTCCGCTGCGGCGCGCGTGTGCAAGGCCGGGGTGACCGTTCCGGCCACCGTGGCCGACACCGACACCGACTATCCGCTCGACCTCACCATCTCCGAGTTCGCCATCTCGCTCGACGTCGACCTGGCGGCGCTGACCAGCGACGAGCGCGCCGGCCCCGCCGAGGTTGCGCTTGCCGTGACCAAGACCGGTGCGACCGACCCGATCTTCACCGATCCGACGTTCGACGTCACCGCCACCACCGGCGTGCCGATCTGGGTTCCCGACGATCCGTCCGGCCAGACAACGCCGAAGTACAAGGTGACCGCCACGCCGGATCCGGATACCTTCCCCGGCTGGCCGGCCGGCAGCGAAACGCTCGACGCATCGAGTCCGTCGAGCAGCAAGATCACGTTGCAGGAGGTCGGCGCGACCGTCGTCGTCACCGTGACGCAGAAGAAGAAGGATCTGCCCACCGGCACGACCGCGAACGTCGTGCTGAGCACCGCGATCAGCGGCATCAACTGGACCGACCCTGGCAAGGACACCGGCACCGGACGCAAGCAGGGCGAGGCCAGCTTCGACGACGTGCCGATCAGCGCCGCGTCCACCGACACGTGGACCGCGACGGCCACGATCGACACGTCGAGCGGCACGAGCGACTTCGCCGTCACGCTGGCCGGAACGGGATGCACGACGACCGGCGGCAACACGACCTGCGCGGTGGCTGTCGATGTGCCCTAACGCGCCTGCCTTGCCCGCCTCATCCTCGCGCGAACAACCACCCCCGATGCGGTGATCAACAGGCCCGAAACGTCGTCCAGCGACGGCTCGAGCCTGTTGATCAACGGGAGTGGAAGGCGGGCGCGGCGTCGCGATTGGCCACCGCGGCACCGGATGTGGCGTCGAAGAGGTAGACGTGTCGGGGTTCGGTGACGAGCGAGAGCCGTTGGCCCGGTGCGGGCCGTACGTCGGGTGGCGCCTGGACGACGATGCTGGGCGCGGCGTCGGTGAGGCCGGGCAGCGTCGCGTCGCCGAGCAGGGTATGGACGAGCACGTGGCTGCCGAGCGGCTCGTGGAAGTCGACCGTGACCGGGATGCCGGGCTCACTCTCAGAGGTGATCCGCAGCGACTCGGGGCGGATGCCGACGATGACCTCCTTCGCGTTCACCGGCGCGGATGCCAGCGCGTACCCGCCGAGCCGCACCTGCCCGTCCGAGATCGTCGCCGGCGCCAGGTTCATCGCCGGGCTGCCGATGAAGCCGGCGACGAAGAGATTGGCCGGGTGTTCGTAGACCTCTTGCGGTGTACCGAGTTGCTGGAGTTCACCCTGGTTGAGCACGCAGATCCGGTCGGCGAGCGTCATCGCCTCGACCTGGTCGTGCGTCACGTAGATGGACGTGATGCTGAGGCGATGATGCAGGCGCTTGAGTTCGGCACGCACCTGGCTGCGCAACTTCGCGTCCAGGTTGGACAACGGCTCGTCGAGCAGGAACGCCTGCGGTTTGCGCACCAGGGCGCGGCCCATGGCCACGCGTTGCCGCTGGCCGCCGGAGAGCTGCGCCGGCTTGCGGCCGAAGAGCTCGGCGATGCCGAGGACGTCGCCGATCTCGCGCACCCGCTCCTCCACCTCCGCCTTCGGCGTCTTGCGTTGGCGCAGCCCGTAAGCGAGGTTCTTGTACACACTCATGTGCGGGTAGAGCGCGTAGTTCTGGAACACCATCGCGATGTCCCGGTCGCCCGGGCTGTCGCCGGTGACGGGCCGCCCGCCGATCCGGATCTCGCCGGACGTCGGTTTGTCGAGCCCGGCGAGCAGGCGCAGCGCCGTGCTCTTACCGCATCCCGACGGCCCGACGAGGATGACGAATTCGCCATCGTCGACGGTCAGGTCGAACTGCTTCAGCGCGACCACGTCGTTCAGGTATCGCTTGGTCACGTTTCGGTATTCGACGACTGCCACGGCGCTAACCCTTCAATCCGGTGGCGGCGACGGAGCGGACGAAATACCGCTGTGCGGCGAAGAAGACGAACAGCATCGGCAGCAGGCTGAACACGTTGCCGGCCATGAGCAGCTCCCACTGCGTCGTGTGCGATCCCTGGAACGTCGTCAGGCCGAGCGGCAGCGTCATGTGGTTCTGCGTGTTGACCACGAGCAGCGGCCAGAGGAACGAGTTCCAGGAGTCGAGGAAGGTCAGGGCGGCGAGCGTCGACAGTGCCGGGAGGGACAGCGGCATGACGATCTTGAACACGACGCCGAGCCGCGAGGTACCGTCGATCCGCGCCGCCTCCTCGAGTTCCACCGGAATCGTGAGGAAGAACTGGCGGAGGAAGAAGATGCCGAACGCGGTGGCCATGTTCGGCACGACGAGCGCGCCGAGATGGTCGATGCCGAGCTGGCTCCACACGTGCACGCCGAGCCATTTCACGATGAGGAACTCCGGGATCATCGTGACCTGGAACGGCACCATCAACGTCGCCATCAGGATCGCGAACAGCACGCCGCGGCCGATGAAGCGCAGCCGGGCGAACGCGTAGCCGGCGATGCTGCACAGCACCAGGTTGCTCACCACGACGAGCACCGCGACGATCGCGCTGTTGGCCATGAACCGCACGAACGGTGCAGCGTCCAGGGCGCGCTGGTAGTTGTGCCACTGCGGGTGCTGCGGGATGAGCACCGGCGGGAAGCGCCGCGTCTCGGCCTCGGTCTCGAGCGAGGTGATGACCATCAGGATCAGCGGGATGAGCAGGATGAACGACACCGGGATCAGCACGAGATGCCACGGATTCGGCTTGCTCAGCCGCCACCGCCGACCGGCGTCCGGCTCGGTCGCCGGATCGACGCCGGAGTCCGCCACGTCGAGTGGCACGGTCGCAGTCATCGGCTGTAGTGCACGAACCGTGCACCGAGTCGGAACTGGATGAACGTGATCACCAGCATCACCATGAACAGCACGTACGCCAACGCTGCCGCGTAGCCGGCGTTGAACTGCTGGAACGCCTGATCCCACAGGTAATAGACGATCACCGTCGTGGAATGCAGCGGCCCGCCGCGCGTGGTGAAGTACACCTCGTCGAAGAGCTGGAAGGCGTTGATGCTCAGCCAGACTGCGAGGAACAGTGAGGCCGGGCTGAGCAGCGGCAGGGTGATCGTCCGGAACACGCTCATCGGACGTGCACCGTCGATCGCCGCCGCGTCGAGAATGTCCTGCGGCACGCCCTGCAGCGCCGCGAGGTAGACGACGACCGCGAAGCCCGTCCATCCCCAGACCGTCATCGCGACGATGACGTAGAGCGCCTCGTCCGGGTTGGACAGCCACTGCTGTTGCGGGATGCCGACCTTGTCGAGCCCGGCGTTCACTACCCCGAACGACGGCTCGAACAGCCACATGAAGATGAGCGCCTCGTTGATCGTCGAGACGGCCATCGTCACGTAGGCGGCGGTCCGGTAGACGGAGATGCCGCGCACCTTGCGGTTCAACGCGACGGCTATCAGCAGTCCGACGATCATCGTGGCCGGCACGAACAACGCGGTGTAGACGACGGTGTGCTGGAGCGCCTGGTGGAAGATCGGGTCCTTGGCCGCCTGCCGATAGTTCTTCAGTCCTACCCACGGCGTCTCCGGCGTCAGCAGGTCCGACTTCTCGAAGGACAGCAGTCCCGACCAGAGGATCGGCAGCAGCCCGAAGATCCCGATCAGCACCGTTGCCGGCGTGACGAACCCGAGCCCGACCGCGTTCTCGGAACGCGCCATCCGACGCAGGACGCGCCGCCCCGGTGGCCCGGTCGCGGTGGCGGTGGCGGTGGCCACGGCCGTCAGCCGTTCGCGAGCGCCTGGTCGGCCGCGCTGGCGGCCTGGGTCAACGCATCACTCGGCGCGGCCTTGCCGAGCAGCACGGCCACGATCTCGTTGCCCAGCGCCTCGGAGATCTGGGGATAGGACGGCACCTGGGGGCGGGCCTGTTTCACGTTGGCCAGGTTGTCGATGAAGGTCTTGATGCCCGGCAGCGAGTCATTCATCTGCTTCACCACTGACGCGTCCTGGCCCACCGACTTCCGGATGGGCAGGTCGCCGGTCTTCAGCGAGAACTGCTTGACCTGCTCGGGCGCGGTCAGCCAGGTGAGGAAGGTCTTGGCCGCGTCGGTTTGCGCGGTGCCGTTGTTGAAGACCACCCAGTTGTCCGGCCCGGCGATGCTCTGGTGCCCGGCCGGCGAACCGGCGAAGGTCGGCATGATTTGCACGCCGTACTTGATCTGGACAGTGGACAGGTCCCATGGCCCGGTGACGAGCATGCCGATCTTGCCGGCGTTGAACAGATCCATGTACTTGGAGTTGGTGGTGTCGACATAGACGGACTTGTCGTCGACGGCCATCTCCTTGAGCATCGTCATCGCCTGCAGGCCCTGAGGCGAGTTGAACGCCGACTTGGTGTTGTCGGAGTTGAGGATCGCGCCACCGGCCTCCCAGAGCATGACCTCCCAGTGCCACACGGTGTCCTCGCTGGCGTCGGCGGGGAAGGACGTGCCGTACTGCTTCTTGGCCGAATCCGTCAGTTGCTGCGCGGCCGACCGGAAGTCGTCCCACGTCCAGTCCGGCGACGGGGGTGAGATGCCCGCATCGGCGAACAAGGCCTTGTTGTAGACGATCGCCAGGTTGTCGACGAGCGCCGGCATGCCGATGACCTTGCCGTTGACGGTGGCTACCGCCTGCTCACCCGGCCAGAAGTCCGACCAATTGACGTCGGCCGCGTGCACCGTGGAGGTCAGGTCGACGACCGTGGGGATCTTCGCGACGTTGGGCGCCCAGCTGCCGTACAGGTACGCGATGTCGGGCGGGGAGCCGCCGCGCACCGCGGTCAGGACCTTCTGCAGGGCGTAGTCGTTGTTCGTCTCCAGCAGCGACACCTGGATCTTCGGGTGCGACTTGTTGAACTGGTCGACGATCTCGTGGAACGCCTTGCCCTCGACGTCCGTGTAGCCCTCCCACATCGTGATCTTCGTGACGCCGTTGCTCCCCGAGCCGGAGCCACATGCCGAAAGGGCCAGCAGTGCACAGGCTGCCACCGCGGTTGCCAGTCTCGCTCGCTTCATCGGTATCACCCTCGCTTTCTCGTCACGTGCGATCGCTTGGCTTGAGGTATCCGCGCCGGCGTCACAATGCGCTGCCCACGACGGCCATCGCATCGATCTCGATGAGCATGCCTGCCGGCAGTGTGACGTACACCGTGGTGCGTGCCGGGTAGGGCCGGCTGAACGTGCGCGCGTACACCTCGTTCATCGCCGCGAAGTCGTCCACGTCGGTGAGGTAGACGTTGACGCGGACGATGTCCTCTTCCTGCGCGCCGGACGCGGCCAGTGCGGCGAGCACGTTGTGCAGGCACTGCTCGGTCTGCGCGGTGATGCCGTCGAGTAGTTCGCCCGCAGGGACCGCGCCCGCCTGCCCGGCGCAGACGACGACGTTGCCGGCGCGGATGCTCTGTGAATACGGCCCAGCCGGGCTGGGTGCTTGATCGGTCGTGGCAGCGTGTCGGCTCATGGCATGCTTCCGGGTGCTCCTGACGATGAGGTGCGAACTCGATGGACGTGCTCGATCCCTTGATCTACAAAGGCGTGCCGCTCGACGCGCGCCCGACGCTCGACGGTCTCGCGACGTGCGGCTGGAACGTAGCGCACGGAGACACCGCGACGCCGGTCGCGACGCTGTCGGCGAGCGCGCTCGAGCACAACGCCGCGGAGATGGCGCGCTACTGCGCCGAGCGCGGCATCGACCTCGCCCCACACGCCAAGACGACGCTGGCGGCCGGACTGATCGACCTCCAGACGCGGCACGGCGCGTGGGCGCTGACTGCCGCACTGCCCCGGCAGGCCGCGCTGCTCTGGCAGCAGGGCGTCAATCGGGTGCTGCTCGCGAACGAGGTGACCGACCCCGCGGCGCTGCGCATCCTGCTCGAGCAGCGCGATGCGGCCGGCGGCCGCGACCTGCTCGTCTACGCCGACTCGCTGCGCGGCGTGGAGTTGCTGGAACGGGGCGCGCGCGATGCGACGCGACCACTCGACGTACTCGTCGAAGTCGGCTACCCGGGCGGGCGGACAGGGTGCCGTACGGTCGTCGCCGCCCTCGAGGTGGCCAGCGCGATCGCGGCGGCAGGGTCGCTCAGGTTGGCGGGTGTGTCCGGCTACGAAGGCACGATCGCACCGCACCGCAGCGCCGCAGGCGACGCGGCTGTCGACGCCTTCCTCGAGACGATGCGGATGGTCGCCGTACGACTCGTGAACGGCGGGTTGGTTGATCCGGCGGAGGCGGTTGTCACCGCGGGCGGCAGCATCTTCTTCGACCGGGTGGCCGCGGTGCTTCGCCCGTGGTGCGGCGAACAGGGGGCGCGGCTGGTGCTGCGCAGCGGGTGCTATCTCATCCACGACCACGGCATCTACGCGACCGGGACGCCGGCGGCGAACGAGGTTCCCGACGCGCCGCATTTCACCGCTGCGCTGAGCGTCTGGGCACGGGTGGTGTCGCGGCCCGAGAACGGGCTGGCGCTGCTGGACGCGGGCCGCCGCGACGTCTCCTTCGACTCCGGCCTGCCCATCCCACTGGAGCGCTGGCGCGACGGCGCGACCATCGAACTCGGCTCGGCGGCGATCAGCACGTTGAGCGACCAACACGCGTTCCTTTCCTGGTCCGGCGAGTTGGACGTTATCGAAGGCGACATCGTGCGTCTGGGCATCTCGCATCCGTGTACGACGCTCGACCGGTGGCGGCTGCTGTTCGTCCTCGACGACGACCACGAAGTCGTGGGCGGCGTGACGACCGTCTTCTGACCCGCGCATCATGGCCGATCCACCGGCAGTCCGGGAATGTCGACCCGGACGGCGAACAACCGGCCGGAGTCCGGGTAGGCCTGTGCCCACTTCTCCTTCAGCCTGACGGCGGCGCTCGTGACGTACAGCGTCCGCAGATCGGCGTCGCCGAAGGCCACCGAACTGGTCTGGAGCGCCGGCACCGGGAACTGCGCGGTGACCTGCCCGCCGGCGTCGAGCCGGACGACGGAGGCACCGCCCCACAGCGCCACCCAGACGCCCCCTTCGACGTCCACCGCGATGCCGTCCGGGGCGCCGTCCCGGCCGGAGCTGCGGAACCACTCCCGCGCCGCGCCGACCTCGCCTGTGGCGGCGTCGAACTCGCGCGCCCACACGACGCCGGCAGCCGAGTCGACGTGGTACATGGTGCGCTCGTCGAGCGACCAGGCGATGCCGTTCGAGACGCCGAGACCGGTGACGACGGCCGACCAGTGCCCGTCCGGGTCGACGCCGAACAACGCGCCGCGACCGGGTTGCTCGTCGTAGGACATGCTGCCCACCCAGTACCGGCCGCGTGAATCGAGCGCGGCGTCGTTCATGCGCACCGACGTCGGCCGGGGCAGCATGTCGATCGTCTCGGTTATCGCGAAGCTCGCGTCCCGGCGCTGCACGCCGGTCTCGACGGCGAGCACCCAGCCGTCTCCGTCGACGGCAAGTGCGCTGACCGGTTGGCCGATCTCGACGGTGCGGCACGTGGCGTCGGCGTCGAGGCTGTGCACGAGGCCGCGCAGCAGATCGACCCAGAGCAGCCGGTTGCTGCGCGGATCCCAACACGGACCTTCGCCGAGCTCGCAGCGCGGCGCCCCGGCCACGACGGCGGGCTGGTCTCGAGTGCTGCGCGAGATCGTCATCGGCGTCTCACATCACCGCAGTCTGCCCGCCGTCGATCGTCAGCGTCGTGCCGTGGATGAACGAGGCGTCGTCGCTGGCGAGGAACGCGTAGGCCGCGGCGACCTCGTCGGTCGTGCCGACCCGGCCCAGCGGAATGCGCTCGTCGGCGTAGGTGCGGGCGAAGCCGTCATCGAGCCCGCCCGCGATGTCTGCATTGAGCGGCGTGTCGATGTAGCCCGGGCACAGCGCGTTGACGCGGATGCCGTGCGCGCCGAGTTCGATCGCCATGGTGCGGGTCAGTTGCAGGACACCGCCCTTCGACACGTTGTAGTGCGCGTACTCCTCCTCGCCGCCGACGGCGTTCGTGGACGCCATGTTGATGATCGAACCGGGCCGGGCGTTCTCGACGAGGAGCCGGGCGAACGCCTGCGCCATCACGAACATGCCGGTGAGGTTGACGTCGATCACCTGCCGCCAATCGTCGACGCCGAGTTCGAGGAACGGCGTGCGCGACGCGATGCCGGCGTTGTTGGCGAGCACGGAAACCGCGCCGCACGCGGCTTCGGCGTCCGCGACGACCGACCCGACGCGCTCGTGATCACGGACGTCGAACACCTGCCCGCCGGCGAGCGTGCCGGTGCTCGTGAGGTCAGCGAGGTCCTTGAGCGCTGCGTCCAGCGCGTCGCGGCCGTGCCCGGTTACGTAAACCCGGCAGCCCTCGGCAAGGAACCGTCGCGCGGCGGCCAGCCCGATTCCGCTCGTGCCCCCGCACACGAGCACGCCGCGCCCGGCCAGCCCGCGCATCAGGCCGTCCTCGGAACCAGCACGGCCTTGACCATATTGCCTCGGCCTGCCGCGAGTTCGTAGAAGGCAGTATCCGCCTCGTCGATCGGCACCTCGGTCGTCCAGGACAGGTCCAGCTGCGTTGCTAGCTGCACAGCCGCGGCGAACTCCGCCGGCGTGTACGCGAACGAGCCGTACACCTTCTTCTCCGTACGCACGATTGTGTTGCCCGACAGCTCGACGCCGTCCTCGGCCAGCCCGATCCAGACCACGGCGCCGCCCGGGCGGGTCAGTTCGACACCTGCCCGCCGGGTGTCGGGCAGCCCGACTGCGTCGAAGACCGCGTCGTTCTCCCCGCGCAGCGTTTCGACGGCGTCGAGGCCGAGGCCGGCGGCAACTGAGCGACGGTGCGGCAGCGGCTCGCTGAGCTGGACGTCGCAGCCGCGCGCACGTGCGAACAGGCCGCACAGCAGGCCGATCGGGCCGCCGCCGATGACCCCGACCCGCGCCGGAGGAGTGGGCAGCAGCGACCAGGCGTGCACGGCGTTGGCGAGTGGCTCGACGAGCGCCCCGGCACCCCAGGTCAGCTCGTCGGGAAGTCGATGCAATGCGCTGCGCGGCACGGCGACGGTTTCGGCGAAGCCGCCGGCCCGGCTCACGCCGAGCAGGCCGCGGTGCCGGCACAGCTGCGGGCGGCCACCCGCGCAGGAGTCGCAGTCGCCGCAGGACAGCAGCGGGTTCACCGCGACACGCTCGCCGGAACTCGTGGTGCCGACGAACTCGTGCCCCATGATCAGCGGTGGGACGCGCATGCCGATCGACCGAAAGCCGTGCAGTTCGCTGCCGCAGATGCCGCTCGCCCGGACGGCGATCAACTCCTCGCCATCGCCGGGCGTCGGCTCGGGCTCATCGCGCAACTCGACCCGGCCGGGAGCGACGAACACCAGCGCCCGCATCCGACCTCCTTCCGGCCGATGGCGGCAAACGCTAGCATCAATCCGCTCATCGGACTAGCGTTTCGCTGGACGGAACAAATGGGGCAGGAGTGACGGGTATGTCCGCTCCATCGCACGTAGCGGTGGATCGCGCGCTGGCAGTGCTCAGCTTGTTGGGCACCCGGCCGGCCGGGGTCAGCCTGCAAGAGTTGGCGACCAGCACGGGCATCCCGAAGCCCTCGCTGCACCGCACGCTCGCTGCGATGCGTGATCGCGGTTTCGCGACCCAGACCGTCCCCGGCGGGCCTTACCTGCTCGGCCCCGCGGCGTTGGAGGCGGCGTTCCGCTTCCACGCCGGGCTCGACCTGCGGCGCATGATGCATCCGCTGGCGACCGCGGCCAGCGAGCACTTCCACCAGACGTGTCATGTATGCGTGCTGGACGGCCCGAACGTGGTGTACGTCGACAAGGTCGAGGCGAATATAGGCGTGCGGATCACGTCGGTCATCGGGGGGCGCAACCCGGCGCACGCGACCGGCGTCGGCAAGGCACTGCTGGCCGAGTTGCTCCCGGACGACGCGGCCGTGCGCGCCTGGGCGCAGCGGCACGGACCGCTTCAGGCGCGCACCGCGCGCACCGCGACATCGGCGACGATGCTGTCGAAGTCGCTCAACGACGTGCGCACCTTCGGCTGGGCGGTCGACGACGAGGAGAGCGAGGACGGGCTGCTGTGCGTCGCGGCCCGCGTCCCGCTCGTCTTCGGCGTGTTGGCGCCCCGCGTCGCCGTGAGCGTGACCGGACTCCGCTCACGGATGGTGCAGTACGGCATCGAACGGACCGGTCGGGAGTTGGTCGCGCTGATCGATCGATTCGAGTTCCACGCGCGCGACGGTGTCGAGCCGGCACAACCGCAGGAGGGCAGATGAGCGAGCTTGCGAGCGAATCCATAAGCACAGTCCGCGCGCAGCCTCTCCCCGAGCGCAGCGAGGGCACTCGATGTGTCGTCAGCTTCGTCGGCGCGGGCAGCGTCGAGTTCACCCGCGACCTGGTCGCCGATCTGCTCGGCTTCGCCGAACTCGCCGACGTCGAACTTAGGTTGCACGACATCGACCCGGTCCGGCTGGAGACCGCGGCGGGCGTCGCACATTCTGTGGCGCGGCAACTCGACGCGCAGCCGCGCATCGTCGCGTACCTCGAGCGCCGCGCCGCGCTTGACGGCGCCGACTTCGTGATCAACACCGTCCAGATCGGTGGCCTCGCCGCCACGAAGACGGATTTCGCGATACCGGCGAAGTACGGGCTGCGGCAGACGATCGCCGACACGCTCGGCATCGGCGGGATCTTCCGGGCGCTGCGCACCTTCCCGCTGCTCGCCGACCTGGCGCGCGACATGTCCGAGGTGTGTCCGGACGCGCTGCTGCTGAACTACACGAACCCGATGGCGATGAACATCTCCTACCTCGCCGCCGTTGCGCCGCAGCTGCGCGCGTACGGGCTGTGCCACTCGGTGTACTGGACCGTTGTCGGGTTGTGCGAGGTTATGGGCATCGATCCGGACGAGGTGTCGTACCGCTCCGCCGGAGTGAACCACCAGGCCTGGCTGCTCGAGTTCACCCGCGACGGCCAAGATCTGTATCCGGTGCTGGACGCGCGGATCGCCGCAGATCCGGAACTGCGACGGCGGGTGCGTGTCGACATGTACCGGCGGCTTGGCTACTACCCGACCGAGACGAGCGAGCACTCCAGTGAATACGTGCCGTGGTACCTCCGCGACACCGGCGAGATCGCGCGGCTGCGCATCCCGGTGGACGCGTACATCGAGATCAGCGAGGAGAACGTCGACACCTTCGAACGCACCCGCGCGACGATCGCGGCCGGCGACGAGATACCGATCGAGTCCACCGCGACCGAGTACGCGCCGCAGGTGATCCACAGCGTCGTCACCAGTCGGCCGCGGCGCATCCAGGTGAACGTCGCGAACACCGCGCTCATCACGAACCTGCCCGGCATGCTGGGCGTCGAGGTGCCCTCGACCGTCGACGGTGACGGCGTGCATCCGTGGCACGTCGGCGACCTGCCCCCGCAGTGCGCAGCGCTGAACCGGGCCTTTCTGAACGTCGCAGAACTCACGGTCAGCGCCATGCTGAACGAGGACGCCAGGGCGATTCGGCACGCTGCGATGCTCGACCCGAACACCGCGGCTACGCTCACCACCGAGCAGATCTGGCAGCTGTGCGACGAGCTCGCAGCCGCGCACGGCGAGCTGCTTCCGGAGTGGGCGCGCGTTGCCGTCGCACCGTCGCCCTGACACACGCCGTGCTGCCCCAGGGCCACGGTAATTTGAGGCCGTGATCAGGATCGGGGTGCTCACCCCGCATGCGGCGGTCGGGCCCGAGGCGGAGTTCGCGGCGATGGCGCCGGGGCGACTGGTCACCCGCGTCGTGCGTATCCAGGACGAGCGGGTTTCCGGTGATCCCGCGACTGCCGCGGCGCTGGTCGCACTGACGGACCCGGTGCTGCTCGATCGCGGCGCCGACGAACTGCTCGCCGAGCCGATCGAGTTGATCGCCTACGCATCCACCACGACGGGTTATGTGATCGGCGCCGACGCCGAGCAGGCGATCGTGACTCGGCTGGCGCGGCGTACCGGGCTGCCGGTCGTGGCGACCGGCAGCGCTGCGATCGCTGCGCTGCGCACCCTGCAGGTGCAGCGTCTCGCGCTGATCGGAGCACCCTGGTTCGCGCCCGAATACAACGACTTGGGCGCCGACTACTTCGCGAGCCAGGGGGTCGAGGTGGTCGGCTCCACCTCCGCCGAGCTGGCCCTCGACCCGGACGCGATCGAGGCCGATGCGGTCACCGACTGGGTCGCATCCCACGTGTCCGATGCCGCCGAGGCGGTCTTCATCGGCGGCAACGGCTTCCGCACGGTCGAGGCGATCGACCCGCTCGAACGAGCGCTGGGCCGGCCCATGCTCACCGCCAACCAGGTGCTGCTCTGGCAACTGCTCGCCGTCGCGCACGCCCCGCTCGTCATTACCGGGTACGGGCGAGCGTTCGGCTACGCACGGTGACCGACGTGAACGCGCGGCGACAGTCAGCGTTGTCCGCGTCCCGCTGTCCGGGAAATTGCTCAAAGCCGCCGTGTCAAGGGTGTCCAGCGCATGACCGCTTGTTGCCATGACTGGGCAAAGTGCCTGGTTCGCAGGTAAGTTCCCGGTGAAGGCGATGGGGCCGGGGGCTAGCCACTGGGGGGCACGTGGCTCAGCGATCACGTTCGGCCCCACCGCCTCGTTACCAGTAGACGCCGTCCGCGGCGCGCTCGCGCAACCGTTCAGCAACTCTTCAGCCGCCCGGCTCGTCCGGCTGCGCGGCCGCCATGCTTGACGATCCGGACATCTCGGGCGAGTGGCATTGACCGTCGTCGCCTTGTCGGGCTTCACTGCGAGCGGACGGGGGTGGTTCTCGCATGTCGACGGTGGTGATCGGAGCGGGCCAGGCCGGCCTTGCGGTGAGCCGGCAGCTGAGCGAACTCGGGGTCGAGCACGTCGTGTTGGAGCGGGCGCGGGTGGCGCAGACCTGGCGGGATCGCTGGGACGCCTTCACGCTGGTGACGCCCAACTGGACGATGGACCTGCCGGGCAATCCGTACACGGGCGACGACCCAGAGGGACACGTTCCGCGCGATGACATCGTCGCTTACCTGGAGAGCTACGCCGCCGGTGCTCCGATTCGCGAAGGTGTGCGCGTCGATGCGCTGCGGGCCGGGGCCGCAGGCGGCTTCCGGTCGTGCACGTCGCAGGGCGAGCTCGACGCGTCGTCGGTGGTGGTGTGCACAGGGGCGTACCAGCGTCCGTTCCGTCCGGCCGCCGCAGCCGGGTTCCCGCCGGGTGTCCTTGTCATGGATGCCAACGACTACCGCAGCCCGGACGGGTTGCCGGATGGGCAGGTACTGGTCATCGGCAGCGGGCAGACGGGCTGTCAGCTCGCGGAGGAGTTGCACCTCGCCGGGCGCGACGTGTTCCTTGCCTGTGGCCGTGCACCTTGGGCGCCGCGCCGGCTGGACGGGCTCGACATCGTGACGTGGCTGGCCCGGACGAGCTTCTTCGATCAGAGGCTCGCCGAGCTGCCCTCGCCCGCGGCGCGACTCACCGCGAATGTGCAGGCGACCGGCGCCGGCGGCGGTCACGATCTGCACTACCGCGTGCTGCAGGCGCTCGGCGTGCCGTTGCTCGGCCGACTGGCCGGCGTCGACGGCAACCGGGTGAGCTTCGCCGACGACCTCGGTGCGTCCGTCGCCTTCGGCGACGCGCGATGGGCCGACATCTGCGAGCTGATGACGACGCAACTGCCCGCGCGCGGGTTCGCGGTACCAGAGCTACCGATTGTCGAACCATTCAGCTACGACCCGGTGTGCGAGCTCGACGCGCGCGCCATCGGCTCGGTGATCGTGACGTCGGGCTTCCGGCCGGACTACAGCTGGATCGACCTCCCGGTCGTCGACCAGATGGGCTTTCCGCTCGCCGCGGACGGCGCGAGCACGATCGTGCCGGGGCTCTACTTCTGCGGCGTGCACTTCCTCCGCAGCAGGCGCTCGCCGCTGCTCTTCGGCGTCGGTGCGGACGCCGCGATCGTCGCCCGGCTCGCGGCCGGCGCAGACGTTCGTCAGGACGCGGCCCGATCTAGGAGCAGCCCTAAATGACGTCGGTGGCGTAGAGCGCGACGAGCGCGACGGTGGCAGCGGTGACGGCGATCAGCACCCACAGCCACCACAGGTTGCGTTGCGGCTCGGGCTCCGGCGCGGGCTCCGGCGGCGGCACGTACACGGGCTCCGGGGGTAGCTCGAAGCGGACCGGGTGCAGCGGCTGATCGCAGCGCACGCAGTCGACGGCTGCCACTGCGTTCGGCTCGTTGCAGTACGGGCACGTGACCGAAGCGATCGCTACCCGGCCGACGGTGCCCGGCAGCCGGCGCAGCGAGGCATCGCCCAGCCCGGAGCGATCGAGCAGCACCGCGGACGGTGTCCAGAACAGCGGGTAGTCGCAGCTGTGACAGAAGTCGGCCGCGTCGCGGCGGGCGAGCGACACGGTTGCGACCGTGCCGCACTCCGGACACGTGACGTGTTCATTCGACGCCGACGGAACAATCGTGCCGACCGCGGGCGGCGGCAGCGCAGCCGGTGCCGCTTGGGGCAGCTCGACCAACGACGCGTCTGCCGTGTCGTCAAGTGCGGCCGGCTCGTCGAGCACCTTCGACAGCACGAAGGTGGGGTCGTCGTCCGGATCGTGTTCGGTCATGGCGCCTTCTCGTCCTCGGTCGTCCAGATGAGCCGGTCGCCGAGCCACAACTGTGCTCGGACGTGGGCCGGGACCTCGTCGCGCACCAGCGCGGCGAAGTCGCTCTCCGGCATCCACCCGGTCGATTCGACGCGCATCCGTACCCACGCGGTGTCCGGCGGCCGCTCACCGGCACGCCATACCCCGCCGCCGTCCTCGACCTCGACCGGGCCGCCGCTGATGAGTTCGAGAAAGCGGCACAGTCCGCGCGCCGTACCGCGCCAGGCCAGCGTGTCCGCCGAGCTCTCGACGATGCGTCGCTGTAGCTCGCCGGGCAGCGCCGCGTCGATGCCCTCGACGCCGATCCACGAGCCGACCCACCTGACCATCTCCTCCGGCGCGACGGTCACGTCGATGACGTTCTCGATGTTGTCCGCGTCCGCGAGCAGCGTTTCGCCGAGCTCTTGGAAGATCGAAACGAAGCGCACGAAGAAGTCGCTGTCGAGCAGCCCGGCGGGCAGTTGCTCGAGCATCCAGATCGGGCCACGGGGTACGCGCCGCACGCCGTTCGGTAGCGCCCCGGTGCGGGGGGCGAGCGAGGTCATCGCACCACGACCTGTGGCGCCGCGGACAGGAACAGCGAGTCGGCGTCTAGGCGGATGACGTCGCGCGCCGAACCGAGCCGCCGCCCGGTGCGCAGGTCGTACTCGTACAGCAGCGCCTCCTCGACCCGCTCGATGCCGTCGACCGATTCGAGCAGCTGGGTGATCACCGCGGCGTTGAGGTCGGCATCGAACGGCCAGCCGGTGCCCTCGGAGCCACCGGTCAGCGGATTGATGAATCGGGTGATCGCGGCGACCGCGCGATGCCGCACCAGCTCCGCGGGCCGGCCGGGTCCGGTATGAACCAGCGCGGCCACCGAGACGCCCTGGTAGTAGGGCGTCGAGATCTCCATCGCCGTACCGACCAGGCGGTGCGCATCGAGGTGCTTTGTCACCGACTCCATGAGCGGATTGCTGATCGCGAAGTCGTCCAGCTTGTGCTGGGCGGCATCGCCACGCACTCGGGGGACGACGAGGATCCGCACTGCTCCGTTGCCGTGCGGGGCGGGCAGGCAGCGGGCGCGCGCCACCTCGGTCGAGGACTCCAGCGCCATTCGCTCGTAGTCGCCGACCGTGACTGCGCGTTCGCCGGTGCGCAGCGACAGCGGTCCGCGGACCTTGGCCTCGGCGACGGTCTCTGCGTCGACGCCGCCCGATGCCGGGGCGAGGTTCGTCACGCCCCGCACGTACGACACGGTCGAGCGCAGCACGGTAAGGGTGCGGGCGCCGACGTTCCCGCGCACGCCACCGCCGTGGCGATAACCCGTCACCACGATCTGTGCGCCGTCGCGTGGGATGCGCCCGTGCTGGCGCACCGCGCCGTCCGGGTAGCGGACGCGTGGCCCGAACCGAATCGCCCCCGACCCGCTCTCCCAGACGAAGTGCGGATCCTCCGGGCCGGACTGCGTGAAGTCCGCGACCTCGACCCAGTCGGTCGTCCCGTCCGGATCCACGACGCACACGTGCTCACCCTCACGGCGGGGCAGGACCGGGCCGCGCGTCACCGCGAACGCCTGGTCCGGCACCCCGTCGCTGCGCCCGATCGTCTCCGCGGGCACGAGCTCGGCATGTTCAGCCCCGACCGTCCCGCCCAGCGCGTCGACCTTGACCGAACGCACTCGCGGCGACGCCTGGTAGGTGGGTTGTCCCGCCTTGGGTGCGAGCAGCCTGGCGCGCAGCCAGAAGGCAGGCGTGTTCCCGAGGGTCAGCAGTTCGTGGGCGCGCGGGACGAGCAGCACGATCTCGCCGGCCCGGTTGAGCCCGCCCGTCGAGTCGTCGTGCACGACCACGCTCACCCATGCCTCGCCGCTCCAGACCTCCCAGATCAGCGGCGGGTTCTTCGGGTCGACCCCGATGCCTTCGGCCTCGGCCGTGATGGTCAGCCGCAGCACCGCGCCGGCCAGGCTCTTGGCGAAGCCGAGGCAGAACGCGTCCCCCGGCGTCAACTGCGCGGACGGGAAGCACGGCACGCCGGTCACCGAGAAACGCAGGTCGTCCCACACGTCGGTGACGCGCTCGTCGCCCGACGTGACGGTCTTCGAGGCCGTCAGGATCGGCGGCGCGATCACGAGATCCTCGACCGTCGAGAACACGACGGCCTCGGCGGACCCGCTGCTCGCGCCGGCGGCCGTCATGACCTCGACGTTCGCGGGGACGACCACCGGCCGGTCGAGCACCGCGGAGAGCCAGAACGTCAGATCCGCACGCGCGACCGACGGCGGGAACGGCTCGATGCCGACCATGTTGAGGAAGTGCACATAGAGCCGCTCGGGCACCTGGTTGATGCGGAAGAGCACCATCTCGCTCATCCACGCGAACAGCTCGATGAGCGCGACGCCCGGATCCGACACGTTGTGGTTCGTCCACTCGGGGCAGTAGCGCGGGATGAGGCGTTTCGCCTCGTCGACGATGTCCTGGAACTTGCGGTCGTCCAGGTTCGGCGCAGGCAGCGGCATGTCGGCCCTCCTCATTCCCCGTCGTGCGGGATGACGTAGAACGGGAACACGAGGTTGCGACGGTCGTTCGTGGTGCGCACCCGGTATTGGACGCGGACCAGCACCAGGCCGTCCGTCTGGCGCTCCGGCGTGGGATCGACCGAGAGCACGTCGATACGCGGCTCCCACTGCGCGAGCGCCTCCGTCACCGCCTCGTCGATCAGGCCGAGCAGGTTCGGAGTGATCGGCTCGAACAGCAGATCCCAGATCCGGCAGCCGAATCGCGGCCGCATCACTCGCTCGCCCGGCGCGGTGAGCAGGATGATGCGCATCGCGCGCTCGATGTCCTCGACGTCTTCGGTGAGCCGGATGCCTCCGGTGTGGTCGACGGTCAACGGCCAGCTGAACCCACGACCGATGAAGGTGGGGTCGTACTGGAGCCGGTTGTCGGTGCGCGGCGGCGGCGGTTCGGACATCAGTTCACCGCCACGGTCGCACCCTTGAGGGTGAGCGGTCCGGACGCCTCGACGCTTGCGAGTGTCTGGCCCTTCACCTCCACCTGGGCGCCCTGCACCTGCACCTGCGCGGTGCCCTTGAGGCTCGATTGCACCGACTCCATGCGAAGTTCGGCGGCGGCCTTGATGGTGATGTTCTTGCCCTCGATAGTGACGTCTCCCTGCTCGCTGATCGCGAACTGCGCCGTGCCCGCCTTCACGGTGAGCGGTTTGCCGGCCGCGATCTCCAGCGCGCAGGCGTCAGCGCCCAGCCGCAGCGAATGCTCAGCGGTGCCGAGCTTGATCAGCACGTGCTGGGACGTCGGCACGCTGCCGTCGGCGAACTCGATGACGTGGCCGAGGCGCGAGGTGATCCGTCGGTAGGCGACCTTGCCCTCGCCGAGGATCTTGGCCGCCTCCGGCAACTTGTTCTGCTGGCTGAAGAGCGCACCGAGCACGACGGGGCGACGCGCGTCGCTGCCCTCGAACCCGACGAGCACCTCGTCCTCGACCTCGGGGAGGAACACCATGCCACGGTCCTTGCCCCCGCTGGTGGTGAGGACGCGCGCCCAGTTGCTGTCGATGTTGTCGGGGATGCCGGCGTAGCGCACCTTCACCCGGCCGTCGCCGGCCGGGTCCTGGTTGTTCGTCACGACGCCGATCACCAGGCCGTGCAGCGCGAACCCCGGATCGGGCTCCGGGCGACCGAGCGTGTCGACCAGGCCGGACGGGCGCAGCGAGCCGGCCACGAAGCGCGTTCGGAAGCCGGTGGCGTCATAAAGGTGCTGGACCTCCGTCACGTAGTAGGTCCCGCTGGCCGGACCGGCGTGGTCGACCTGGACAGTCGTCGCGGGCTTGATCTGACCGTTGACATCACCTCGGCCTCTGGCGACGACGGACGCGGTGAGCGACTCGTCGAACAGTGCCTGGGCGGCGTGTTGCGCCTCGGTCTGATAACTGGGGGACAGCTCGCCTGATCCGTTCCGGGCCGCGCCGATCGACTGCGCGTCGTTGATATACGGCCTGACGAAATCAGGCGGGCTGCTCGACACGGTCGATCTGCTGGCGTTGCCTGAGACGGTCGCCAGGTTCTCGACGCTCCATCCGCTGACGGTGACCTCGGTCGGGCGCAGCGCCGACGCGCGGACGGAGAACTCGTCCAGGTCGTCGTTGAGCGTGACGGTTGTCTGGCCCGTCGACGTGCCCGCCTGGGCGAAATGGAAGATGCGCTCGTCGACCCACCATACGTAGCCGATGCGAGTCGCGATGCTGTCGATGAAGGCAAGGTCCGAGCCCGCCTGGAGCAGATACTCGTTCGGTCCGGCGACGGGCGAGACCTGCGGTTTGAGCCCTGCCTTCCGCAGGATCGTCTGGACGGCGTCCGTGTAAGTCGTCTGCAAGTGCGTGGTCGTCTTGGTCCCGCGAGTCAGTTTGTACGCCGCGTCGTCGGCGATCACGACCAACTGCGGCTGCTCGGCCGGCGCCTGTTCGAGGCTGACTCCGACGACCGTGCCGGAAAACAGCTCGGTGGAGGGGAACTGCTTGACTCTGATCTGCTCGCCGAGCCCGAACGGTGTGTTTGACGACAGCTCGAAGCCCGGGTCGTCGAAGCGCAACGTCGCCCGGCCCACCACGCCCAGCCCGCGCTCGACCCGAAGCGAGCGCAGCGCGTCGTACTGGGCTTCCTCCATCGACCGGCCGCCGATTTCGACGACCGGGGCGAGGCTCAACTGCTCGGTCACAGCGACGTGATCTCCGGAACCACCAGCAACGAGCCGGGCCGGATGGCGAGCGGATCCTCCACTCCGTTCGCGTTGGCGAGTGCCCGCCAGCGGTTCGAGTCGCCGTAGTACCGAGCCGCGATCCGGTCGAGCGTCTCGCCGGGCAGCATCCGGTGCACCCGGTGCGGGAACGGCGTGCCGGAGGTCGGGTTCTGCGCCGTGCGCTCGTCAGCCTTGTACTGCTTGAGATCGAGATTCATCGTGGCGCGCAGCGGCACGCCCTCCGCGGAGAAATAGGTGAACTCGATGTCGGCCTTCCCGATGACGGCCGGGAACGAGACCATCTGGCCCCAGTGGAATCTGACGACCGGCGGCCGGGAGTTGTTCGTCCATACGTTGGTGCCCGGCACCTTCTTGTCGAGCTCGAGCAGCGCCATGATCTTGTCGGTGTGTTCGGTGACGGACTTGCCGGTGTCGGTCGTGTCGAACCACAGGTTGAGGTCCATGGTCGCCGGCTCCGCACCGTCGAACGTCGCTACCTGGACCCCTTTGCCGGGGCCGCTGCCGGTCGTCCAGCTGTTCTGCCTGGTGATCTTGAGTTTCTCCGGGTTGAACATGCACGGCACCCGTTGGCCCTTGCGGGACGAGAAGTAGACGACCTCGAGGAATGCCTTGGTGACGCCCATCAGAAGACCGCCCTGCTGTGCCGTCGGCCGCGCCGCTCCAGTTCGTCGATGACCCGCTGCTCGATGCGTTCGACGACGAGGTCGACGAGCGCCTCCAGCCGTTCGGGTTGGGACGCTCTCGCCAGCGCAGCGGCGCGGCCCGGCGGGTGGACGTCGACCTGAGCGACGGCCGGCCGCGTTTCCAGTTGCTCGGACGGCGCGCGCCGCACAACCGTGGCGCGTGGAGTTTCGGGGCCCACGTTGATTCCTCCCAAGCCTGGCATCGAGGGGGATTCGGTCCCGCCCGGCGGCAGACCGAGCAGTTCGCTGGCGGCGGCGAGGAACGCGGCATCGTCGCGCCCCAGGCCGGACATGCCGGCCAGCGCTGCCCGCGACGCGCTGGATGCCGACGCGCTGGATGCCGACGCGGTGGGCAGCACCCGCGATATCACGCCCGGCCGCACCTGCGATGTCTCGCCGGGCCGCACGCTTATTCGCGGCGGCGCGACAGTGAGTGCGCGCGGCAGCGGCGCGACCAGCGAGTCCGACGGCTCGGCGCCTGATTCCGCCTCGGCAGGCGTAATGCCCATCGCGCTCGGCGCGGTGCGGGCGAGCAGGGCAGCACCCGAGGCGCCGGTCGACGCCTCCGCGTGCTTCGGCGGCGCGGTTAGCAGCGGGCCGGAGCGAGAGAAGGCCGCGGCGGGTGCCACCGCGAAACCGGTCGTCGGCGGGAGCCGGTTGCTCGCACCTGTGTTTCCCGGGCCGAGGCGGGCGAGGTCCTGCGGCGGCGCGGTCGGGGCGGCGGCCGCGCGATGGAACGCTGCGCCGGTTGCCGACCGGTAGCCCATCGCAGCGAGAGCGCCGGCCGGTCCGGTTCCGCTGCTGTGGCCGAGGAGTGCGGCGCCCACGACCGACGCCGCCGCTCGCACGCCCTGCTCGTTGCGTACGTTGCTTCGCGACGTCGGCGATGGCGATACCCGGTTGAATCCCCGGCGGACGGAGAGCAGCTCCGGCATCGCGATCGCGGCCAGCCGCCGGCTTGCGGCGGTTCCCGGTTGCTCGGCCTCGCTCGCGCGGGAGTCGCCGATCCGCTGCTGTGCTGTCGGGTCGGCCTGCTGCCCGCCGTTGGTCGGTGGTGTTGCGTGCCGCGGCGTCGGCAGTCCCGACATGCCCGCACGGGCGGTCGGCGAGATTGTCGGCAGCGCGGGAAGGCGGGCCGCGGCGCCGGCCGGGAGGTGCGGGATGGAAAGCGCCGGCGCCAGTCCGGTGTCGGCGCGCCGGGTGGTGGTGGGAAGTGCGCGCACGCTGGACAGGCCGAGACCTTGCGGGACAGGTATCGCGGCGGCGGCGATCTCGCGAGCGGCCTCCGGCGCAGCGTCGGCAGCCGCAGTCTTTGCGTCGACTGTCGGCGCGGGCTCGGTAGCGACCGTATCCGGGGCGGCGGTGCCAGACGCGCGTACGGCGGCCACTGACGCGGACGAGGTCGTCGTCGTCGGCGGCTGCTGTTCCGTGTTCGCAGCGACTGCACTCGCGGCCGACGGAGTCGGCGGCGCCGGGACAGCGCTCGTCGGCGCAGCCGTCGAGGATGAGGGCGCAGGCGTCGGGGCCGAGGGCGCAGGCGTCGGGGCCGAGGGCGCAGCCGTCGAGGCTGCTGACGTGCCGCTTGCGGTGCCGGGTCGCTGCACGGCTGCGGGGGAGTCGGCCCGCGCCGCTGCGTCGATCACGTGCGTCCGCCGCACGTCCGACGTAACCCCGACAGCGCCGAGCGGTGCGCGCAGCCGGGTCGTCGTGCTTGCGAGTTGCGGTTCGAGCGCGTGCGCGGCGCCGACCATCCGGCGCAACGGTTTCGCAGCCGCGTTCGCGAGCGGCGCTCGGTCGGCCAGCAAGGTTCGTGGGGATGGTGGAGCGAGTACGGCCGTCGCCGTCGCGCGGGGCAGTGCGCTGGATTCGGTGCGCGCGGCCGCAACGGCGGGTACGGCGCTCGCGTGCGCGGCTTCGGCGCGGAATGTGCCGCGCTGCACCGCGGCCAGGAACCGATTGCTCGGTGGCGCGCCCCGCCACGCTGCGCGCGGGAGCGGATCGGGCTCGGGTGGCGATACCGGCAACCACGACGGCGCGGTGTGCGCCGCAGGCTCCGCGTGCGAGCGCGGGCCGCCGTGGACGACGGGGTCGCCGATGGACCGCTGTGCGGCGTCCGTCCCGCTGGCCTTGGTTGGCGACGACGGCGGCGGCGTAGGTATCTGGGCGGTATCCGGTGCCTGTGGCGGTGGCGCAACGTCGACCTGCGCCGTCGGTTGCGATGCGGTTGTCGCGCTGCCGGTCGGCGGCTGGCCGCCTGCGTGCGTCGTTGGTGGCGGCGACGTTGTTGTCGCGCTGCCGCTCGGCGTGCGCGCGCCGGGAGGTTGCGGCACGGCACTGTGTACCGGCGGCTCGGCGCCACGAACCGCGGCGGCCGGTGACGTGGGCGCGGGGGGCGCCGGGGGCGCCGGGGGCACCGCCTCCGCTCGGGGGG
This sequence comes from Jatrophihabitans sp., assembly GCA_035642535.1. GTDB lineage: Bacteria > Actinomycetota > Actinomycetes > Mycobacteriales > Jatrophihabitantaceae > Jatrophihabitans. The sequence continues at coordinate 22,070 of DASQSE010000097.1, read as the reverse complement.
ACGGCGGCTCGCTGCTGCGCGCCGGGGGCGATGGGGCGATGTGCTGCGGCTGCGAAGCGGCCCGCCGTTGCTCGCCCGCCGTGCCGGGTCCGGCGTCGGCGTGCGCTGCACCGACGCGCTGCGCCCCAATCGCCTGTGCAGCCGCAGCGGCGTGCAGCTTGTTCTGCCCCGGCAGCTGTCCGATGGCTCGCACGTCGCGCGGCCGCTGCACGTCCACCTCGCGCGGCGTGATGCCACCGACGAGGCCGCCCGGCGTCCAGGTCTCCGGGTTCGGCACTCGACGGACCGCGCGCGGCAGACCGCGCGGCGGCAGGTCCGTCGGCTCCGGACCGGGTGTACTTCCGTCGAGCGCGGCCAGTTCCCGCCACCAGCGGGGCGGCCGCAACACCCCGGGCTGCTCTGTCGCGACGTCCGACGCCGAGCCGGTGAGCATGCGCCGGACGTGCACCGGGCGCGCGGTGCTCGCGGCGAATCGGCCGGCCTGTACTGCGGACCGGCCGATCGAGCTGTTGCCGCCGCGTCCGGCCGCGAAGCCGGGCAGCCGGAACCGGCCCGCGGCGGCGCGTCCGAGTCGTGTCGCGTCGTCCTCGCGGGCCGGTGATGCCACGGAGGTCGTCATCCGGCACCGCTCATTGTTCTGGTCCGGAAGCCGTGGTGCGCGATCTCCAACTCCTCTTCCAGCGGCTCGAGCTTCTGGGTGGAGAAGTCCGGGCCCGTCCAGCGCACCGGGAACGCGTCGATCAGCTCCCAGGCGCGCAGCCGCCGGCCGGTGAAGTTCATCGCCACGATCGCGCCGGACCGCTTGACGAGCTTGTTCTGCTTGGTCGCAAAGCCCTCGCCCGAGGTGTGCTCGAACCACTCGAACAGCGCGTCGTTGTTGGTGAGCCCTCTGCGGAAGACGATGTTCTCCCAGATCATGCGGCCGGGCACGCGGTGAACGAACGAGTTCTGGCCGCCCTCGTTGAATTCCGCGGTCTCGAGCCGGACGTTGAGCCCCTTGACCTCGCGGAAGACCCCGATGGGGACGCCGTCGAGTTCGAAGACGAAGCCGGTGGCCGTCGGCAGGTCGCCGCCGAGCATGTCGATGTCAAGTGGTGGCATATTGGCGCACCGCCTCCCATGCCCGCTCGTTCATCGACACGACGGCGCGCACCATGCGCACCCGATCGAGATGCTCGAGATCAAGCAGCGCGTCGAGCGGCCAGTGCAGGTGATACGCCAGATACGCGATCTCCTGCCACAGCGCGTCAGCCGGATAGCGCATCACCGGAGATCACCTACAACGCGACCCGCGGGAGCTCCTCGACCGCTGCCCGCACCGGGGTGCGTCCGGACCCGTTGGGTTCGTCGCCCGCCTCGGCGAGCTCCGGGGCCGGCTGCGGCCGCGGCGGGGTGTTGCCGACCAGGGCCTGCTCCCGCTGCGCTTGGAGCAGGGCGTCGAACTCCTCCTGGGTGCCGAAGTTGATCACACCGTAGAAGTCCTGGAGAAAGGCGAGGTCGACCGCGAACAACCGCTCGATGACCGCCGTGCTCACCGCCTCCAGATCGCCGAGCACCTCGATCACCCGGGACAGCACGAGGATCGTCAACCGCGGATCGTCCGGTCCGGAGATCAGCGGATCACGCAGCGGTTCGAGTTCGTCGCGGGCGGTCGCCAGGCGCATCCGGCCGGTGCGGTGCGCCCGGCCGTTGTCGTCGACGTAACCGCGCGGCAGGGTGAACTCGTAGCTGGTCTTCAGCACGCCTCGCCCGCCCTCACTTGTTGCGCTCGACCCGTTCGCAGACGAACGTGATCGTCTCCTTCATCGGGTCGTTGGAATCGGTGCTGAGCGAGTCGGTGACGATCTTGTACGGCCAGGCGCCGTACATCGTGAACTCACCGACCGCCTGCGCGCCGGCGGTGTCGTACAGCCATAGGTGGAGCAGCTTCCGATTGTCCGTCCGCGACTTGAAGCCGTTCTCGCGGATGTCCAGGAACCACTTCCAGATCGGATCCTGATTCGCGTGGAAGGGCGCCATCCGGGTCATCTCGACCTCGGGCACGTTGGTCGTCGCGCCGACGGTCTTGATGTGTTGGGTCCGGCCCTTGTACCCGTTCTGTGTCGTGGCCACCGGCGCCAACTCGACGTTGAGCGCCGAGACGCCTTGCAGGACGATCGTCGTCTCGCCGGCTATCTCGAGGTAGAAGTTCCTCGCGACGATCGGGTCCGATCGGATCATGCTCGTGTTGATCTCTGCCACAGTCTTCTCCTGTCAAGCGTGGTGGCGGTGGCGCGGCTCAGGCGGCCGTCTGCTTGTGCTGACTCACCCGGAACACGACGAACTCGGCGGGCTTGACGGGGGCGATGCCCACCTCGACGACGAGCCGGCCCTGATCGATCGACTCGGGCGGGTTCGTCTCGGCGTCGCACTTGACGTAGAACGCCTGTTCGGCGCTCGCCCCGAACAGCGCGCCCGCCATCCACAGCCCCCGCAGGAAGGATTCCACGGTGCGGGATACGCCTTCCCACAGTTCGAAGTCGTTCGGCTCGAACACCGCGAACTGCGTGCCGTCCAGCACCGCTGACTCGATCATGTTGAACAGCCGGCGCACGTTGAGATAGCGCCAGTCGGTGTTCGACGAGAGCGTCCGTGCACCCCAGACCCGGATGCCGCGCGTGCCGAAGGGGCGGATGCAGTTGATGCCGAGCGGGTTGAGCAGCCCCTGCTCGCTCTGCGTCACCGAGCGCTCGACGTCGAGCACGCCGCGGATCGTGTCGTTGGCCGGCGCCTTCCACACGCCACGCTCGTCGTCGGTTCGCGCCCACACGCCGGCGAGGTGCCCGGACGGTGGGATGAAGACCTCGCTGTTGCCGTTCGAGCCGATCGGGTTGTCGACCTTCACCCACGGGTAGTAGAGCGCGGCGTACGGGCTGTCGTACATCGCGACGCCGCTGCGCCACTCCTTGACCTGCTGCGGCGTCATGCCGGGCGGCGCATCGAGCAGCGCCATGCGGTTGCCGTTCTGCTCGCAGTGCGAGATGAGCGCGGTCTGCACGGCCTTCCACATGTTCAGGTCGAGGCTGCCGTCGTCCTTCGTCGCGGCCGTGACGAGATCCGGCACGGCGACGATGGTGACGTCCTCGGCCACCGCCAACCCGCTGATGCCCGCGCGCGCCGATTCGGACCCGGCGAACTTGCGACCGGTCACCGGCACGGGCACTGGCTTCGCCTTCTCGAGCGAGTACAGGCCCGGCTTGATCAGCTCCAGCTGCGCCTTGATGTCCGCGCCTTTGGCAAGCGCGACATCCACCTTGATCTTGGTCGAGTGCCCGTTGATCACGGTCTTGACGTTGCGATCCCCGGTGCCGAGTCCGAGGTTCGGCCAGGTCTCCACGGCCTCGCCGTTCTGCACCACGGTCAGGGTGAACGGGGACGGTCCGTCGTCGGCGCCGTCGCCGACGTCGTCGGTGGTGATTTCGACGGTGATGTCGGCGTCCGGCTCGATGCTCTCGATCGCCAGCGGCTCGCCGAGCGAACGGTCGGACGCGGGCAATGCCAGGCGCGCCGGTTTGCCGGCCGGCGCGGTGTTCGGCACCCGGCAGATATAGGCCATCGACCCGCCGTTCGCGAAGTACCCGTACACCGACAGCGGGAGCATGCAGCCGGTTGCGAAGCCGCCGTAGAGCGTCTCGAACTGCTGCCAGCTCGTGACGAGCCGAGGGGCGATCCCGGCGGGATCGTTCGGGTCGTCGGTGGGCCCGGCTGCCGTGAAGCCGACGAAGGCGGTCACCGCGGTCGGAGCGGCGGAGAGCACTCTCTCCGACGACGGGACTTCCTCGACGTAGACACCTGGAGCCGTATAGGTCGGCATATTGCCCCCCGTGCGTTGAGTTAAGCCGCCCCGCCGAACCTGACGAGAGCATGATCAATGCACAAAATGCACCTTCGATCCGTGCTGGTCAAGATCTTGATCGGATTTGGTCCGTGCGGTTCCCCAAGGGGCAACGCATCGACGCGGCCGATGATCGTTTCCCGGTCCATGGTCAGTTCGCGGTGGTCCGCAAGGCACCGGTCATGGTCATCGTGATGACCCCGCCCCAGGCGCAGTTGCACATCGATCCCGAGGTCAGCGCGCGGCTGCCGCCGATCGTCGTGCGGAGCGCGCCGGGCACCCACTGGCCGACGATCGCCGGCACGCACGGCATCGGGGTGAGCACGCCCAGGGCGGCGCTGGTCGCCGCGGCCACGGTCGGATTCGCCAGGCTCGAGCACATCCCGAACGGCGGCACGTTCATGCCAGTCACCGTGTCCGTGACGACCGCCGCCGGCCGGCCTTCGATGACGACTCGGCTGATCGGCAGCGCGACGAGCGAGGACGGCGCGAGGCCGAACGTGCATTGCATCACCGCGCCGGTCACCGCGCACAGGCCCATCGCGTGCTCCTACTCCTTCGAGCCCTTCGCCGACTGCGACGACGGGCCGGACGTCGAGGTGATGAAGCAGATGACGTTGCGGTCCGTGCCCTGCTCCCAGCTTCGGGGTGAGGGCACGAGGTAGGTGAAGAACAGCCGCGAATCGAGGTAGTCGACCCCGACGTAGCCGCCGAACTTCTGCGCGCAGGCGCTGTCCGCGAACGCGCCCAACGCGTCTGCGCCGGGATACGCCGACCCGCCCGCGTGCTTGGCATCGAGGTAGGGCACCACCGCGTACGCCTCTTGCCCGTGCGGCGCGGCGCAGGGGGTGCGCTGCAGTGAGCTCAGCTCCGCATGCACCTTCGTCGGCGCGGCGAAGCACTGCCCGGGCCGCACCGCGAACACCGACTCCGCGCCGGTCGACGACGAGCCGCCGCCGAACCAGCTGCAGGCCGTGATCACGTCCGCGCAGGCGATAGCGATGATCGCGGCGATCACGCGTGTCATTCCCCGTCCGCCGCCCTCCCCGTCGCGGTCGCGCGCGGAAGTTGATCTCGCGCGCCGCTACATCGTGAACCTCGGCGCGGCGGAGCGCAACCGGCAAATCGCAGGAAGATCGTGAATCATCTTGATCAGAAACTCTTTCGCAACAGCGGACGTAGTCGTACGCTTCGCGATCACCAGGACGCCGACGCGGATACCGGCGCCTGATGATCAGGGGGGAGTCCATGCCCAAGTACGACATGCCCATTCCGACGCGCCAGGAATGGCAGAAGCTCCGAGACACCAACGAGGTCCCGAAGGGAGCGGCCAAGGTCAGCATCGGCAGCGCGATCGAAAAGGTGCACAAAACGTTCGGCCTCTCGAGCGTGAGCAAGAACCAGGCGGCCACCGCACAACTGATCCAGGATGTCGACGCCTACCTCGTCACGATCAAGAAGAAGTACCCCGCGTTCGAGCCGATCGTCACCAGGCAGGTCCGGAACAAGGCGGTGGCGCACCAGCGCTACGCCGACGACCTGGTCAAGGCGACGACCGAGTTCTACCCGCGGTACAGGGCCGTGCAGGACACGTACACCAAGGTGACGCTGCGCGGCCAAGGTACGCCGAAGGACGTCGCGAATGCGATGGAGCGGCTGCTCGGCTGTGTCGCGGCGTTCGCGACGGTGGAGCCAAGCAGCTGGGAGGTCAAGCGGAAGGGCTTCAACCGGGTCATGTCCGAGTTCGGACGCGCGGACGTGCTCACGCAGGGCCACAAGACCCAGTTCGAGAAGATCATGAACGAGATCAAGCCGTGAACGATGCCGACAAGAGACAGCTCTACAACGCGCTGGGCACCGTCACGAACCTGACCGCCCATCTGTCGAACCTGCTGGGGCGAGCCCCGCGGGCGACCAAGTACTGGACGGACGTGCTGAAGAAGAACGGGGAGTGGGAGGCCGCCAAGAAGGCGAACATGAAGGCCGCCATCACGCTGATCGCGAAGTTGACCAAGGACGCCAAGGTCGTCTCGAAGGACCTCGAGAATTGTGCACGGGAAGCCGGCGACGCCAAGCTGCTGGCCAAGTATCCGACGGGCAAGGCGTATCGCGACCAGGTCGTGGTGAAGCGGCTCGCTTCGGCCAAGGCGTTCGATCAGAACGGCGCGAAGTTCGTCTCCGCGATGATGAGCGTGCTGGGCAGCGGCCTGTACCCGGGCATGCGCGATGTCGACCCGAAGGTCACTGTCGATTCGATCAAGAACTTCTCGTCGTACTTCAACGAGATGCGGATCGAGCTTGCAAAACTGTAGTCACCGGATGATCATTCCCGAACGGGAAGATGGGGGGAAGTGCAAATGGCGAAGCGGTCTGTCAGGGAAGTCCAGGACCACGTCAAGGCAAACGGCGGCACGCTGGTCAAGCTGACCAACGGCAACTACGACATCCGCAAGGGAACCAAGTCGGCCAACATCGGCAAGCCCGGTACCGGCACGAAGTGGGAGGACGCGCAGCTCCAGCGGGCCTGGACGCTGACCGGCATCCCGAAGCTGCGGTAGGGCCCGGCCGGAGGGTTACGCCGGCGGGACAACGGGGCGCGGCTGCGGTGTCACCCGCGTCGATAGGGTGCTGGTATGCCGCGCCCCGACGGTCGTGCGAACGACCAGCTGCGTCCAGTCGTCATCACTCGCAATTGGCAGGCCTACGCGGAGGGTTCCGCGCTCATCGACTTCGGCCAGACCCGGGTGCTGTGCGCGGCGTCGGTCCAGCAGGGCGTGCCGCGCTGGCGCAAGGGGAGTGGCCTGGGCTGGGTCACGGCCGAATACGCGATGCTGCCCCGCGCCACTCTCACGCGCAACGACCGCGAGTCGGTGAAGGGCAGGGTCGGCGGACGGACGCATGAGATTTCCCGGCTGGTCGGCCGCTCGCTCCGCGCTGCGATCGATCTCTCGGCACTCGGCGAGAACTCGATCGCGATTGACTGCGACGTGCTGCAGGCCGACGGCGGCACGCGGACGGCGGCGATCACCGGGGCGTTCGTCGCGCTGGCCGACGCGGTGTCCTGGCTGCGTGAGAAGAACGCGCTGGCCCGTCCCGACCCACTGATCAACTCGATCTCGGCGGTCTCGGTCGGCGTGATCGACGGCGAGGCGCGCCTCGACCTGATGTACGACGAGGACGTGCGTGCCGAGACGGACATGAACGTCGTCGTCACCGGGTCGGGGGAGTTCGTGGAGGTGCAGGGCACTGCCGAGGGCGCGCCGTTCCGCCGCACGGAGCTCGACGCCATGCTCGACCTCGCCGTCGGCGGGTGCGCGGAACTGGCGCGCGTGCAGGAGGAAGCGCTGAAGAGTTGAAGATTCTGCTCGCCAGCCGGAATCCGAAGAAGCTCGCCGAGCTGCGCCGCATCCTCGCCCCTGCCGTGCCCGACATGGAGGTCGTCGGCCTGGACGAGGTGGAGCATTACGACGAGGTGCCCGAGACGGGCGCGACGTTCGCGGAGAACGCGCTGCTCAAGGCGTGCGCAGGGCTGCGGCACACCGGCCTGCCGACCGTCGCCGACGACTCGGGGCTGGCCGTCGACGCGCTCAACGGCATGCCCGGCGTGCTCTCCGCACGCTGGGCCGGCGGCCACGGCGACGACGAGGCGAACCTGCGCCTGGTCCTCGATCAGGTCAGTCACGTGCCCGACGAGCGGCTCGGGGCCGCGTTCGTCTGCGCGGTGGCGTATGTGGACGGCGAGCGGGAGATCCTCACCGAGGGCCGGATGCCCGGCCGGCTGGTCCGCGAGCCGCGCGGCGTGAACGGCTTCGGCTACGACCCGATCTTCCGGCCGACCGGCTCCGACCGGACGAGCGCCGAGCTCAACATCGAGGAGAAGGACGCGATCAGCCACCGCGGCCAGGCGTTGCGTGCGCTCGCCGCCCGACTTGCTTCGATTTGAGGGGATTCCGATTCGGGGCTAGCGTCAGCCGCTGGACCATACCTCAGGGTTTGGAGGCCCGATGCCCGCTGCCCGTCGTACCGGACAAGAGGTAAGCCGACGGGGGTTTCTGGGCTGGGTGGTCGCCGCGCCGACTTTGTTGGTTGCGGCTCCGCTGGCCGCCGCGGCGGTGAAGCCTGACGGGGCAGGGGCGGCAATCCCGGGCGTTCCCGAGCCGGGCGATCTGTACGACCTCTCCGACCTGCTCACCGACGCCACCCTGCCCACCGCCATGCTGGTCACGGTCGGGGTGAACCAGCACGGCACCGTGTCCTACGCACTGCCCCGCGCCGAGGTCGGCCAGGGCCTCACCACTGCCGTCGCGATGATCATCGCGGACGAGCTGGACGTGCCGATCGAGCAGGTGGACGTGACGCTCTCCGACGCGCGGCCCGAGCTGGTGTGGAACCAGATCACCGGCGGCTCGAACTCCGTCCACTCGCTCTACACGCCGCTGCGCACTGCCGCCGCACTCGCCCGCGATCGGCTCGTCGCGGCCGCCGCGGCGAAGTGGAGCATCGCGCCGGCAAAGCTCACCACGCGCGCCGGCGCGGTGCATGGTCCGCGCGGCAGGTCGGCGAGTTACGGCTCGCTGTCGCGGGACGCCGCGGCGCCGCGCACGACGGCGCACCGCGTCACACTCAAGCCGGCGAGCGCGCAGCGCGTCATCGGCGGCGCGCAGTCGCGCATCGACGCCCTCGACGCGGTGACCGGCCGCAAGCGGTTCGCGATGGATCTCCACGTGCCGGGTGCGCTGCCGACGATGATCTGCCGGGCGCCCGTGATCAACGGCAAGGTGCAGTCGGTCGGCAACCTCGCCGCGGTGCGCGCGATGCCGGGCGTGACCGACGTCGGCGTCGTGTCCTCGGGCGTCGCGGTGCGGGCCCGCACGTTCGGGCAGTGCATCGACGCCGTTCGCGCGCTCAAGGTGAACTGGAAAGGTGGCACCGTCGACGGCGAGTCCGACGCCACGGTGCTCGCGAAGTTGAAGAAGGCGGAGATCCCGCTGCTAGTGCCGCGTGTCCCGCTGTTGGCGAAGACCGTCGAGGGCTCGTTCACCTTCTACTTCCGGAGCAACTCGCCGCTCGAAACCAACTGCGCGGTCGCGGACGTCCGTGCCGACTCGGCCGAGATCTGGGCCGGCCTGAAGAACCCGATCGTCACCCAGCAGACCGTCGCGCAGAACCTCGGGATGCGGCAGAACCAGGTCAAGGTGCACGTCGTCCAGTCCGGCGGCTCGTTCGGCCGGCACCTGTTCAGCGACGTCGTGTACGAGGCCGCGGAGGTGTCGCAACTGTTCGGCAAGCCGGTCAAGCTCATGTGGCACCGCACCGACGACTTCAGGCACGGCCGCACGCACCCGATGTGCACCTCGCGGGTGCGGGCGACGGTCTTGGGCGGCAACGTCCTGACCTACGAGCAGCGGCATACGAGCGTGGCCACCGATTGGACTCACGGCTTCGGCGAGATGTTGACCGCGATGGCCGCGAAGTTGCCCGGTGGCAACCTGACCTACGCGGAGACGATCTTCGCGCTGAGCCAGGTCGTCAACTACAACTACGGCGTCACCACTCAGCTCATCAACGAGATCTTCAACTACGACGACTTCCACACCGGCGCCATGCGCAACGTCTACTCGCCGGACGTCTGCACTGCGCAGGAACTGATCACCGACAAGCTCGCCAAGGCCGTCGGCAAGGATCCGTACGCCTTCCGCCAGGCGTTCGTGAAGGACGCTCGAATGAAGGCGGTGCTGACCAAGCTCGGTGCGGCGGGCAACTGGGGCCGGGCGATGCCTGCCGGCACGGCGCAAGGCATCGGGCTGCACTCGGAGTACAAGTCACGCATCGGTGCGCTGGTCGAGATCGACTGCCGGCCGGTGACCGTCAACAGGCAGCTCGCCGACTCGTACACCGGCCCGCGGGTGACGAAGGTCGTGATCGTTGTAGACGTCGGGCTGACGATCAATCGGCGCGGGCTGGCGGCGCAGATGCAGGGCGGCGCGATGGACGGCATTGCCCAGACACTGACGTCGAGCCTGCATTTACAGAACGGGATCTTCAAAGAGGGCAGCTGGGACAACTACTACTACACGCGGCAGTGGAACGTCCCGCCCAAGGTGCAGGTCGTGATCATGCCCGACACGACCGCGGCGCCCGGCGGCGCCGGAGAGCTGGCCGCCGGGGTGACCCAGGCCGCCGTCGCGTGCGCGTACGCCCGCGCCACGGGCGCGATGCCGACCGAGTTCCCGATCAACCACAACCAGCCGCTCGGCTTCGTGCCGCTGCCTACCGTCCCGCCCATCCCGCAGAGCCCGACCGACGGCTTGGCCCACACCTTCTAGGAGCACCCCTTGCCCACGCATACGTTCGTGTTGAACGGGGAGCAGGTCAGCGTCGACGCCGCGGACGACGTCCGGCTGCTGTGGGTGCTGCGCGACCTGCTCGGGGTCACCGGCCCGAAGTACGGCTGCGGCCTCGAGGTCTGCCGGGCGTGCACCTGCCACATCAACGGCAAGGCCTTCAACCCGTGCTCTGTGCGCGTGAAGGACATCGCGCCCACTGACGAGATCACCACCATCGAGGGCCTGCCCGCGACGGTCGGCCGCGAACTGCACCCGATGCAGGAGGCGTGGCTCGAGGTCGACGTCGCACAGTGCGGCTACTGCCAGCCCGGCCAGATCATGACGGCGGTCGCGAAAGTGCGGCAGCGCGGCGGTCCGCTCACCGACGCGGACTTCGACGAGATCCGCAACATCTGCCGGTGCGGCACCTACCACCGCATCCGCGAGGCGATCAACCTCGCCGCCGCGCGCATGTAATCCGGTTTTGGCGTCTCGGCTGGCTATCTGACCCGGTACCGGCAAACCGGTCTAAGGGTGGTGAGTTCGCGTCGGGGGCCGGCCATGACTTGACGTCGCCGGCGGCGGCGTCGTCTTGGCGTGGCCGGTCGTCGGCGGCGGCGTGCTGCTCGGCTGGTCCGCACTCGAACTCGGCGCCGGCTCGCTGAGAACAGTGCTCGGCTGCCTCGACCCGGCGATCGTGGATGGGATGTCGCTCGGCCGCCCGGGTGGTACCTGCGCCGGCGTGGTGGCGCGCCCGGGTTGCGGATGGTCGCTGGAGCCGCGCGCCTGGTTCGGATGGGTGGCGGTCGGCAACTGACCACCGCCATGCGGCGCGGAGTGCGAGTTGGGCCGGGACGCCGACTCCGATGTGGAGACCGACTGCTGCTGCCCGGGGTGGTGCGACGGATGGTTGCCGAGCAGCCCCGTCGTGGACGCCGCGTAGGCGACGCCGCCGATCAGGGTCGCCCCGCTGATCGCCGCGACTGCCTTGACCGCGAGCAGCCGGCCCGCGACCTTCTTCGTCGCCGTCGACAGCACGCCGATCGGGGGACGCCCCGGTGCATGGCTGACCCGCACGAAAGCCGCGCGTGTGGCTTCCAGCCCGGCCAGATCCTGCGGCGCGCCAGGAGCCCGGGCGGCCGTGAGAACGCGGGCCAGGGCACCGTCGTCGTACTCGCCGTCCAGAAGCGCGTCGAGCGAGGCCGAGCTGAGGCGGGGGCGTCTTGTCATGTCATTTCCCCAGCGCCCCGGCGGTGCCTGCCGTTACTGCGGCCGGTGCCCTCGAGCTGCGTCGCAAGGGTTTTGAGACCGCGGTGCGCCGCGACGCGAACAGCGCCCGCCCGCTTCCCGAGGACTGCCGCAGCCCCCTTCGCGTCGAGGCCGACAACGGTGCGAAGCAGGACCGCTTCGGCCTGGTCCGGCGGCAGGCTCGCGATCAGCTCGACCGCCGCGGCCGTGGAAATCGACTCCTCGGCGGCCACTGCGGTGTCGTCCGGACCGGCGCGGTCGATCAAGGCGTCGACGGTGGAGGTCCGGGACGGGCGGCGCGCCTGGGCGCGCAGGTGGTCGATCGCGCGATTGCGCAGGATGCGCGCGGCCCAGCCGCGGAACGCGTCCCAATCGCCGTCGAAGCGGTCCAGATCCCGGACGATCTGCAGCCAGGCCTCGGCGGCGATGTCGTCTCCGTCCTGGCCGACGAGCCCGTGCGCATACCGCGACAGGCGCGGCGCGAGGGCCCGGTAAATCGCCTCGAAAGCGACGACGTTGCCGGCCCGGGCGGCGTTCAGACTCGCGAGCAGTCGGGCGTCCTCGTCCGTGAACGCGTCCTCGGAGACCGTCCAGGACGAAGTGCCTTGCTCGGCGTTGCGCAGGTTCCGAGGGCGCGACGGCATCGCGGATCCAGCCGACATCCGCGCCCCCCTCCGTTGGAGCGATTGGACGTTCCGATCGCGGCCAACGCAAGACTCCGTTCGACCTTAGTTGGGCGGCGGTGGGCCTCGGCAGCGGGATATACCCGTCCAAAGGGTATGAAAGCTGTAGTTGATCTGGTTCGCGGTCATGGTCCAAGCGCGGGGAGCCAGAATTGACGGATGCTGACCGCCCGCCTGCACGCGATCGGCGACCTGCGCGTGCACGACGAACCGACCGTCGACCAGTCCGGCGCGGCGCAGCCGGGGTGGTCGACGGTGGCGGTCACGTCGGTGGGGATTTGCGGCTCGGACCTGCACTGGTTCATCGAGGGCGGCACCGGCGAGAACAAGCTGGTGCACCCCGTCGTGCCAGGACACGAGTTCGCCGGTGTCGCGCTCAGCGGCCCGCTCGCCGGGCGCCGAGTGGCTGTCGACCCGGCCATCAATTGTCAGGAATGCGAATGGTGCCGGGCCGGACGCGGCAACCTGTGTCCGGCCGTCCGGTTCGCCGGCCACGAAACCGTCGACGGCGCCCTGCAGGAGCGGCTGAGCTGGCCGGATCGCCTGCTGCACGTGCTGCCGGACAGCGTCAGCGACGACGCCGGGGCCCTGCTCGAGCCGCTGGGTATCGCGATCCACGCCGTCGAGCTCGGCCGGGTGCGGCTCGGGGCCGACGCGCTCGTCGTCGGCGCAGGACCCATCGGCGTGCTCGCCACCCAGGTCGCGCGGCGGGCCGGCGCGCAGCGGGTGTTCGTCAGCGAGCCACTGGCACACCGGCGGGCAACGGTGATCAGCCGCGGGGCCGACGACGCGTGGCCGCCCGATGTCGCGGCGGGCGCACTCGCCGACGCCACGGGTGGCCGGGGCGTGGACGTCGTGATCGAGATGGCCGGCACCGATGCCGCTATCGCCACCGCGGTCGGCGGCGCCCGGCCGGGCGCGCGGGTCGTGCTCGGCGGCATTCCCTCCCACCCGCTGTCGAGCTTCCCGGCGGCCGAGGCGCGGCGTAAAGGACTGACGTTCGCGATGGTGCGTCGCGCACACGGAACGATTCCGCAGGCCATCACTCTCGCGACGGGCGGCATCGATCTCGACGCGCTCGTCACTGCGAGATATCCGATCGGTCAGGCGGCCGAGGCGTTCGTCGCGGCCGCGGACAGGACCGGCGACAAGACCGTCATAGCGGTCGGCTCGTCAGTGGGGTAACCCCGGCTGGCCGTAATACGCGCTCGGGCCGTGCTTGCGGCTGAAATGCCGGTGCGCCAGCACCTCGTCGATCGGTTCGGCGTCCGGCGCCAGCGCGAGCGTGCGCCAGGCCATCGCTGCGACGAGCTCCAGCGTCGCCGCGTTCACGACCGCCTCTGCCGCGTCGATTCCCCAGGTGAACGGGCCGTGTGAACGCACGAGGGCGGCCGGCATGCGCAACGCGTCGACGTCCAGCGCGGTGATCGTCTCGGCGATGACCTCGCCGGTCTCGCGCTCGTAGTCGCCTTTGATCTCCGCGTCGGTGAGCGGTCGGGTGATCGGGACGGGCCCGGCGAAGTGGTCGGCGTGCGTCGTGCCGAGGCACGAGATCTCGCGGCCGGCCTGCGCCCATGCGCTGGCGAACGGGGAGTGGGTGTGCACCACCCCGCCGAGCTGCCGAAACCGCCGATACAGCACCAGGTGCGTCGGCGTATCGGACGACGGTCGCAGCGAACCGTCCACCACGGCGCCGTCGGACAGCGCCACGACCACCGTGTGCTCGGGCATGACCTCCGCGCACGGGATGCCGCTGGGTTTGATCACGACCACGCCGCGCTCGCGGTCGACGCCGCTCACGTTTCCGAAGGACAGCGTGACTAGTCCGGCGGCCGCGAGGTCGCGGTTGGCCTCGGCCACCTGGCGGCGCAGATCGGCCAGCGGCACGGGCACCTCCGTCAAGCGACGCGCAGATGGGACCTTCGAGGCCTTGAATTCTGTCTCGCAGGGGACCAGCATACGCATGCAGCCACTCGAATGCGGTGGCCGTTCCCGAGGCAGGCGCGGTCGGCGAATCCGCGCAAATCGGCGTCTTTTCGGGGCTTCGCGGCAGAAGGGATGCGTCATGAGAGCTAGAGGGTGGTCCGCCGCCTGGCGCGCCGGTGCGCTGATTGCGGTCGCCGCAGTGACCGTGGTGGGTTGCTCGAGCAGCGGAGGCGGGGGCACGACGGAGTCGCCGGGCACGACCGAGTCGGCAGGTTCGGGGGTGCCGAGCGGTGCCCAGTTCTGTAGCGGCATGAAGATCGTCTTCTTCCCGGGCGGCACCGAGGGCGGCGGGTTCGAGACCGTCGTCTACAACGGCGCGAAGGCCGCAGCGGCCGCGCTCGGCCCGGACGTCACCTATCAGTGGTCGGACTGGGACCCGAACAAGATGATCACCCAGTTCCAGCAGGCGATGGCGACGAACCCGGACGGCATCGCGATCATGGGCCACCCGGGTGACGCCGCGTTCGACTCGCTGATCGACCAGGCCGAGTCGCAGGGCATCACGGTGACGGTCATGAACACCGAGCTTCCGCAAGCCGAGGCGAAGTACGCCACGAAGGGCATGGGCTACGTCGGCGCCACGCTCTACGACGCGGGTGCCGCGCTCGCCAACGAAGCGATCAAGCGGGACCACCTGCAGCCCGGCAGCCGGGTGTTCGTCTGGGGCCTCAAATCACAGCCCGGCCGCGGTGAGCGGACCAAGGGCATCATCGACGCCTTGAACAAGGCCGGCATGACCGTCGACTACCAGGAGATCAACGACGCCACCAACTCCGATCCGTCGGCCGGTGTCCCGATCTTCACCGGCTACGTCTCCAAGCACCCGGACGTCAAGGCGATGTTCATCGACCACGGCAATCTGACCTCGACGATCCCGACCTACATGAACGCTGCGAACCTCGACCCGGGCTCGGTGTACATGGCCGGCTTCGACATGTCGCCGGCGACGGTGAAGGGCGTCCAGGACGGCTACATCAGCCTGGTGATCGACCAGCAGGAGTGGCTGCAGGGCTACTTCGGGATCGAGCAGTTGTGCCTGGCCCACGAGTACGGGTTCAGCGGACTGCGCATCGACACCGGCGGCGGGTTCGTCGACAAGTCGAACATCGACCAGATCGCACCGCTCGTCGACAAGCAGATCCGGTGACGCTGAGCAAAGAAGGGACGGACGTGGCCGCTCCGGCGGCCACGCCCGTTCTCGAACTGCGGCACGTCTCCAAATCGTTCGGCGGGGTGCACGCGCTGTACGACGTGAGCATGACACTGGGCGCGGGCGAAGTGCTCGGCCTGGTCGGAGACAACGGCGCAGGCAAGTCCACGCTGATCAAGATCATCACCGGCTACCACCGTCCGGACACCGGCGAGGTGTTCTTCGGTGGCGAGCAGATCAATCACCTCACGGTGCCCAAGGCACGCGCGCTCGGCGTCGAGACCGTTTACCAGGAGCGCGCGCTCGCCGAGCAGCAGGCGCTGTGGCGCAACATCTTCATGGGCCGCCCGATCACCCGGCTGGGTGGATTTCTCGACGTGGGCGAGATGCGCCGGATCACGGCGCAGCTCATGAGCGAGCAGATGGGCTTCACATCGGCGATCCTCACGCCGGACACGCCGGTCACCGGATTGTCCGGCGGCGAGCGGCAGGGACTCGCGATCGTCCGGGCGCTCTACTTCGAGGCGAACCTGGTGATCCTCGACGAGCCGACGATGGGCCTCTCGCTGAGCGAGACGGAGAAATGTCTGGACTTCGTCCGCGGCATCCGGTCCGCCGGTAAGTCCGCGATCTTCATCGACCACAACATTTTCCACGTCTACTCCGTGGCCGACCGCATCGTGATCATCGACCGCGGCCGCGTCGCCGGGGTGTTCCCGACCAGCCGGTACAGCCTGGACGAACTGACGACGATCATGCGCGAGGTGGCCGCGACGGGCCGGTTCACCGAGCCGGAGCGTTATGCCGGAGGCTCAGCATGACGGCAGTTGCGGAGCGGGCGCGGCGCTACTTCGGCCGGAGCGGGCGGTGGACGCCGAGGTCGTTGACGGTGTCCTGGGCGAGCCAGATCGGCATCACGACGGCATTCGTGCTGACGTGGCTGATCTTCGCGATCCTGGCGCCGGAGACATTCCTGCACAGCCGCATCTACGTGGCCTACGCGCAGACCATTCCGTACTTCGCCATCATGGCGCTCGCGTTGACCATGCTGATCGTGGCCGGCGACATCGACCTGTCGTTTCCGTCCATTTTCGCGCTGGGGATGGTCGGTTACATCGGTGTCGAGCACACGACCCACAACATCTGGCTCGGCGTGCTCGCCACGCTGGCCATCGGCGCCGCGGCGGGACTCGTGAACGGCTTCTTCGTCGCCGTCATCGGGATCCCCGCGCTCGTCGTCACGATCGGCACGCAGTTCCTCTACCGCGGGCTGACTCTCGTGCTTGTCAACGGCAAGAGCTACACGTTGCTCGAAACCCTCGACAGCACGCCGGGACGGCTGCTCGTCGGCAAGTGGTACGGCTTCCCGATGAAGTTCGTGTGGTTCGTGGTCCTCGCCGTCGTGACGTGGGTGCTGCTCTTTAGGCACCGGCTCGGGCAGAACGCGCACGTCATCGGTGACAACCGACAGGCCGCGGGCCTGATGGGCATCCCGATCGTGCGCACCCGCATCATCCTGTTCGTCCTCACCGGCATATCAGCGGCGCTGGCCGGGATGATGAACAGCTTTGCCTTGATCAACTTCTTTCCGAACGGCGGATCCGGCTTCCTGCTGTCGGCCCTCGCTGCCGTCTTCGTGGGCGGCACCTCGGTGTTCGGCGGGCGCGGCACGGTCTGGGGCACGGTCGTCGGCGCGTTCCTGATCGGCGGCATCGAGGCGGGGATCGTCGCGGTCGGGTTGGAGGCCTTCTGGACACAGTTCATCTACGGCGCGATCATCCTCGCCGCGATCAGCGTCCACGCCCTCTTACAGCGCAGGTTCGCGGGATGACTCCCGAGATCTGGTTCCTGACGGGCAGTCAGCATCTGTACGGCCCGGAGGTGCTGCGGCAGGTCGAGGCGCAGGCTGCTGACGTCGTCGCCGGGCTGGACGGTGCGGACGCGGTTCCGGTGCGCATCGTGGGCCGGCCCGTGCTGACGACCGCGGACGCGATCCGGCGGGTCTGCCTCGAAGCCGGCGCGGACGACGACTGCATCGGTGTCATCGCGTGGATGCACACGTTCTCGCCGGCGAAGATGTGGATCGCCGGGCTGTCCGCGCTGCAGAAGCCGCTGCTGCATCTGCACACGCAGCACAACGCGGCGCTGCCGTGGGCCGAGATCGACATGGACTTCATGAACCTCAACCAGTCCGCGCACGGCGACCGGGAGTTCGGCTACCTGGCCACCCGGCTGCGCCGGCCGCGCAAGATCGTGGTGGGGCATTGGAGCGACGCCGAGGTGCAGCGACGCGTCGGCGTGTGGACGCGCGCCGCGCACGGGTGGCACGAGGCGCACCGGCTGCGGATCGCCCGCTTCGGCGACAACATGCGCGAGGTCGCGGTCACCGAGGGGGACAAGGTCGAGGCGCAGCTTCGGCTCGGCTTCGCGGTCAACGGCTACGGCGTGAGCGAGCTTGCCGAGCGCGTACACGCCGTCAGCGACGCAGCCGTCGACGTGCTGGTCAAGCAGTACGAGGACGAATACCGGGTCGTTCCGGAACTGCGCAACGGCGGGGCGCGGCACGCCTCGCTGCGCGACGCCGCACGCATCGAGCTCGGGTTGCGCGGCTTCCTCGACGACGTCGGCGCGTTCGCCTTCACGGACACCTTCGAGGATCTCGCCACGTTGCCGCAGCTGCCCGGCATCGCGGTGCAGCGCATGATGGCCGACGGCTACGGCTTCGGCGCGGAGGGCGATTGGAAGACGGCGGCGCTGGTGCGGTTGCTCAAGGTGATGAGCGAGGGCCTGGCCGGCGGGACGTCGTTCATGGAGGACTACACGTACAACCTCGGCGGCGAAGCGCCGCAGATCCTGGGCGCGCACATGTTGGAGGTCTGCCCGTCCATCGCCGCCGCGCGGCCGAGCTGCGAGATCCATCCGCTCGCGATCGGCGGCCGGGCCGACCCGGTGCGGCTGGTCTTCTCGGCCCCGCCGGGCCCGGGCTTCACGCTCGGGCTGGCCGACCTCGGCACTCGGCTGCGATTGGTCGCCAACGAGGTCGATGTCGTCGCCCCGGAGGCCGACCTGCCGCGGCTGCCCGTCGCGCACGCTGTCTGGGTGCCGCGCCCCGACCTCGCGACTGCCGCGGAGTCGTGGCTGCTGGCCGGCGGCCCGCACCACACCTGCTTCACCCAGGCGCTGTCCATCGAGGCCGTCGAGGATCTCGCCGAGATCGCCGGCATCGAGCTCGTCACGATCGGCAGCGACACCACCGCGAACCGGCTACGGCGAGAACTCCGCTGGAACGACGTCTCTTACGCGCACTCGCTATGACTTGGCCTCGGCCGATGCGGCGACTCGCGCACGCAGCGCCTTGAGCCGCTTCATGACGTCGTTCGCGCCGCGCCCGAAGTAGTCGTGCAGCGTGCGGTACTCGTCGTAGAGCTCGTCGTAGACGGCGCGGTGTTCGGGGTTCGGTCGGTAGGTCGTCTCGCCCAGCCGCGCCATCCGGGAGGCTGCGTCGACGATCGTGTCGTATCCGCCGCGTTCGCTGCCGGCGGCGACGGCCGCGAACATCGCTGAGCCTAGCGCCGGCGTCTGGCTCGACGCCGGCACCCGGAAGACGCGATTGGTGACGTCCGCGTAGATCTGCATCAGCAACTGGTTGCGCTCCGGCAGCCCGCCGGCCGCCACGATCTCGTCCACGGCCACGCCGTTCGCCTCGAACGCGTCGACGATGACGCGGGTGCCGAACGCCGTCGCCTCGATCAGCGCGCGATACACCTCCGGTGCTTTCGTCGCGAGGGTCGCGCCGACGAGCACGCCGGTCAGGTCGACGTCGACCAGCACCGAGCGGTTGCCGTTCCACCAGTCGAGGGCGAGCAGCCCGGACTCGCCGGGCCGCAACTGGGCTGCGTCCGCCTCGAGAACGCGGTGCACGTCCGTTCCGGACGAGCGTGCGCGTTCGTAGTACTCGGGCGGGACGGCATGCTCGACGAACCAGGCGTAGATGTCGCCCACCCCGGATTGCCCGGCTTCGTAGCCGAACAGGCCGGGCACGATTCCTTCCTCGACCACCCCGCACATGCCCTCGACGCTGGTTTGCTCATGCCCGAGCACCATGTGGCAGATGCTGGTGCCCATGATCGCCACCATGGTGCCCGGCGCGACGACCGTTGCCGCGGGCACCGACACGTGCGCATCGACGTTGCCGACGGCCACCACAGTGCCCGGCCGCAGCCCGGTCCACTCGGCGGCCTGTGGGGTAAGCACCCCGGCCCGATCACCGATGCGACTGATCGCGCGGGACATCTTCTCGTCGACGACGTGCTCGAAGCGCGGGTCGAGCGCCGCGAAGTAGGCGTCGGACGGGAACCCGTCCTGCTTCGACCAGATCGCCTTGTAGCCGGCCGTGCAGTTGTTGCGTGTCTCGACGCCGGTGAGCTGCCAGATCACCCAGTCGGCGGCCTCGACGAGCCGGTCGGCCGCGGCATAGAGGTCGGGCGCCTCATCGAGGATCTGGAGCGACTTCGCGTAGAACCACTCGGAGGAGATCTTGCCGCCGTAGCGCGCCAGCCACGGCTCGGCGCGCTCTCGGGCGACCGCGTTGATGCGATCCGCTTGCGGCTGCGCGGCGTGATGCTTCCACAACTTCACCCAGGCGTGCGGGCGGCGCCGGAACTCGGGCAGCGCACACAACGGGGTGCCGTCCGCGGTCGTCGGGAGCATGGTGCACGCGGTGAAGTCGGTGCCGATGCCGATCACGTCCGCCGGATCGACGCCGGACCGCGTAAGCACCGAGCGGACCGCGACCTGGAAGGTGCGGATGTAGTCCTGCGGATCCTGCAGCGCCCAGTCGGAGCCGAGGCGTACGTCGTCGTCGGGGGAGGGCAGGTGCTCGTCGATCACCCCGTTCTCGTACTCGTACACCGCGGTCGCAACTTCTTCTCCGGTGCGGACGTCGACGAGCGTCGCGCGGCCTGATTCGGTGCCGAAGTCGACGCCTACGCAGTATGTGCCGGCCATGCCGTCCTCACCCCGCGACCCGGCCGGTCGAGGCACGCGCCACGAGCGTCGGACGCAACACTGGCACGGATCGCGCCGCGCTCGTGGCCCGTCCGTCGAGCGCCAGTTGCACGGCTTGTTCGACCATCTCGCGCACCGGCATCCGCACCGTCGTCAGCGCCGGCACGGTGTAGGCGGCCATCGGAATGTCATCGAAGCCGGTGATCGAGAGCTGCTCGGGCACCCGTTTGTCGTGCCGATGCGCCGCGTGCAGCAGCCCGATCGCGAGGACATCCGTGGCGGCCACAACGGCGGTCGGCGGCTCGGAGAGCGCGAGCAACTGCTCGAGCGCGGCGATCGCGCTCTCCGGATCGTTGCTGCCGTGCCGGAGGTAGCCGTCGCGCGGCGCGCTTCCCTTGTCGACCAAGTAGCGCACGAACGTCTCCTCGCGCTCCTTGATGTCGCCGAGGCGCCGGCCGCCGACGAACGCTATCCGCTGATGCCCGAGTTCGGTGAGATGGTCGAGGACGGTGCGGATCCCGGCCTCGTTGTCGACGGCGACCGACGCCACCCCGGTGGCCTGCGTGCCCTGCCACAGCGCGACGACCGGCACATGCGCGCCGGCGAGGTCCTCGAGCAACCGCGGCTGATCGCGCATGTCACCGAGCAGCAGGATGGCGTCGCAGTGCCGGGCCTCGAGAACACCCCACAGCGTGATCGCCTCTTCGGCCCGCGCGTGCGCGTGGCCGAGCACGACGTTGTAGCCGCGGCCGGCCGCGGCCGCGGTGACTGCGTCGACGGCGCCGGCAAAGAACGGATCGGTGATGTCGCGGACGATGACACCGAGCAGCATCGTGCTCGCCCCGCGCAGCCCGCGCGCGAGCGGGTTGGGCCGGTAGCCGAGCGCCATCGCGGTCGCGAGCACCCGCTCACGCGTGTCCTCGGCGATCGGCACGATCGTCGGCGTCCGGTTGAGCACGCGCGAGACGGTGCTCTGCGACAGGTTCGTCGCTCGCGCGATGTCGCGCATCGTCACGGGCCGGCCGCGGGCCGCCGGTGCGGTGGACTCGGCCGCCCGACGGCCGGTTCGCCGCGTTCTCTCGGTCGCCAACCGCCACCCCCCAGTGTTTGACTCGTCCAGACAATCACTGCATACGATCGCAGGCAATCATAACTTCCAGCCACGGCCTCGCCGCGTCGTCACGTTAGAAGGACATGTTGATCTCATGTCCTTGCGTCGTGAACTCATAGGTCGTTGTCGAGGTGAACGTGTCGCCGGCGTTCAGCACGACCGACGGCCAGCCCGCCTGACCGAGGTGGTGCGGCGTGTCCGGGAAGTGCTGGGTCTCCAGGGCGAACCCGCTCGTCTGGCGATAGCTGGTTCCGCCGGTTCCGGTGAGGTCGCCGACCAGGAAGTTGCCGGAGTAGAACTGCACGCCCGGTTGGTCGGTGTGGGTGCGCAGCGTGATGCCGGTGCGCGGCTCCGTGGCCACCGCGACCAGGCGGTATCCCGACCCGTTCAGGATCCAGTTGTGGTCGTAGCCGTGCGCGATGACCAGTTGCTTGAACGTGCCGTTCGTCCCGTCCGGCATCGCCAGGTCGGTGATGTCCCGGCCGATCGCCTTCAGCCGCCGGAAGTCGAACGGCGTGCCTGCTACCGGCAGCGCGAAGGGCGCGGTCGGGATGAAGTCGGTGTCGATCGGCGAGTAGGTGTTCGCGTTGATCGCCAGCAACTGGTCGGCGACCGATCCGGACGCTTCACCGGCCAGGTTGAAGTACGCGTGGTTGGTGAGGTTGACGACGGTGGCCTTGCCGCC
>DASQSE010000096.1:0-7754 GCA_035642535.1 Jatrophihabitans sp. | reverse complement strand
GAGGACGCGGGCGAGCACAGCCGGCGCGCGCTTCTCGTCGTCGCGCAGCGCGTGCCCGACGAGCGCCTCGGCGATGCCGAAGGCGGCCTCGAGCAGAACCGACTCGAGCTCCTCCGCGCCGGGCAGCGCGATCCGCTCGAGCCGCTCGGCCGCGGCGTCCAGGCCGGCAAGTCCGCGCTGCACCGCGACGCGCTGCTCGGCCTGTCGCGCGTCCAGCTCGGCGCGCGCCTGCTCGGCGGCGACTTCGGCACGTGCCTTGGCCGCGTGCATGCCGTCGGCCCAGCCGGCCGCGTACCCGGCGGCATGCGCAGCGGCGCGGGCGGGACGCAGCAGCCGCTCCGGAACACCCGCCGAAGTGCTCACCTCGAACTGTGGAGGGTTCGACGGCGCCGGTGATGCCGGAACGGCGTCGGCCCGCAGCTCGGCCGGCTCCCAGACCGACGTCTCAGGCAACGAACTCATCTTCGTCTCCTCTGCCGACGACGATCTGGCCGCTCTCCTCGAGCTGGCGGATCACGCGCACGATCGCGGCCTGTGCCTCCTCCACGACGTGCACACGCACCGGGCCGAGCACCTCGATCTCCTCGGCCAGCGTGAGCGCCGCGCGCTCGGACATGTTCTGCTGCACTCGGACGCGCACGTTGTCGGGCACACCCTTGAGCGCCGTCGCGAGGTCGTTGATCTGCACCTCGCGAAGGACGAGCTGGATGGCGCGGTCCTCGAGGCCGATGAGGTCCTCGAACATGAACATCTGGCCGCGCACGGCTTCGGCGAGCGCCGGGTCGCGCTGTTCGAGGCCGTCGAGGATCATTCGTTCGGTGCCGCGATCGGCGCGGTTGATGATCTCGACGAGCGGGCGCACGCCACCGACCGCGGAAAGGTCGCTCGCGACGCCCAGCGAGGACAACCGGCGTTCAAGTGCCGATTCGACCTTGCGGATGAGATCGGGGGACGTCCGGTCCATGACCGCGATGCGGTGCGCGACGTCGGCCTGCAGCTGAGCTTGCAGGCCGGCGAGCACGGCGGCGGCCGGGCCGGCCGGCAGGTGCGCCAGCACGAGCGCGATGGTCTGCGGGTGCTCGTCGGAGAGGAACGACACGACCTGCCGGGCGTCGAGGTGTTGCAGGAACGCGAACGGCAGCTCGACGAAGGCCTGCGACAGTCGGTCAAGCATCTCCTCCGCGCGCGCCGGGCCGACGGCCGCGAGCAGCAGTTCGCGAGCGAGCTCGATGCCACCGCGCGTCGTCGCGCCGCCGCTGGCGAGCATGCCGGCGAACTCGGCGAGCACGGCCGCAGACACCGCGGGCGGAACGCTGCCCATCCGCGCGATGTCCGCCGAGAGGTCCTCGAGCTCGCTCTCCGAGAGGTGGCCGAGCACCCGAGCCGACTCGGTCTTGCCGAGCTGGAGGACGAGCACGGCGGCCTTCTGCCGACCGGTCATACCGAGCAGCGGATCAGGCCGCGTCGGCTGGGCTGCCGGGGTCTGCGGGACGCCGGGCAGTGCGACGACCTGGGCGAGTTCGGGTTCGGCTTCCATGACTGTCATCGCGGGCTCCTGGTGTTGATGAGGTCGGAATCCTTGCCGTTGCTGAGCCAGCCGGAGAGGACGGTCGCGACGTCCTTCGGCTGCTGTTCGGCGAGCGCCACCAGCGCGTTACGCCGGGCGGCTGCCTCTTGGAGCTCGGCGGCCATCGGCGACGGCTGCGGCACGGCCGGCGTCAGGTCGGTCACCGGCTCGTCGTGGAACAGCCCGAGGTCGTCATTCGGCGGCGGGCTCGAACGCCTCCGCTTTCGGCTGGCCAGCCAGGTTCCGATGACCAGCGCGAGCAGCCCGATCGCCAACGCGCCTTGCTTGACGAGCGACGTCATTCGGTCCTTCGCGGCCTTGGCTGCTGCGGCGTTGGCCGCCGCCTTCGACTGCGCCGCGGCCGCCTTGGCCGCCGACTGGTCGAACGTCATTGCCTGGATCGACAGCGAGTCGCCGCGGGAGGCGTTGTAACCGGAGGCGGACTTGATCAGGTTGGTGATGCGCGCGACGTCGATACCCTTGACCGAGCTGTCCAGCAGCACGCCGATCGCCAGCTTGTTCACCGCGCCGGGCGCGCTGTCGATCGTGCGCGTCATCTCGTTGAGCGCGTTGTTCTGCGTTTCGGTCGTGCTGTTGTAGGTGCCGTTGCCGTTCGACGTGCCGGAGCCGGCCGGCGTACCGGCGCCGAGCGTGCCTCCATTGCCCTGCCCGCCGTTGTACGACTCCTGCTTCTTCTCGTCGTTGATCGGCGGCGTCTTCGGGTCCGTGTAGATGTGCTGGGTGGTGTTGATCTTGTCGAAGTTCAGGTCGGCGTCGACGGTGACGACTGCGTGGCCGGCGCCGACGAGCGGCGTGAGCAAGGCTTCGAGCTGGGCCTGCTTGCGGGAGTTGTAGTCGGCGACCTGCGCCGTCTGGGCGTCGGTGCCCGCGGTGCCCGAGACGCCCTGGCCGGGGGCCGCGAGAAGGTCACCGCTCGCGTCCGTCACGGTGACGTCGTCGGCGGACATGTCCGGCACGCTCGAGCTGACCAGGTAGACCACCGACTGCACCTGCTGGGAGGTCAGCTGGGTGCCCGGCGCCAGCGTGAGCATGACGGCGGCCTTCGGCTTCTGGCTGCCGTCGTTGAAGACGTTCTGCTGCGGGATCGCGAGCTGCACCGTGGCGCTCTGCACGCCGCCGATCGACTGGATCGTGGTGCCGAGCTCGCCCTGCACGGCTCGCTGGAAATCGACCTGCTGCTTGAACTCGGAGGTGGTGACGCCTTCCTTGTCCAGCAGGTCGTAGCCCGACTGTCCGGAGGCGGGCAGCCCGGCCGCGCTCACGGTGAGCCGCGTCGAGTAGACCTTGTCCTGCGGCACCAGGATCTCGGTGCCTGCGGCATCCAGCTTGTACGGCACGGCCGCCGCGTTGAGCTTGTCGACGATGGCGCTGGCGTCGCTGGCCGCGAGGTTCGTGTAGAGCGGCGCGTACTGCGGAGAGGTCTTCCACGTCGCGAAGAGGATGCCGCCGACGAGCAGCGCGAGCCCGGCGAGGACCGTGACGGCCTTCTGCCCTGGCGAGAACGCGCGGAAGTCCGCCCAGATGCGCTGGCCGAAGGCGAGAATCTGATCTTTCATGTCAGGCCTGCATCCCCATGATCGTGTTGAACGCGGTCACGGCCTTGTTCTCCAGCGTGGTGGCCATCTGGGTCATCAAGGCCGCCTGCGTGGCGGCGATGGTGTACTGCGCCGGGTCGACGAGCGCCCCGGTGGCCGCCTGCACGGCGAGCCCGTCGGCGGTGTTCTGGGTGGCGGTCACGGCGTCCATGCCATGGCCCAACGCCGCGGCGAAGTCGGAACCGGACGTGGAGGGCGTCGCCGAAGCGGCGCTCGCAGGCGCTGTCTGGGTGACCGGCGAGATCGCCGCGATCGGCGCGATCGGTGATGTCATGGTCACACGCCCTTGCCGATGTCGATCGCGGACTTGTAGACCTCGGCCTCGCGGTCGACGAGGTTGGCGTTCGCCTCGAAGGCGCGCTGCGCCATGATCAAATTGCCCATCTGCTCGCCCATGTCGATGTCCGGACGGCGGACGTAGCCGTTCGCGTCGGCGAGCGGGTTCTGCGGGTCGTAGGTCGGGATGCCATTCGCACTGGACGTCTTCAAGCCCGTCATCTCCACGCCGTGCCCCACGCCGTCCGGCCCGGCCTCGACCGGCTGGGCCTGGACGTACTGCGCCTGGAACGCGGCGCCCGAGGTGGGCGAGACGTCGTTGACGTTGGCAATGTTGTTGGCGATCGCGTCGACCCAGGTGCGGTAGACGGTCAATCCGGTGCCCGAGGTGTTGATTGCGTCGAACATGACCATCAGCCCTTCAGCACCGTGCTGATCAGGCCGTACTTGCTCGTCAGCGCGCCGGTGAGCAGTCGCTCCTCGAGGCCGGTCTTGGTCGCGGTGACGATCTCGTCGTCCAGGTTGACGTTGTTCCCGTTGGCCGCCGCCGGCGCGTTGCTCGGCGTGACGCTGACATCGGCAGCGGTGGGCGAGCCGGTCGCGATGGCGTCCGCGAGGCTGCCCTCGAACGAGACGGTGCTGGCAGTGAAGCCCGGCGTCTCGATGTTGGCGATGTTGTTCGAGGTGACCTGCTGGCGGGTGCCCAATCCGAGGATCGCAGTTTGCAGAGACACCGACGCGACGTCGTCGAGCACTTGGAACCTCCGACACGGTCCGCCAATCCGTCGGCGTTCCAATGAGCTAGTCCGTGCTCACGAGGTTGATCGGCTGGGTAGCCCGCGCCTTTAGCCGTCGGGGACGTTGGTCCTGTCAGGTCACAGCGCGCGGTCGAGGTACTGCGGCGCCGCGGCGACCCGGACCTGCCCGACTGGTGCCGGTACGTGCCATTCGCGCAGCGCGTCCGTGAGTTCGCGCTGGAGTTCGCCGATGCGGTCGCGCAGCGTCTCGATGCGCTCGCGGAGCCGCTCCGGGACGGCGGGCATGCTGCCGAGGTTGGGGAGGATCAGCGGCGCGCCGTCGGCCGGTAGCGGCGCCTCCGGCGGCGCTGCGAGCAGGGCCGCGGCGCGATCCGCGTCGGCCTCGACTGCCGCGAGCACCTCGTCCCAGGTGGGCAGCGTCTCCATCAGCCGACCTGCGCTCCCGGTTGCGGGGGTGCAAGGACCTGCTCGGCCGCCTGCGTCCACGCCTGGCGCAGCGACTCCACGATCGCCGCCACCTTGGGCAGCCGGTCGCGTTCACCGCCGCGGATGGCGAGCAGCTCGATGATCAGGTGGGCGTAGATCGACGCCAGGTTGTCCGCCGGACCGCCGGCTGTGACGTCCAGGCTGGACCGGAGCTCGACGACAATCTGCACCGCGTGGTCGATATCCGCCGTCTTGGCGGCGCCGGCGCCGGCGCGGGCGATGTCCAGCGCGAGGCGGTCGTAGAGCATGACCACGCGCTGCGCCGGCGTTGCGGTCAGCACACGATCGCGCAGGAAGCGGGCGCGCAGGTCGTCGGACATCGTCGATTCCCGGTCAGTTCGAGCTCGAGCTGGAGTTTGAGTTGAGGCTCTTCAGCATGCTGGTGAGATACGTCGACTGGGACTGCAGCCTGGCGAGTGCGGCATTCATCGCGCCGTACTTCGTCTGCAACCTGGTCTGGATGTCCGAGAGCCGGGTAGTCCACGCGTCTATCTGCTTGTTCAGCGAGTCGGATGCGGTGTTCGCCTCCGCGATACCCTGGGTGACAGTGCCCGTGACCGGGGCGATCGCCTGGTCCGCGAGCGTGTTCATGGCCGGCGCGAACGCGCCGAAGATCCCATCCTTGGTTCCGGACGGGTCGGTTGCGTATGCCTTGGCGAACGCGGCCGCGTCGAAGGACAGCACGCCGCTCTTGTCGATGTCGATCCCGTAGGTCTTCAGGGTCTGGCCGGTCGCGGTGCCCTGACTCACCGTGGACGTGAGGCCCTGGGACAGCCGCTGCAGTGGGAAGTTGCCCTGCAACACCGCACCCTTGCCGGTGTCCACGCCGAGCTCGGTGCGGACGACGTTCGCGGCGTCCACGATCGCCTTCACCTGATCGCTGAGAGACGAGCTGTCGGATGCGACGGTGATCGTTACGTTGCTGGCGAGTGCGGACACCGAGAAGGTCACGCCGGGGATCACGTCGGTGAACGTGTTGGTCGGGCTGGTGACGATGTAGGCGTTCGGGCTTGGGCCACCGACCGTGATCTGCGCGTTCTGAGGTGGGACCACCAAGAGTGGCAACGTGTCGAATCCGCTCGCCGCGAACGCGCCGGCTTCGCCGATGGTCGTCGACGTGAGCTGCAGCAGCGTACCGCCGTCGGTGTTGACCACGGCCGCACGGACGCCGAGGTTGGCCTTGTTGATCGCTGCCGCCACGTCAGTAGCGCTACCGGAAGCTACGTCCGTGAGCGTGGTCGAGCCAATCTTGATCTTCGTGGGGTCGGCGGTCACGGTGCCGTCACCGGCCACCGCCACCGTGCTGATCTGCGCAGTCGCGAGCTGTGTGACGTCGAAGGTCGTGGCGCCGGTGCTCGCCGACGTGCTGGACGTTGCGACGACGCTCGCGGCCGACGACTTCGCCGCCGTGGCCGCCCACGCGTTCGCGTCGGTGAGTGCCTGGGCCGCGGTTTGTAGCGAGGTGAACTTCGAGTTCAGCTGCTGGTAGGCGTACAGGATCGACTGCTGGGTGGATAGCTGGTTCTTCAGCTGGGTCTGCGGGATCGCCTGCGCCTGCATCAGCTGGCTGACGAGCGCGGTGGTGTCGATCGAGTTGGTACCCAGCAGGCCTGAGACGTTGAAGCTGCTCGGCGAGGTCATCGGTCCAACTCCAGTTCAGAGGTCTTGTCGGGAACGAATCGGGGCGAGCGGACTATGTGCGTGGTCCGCTCGCCCGTCATCGCACGTACTCCTACTGGAGGAGCTTGAGGATGGCCTGCGGAGCAGAGTTCGCCTGGGCCAGCACCGAGGTGGCGGCCGAGGTGAGGATCTGCGCCTGGGTCATGGCGGTCACCTGGGCGGCCAGGTCGGCGTCGGTCAGGTTCGACCGGGACGACGTGACGTTGGTGATCGCGGTCTGCAGGTTGCTCACCGTGTAGTTGAGCTGGTTCTGCGTGGCACCGATGCCGGAGCGAGCCGTCGAGACGGTCCCGATGGCGGCGTCGATCGCGTCCAGGTCGGTCTGCGTGTCCGACGTGGCCGTGCCGTCGTTCGTGTAGCCAACTGCTGCCGAGAACGCGTTCGTTGCGATCTTCAACGCGCTGAGCGTCGTGGTCGCGTTGCCCAGCGTGGCCGACTTGACGTCCGCCTTCTGCAGGTCCAGGCCGATGACGTCGCCACCGTTGGCACCCACCTGGAAGTTCTTAGTGTAGGAGCCGTCGAGCAGGTTGGTGGCGCCGAACTTCGTCTGGCCCGCGATGTTGTCCAGCTGGCCGTTGAGCGCCTTGACCTCGCCCTGGATCGACGTCAGCGACGAGGAGTCCTGGGTTCCCTCGTTGCTGGCCTGGACGACCAGGGTGCGCATGCGCTGCAGAATGTTCTGCACGGTGCCGAGCGCGCCGTCGGCGATCTGGGCGACGTTGATGCCGTCCTGGGCGTTGCTGGTCGCCTGGGTGAGGCCGTTGACCTGACTGGTCAGGCCCTGGCTGATCGACAGACCAGCCGCGTCGTCGGCCGCCTTGTTGATGCGGAGGCCGCTCGACAGCTGCTCGAACGCGCTGGCCTGCTTGGCCTGGTTCGCAGCAAGGTTGTTGTACGCGTTCAGCGCAGCAACGTTGGTGTTGATCCGCAGACTCATTGTTTGTCTCCTCTAACAGAGTCTCGATGCCCGGTTGGGCAGCCGACCCCTCCTTGGGTCGGACGCCTTATGTATCGGCGGGCAAGATCTGGACTTAAGCAGTTCGGAGCTCGACCAACGAATTGCTTGCGTTGAGCCGTTCGGCGAGCGTGGAGCGGGTGGCGACTGCGGCGCAGTAAGCCGCGCGCGCGACGGTCTGGCCGCGGGAGCCGGTGTGGGGGGTGGTGGGTTCGTCGTCGGCGCCGGTGCGCATGCCGGCGCGCAGCAGGGTGAGTGCTTCGGAGCGTAGTTGGGAGACGCGGGATTCGGTGACGCCGAGTTCGGCGGCGATGTCGGCCATTTTGCGTTGCGCGAAGAAGTACTGCTCGATCACGGTGCGCAGCCGGTCGGGTAGTTCGGCGACCGCGTCGTGCAGCATGCCGAGTTGTTCGCGG
>DASQSE010000095.1:0-4802 GCA_035642535.1 Jatrophihabitans sp. | reverse complement strand
GCGGATCAGCCCGACCGTCATCGCCAGCACGCCGAGCGCGACCAGCAAGCCGGTGATGGTCGCGTACTCGCGCAACCGCTGCAATGAGTGATCACCCGAGGTACGAGTCTCGACGGTGATGCCGCCGGCGGCGGCCAGGTGGCGGGCGGTGGTGATCTGGGCCGTGGTCAGCGGATGCGCAGCCTGCAGCAGCCAGCCCGCCGGCTGCTCGGTGAGTTGGTGTGCCCGCATCGCCTTCTCGGTGATGAGCGTGTTGGGCGCGGACGTGTAGTTGGGCAGCGCCTTCAGGACCTGAGTCGACACCGGGACGAAGTTGCCACGGAATCCGGTGCCGAGGTGTGAGGCCGACAGGTCGGTGCGCGCGCTCAGGATGTCCGCGCTCGGTCGGATGTCGGCCGGCGGGATCCCATAGAAGTCGAGGACCGCGGAACTCGCCACGAGTGGTGAGGCGAGCAGCTTCCAGCCTTGCCTGCCCTGTTCGTCTGTGACCGTCTGGACGAGGATGCCCTGATCCGCGTCGGGCGGGGTGCCGGCAGGCAGCTCGGCGGTGCGGTCAACCGCGACATCGAGTGGCAGCACGTTCCGGGCGTGCAACTGATGCGCGATCGACTCGGCAGTGTTCCGGGCGCTGGCAATCACGGCCGGGCTGGGGCCGGATGCAGCGCTCCCGCCACCTTTCGCGGGCGCGACACTCTCTGCCGGGCCACCAGGCTGACTGGGGTTGCCCGCCAGCCACACGATCAGTTGGTCGGTGGGCAGGTTTCCGCCGGTGAGGCTGTGGTCGTTCGCCTGCTCGGCCGCCGCGCTGATCGCGATCGTCGCGGCGATCCCGATTGCCAGCCCGGCCGCCGCAAGCGCCGCTCCGGAGCGTGCCTGGAATCGCGCGAGGTCGCGCATCGCAAGGCGCACGGCGACCGGTGCGCGACGGGCCGTGACTGCCAGCGCCCGAATGCCGAGCGGCGCGAGTAGCAGCATGCCCGCCGATGTCGTCAGGATTCCGCTGACCACCAACAGCGCGGTGTGCCGCTCGCCGGCGAGGACGAGCAGGACGAAAC
This sequence comes from Jatrophihabitans sp., assembly GCA_035642535.1. Classification (GTDB taxonomy): domain Bacteria; phylum Actinomycetota; class Actinomycetes; order Mycobacteriales; family Jatrophihabitantaceae; genus Jatrophihabitans. The sequence continues at coordinate 3,747 of DASQSE010000095.1, read as the reverse complement.
CGATCGCCGCGAGCGCTATGCCGAGCAGCGCGAAACGGTGCGCCGGGCGAGGTGGAGTGGGCCGTCCGGACAGCGCAGCCACGATTGGCATCCGCGCGGCCGACCGCGCCGGCCACCACGAGGCGGCGAGCGCGGCGAGGATTGCGAGCACCCCGCCGGCGAGCACGGCCCACCACGGGATGGAGAGCGGATCGATGCGATGCCCGACGACGTGTTCGAACGCGGGCCGGAAGGCGAACCAGGCGGCGAGGCCGACAAGCACGCCGCCCGTCGCACCGACAGTGCCGACCGCCGCTCCGTTGGCCGACATGACCCACCGAACTTGCCGGTCGGTCGCGCCGACCGCGCCGATCATGCCGAGCGCGCGCTGGCGGCGGTGGGCCATCACCGTGAAGCCCGCCACGGCCAGCAGGCCGATGAAGGTTAGGCCGATCGTGGCGAGCAGCAGCACCGCCAGGGCCTGGTCGCGCCGCTCCTGTGCGGCACTCGAACCGTTGGACAGCACGCCCTGGACGGCTCCGTTCCGTACGCGGAATTCCGTCGCCGCCGACCCGTCGGCATCGGTCAGCAGAGTCAGACTGGACGGCGACCGGATCTGCCCCGGTGCCACCAGTGCGAACGCGTCCTGCAGGTTCTTCGGGTTCTCGACGATGCCGACGACTCGCAGCGTTCGCCCGTCCGCCGACCAGGTGGCGCCGATCGTGAGATCGAACGTCGCCGCCACTCCGGTGGTCACGGCGACCTCGCCGGCTCCCGTCGGGTAGTTGCCCGAGACGAGGTGCAGCATCGCGGCGCCGAATACGCCGTGCGTGTCCTGCGCGCGCAGGTCCACCGGGGTGACCGAGCCGGGCACCGGCACACTCTCGTGTTCGATCGCCTCGACGGTGCCCAGCGCCCGCCGCGCGGCGGCGACTTCTGCGCTGACGTGCGGTCCTGGGTTCGTGATGTCGATCCGAGTGCGTGCGGTGCCCAGCACCGCCTGGTCGCTGGACTGCACGTTCACGACGAGGCCGAGACCGACGGTCGTTGCCGCGACCGCGACGACGAGCAGCATCAGCACCAACACCTGCTGGCGCCACTCGCGGCGCAGCAGCCGCCACGCCCAGCGGCGAATCGCGCGGCGCGCGACGCGACCGCTGCGCGACTGCACGTCGGCGACCGGAGCCGGCGACGGGGGCGGAGTCAGCGTCGTGGTCATCGCGTCGCGTCGGCCTCGAGCAGCGACTCCGGCCCGTCCGGCTCAGCGGTCTGGTCGACGATCCGACCGTCGCGCAGGAACACGACGCGGTCGGCCCAGGACGCCAGCTGAGCGTCGTGGGTGACGACCACGCCGGCCACCCCGCCCTGGCAACTGGCCCGGACCAAGCGCATGACGGACTCGCCGTTGACGGAGTCGAGCGCGCCGGACGGCTCGTCGGCGAGCAGCAGATGCCGGTCGCCCACCACAGCCCGTGCGATCGCCACACGCTGCCGCTCGCCACCGGACAGCTCGTCCGGGAACCGGTCGGCCCGATCGGCCAGCCCGAGCCGCTCGAGCGCATCGACCGCCGCATTCCGCGCCGCCCGCACGGCGACGCCGTCCAGCTCGAGCGGCAGCGAAACGTTCTCCGAAGCGGTCAGCCCGGCGAGCAGGTTGAAGTCCTGGAAGACGTAGCCGATCGCCCGCCTCCGCATCGCCGCCCGCTCGTTGCGGGACAGTCGCGAAAGACTGACGTCACCTACCTTCACTTCGCCGGCGGTGGGCTCCTCCAGGCTGCCGGCGATAGTCAGCAGGGTGCTCTTGCCCGAGCCGCTCGGCCCCATCACCGCCACCAGTTCCCCCGGCTCGACGCACAACTCGATGCCGCGCAACGCGTGCACCTCGCCCGCGCCACTGCCGTACACCTTCGTCACCCGGCTCAGTTGCAGCGCGGTCATCGCCTCACCACCCGCTCCCGTTGCGTCCGAGCCGGCGCCGCCAGGCTCGTCTTCGGTGCCGCACCGGCAGTGTGCGAGCGGCGTAGCCGGCTGTCCGCTGCGTCCAGCCAGCGCACCACCGAGTCGAGCCGGAACAGCTCGGCGTCGACGACCAGCGCGAGGCTGAGATCCTCCGGCGCGGCGTCCCGCTTGATCCGCGTCCACTGCTGCATCAGCTCGACCACGTGCCGGCGGTGCGCCTGGATGACGTCCTGCACATCGATGCCCGGCACCCGGATCGCGACCAACACCTTGATCACCAGCTCATCGCGCGGCGGCGAACTCAGGTCCGGCGGCGTGCGCAGCCAGGTGTCGAGCTCGCCGATGCCCTGCTCGGTGATCCGGTACGCCTTCTGCGCGCCCTCGCCTTCACCGTCGGACGCCACCAGCCCGTCCCGCTCCAGCCGCTGCAGCGTCGTATAGACCTGGCCGACGTTCAGCGGCCACACCTCGCCGGTCCGCTGCTCGAACTCGTCGCGCATCTGCAGCCCGTACTTCGGGCCTTCGCTCAACAGGGCCAGCAATGCGTGCCGAACGCTCATCGCCCTCTCCCACCTGCTGTCATACCGGGTATATATACTCGGTATACCGCGCCGAGGCAAGCCAAGAAAGGTCGGGCCCATTCGACCAGTCCCTAGTTCGCCATCCGGAGATCGAGCTCCAACCAGCTGGCGAGGTGTTCGATCTCGCCGACGACAGCGGCGCGCAGCGAAGGGCTGAACGGCTCGTCCTCGTGGACGGCATCGACGCGGAGCACGCCGGCCTTGCGATCGGCGGTGGCGTCCACTTTTCCGACGAAGCGGTCGCCGTGCAGGATCGGCAGTGCGTAGTAGCCCCAGCGCCGCTTCGCCTTCGGCTTGTACATCTCCAGCGCGTAGTCGAACTCGAAGATCTCGGCCATCCGCTTGCGGTCGTAGATCAAGCGGTCGAGGGGTGACAGGAGCGCGGTACGGCCCTCGAAAGACCCGTCGAGATAGGACACGTCGACCCGCCACGTGCCCCGCACGCCCTCGATCACGGCCGGCTCGCCGACCTCGCCGACGTCCTCGGGTTCGACCCGGCACTCTGGGCCGCGGGCACGCGCCAGACCCAGGGAATGCAGCCGTAGCTCGTTGCGCGTCCGGCTCGCTTCGTCAGCCGGGACGACCGGGTCATCCGGATAGACGCGCGAGGCGAGATCCCACTGGCGCTGGCCGGTGCGGCGACCGGCGACAGCGATCTCGCCGCGCTCCTCCATCATCTCCACCAGCTGCCCGACGTTGCGGTTGTTGTTCCACCCGGTCGAGCGCCACGGTTTGACGCAGGTGTCCGGCAGCTCGGTTGCCGGCAGCGGCCCCGACTCGGCCAACCGGGCGAGAATGTCGCGGCGGCAGGCGTCGTTCGCTGCCACCCACTCCCCCTTCATCCGCTGCCACGGCGTCAGCTCACCGATACCGGGCCAGTTCGCCATCTCCGCGCGGTACAGCGCGATGTCCTCAACCGGACGGAGCACGGTGCGCAGCTCAACCAGGATCCGCTGGTCGCGCGCGACCTCGAGCTCCTCCGGCGAATACCTTGCGCCGAGCCGGCTCCACGCCACCAGATCAGGGCTCGGCGCGACGGCCGAGGTCGAGTCGATCTGCAGCATCGTGAGCCCGCGAACCGCATCCAGCAGCGACGCCGGGCGGCGCGCGTCGAGCAACTGGGCACGGATCGCGATCCGTCGCGCCTCGGCGCGCGAGAGTTCGTGCACCATCACCCCGCCAGGCTAGGCAGACCCACGGACATGTCGGGGCCTACGGACTGAGCAGC
>DASQSE010000094.1:0-92607 GCA_035642535.1 Jatrophihabitans sp. | reverse complement strand
CCGGGCCACCTATCGGGCGCGCGATCTGGCCGCCGTGCGCCGGGCGAGCGGCTACAGCGAGCGCCAGTTCCGCCGGCGCGTGATCGCCGCGACGGGGCACAGCCCGAAACGGCTGATGCGCATCGCGCGCATGCAGCGGGTCCTGCTCGATGGCCGCGGGAGGAGTTGGGCGGAGACGGCGGCCGCGCACGGCTACTACGACGAGGCGCACATGGCCAACGACGTCCGCGACCTGGTCGGCGGCACCCCGCACGCGCTGCTCGCGGCCTGCTAGCCGAGCTCGACGACAAGACCTGGGGTAGCGAGCCCCACTTCACCGCCGTACTCCACGCGCGCCACGTCCTGTGCCGCAGCCGCATCGACGCCCGGCAGCAGGTGCGTCAGCAGCAGCCGATGGGCGCCGGCCGCCGCGGCCTGCCGGCCCTGCACGCGCGCGCTCGACAGATAGTCGCGCGAATCCTCCGGCACCTCGTCCACGTAGCTCGCCTCGGCCAGCAGCAGGTCCGCATCCCGCGCCAGCTCGATCACGTCCGGACTAGGGCCGCCGTCACCGGTGTAGGCGACAACCCGCCTGCCCGCCGACAGCCGGAGACCGGCGTTGGGCAGCCAATGCGGCAGGAGTCGGGTCTGCACCCGGTACGGGCCGATCTCGAGGTCTGCTCCGTCGGCCAGCGCGTGCAGTGCGTAGCCGGCGTCCAGCATGCCTGGACGATCGAGCGCAAGCACCGCGTCGAGCGCGCCCGGCGGCGCGTAGACGGGCAGCGGCGGCGCGGGATCGTCGCGCACCACCCTGGCGCGCAGCAACGGGTTCAGATCGGCGCAGTGGTCCGGGTGGCCATGACTGATCACCACCGCGTCGACGTCCTCAGCGCGGATCAACTCCAGCAACCGCGGCACCACCGCATAACCGAGATCGACCAGCAGCCGGAAGCCGTCGTGTTCGAGGAGGTAGCCGCTGCAGGCCCGCCCCGGCTCGGGGAACGCGCCGCAGCTGCCGAGCACCGTCAGCCGCACCATAGGCTCATTCTGGTGACGACCCGCACCGATCCGCGCGTGGATGCCTACATCGACCCGCTGCCGCCGTGGCAACAGGAGATCTGTCAGCGGATACGCAGGCTGGTGCTGTCGGCCGACCCGGGCGTCGAGGAGACGATCAAGCGGTCGGTGCAGCCGTACTTCGTCCTGGCGGGCAACATCTGTGCGCTGCTGGCGACGAAGGATCACGTCAACGTGTTCATCTACGATCCGACGGTCGACGACCCGGAGCAGATCATCAATCAGGGCCACGGCAACGCCACGGCCCGCGCGGTGCAGATCTACCGCGACGACGTCATCAACGAAGCAGCATTGCTGGCAATGTTCCGGCAGGTGATCGCGAACAACCGCGCGGGCGGCTGGCGGCAGCTCAAGCGGTGACCGTGCCCCACCGGATGCCGAGATTGCGCTGCCGCAGCGTCAAGACGAACAGCAGGTAGGAGGCACTCGCCGCCGTCAGGGTGAGAACAGGGCCCAGCACGGCCTTCATGACGATGAATCCGTGCATCGACGCGGTGGTCAACAGCCACACCGTGCCCACCGCGTTCACGCCGTAGGTGATCGTCCAGACGAGCGAGATCCGATTGAAGAAGCGGGCCGAACGCAGGTGCTCGGACAGTTCCGGTGTGAACGGGCAGAACTCGTGCGCGAGCCGTTCGAGGATGGGTCGGCCGACGAACGCGCTGGCGGCGAAGGTGGTGGCGACGGCGACGGTTCCGGCCACCGGCTGCAGGAAGTAGAGGAACGCGCTGCCGGTGCAGAAGACGATGATCGTGCGCAGCCCGAGCAGGCCCGCGGCGAGGACTGCGGCCGCCAGTATCGGCTTGCGGCGGATGACGCGGCTGACCAAACCGCCGTAGTACAGCGCGGCCGTCACGAGTGCGGCGGCGCGCACTCCGGCGAGCGACAGCGTGGTGTAGAAGACGCCCATCGGCAGCAGGGACACGATCACCGCGCGCGTCAGCACCTGGCGCAGGATCGGCCGCCAACCCGGCATGTCAATCACATGCTGCGGCGCTGCAGTGGTCACAACGCGGTAATCGTCCGCGGCCCGGCGGTCTTGAGGCGTTATTATCTCTGACATCTGATTCCGAAAAATGGACGGGACGAATGTCTGCCATTCAGCGGCGGCTGCGCGGAGTCGTGATCGCGGGGAATCGAATCGCCGCGGCGCCGACCGGGCTCGCGGGCCGGCACCGCGATCTCGCGGGCCGCGCCGCCCTCCAGCGAGCCGTCGAGGGCAAGGTCGTGCTGATTACCGGCGCGTCGTCGGGCATCGGCGAAGCTGCCGCGCGACTGCTCGGCGCCGCCGGGGCGAGCGTCCTGCTCGTCGCGCGTACCGGCCGCGAGCTGGACCGCGTCCGCGGCGAGATCGTCGATGCCGGCGGCAGTGCGTTCGCGTACCAATGTGATCTGACGGACTTCGACCAACTCGACGCGATGCTGGCGAAGGTGCTCGCCGAGCATGCGCACGTGGACGTGCTGGTCAACAACGCCGGGCATTCCATCCGGCGCCGCGTCGAGCGTTCGGACGGCCGCTTCCACGACTTCGAGCGGCTGATGCGCCTCAACTACCTGGCCGCGATCCGGGTGACGATGGGGCTGCTGCCGTCGATGCGCGAACGCGGCAGCGGGCAGATCGTCAACGTCTCCAGCTGGGCGGTGCAGGTCCGGCCGGCCCGGTTCTCGGGATACACCGCGTCGAAGGCGGCGCTGGAAGCGTGGTCGGACTGAGTCCAGGGCGAGGTGCTCGACGACGGCATCCGGTTCACGACGATCCGGATGCCGCTCGTCCGCACCCCGATGATCGCGCCGACGAAGGCATATCGCTACGTCCCGGCGCTGCGCGCGGACGAAGCGGCGCGGACGATCGCCGACGCGATCGTGCGCCGGCCGCGACGGTTACGGCCGGCGGTCGGCCATGTCCTTGCCGCAGCCGAGGCGATCAGTCCGCGCGCGATGGATCGCGTGCGCAGCCGTCCCATCTAGGAAAGGAACCCACGATGGCCGTCCCGAGGCGCAAGGACGTGCCGCCGGCGCATCTCGAGTTGCGCGCCGAGCAGGCGGCGCGTGCGCTCTCCGGCGTTCGGCCGAGCGATGCCGGCATTCGCGAGTCGGAGCCGATTCTTGGCGCCATCTCCTGAGACGAAGCGGGGCCGTGGCCGCCCACCCCACAGCGCCGCGACGATCGAGCGGCGCCGCCGGGAGATCATCGAGGCGGCGTACGACACCTTTGCCGCGCAGGGCTACCACGCCACCGGCATCGCGGACATCGCGGCGCGCCTCGACATCGGACACGGCACGTTCTATCGCTACTTCGACAACAAGCGCGACATCCTCGACCACGTCGTCGACCACGCGCTCACGAAGTTCTTCACGGCGGTCGTCGCCGACACCGTCCGTCCACCCAGGACGAAGGACGAGTTCCGGCGCCACATGACCGAGCTAGGCAACCGGTTGTTCACCGGCATCGCCGAGGAGGACCCCCGACTGGCCCGGATGATCCTGCTCGACGCAGCCTCGATCGACGCTGCCATGCTGCAGCGCATCCTTGGCACGCTCGACGCGATCGCGACGATGATCGTCCCGATGCTCGGGCTGGGCGTGCGCCGCGGCTTCCTGCGCAGCGATCTCGACGTGCACGCCGCGGCGAAGGCGCTGACCGGCTGCATGGTCGTCGCGCTGCTCGACACGTTGCGCGGCCCGCCGCACGCGGCCGAGCGGACGCGCTACGTCGAGACCGTCGTGTCGATGATCTGCGACAACCGGCCGTAGGCTGGCCCGGTGCCGCGGTATGGAGCGCAATTCGGGCCGGACGTCACGTTCCTCGGCGTCGAGCGCTGCGATCTCGAGGACGCTGCGTCGTTCGCCGGCGCCGACGTGGTCATCGTGGGCGCGCCGTTCGACGGCGGCACATCGCACCGGCCGGGTACGCGATTCGGCCCCGCTGCCATCCGGACGACGGACTACCTCGACCACGACGGATCGCGGCCGTCGCTCGCGCTGCGAGTCGACGCGCTGCGCGATCTGCGGGTGCTGGACGCCGGCGACGTGCGGATGCCGCCCGGCGACATCATGGCGTCGTTGGAGTCACTGGAGGAGGCGGTGCAGACCGTCGCCGCGTCAGGCGCGATACCGCTGATCCTCGGCGGCGATCATTCGATCGCGTACGCCGACGCGCGCGGTGTCGCGCACGTGCTCGGCTTCGGGCGCGTCTCGATGATCCACTTCGACGCGCACGCCGACACCGGCAACATCCACTTCGGCACGCTATGGGGGCACGGGACTCCTATGCGCCGGCTGATCGAGTCCGGCGCGCTGCGCGGCGACCGGTTCCTGCAGATCGGGCTGCGCGGCTATTGGCCGCCGCCGGACACGCTCGCCTGGATGGCGGAGCAGCGGATGCGCTCGTACGAGATGACCGAGGTGGTCCGACGCGGGCTGCCGGAATGCCTCACCGAGGCGTTCGCGATCGCGCTCGACGATTGCGACGGCGTCTTCCTCTCCGTCGACATCGACGTGTGCGATCCCGGCCATGCGCCCGGCACCGGCACGCCCGAGCCGGGCGGCCTGAGCGCGCGCGAGCTGCTCGACTCGGTGCGCCGGATCTGCCTGGAACTGCCGGTGGTGGGCATCGACGTCGTGGAGGTCAGCCCGCCCTACGACCACGCCGACATCACTGCCGCGCTGGCGAACCGGGTGGTGCTCGAAGCGCTGAGCGCTCTTGCGCGGCGCCGGCAGGCCGACGACGCGTGGGATCCCGACCGCCCGCTGCTCGACGGCCGCTGACCGCCGGCCAAGTTCCCGTCTTCCCCTCTGGTGTGGGCAACTTGGGACGCCGAATCCTTCCCACATCGGAGGGGAAGAGGCGCGGTGTCGCGCCGCGTGCAACCCTGGAGTTGTGCAGGACGACCTGTCGCGGGAGGCCGGCGACCCGGCGTGCTGGCTGGGCGTGATCTGTCCGCACTGCGGCGAGGTCCGCGAGGATCGCAGCCTCGAGCGCTGCCCGAGGTGCGGCTATGACTTCGACACAGGTGCCGCGGCGTCCGACGACCGCCCGCCCGGCGATCAGCGCTAGCTCTGATCACTGCAGGTTCGTGAGGAGCCTGTCCAGCAGCGCGTCCTGGCCGACCACCATCTTCGTCCGCGCGGTCTCGACGTCGAACCACTCAGCGCGGTCGACCTCCGGAAAGCTCTGCACCCGTCCGGACCTCGGCGGCCACTCGAGTTCGAACGTGTTGCTGACAACGGCCGCCGCATCGAAGTCGGACTCGACCGCCCACGCCGTCACCCGCTTGCCGTTGCGCTGCCGTACGGTGCCGAGTTCCAGCAGCGTCGACGACGGCGCCGGCGCGCCGAACTCCTCTTCGAACTCGCGCCGTGCCGCGGCCAGCGGTTGCTCGTCCGCGTCGTATTCGCCCTTCGGGATCGACCACGCGCCGGCGTCCCGGCGCGCGAAGAACGGCCCGCCCATGTGCCCGAGCAGCACCTCGACGCCGTCCGACGACCGGCGGAACAGCAGCAGTCCCGCACTCTGAGCGCCCATCCTCACCGCACCGCCCGTCGCTCACCGGTGCTGCGGCACGTCGTCGCCGAGCTCGTCGGCCTCGGCGGCCGAGTCCAGCCCGAGGTCGGTGAGCGGCGAGGCCGTGTCGGTGCCGGCCAGGGCGCGCCGTTCGATCAGCAGCGCCCCGAACAACACACCGCCGAAGATCACGGTGCAGAGCACCATCAGCCACACGGACAGGACGAATACGCCGCCGATCAGCCCGTACGCGCGCACCGGCCAAGTCATTTGCCCCGGCATGAACACGCGCGTGAGCCGGAAGACGATCGTGGTCAGGACACCGACCGCGATCGCGCCGGGCAGTAGCGCCCGCCACGTCACCCGGCTGGCGAGCAACCAGTGCTGCGACCACCAGTAGAAGACCAGCGTGCCGATGCCCTGCGAGATCGCGACCACGAGCAGCCCGATCGGGCCGATGTCGTCGGTGAGTTCCCGGCCCAGTCGGCTCAGCCCGAGCATGATGATCGAATAACCGCCCAGCATGACTGCCCAGCTGAGCTGACGGGCGTACGAGCGCAAGCTGACGATCCGCGGCAGCGTCCAGATCCGCTCGAAGGCACGTTGTTGCACAGCTGCGACGCCGGTCGAGAGCACCAGCGAGACTGCCATTGACAGCACCAATGCGAGGGTGCTGATCGAGGTGTCGCGCGCGAACAGGTGGTTGACGGCTTCGGCGGAGTCGTCGTGCAACCCGAAGAAGCGGGTGATGTAGTACGCCGCGCCGCGGCCCGTCGTGCGTTGCAGGACGGCGCCCATCGCGACGACCAGCGGGACGGTGCAGAGCACCTGCTGCGCACACAACGCGAGCGCGTGGGTATCCAGGTCGATTTCGCGGATCCGCTTGTAACCGCGCCCGCCGAGGCTCTGCGCCAGCCAGTTGCGTCCCGTGTCGAGGCGGGTGCGCCCTGGTTGGGTCTCCACGGTCATCATTGTCCTGCAGACCACGGCCGACGTCCTGCTATCCGAAGCGGATACCGGCAAGCTGCGTGCCGTGCGCGACGAGCCGGCCGGTCTTGTCCCACACCCAACACACCTCGTCGACCCGATCGGCGTCGATCAAGTTCGCCTTGTGCAGGACCCGGACGGGGCCGGGCGCCGGTAACGCACGGACGTAAGCCGTCAGTTCGAGCGTGGGAACCCAGCCGGTCGTTTCGATGTCGAGAGTGGCGGGCGGGAAGGCGTCCACCGCGAAGAGCAGCGAATTGGGGTCGAACGGCTCGTCGCCGGGAAGGGCGAGCCACCCGCGCAGTTCACCGCGCCCGGACGGGGCGCCGCGGGCGAAGCCGAGCGAGTCGGGGTCGATGCGCAAATCGACGTGCTCCATGATCGACACTGGAAAGCCGGCCGGACTGACCGGCGGGAGACGGATCGACTCCTCTAACGTCGCGCCGCCGAACTCCGGCGCGCCGTCCGTCCAGTACGGCTTGCTGTCCGTGTCGAGCGTGCTCGTCGTCACCAGCGCCTCGATGCACGGCTGCCCGTCCTGCACCATGCGTGCGTGCACCTGGCCGGCCGTGCGGCCGGCGCGCAGCACCTCGGCGTCGACGACGACCGGCCCCGGTTCGGGGGAGCGCAGGTAGTGCGCGCTCGCGGCGATGACGTGCGCATGCGGGCCGACGGCCGTAGCGGCGCGGCCGAGCATCGCGAGCAGATAGCCCCCGTTCGGCCGGCCGTCGATCGTCCAACCCGGATCGATCGCGCCGCTGAACCGGCCCGCGGAATCTGCGGTGAGCGCGGTGACGGCCGAGAACTCGGCAGACACGCCGCCCTACTGCTCCAGTGCCGCGTCCAGGCTGATGTCGACGGCTGCGAGCGCCTTGCTGATCGGGCAGCCGGCCTTGGCGGTCTGCGCAGCCTGCTGGAAGCCGTCGGCATCGAGCCCGTCGAGTTCGGCGCGCACGGTCAGCACGATGCCGGTCAGGTGCAGGCCGCCGGCCGGGTCGGGGCCCAGTGAGACGTCGGCCCGCACGTCGAGCGAGATGGGCGTGCCGCCGGCCTTGGCGATCTCGTTGGACAGCGACATCGCGTAGCACGCCGAGTGCGCCGCGGCGATCATCTCCTCCGGGCTCGTCACCCCGTCTGCGTCGTCGGCGGCGCGCCGCGGGAAGGACACGTCGTACGTGCCCACCTTCGAACTGGAGAGCTCTACCTGCCCCGATCCTTCCTGCAGCGTGCCGTTCCAGGCGGTGCGCGCGGTACGAGTGGGCATGCGATCTCCTTCGGCGAGCGACTTACCCAAACGTACCGAACCCGCCCGGAAGGTCCGTTCGGGCCTTGTAGTTGGGTAGGACGAGGGCGGAAGGAGACGTATCGATGACGGCAACCACCAACCAGGCGTCCGGAACGTTCGAGATCGCCGGCACCTCCGTGCACCGACTCGGCTTCGGCGCGATGCGCCTGACCGGCCGCGGTATCTGGGGCGAGCCGGCCGACCGGGCCGAGTGCGTTCGGGTGCTCCGCCGGGCCGTAGACCTCGGCGTCGACCTGATCGACACCGCGGACTCGTACGGTCCGTACGTCAGCGAGGAGATCATCCGCGAAGCGCTGCACCCGTATCCGGAGAACCTGCTGATCGCCACCAAGGCGGGCTTGGTGCGGCACGGCCCCGACGTGTGGCTGGCGGTCGGCCGTCCGGAGTACCTGCGCCAGGAGGCCGAGCTGAGCCTGCGCCGCCTGGGCCTCGACCGCATCGACTTGTTCCAGCTGCACCGCATCGACTCGAAGGTGCCGCTCGCCGACCAGATCGGTGCACTCGTCGAGCTGCGGGACGAGGGCAAGATCGGCGCGATCGGACTCTCCGAGGTGTCGATCGAAGACATCGAGCGGGTGCGCGAACTCACCGAAATCGCGACCGTGCAGAACCTCTACAACCTGACGAACCGCAAGTCCGAGGACGTCCTCGACTACTGCACGCGCGAGGGCATCGGCTTCATCCCGTGGTTCCCGATCGCGGCGGGCCGACTCGCCGAGCCGGGCGAGGTCGTCGACGACATCGCGAAGAAGTACGACGCGACTGCTGCGCAGGTGGCGCTGGCGTGGCTGCTCGCGCGGGCGCAGGTGGTGCTGCCGATCCCGGGCACCTCCTCGGTTGCGCACCTCGAGGAGAACATGGGAGCCGCCGATCTCTACCAGCGGCTGAGCCGCGAGGACGTCGAGGCGCTGAGCGCCGCCGACTGAGCTACTGCGCCGGGTGCAGGTGTCCGGCGGAGCCGCCGGCGACGTGCGAGACGCGAAACACGAGTTCGGCCAGCTGCAGGCCCGATTGCGCCGTCACCGCCCCGTTGCTGACGCCAAGGTCGCCGCAGAGCCCGACTCGGACGTGCAGTGTGAGCGTCGAGCCGGAGGCGTAGTGGACGAGCAGTGCGAACCACTGCCCGCCCTGCTTGTCGACTGCCGCGGAGAGGTCCTGGGGAGCTGTGCACAGTACCGGGTCGTAGTCGTTCGCGTCCTGTCGGGACAGCCCGGCATCGAGGCCGCGCAGCGTGGCCAGATCGCCCGCGAGCTCATCGCCCGTGACGACGCCCGAGCCGCCGAGCAGCGAGCCGTCGTACTCGCATACGGCAAGCGACGTGGGCCCGCCCGGAATGAGTTCACTGTTCGCGCCCGGCACCTTCGGCGGCGGCGTGTCCTTGAGCGGTCGGTAGGGCTGCTCCACGATACAGCCGTGGGCGTCCACATCGACGACCTGCAGGGTCGCTGCGAGCCGGGCGGCCTCGTCGCGACTCGGAGACGTGATCGAGACGGCGGCGGCGGCGGTCGGCACGTCGATCACCAAGGTTGTGTCGCCGTGCGACTCGTACGTCCACTTCGTCGCCGGCGCACCGTCGACAGTGATGTCTGCACGGCTGGCGTCCTTCTCCGGCGAGAAGTTCTCGGCGTCGGGGCCGAATTCCGCCCAGGTCGCGCCGGGCTTCGGTGGGGCCTGGCACAAAGCAATGGCCTCGGGCACCAGCACGGTGTCGCTTCGTGGACTGCCGCATTGCTGGTCGTTAATCGGCCAACTGGCCGCGACGGTGATCGCGAGATGGTGGTAGGTGACCTGCTGCGTGTCCTTCTGGGCAGGAGGCGGCGGCGATGTCAGGACGGGCGAGGTCGGCGCGCCCGCCGGTTTGGGATTGGTCTCGTTGTTGGCGAGCACCAGGGCAATTGCCAAGGCGATGACCAACGCGGCTGCCGAGAGCATTGCGATCCAGCGGCGGCGATGCAGCTCCGGTTGGGTGTCCGGCGTAGGTCGAACCTCGGGAGCACTCGCGCGCTGTGCCGATCCCCATTCGCGCAGCAGTTCGTCGATGCGATCGTCGTCAGTCATCGGTGTTCTCCAGCAGCAGCCGTAGCTTGGCACGGGCGTCGTGCAGTTGCGCCTTCACTGCGCCCTCGGTGATGCGAAGCAATCCCGCTACCTCGGCCACCGGCAGGTCGGCAAGGTAATGCAGCACGACGGTCTGCCGTTGCCGCGCGGGCAGCCGCCGCACCGCACGCTCGACGTCGAGCCGAGAGGTGGCATCGGATGCCTGAGGCTCGGGGTTGCCGGCGGGCATGGCTCGGCTGAACGGCCGAACGCGCACTCGGTGCCGGCGGCTGCGGTCGATCAGAACGCCGACCAGCCATGCTCTCGGCGAGCCGCGCGCCGGGTCGAAGGTCTCGCGCCGCTGCCAGGCACGCAGCAGCGTTTCCTGCACGACGTCATCGGCGGCGGCGGCGCCGACCTGGTGGATCGCCAATGCGGACAAGACCGGCAGATGCGGCGCGACCCAGGCGTCGAAGGCGTCCTCGAGGTCCGGTTCCGTGGGCGCATCGCCGACCGACAACGTCCCCTCCCCGAGCAGCGCCTCGCTCACACCCTTACTACGCCACCGGGGGCCCGCGGAGGTTTGGTCGGGCGAGCGGGTTACAGGACCACGACGGAGCGCAGCACCTCGCCCTTGTGCATCTTCTCGAACGCCGCCTCGATCTCGTCCAACTCGATCGTTTCGCTGACGAACTTGTCCAGCGGCAGCCGACCCTGTTGGAACAGGTCGATCAGCATCGGGAAGTCGCGGGACGGCAGGCAGTCGCCGTACCAGGACGACTTCACCGCGCCGCCCCGGCTGAACACGTCGATCAACGGCAGGTCGAGCGCCATCTCCGGGGTGGGGACGCCGACAAGGACTGCCGTGCCGGCGAGGTCGCGTCCGTAGAACGCCTGCTTGAACGTCTCCACCCGGCCGACCGCGTCGACGACGACGTCCGCGCCGTGCCCGTTGGTGAGGTTCTGGATCGCGCGCACGACCGTGTCGACGTCCTTGTCCTTGGAGTCGATGGTGTGCGTGGCGCCGAACTGCTTCGCGGTCCACAGTTTCCGCTCGTCGACGTCGATCGCGATGATCTTCGCCGCTCCGACGAGCCGGGCGCCGGCGATCGCCGCGCAGCCGACACCACCGCAGCCGATCACCGCGATGCTCTGCCCGCGCCGGATACCGCCGGTGTTCATCGCCGCGCCGAGTCCGGCCATCACGCCGCAGCCGAGCAGCCCGGCCACTTCCGGCGGCGCGTCCGCGTCGACCTTCGTGCACTGGCCCGCCGCGACGAGCGTCTTCGCCGCGAACGCCCCGATGCCGAGCGCGGGCGACAGCTCGGTGCCGTCGTCGAGCGTCATCTTCTGCGTGGCGTTGTGCGTGTTGAAGCAGTACTGCGGCTCGCCACGTCCGCATGCCCGGCACTGCCCGCATACCGCGCGCCAGTTCAGGATCACGAAGTCGCCCGGTGCGATCTCGTCCACGCCGACGCCGACTGATTCGACGACACCGGCGGCCTCGTGCCCGAGCAGGAATGGGAAGTCGTCGTTGATGCCGCCCTCGCGGTAGTGCAGGTCGGTGTGGCAGACGCCGCAGGCCTGCACCCGCACCACGGCCTCGCCCGGCCCCGGATCGGGGACGTTGATCGTCACGACCTCGACTGGCGCCTTGACGCTGCGCGCGATCGCGCCGCGCACCTGCTGGCTCATGCAGGCACTTCGTAGACAGGGACGAGCGTCGCTCGCCCGAGGGTGTGCATGAAGAGGTTGAAGCCGAGGTAGGCGCAGGAACCGTCGGCCGGGATGTCGAGGCTCGGCACGTCCACGGCGTGCACGACGACCCAGTAGTGGTGCGGGCCGTGGCCGGGCGGGGGAGCGGCGCCGATGAAGCCGACCGTGCCGCCGTCGTTCTTGAGCTGGACGACCCCGCCCGGCATCCCGTCCGCGCTCGCGTTGCTTGCCAACTCGCTGACATCGGCCGGGATGTTGAACGCCGCCCAGTGCCAGAAGCCGCTGGCGGTCGGGGCATCCGGGTCGTAGATCGTGACCGCATAGCTCTGCGTGCCGTCCGGAGCACCTGACCATGCGACGTGTGGCGAGACGTCCTCGCCGCCCGCGCCCATCACGCCCGACACGTGCCTACTGGCCAGCGTCTGGCCATCGGCGACGTCATTGCTGCGCAGTTCGAAGCTGGCGACCTTCGGCAGATCTTCGTACGGGTTGCGGCTCACGCTCTCTCCTATCTGGGAGTTCGCCGGACAGCCAAGTCTTACCGCACCCGTGCGTAAACACCATGAACGGGGTCAGCGCTTCTCCCACACCGCGACGAGCTGCCCGCTCTTGCTGGTGAACGGCGCCCGATGCCAGTCGGCCCAGCGCTCGATCGGGCGCATGCCGGCGAGCTGCGCCATGAGGTCGAGCTCGGCCGGCCATACGTAGCGGAACGGGACGGAATGCCGCTCGAATTGTCCGTCGTGCAACCGCAAGTGGTGCGAGACCATGCGCTGCTCCGCCACGTCAATTTCGTCGAAGCCGACATAGTCGTCGCGCACCTCGATCGGGCGACACGTCTCGCCCTTCGGCAGCCGCTGCAGGTCGGGGACGCGGACCTCGATCACGAATCGCCCACCAGTCTCCAGGTGGTCTGCGACGTTGCGAAAGCACGCGACCTGCTCCCCCTGGCTGGTCAGATTCTGGATCGTGTTGAACACGAGGTAGGTGAGCGTGAACCGGCCCTCCACCGTCGTGTGCGCGAAGTCGCCGACCGCGACGTCGATGCCCTCGGCGCCGGGCTTCGCACGCAGTTCCGCGAGCATCGCCTCGGACAGGTCGATGCCGTGCACGGGTACGCCGCGCTGGTGCAGCGGCACTGCGATGCGTCCGGTGCCTATCCCCAACTCGAGCGCGGCGCCCCCGCGCGCGTGCTCGACGAGGAAGTCGACGGTCGGCTCGATGACGGCGGGGTCACCCATCGCGCCGAGGCGGGCGTCGTATCGCGGCGCGACGTCGGCCCCGAAGAAGTCTTCTGGCATCGTCTCATCGTGTCGGGGGCGTCAACCAATTGGTTCGCAGATGACGACCGGGATCTCGCGCTCGGTCCAAGACTGGTAGGACGCGTAGTCCGCGTACATCGCCACCAACCGCGGCCACAGCGCGGCGCGCTCGTCGGCCGTGGCGACGCGCGCGGTGCAGCGCAGCCGGCGCCTGCCGATCTCGATCTCGACTCCAGGGTTGGCCTTGACGTTGTAGTACCACTGCGGATTCGCCGGCAGCCCGCCCTGCGAGGCAGCGAACACGATCCGGTCGCCGTCCGAGAGGTAGCACAGCGGAACGGTGCGCGGCTCACCCGTCTTGCGTCCGGTCGTCGTCAGCAGGCAGATCGGCACCGGCTTGCGGAAGCCGGCGCCGATGCGCCACTTCCTGCCGAGTCGGCCGCCCGTGATCCGGTAGACGCGCGTGTTGACGCGCGACATCAGCTTGATCGCGCGTGTCGTGCTCGGCCGGTCGAGACCCTTCGGCTTCGGCTTGACCTTCGTCATGCCGGTTGATCCTCGACGGCCCGGCGGTTCGCGGTCAGCTTCCAGTCGGCCGGCAACGACTGGATCGCTTCGTAACTGCGGACGTAGCCGGTCCGGCTGATCCGCCACTGCCCGTCCGCGCCGCGCGCGTAGGTGTCGTCGTAGAACGCCGCGCCGGTAAGCAGCATCCGCTGTTCGGTGACGATCACCTTGTCCTCGAGGTACCACGTCCCCGTCGCCGAGTTCCCGTCGATGCGCAGCTCGGGGTGGTGGCACTGGTGCACCGTGATGATCGACGGCGGCAGCGAGTTCGACATAAACGCCACGACGGCTTCGCGGCCGTCGAAGTGCAGCTTCGGCCCGTACGACGCCCGGACGTCCGGGGTGAGCGTCGCAGCGAACTCGTCCCACAGCTTGAGGTCCAGCGCGCGCAGATAGCGGTACTTGAGTCGGCGCAGCTCTTCGAGCGTGTCGTGGTCCACGTCGAGCAGACTAGAACACGTTCCACTAATTGAGTACGTTTCCCGTATGCGAACTGCCGAGCGCGGCACGGTGGCATTTGGGGCAGTGGTGATGGCCGGCGGCGCGCTGCTCGTCGCGATCTCGGCACCGCGCGCCGCGGGCGGTGCGACAGACCCGCTGCAGGCCGCGATCGTCGCGAGCGCGGCTCCCGGCCGGCACTGGACGCCTGAGGCAGCGAGCTTCGGGGTCGCGCGCCGGTTGAACGTGCCGGTGCGCATGGCGGACGGCACGGTGCTGCGCGCCGACATCGCGATGCCGACCGATCTGGAGACCGGTCGTGTCGCGCGGGGCCGGTTCCCGGTGCTGCTCACGCAGACGCCGTACGGCAAGGAGAGCGCCGGGCTCGCCGGCTCGTCGGCGATCGGCATCGACCCGTACTTCGTCCGCCGCGGCTACCTCGACGTGGCGGTGGACGTGCGCGGGACGGGCGCGTCAGGTGGGACGTTCACGCTGTTCGACCCGAAGCAGGTTTCCGACGGCGTCGCGCTGGTGCGCTGGGCCGCGGCGCTGCCGCACTCGTCCGGCAAGGTCGGCCTGCACGGCGCGTCGTACCTCGGCATCGATCAGATGCTCACGGCCGGCGCGGTCGGGCGGCACTCGCCGGTCAAGGCGATCTTTCCGATCGTCTCGGCCAACGACCTGTACCGGGACACCTCGTTCATGGGCGGGATCCCCGACGTCGAGTTCGACGCGACGTATCTCGGCGCCCTGCTGCCGTTGGTAAATCTGGTGAACCCGGCCCTGAGCGCGGTCGAGGATCCGGCCAGCCTGCCCGACGCCGCGCGGGCGATACTGCAGCACCTGCACAACACCTTCGACTACAACGCGCGATTCCTGCTCCGGACCTACCTCGGCGGCCCCGACTCCTACGACAACGCGTCCTGGCACGTGCGCAGCCCGGGCACCGTGCTGCGGCGCATCGTCGCCAACGGCATTCCCGCATATCTCGTCGGCGGCGAGTACGACCTGTTCCAGCGCGGTGAGCCGCTCAACTACGCCGGACTGCAGAACGCCGCGGCCGGCCGCACAGTGACGGCGCCGATGGTTGCCGGCCAGCGCGTCACCGGCCGGTACCAGCTGCTGGACGGGCCGTTCACGCACTTGGGCGCCGCGCTGCCGAGGACGCTCGACGTGCTCGAACTGGAGTGGTTCGACACGTGGCTGCGCGGCGCGCACACCGGCATGGCGCACACGCCGACGCCGCTGCACTACTACGACCTCGGCACCAAGCGGTATGCGGAGACGACGACGTACCCGCTGCCCGGAACCGCGCCACGGAGGTACTACTTCAGCGGGCGGCGCAGCGGCACCGCACTGTCCGGCAACGACGGCACGCTGTCGCGAGTGGCGCCGCAGCGCTCGACGGGTGCCGACCGCGTCCGGTGGGCGCCGCTCGGGTCGTCGGTCTGCGACCGCTCCGTCGACCAGTGGATGACTGGCGCGTTCACGCTCGTCACCGACCGATTCCCGAGGCCGGTGCCGTGCTTCGCCGACGACCGGCTCGGCCAGACCGGACCGACCGCGCTCACCTACACGACGGCGCCGTTCGCGCGGGCGCGGACGCTGGCCGGCCCGATCGCGGCCACGATCTACGCGCGGGCGAACACCCGCGAGACCGAGTTGGTGGTCAACATCGAGGACGTGGCGCCGAATGGGACGTCCCGGCCGCTGACCCAGGGTGCGCTGCTCGGCTCGGCGCGGACGCTGAACCGAGCCCGCAGCTGGCGGGTCGACGGCAAGACGCTGTTGCCGTACCACCCGTACACCGCGCGGACGGCCGTCGCGGTGCGCGAGGGCGCTGTCACCCGATACGAGATCGAGGTCTTTCCGACCTACGCGACGATCGAGCCCGGGCACCGCATTCGCGTCACTGTCGACACCACCGACTTCCCGCATCTGGTGCCGACCCCGCCGCAGCTGCTGAAACTGCTCGGCGGCAGTTACCAGGTGCAGCGAACTGCGACCGCGCCGTCCTCGATCACGCTTCCGCTGCTGGGCTGAGCCACGTCCGGAGCTGCTCGTAGAGGCGCGCATCCGCGAGCAGGTCGAAGTGATGCTTGCGGCCGCCGAGATGGAATGTCCGGTCGACCTCGAACGGGATCGTGCGCACCTTGCCGATGCCGTGCGCGCTGCTGTGCTGAACCAGCAGATCGTGCGCGAACGGACCGTGCGTCGCGCGCGAAAGCGTGGCCGATGCCACGCAATACGAGATGCCGGGCAGCAGGTCGGCCGGCGTGCAGCGATCGGTGAGCAGCTCGTCCGGGTCGTAGCCCAACCAGTCGGCCTCGAGCAGCGCGCCGTAGCGCATGTCCTTCATGCCGACGCTGCGCCGATTCAGCCAGGTGGCGAACGGGCGGGTCTCGGGCAGGCGATCGAGCCGGTGCGCGCCCCAGTTGGCGAGCCGTTCCAGCGGCACGCCGAGGTGCGGCGCGGCGAGACCGATCACGTGCCGCAGCTTCGCGAGCCAGGCGTGGTCGTGGTCGCGCGCCTGGTGCGCCGCGCTGCGCGCGATCAGGCCGCCCATCGAGTGTCCGACGAGTGCGATCTCGGTGACCGCCTCCGGCCAGCGCTGGACGAGCTCCTCGAGGTGTTCGGCCAACTCGCGCGCGTTGGCCGAGACGCGCAACCCGCTGTTGTAGTTGACGTACAGCGGCGTCCAGCCGTCGTCGCGCAGCATGGAGCCATAGGTGCAGGTGCGGTCGCCCCAGCGCCGGTGCGCGGCGAACGACCAGCACGTGTCCGTCTCACACAGGCCGTGGAGGAACAGCACGAGCCGCCCGGTCGTGTTGCCCGATTCTGCGGCATCTGCGGCCAGGGTTGCGGTCAGCCGGCGCAACCGCCCGCGGTGCAGCCGGATGCGCATCTCAGGTGCGAGCGCCCGCTGCCGCTGCGCCATCCGGTCGCCCAGGAAGCCGCTCACCGCGCCGATGACGAACCGGCCGTGTGGGATGTCGTGCGCGGACTCGGCCGCCGGATCGCGCACTGCACCGGCGACGGTGCCGACGACGGGCGGCAGGTACTTCACGCCCAGCCGAGTGGAGCCGTACGCGATCGCCGAGATGCCGTCGTGCATGACCCGGATCGGCTCACCCACCTGACCCGTCACACGGAACAGCCGCCGGGCAACGGCCCGGTGGACGCCTTGCGCGAGCTCGGTGATCTCGTCGAGCGTCGTGCCTGTCAGCGAACCGGTGTCGCGCAGCTCGTCCGACCGCATGTGGTTAACCCTAGGGATGGCAAGCTGGGGACAGGCACATTGGTGACGGAGGTGCACGATGACGCTCCCGGCAGGGACCCCGACGCAGCAGTTCATCGGCGGTGAGTGGCGCGACGGCTCGAAGGGCAGCTTCGACGTGCTGAACCCGTCGACCGGTGAGCCGATCTGCGCGGTGCCGCGGGCGGGCGCGGACGACGTCGCGGCCGCGATCTCGGCGGCGGCGCAGGCGCAACCCGAATGGGCCGCGGCGCCGCCGCGGGAGCGCGGCGAGGTGCTGCGCAAGACGTTCGAGTTGATGACGGCGCGCAAGGAAGATCTGGCGTATCTGATGTCGCTGGAGATGGGCAAGTCCCTGACGGACGGGCGGGCCGAAGCGACCTACGCGGCCGAGTTCTTCCGCTGGTTCGCCGAGGAGGCGGTGCGGGTCGGCGGCGAGCTGCGCACCGCGCCGTCGGGCGCGAATCGCATCCTCACCTTCCGCAAGCCCGTCGGCGTCGCGCTGCTGCTCACGCCGTGGAACTTCCCGGCCGCGATGGCCACCCGCAAGATCGGCCCGGCGCTCGCGGCGGGGTGCACCGTCGTCCTGAAGCCGGCCCACGAGACGCCGCTGACGGCACTGCTGCTGGCGTCGATGCTCGCCGAGGCGGGCGCCCCCGCCGGCGTCGTGAACGTGCTGACGACCGATCGCTCCTCCGAGCTGGTCGGGATCGCCCTCGACGACGCGCGGGTGCGCAAGCTCTCGTTCACCGGATCCACCGAGGTCGGCCGGATCCTGCTCAAGCACGCCGCAGATCGCATCGTCAACTGCTCGATGGAACTCGGCGGCAACGACCCGTTCGTCGTGCTCGACGACGCCGACCTCGACGCGGCAGTCGACGGCGCGATGCTGGCGAAGATGCGCAACGGCGGGCAGGCGTGCACGGCGGCGAACCGGTTCCTCGTGCAGGAGTCGGTGGCCGACGAGTTCGCATCCCGGCTCGCGGCGCGGATGGCCGAACTGCGCATCGGCGCCGGGACGGACGAGCAGACGCAGCTCGGACCGATGGTCTCCGCGAAGGCCGTCGAAGGCATCGCCGACAAGGTCGACCGTTCAGTGGGCGCCGGCGCCCGCGCAGTGCTAGGCGGCGAGCGCCCCGACGGGCCCGGGTTCTTCTACCCGGCGACCGTGCTCACCGACGTGCCGCGCGAGTCGGCCGTCGCGGTCGAGGAGGTGTTCGGCCCGGTCGCGCCGATCATTCCGGTGCGCGACGAAGATGACGCGCTGTCGATCGCCAACTCGTCCGAGATGGGCCTCACCGGCTACGTCTACACCGGCGATCTGGCGCGCGGGCTGCGCGTGTGCGAACGGCTCGAGGTGGGCATGGTCGGCCTCAACCGGGGGATCGTGTCCGACCCCGCGGCACCCTTCGGTGGCCTGAAGCAGTCCGGCATCGGTCGCGAAGGCGGCTTCGAGGGCATCGACGAATACCTCGAGACGACGTACGTCGCCACGTCCTGGTAACTCGCCTCTCGACCGTCCCCCTTTGCGTCGTATGGTCAGTTAGGCCGTATAGGTGACCAGACAACGCCGAAGTGACCACGCGATGACTGGGACCTCAAGACGTGGGCGAGGTGCTGAGGCGTCGGGCGGCGCTCATGAGGACGGGTCCGAAGCGGGTCCCCGGCGAGCGGCCGAGTCGCTCGATCGGGCCGGAGATCGACACGGCCGCGAGCAGTTCCCCGTCCGGTCCGAGCACCGGCGCCGAGACCGACGCCACACCCGCCTCGCGCTGGCCGACCGACTGCGCCCAGCCGCGCCGTCGCACGTCGGTCAGCGTCCGCCCGCTGAACGCGGCCGTCCCGAGCACGTCGCGCAGCGACGCGGCATCCGACCACGCGCAGATCACTTGCGCGCCCGAGCCGGCGGTCAGGGGCAGCCGGGCGCCGACCGGCACCGTGGTGCGCAGCCCGTGCGCACGCTCGGCGGCCGCGACGCACACCCGCTCCGCGCCGTCGCGCCGGTACAGCTGCGCGCTCTCGCCGCACTCGTCCCGTACCCAGGCAAGAACCGGCCCTGCGGCGGTGACCAGTGGATCGGGCAGCGCGGCGGCGAGTTCCGCAAAGCGCGGGCCGAGCACGAAGCGGCCGTCCGGATCACGGCCCAGCAGGCGATGCGCTTCGAGCGCCACCGCGAGCCGGTGCGCGGTCGCGCGGGGCAGCGCCGTCGCCGTGACCAACTCGGCGAGTGCACGCGGCTGCCCGGCGACCGAGGCCAAGATCGCGACACTCTTGTCGAGCACCCCGATCCCGCTGCTAGGCTGTCCCATGTCACGATACTAGAATCCCAGATAGTGAGATTGCAATCATGGGCAAGACGCTGGCCGAGAAGCTCTGGGACACCCACGTCGTGCGCGCCGCGGCGGGCGAGCCGGATCTCCTCTTCATCGACATGCATCTCGTGCACGAGGTGACGAGCCCGCAGGCCTTCGACGGGCTGCGCCTCGCCGGCCGTCCCGTGCACCGACCAGACCTCACGCTCGCCACCGAGGATCACAACACGCCGACCGACTACACGTTGCCGCTCGTCGGCACGTCCTCGATCAAGGACGGCGTCAGCCGCACCCAGATCGAAACGCTGCGCCGCAACTGCGACGAGTTCGGCGTCCGGATCTTCCCGATGGGCCACGACAACCAGGGCATCGTGCACGTCATCGGCCCGCAGCTCGGAATCACGCAGCCGGGCATGACGATCGTCTGCGGCGACTCGCACACGTCCACGCACGGCGCATTCGGCGCGCTCGCGTTCGGCATCGGAACGTCGCAGGTCGAGCACGTCCTCGCCACCCAGACACTGCCGATGGACCGCCCCAAGACGATGGCGGTCACCGTCGACGGCGAACTGCCCGACGGCGTCACGCCGAAGGACGTCATCCTCGCAGTCATCGCCCAGACCGGCACCGGCGGCGGCCAGGGGTACATGGTCGAGTACCGCGGCTCGGTGTTCGAGGGCATGTCGATGGAAGGCCGGATGACGGTCTGCAACATGAGCATCGAGTGGGGCGCCCGCGCGGGCATGGTCGCTCCTGATCAGACGACATTCGACTACCTGGCAGGTCGCGACTATGCGCCGAAGGGCGCCGAATGGGGCGCCGCCGTCGCGTACTGGCAGAGCCTGCGTACCGATCCGGACGCCGAGTTCGACGCCGAGGTGGTGCTCGACGCGAGCAGCCTGAGCCCGTTCGTCACGTGGGGCACCAACCCGGGCCAGGGTGCGCCGCTCTCGGCCGCCGTGCCCGACCCGGCGAGCTTCGCCAAGGACGCCGATCGGGTGGCTGCGGAGAAGGCGCTGCAGTACATGGGGCTGGTCGCCGGCACACCGCTGCGCGAAATCAAGGTCGACACGGTCTTCGTCGGCTCGTGCACGAACGGCCGGATCGAGGACCTCCGCTCAGCCGCGAAGATCATCGAGGGACGCA
Organism: Jatrophihabitans sp.; assembly: GCA_035642535.1. GTDB lineage: Bacteria > Actinomycetota > Actinomycetes > Mycobacteriales > Jatrophihabitantaceae > Jatrophihabitans. The sequence continues at coordinate 72,020 of DASQSE010000094.1, read as the reverse complement.
CGGTGGCCGACGGGGTGCGCATGCTCGTCGTTCCGGGGTCGATGGGGGTGCGGCAGCAGGCCGAGCGCGAAGGCCTCGACGCGATCTTCACCGCCGCAGGCGCGGAGTGGCGGCAGGCCGGCTGCTCGATGTGCCTCGGCATGAACCCCGATCAACTCTCGCCCGGCGAGCGCAGCGCGTCGACCTCCAACCGCAACTTCGAGGGGCGCCAGGGCAAGGGCGGCCGCACCCACCTTGTGTCCCCGCTCGTGGCCGCGGCCACCGCTGTCACCGGCCACCTCAGCAGCCCTGCAGACCTCTAGATCCACCGCGAGTTGTCCGCCCGTCAGGACGCGATGACGCGCCGTACGGCGGACAACTCGGAAAAGAGAGCGAGAAGCGATCATGGAGAAGTTCACGGTGCACACCGGCACCGCGGTGCCGCTGCGCCGCAGCAACGTCGACACCGACCAGATCATCCCGGCCGTCTACCTCAAGCGCGTGACGCGCACCGGATTCGAGGACGGGCTGTTCAGCGCCTGGCGCAGCAACGAGCCGGACTTCGTGCTCAACCAACCGCAGTACAAGTCCGCGACGGTGCTCGTCGCCGGACCCGACTTCGGCACCGGCAGCTCGCGCGAGCACGCAGTGTGGGCATTGCTCGACTACGGCTTCAAGGTCGTGATCTCGCCGCGATTCGGCGACATCTTCCGCGGCAACTCGCTCAAGGCCGGGCTGCTGACCGTCCAGCTTTCGGAGAAGGTCGTGCAGCGTCTGTGGGACGACATCGAGGACGACCCGGCGACCGAGGTGACGGTCGACGTCGTCGAACGTCGCGTGCACTGGCGCGGCGAGTTCCACGACTTCGACCTCGACGACTACACGCGTTGGCGGTTGATGGAGGGCCTCGACGACATTGCGCTGACGCTGCAACACATGGACTCGATCAACACGTATGAGAAAGATCGCAGGCCATGGTTGCCGCGCGTAGTCCCGTGAGTGGTCGCTTGCTCGGGTAGGTTGTGCTGCGAAAACCAGCGACCCGTCCGGGGAGGATTCGTGCCGAACAAGGCTCAGCTCGTCGAGATGCTCGCGGAGCGTCTCGACGGTGACAGGAAGCGCGCAGCGGCGGCTCTCGACGCGGTGATCGACAGCGTCTATGCGGCGATTGCGCGCGGCGAGAAGGTCGCGATCTCAGGCTTCGGTGTGTTCGAGCGGCGCGAGCGGGCCGCCCGCACTGCGCGCAATCCTGCGACGGGTGCGCAGGTGGAGGTCGCCGCGTCGCGAGTTCCCGCGTTCCGGCCGGGCGCCGAGTTCAAGGCGATCGCCAGCGGTGCACGCGGATTCACCCAGGAGGGCACGGCGCGAGCACAGGCGGCCGTGGGCAAGGCCGCGGCCCGGGTGCGCGACGCGGCCGATGTGGTGCGCGATGCGCCGGGCAAGGCGGCCGCCGCCGTCAAGAAGTCGGGCGGCAAGCAGACAGCCGCGAAGAAGGCACCGGCGAAGAAGACGGCCGCCAAGAAGACGACGGCGAAGAAGACGACCGCGAAGGCGGCAGCGAAGAAGGCGCCGGCCAAGAAGGCGACGAAGTCAACTGCGAAGTCGACAGCCAAGAAGGCGCCCGCGAAGAAGGCGACGAAGAAGTCCACCGCGAAGAAGGCGCCGGCCAAGAAGAAGTAACCGGCCACCGCCTCACTCGGGCGGGTAGTAGTCCATCGACACGACCGTGCCGTCGACGACGGCGAGTGCCCAGAACGCACCCTTCTTGGTGTCCGAGTCGACCACGCCGCGCCCGAGCCGGTCGATCATGCTCGGGATCGTCACGCCCTGGCTGCACAAGACGCTGACCCTGCCCGGCTTGGCGAGCGCCATCACCGCGTCCTCGGTCGCTTGCGGTGCCGCGGCGAACGAGTCGTCGCCGAACACCGGATCGACGACGACGCCAAGCCCCAGGTGATCGGCGAGCGGCTGCACGGTCTCGACGCAGCGGACCGGATCCGCCGACAGGATCCGATCCGGGCGAAAGAGTGCCAGCACGGACGCGAGTCGTGTGGCCTGTGCCGCCCCTGCGGGCTCCAGCGGGCGCTGTTTGTCCCGGCCGCGCCACTCGCTGCGCTTGCCGGCCTTCGCGTGCCGGACGAGCAGGATCACCGAGTCGGGGAGCGGTACCGCGTCGAAGTCGGCAACCATGCGGCGGTCGAAGGCGTAGGTGAGGTGTTCGCGTGCGGCCATCGGTCGTAGCCACTGGGCCGCGTCGACCTCGGCAGTCGGCGTGAAGTTGCCGTCGAGGTGCCGCATCGCCCAGTAGGTCACCTTCTTGGCGCCGAGCGGGACGTCGTAGGTCACGTCGCCGATGCGCCGCGATACGGCGACGTGTGCGCCCAGCTCCTCGCCGACCTCTCGCACCGCGCACCCGAGCTCGGTCTCGCCCTCCTCGAGCTTGCCCTTCGGCAGTGACCAGTCGTCGTAGCGCGGCCGATGGATGACCGCCACCTCGACCTTGCCGCCTGATCCGTGTCGCCAGACGACGCCGCCGGAGGCGCGCACGTCCGGGGGCGGTGTACGGCGCGGCACGGCTACTCGCTGCGGTCTGCGAGTCGCCTCATGAGCAGCTCCTGGACGTCGTGGTGGGCATCGCCGGTGCGCAGCCATTCGCCGTCGGGCTGCAGGTCCCACGCCGCGGTCTGGTCGTCGAAGGCAGCGTCGAGGAAACCGGAGAGGTGCGCGCGGGCCTGCCGGTCGGACACCTCGCACAGCACCTCGACGCGGCGGTCGAGGTTGCGATGCATCAGGTCGGCCGAACCCATCCAGTACTCCGGGCTGCCGTCCCCGCCGAAGTGGTAGATGCGCGAGTGCTCGAGGAAGCGGCCGAGGATCGAGCGCACCCGGATGTTCTCCGACAACCCCGGTACGCCCGCGCGGATCGTGCAGAACGTCCGCACGAGCAGCTCGACCCGCACGCCTGCCTTCGAAGCCCGGTACAGCGCGTCGATCGTGTGCTCGTCGACGAGGTGATTCGTCTTGAACCGGATATGCGCCGGCCGTCCGGCACGCGCCAGTTCCATCTCCCGCTCGATACGTTCGATGAGCCCCGAGCGGAGCCGCTGTGGCGCCACGAGCAGCGAGCGATACTCGGTCTGCCGCGAGTAACCGGTCAACACGTTGAACAGGTCGGTGACGTCGGCGCAGATGTCCTCGTCGGCGGTGAACAACCCGAGGTCCTCGTAAAGGCGCGCGGTCTTCGGGTTGTAGTTGCCGGTGCCGACGTGCGCATAGCGCCGGATCTGACTGCCCTCCTGCCGCACGACCAGCGCGGTCTTGCAGTGCGTCTTCAGCCCAACGAAGCCGTAGACCACGTGGCAGCCCGCACGCTCCAGTGCACGCGCCCATTTGATGTTGGCCTGCTCGTCGAAGCGGGCCTTGATCTCCACGAGCGCCACCACCTGCTTGCCCGCCTCGGCGGCGTCGATCAGCGCGTCGACGATCGGTGAGTCGCCGGACGTGCGGTACAACGTCTGCTTGATCGCCAGCACCCGCGGATCGGCAGCCGCCTGCTCGATGAAGCGCTGCGTGCTCGTGGCGAACGACTCGTAAGGGTGGTGGACGAGCACGTCCCCGTCGCGCAGCGTCGAGAACACCGACTTCGGTGTCTCGCCCTCGGCGAAGCGGGGGTTCGTCGCCGGGACGAAGGGACGGTCCTTCAGTGACGGCCGGTCCAGTCCGTAGACCTGCCACAGCGCGCTGAGGTCGAGCAGGCCTGGCACGCGCAGCACATCGTCGGCGTCGACGTCGATCTCGCTGGTGAGCAGCGCGACGACTGAGTCGTCGATGTCGTCGGTGACCTCGAGGCGCACGGCCGGCCCGAACCGGCGGCGCATGAGCTCGCGCTCCAGCGCCTGTAGCAGATCCTCGTCGCGGTCCTCCTCGACATCGAAGTCCGCATTGCGGGTGATCCGGAACAGGTGGTGCTCGACGACCTCCATGCCCGGGAACAGCATCGGCAGGTGTGCGGCGATCAGCTCCTCGAGTGGGAGGAACTCCGTCTCGGCAGAGCCCTGCGAGACGACCACGAAGCGCGGCACGTTGTTCGGCACCTTCACCCGTGCGAAGCGCTGCACGTCGTCGTCAGGGTTGCGCACCAGCACGGCGAGGTTGAGCGAAAGCCCGGAGATGTACGGGAACGGGTGGGACGGATCGACCGCCAGCGGTGTGAGGAGGGGGAAAACCTTCGACTCGAAGTACGCCGCCAGCCGGCTGCGCTCCGCGATGTCCAGGTCGTCCCAGCGGCGAATGTGGATGCCCTCGGCGGCAAGCTTGGGCGCCAGGTCGTCCCGGAAGCCGCGGGCGTGCCGGTCGACCAGCTCGCGGATGCGCTCGGCGAGCGCGGCGAGCACCTCGCGCGGTGAAAGGCCGTCGGCCGAGGTGACCTGCAGCCCCATGTCCGCGCGGCGCTTCAGCCCGGCGATGCGGACCATGTAGAACTCGTCGAGGATGTCGGCGAAGATTGCGAAGAACTTCACCCTCTCCAGCAGCCGCTGCCCCTCGTCCTCGCCCTGGGCGAGCACCCGCTCGCTAAAGGCCAACCAGGACAGCTCGCGGTTGCCGAATCGGTCGTCGGGCAGGTCGGCGACGTGCTCGGTGGCCTCGGCGAGATCACCCTCCGGTACCGAGTCCGTGGGATCGATCGACAGGCTGCGGACCGTCTCGCTCATGTCGCAATCATGCCGTGTCCAGTTGAACGGACGAAGACAGCAGAACGAGAAAGCACGGCACTGGTCGCGGGCCCTAGCCCGAGCGCGGCCGCGGCCAGCAGATCTTCGGCGGTGTCGACGTCGTGGCGCAGGCTCGGTGCCGCGTCGAGCAGTGCTGCCACCGCAGCGTGCCGAGCGGCTGAGTCGCGGCCGAACGCCGGCCAGAGAGGTGTGCCGGGCAAGGCCGCGAGCATCGTGGTGCCGGTGCCGGGCGCGTCGGCCACGAACGAGCGGGCGTGTTGCGCGGCGGCGGCGAGCGCCGCGGCCAGCGCCTCGGGCTGCAGCGCCGGCAGGTCGCCGACGAGCGCGACCACGCCGTCAGCCGGCCAGGTGCGCGTCGCGTGGTCGGCGGCTTCACCCAGCGCCGCATTGAGGCCGGGACGGGTCTGCACGAACGCGCCGGGCACGTCGGAGTTGTCTGCGACGACCAGCACGCGCGCCGTGCCCGCAGCCGACCGCGCGGCGGACATGGTGTCCGCGCGGATGGATTCGACCAGGCGTCGGTGCGCGTCCTGATCGGCGCTGGCCGGCAGCAGCCGGGATTTCGCCCCCGGCAGGGCTTTTGCCGGGATGACGACGGTCCAGCGCATGTTGATGAGTCTACGAAGTGTGCGTATGAGTCGGGGCCTGTCAGATGGGGCAGACTGCATCGCAACGGAGAGGAGACGGCACGTGGCACGGCTGCACAAACTGCGCAGGCCCGGATACGGCGAGAAGATGGGCTGGGCCCTCCGCTGCTTGTGGCTGCTCCTCTACTACCCGATGACGGCGCTGTTCAAGGTGCGCTATCGCAACGTCGAGCGGGTTCCGCAGCAGGGGCCCGTGATCATCGTGACGAACCATGTGTCGCACGTCGACCCGTTCCTCATGGCCAAGTTCGTCCTCGATGCCGCGCGCAAGCCACACTTCCTCGCCAAGGACTCGATCTTCGCGGTCACCTTCGTCGGCTGGCTGATGCGCCAGATGGATCAGATCCCGGTGCGACGCGGGACCGCGGACGCCCGCCAGTCGCTGGACGCTGCCGTCACGGCCCTCGAACGCGGCGCTGTCATCGTCATGCACCCGGAAGGCACGGTCACCCGTGATCCGGACGGCTGGCCGATGGTCGGCAAGACCGGCGCCGCCCGGTTGGCCACCCTCGCCCCCGACGTGCCGGTGATCCCGGTGGCCCAGTGGGGCGTGCAGGCGCAGTTCGACCTGTACAAGAAGAAGGTCAAGCTGTTCCCGCGGCCACGGCATGTCATCTCCGTCGGCGAGCCGATCGAGCTGAGCGCGTTCCGCGATCGCGAACCGACGGCCGCGACCCTGCACGAGATCACCGACGTCATCATGCGGCGACTGCGTGCCGACGTGGCCGAGTTGCGTGGCGTGCCGGCGCCGACCGGTGATCTCTTCTACTGGGTGCGTCCGTCCGAGAAGGCGCAGACCGAGCGTGGCGATGCGGCGTGACAGCGAGCGAGGCGGTGCCGTGAGCAGGGCGGCGGTGCTGGGCGCCGGATCCTGGGGCACCGCGTTCGGCAAGGTGCTCGTCGACGCCGGCAACGACGTGACCCTGTGGACGCGGCGCCCTGAGCTCGCCGAGGAGATCAACGAGCGGCACCACAACGCGGACTACCTGCCGGGTGTCGAGCTGCCCGCGATGCTGGTCGCGACGCACGACCCCGCCGTCGCGATGCGCGACGCAGGACTCGTCGCGTTTGCGATCCCCGCCCAGACACTGCGCGCGAACCTTGTCGAGTGGGCGCCGCATCTACCGGACGACGCCGTGCTCGTCAGCCTGATGAAGGGTGTCGAACTCGGTACCACGAAGCGGATGAGCGAGGTCGTCGCCGAGCTGAGCGGCGCTCCGCTCGAGCGGATCGCGGTCGTCACGGGGCCGAATCTCGCCCGCGAGATCGCGGACGAGCAGCCGACGGCGACGGTCATCGCGTGCGTGGACGAGGCCCGCGCCGCCGAGGTGCAGAAGCTGTGCAGCACGCCCTACTTCCGCCCGTACACGAACGCCGACGTGGTCGGTTGCGAGCTGGGCGGCGCGGTCAAGAACGTCATCGCGCTGGCGTGCGGCATCGGGCAGGGTATGGGGTTCGGTGACAACACGGGAGCCTCGATCATCACCCGCGGCCTCGCGGAGACGGCGCGGCTGGGCGAGTGCCTCGGCGCCGACCCGCTGACCTTCGCCGGGCTCGCCGGGTTGGGCGACCTCGTCGCCACCTGCAACTCGCCGCTGTCCCGCAACCGCACCTTCGGCGAGCGGCTCGGCCGTGGCGAGACCATCGAGCAGGCGCAGGCCGAGACGCGTGGCCAGGTGGCGGAGGGCGTGCAGTCCTGTCGTGCCATCCTCGAACTCGCGCAGCGACACGACGTCGAGGTGCCCATCACCGCGGCGGTCGAGGCGGTGTGTTCCGGGCGAATCACCCCTCGGCAAATGCTCGAGCAGCTCATGTCGCGATCGATGAAATCGGAGTCGTAGGCGTACTTGTAGGGTCGGTCAGCGTGGGACGCATTCGAGTGGCCGTCATCTACGGGGGACGGAGCAGCGAGCACGGGGTGTCTGTGGTCTCTGCGGGCAGCGTCATCGCCGCTCTCGACCCGGAGAAGTACGACGTGCTCCCGGTCGGGATCACTCCGTCCGGGCAGTGGATGCTCACCGACGCCACCCCGGAAACGCTCCAGATCACCGGCCGCTCGCTGCCGGAAGTCGAGAAGGGCACGTCGGTGGTGCTGCCCGCCGATCCGACGTCGGCGTCGCTGGTCGCCTTCGAGCCCGGCGCCGCGGTGCAGATCCTTGAATCCGTCGACGTGGTGTTCCCGGTGCTGCACGGGCGCTACGGCGAGGACGGCACGATCCAGGGAATGCTGGAGATGGCCGGCATCCCGTACGTCGGTGCCGGCGTGCTCGCCAGCGCCGCCGGTATGGACAAGGAATTCACCAAGATCCTGCTGCGCTCGGCGGGGCTCGACACGGGTGAGTACGCGGTGCTGCGCCGCGGCCGCCCGTACTCGACCGTCGACCTGCGCCACCTCGGCCTGCCGGTGTTCGTCAAGCCGGCGCGCGCGGGATCGAGCGTCGGCATCACGAAGGTCACCGACTGGGACGAGCTCCCCGAAGCTGTCGAGCTGGCGTTCGTGCACGACACGAAGGCGTTGGTCGAGGCGGCAGTTACCGGTCGCGAGATCGAGTGCGGCGTCCTCGAGAACGAGGACGGGCTGCCCGAGGCGAGCGTTCCCGCGGAGATCAAGCTGCGGGCCGGCCACGACTGGTACGACTTCGACGCGAAGTACCTCGACGACGCGTGCGACTTCGACGTCCCCGCGGAGCTATCAGCGGACGTGGCGGCTCGCGTGCGGGATGCTGCGGGCCGGGCGTTCACCGCGCTCGACTGCGCCGGCCTGGCGCGGGTCGACTTCTTCGTCACGCCGGACGAGCGGGTGCTGGTCAACGAGATCAACACCATGCCCGGCTTCACGCACATCTCGATGTTCCCGCGGATGTGGGCCGCCACCGGCGTCGACTACCCGACGCTCGTCGATCGCCTGATCACTGCCGCGCTGCGCCGCGCGCACACCTGAGCGCGGTTCCGACCGCGATCCAATGAGTCCGGGCGGTAGGTCCTAGCCGAGCAGGCGCAGCTTCGCGGCGGCGAATTCGTCGTCGGTGAGCGCGCCCCCGTCGTGCAGCCGAACCAGCCGCTCGAGCTCGTCGACGAGCCCGTGCCCGTTGCTCGCGGCCTGCTCCGGAGCAACCACCGGCGGGGGCGGCGGGGGCGGGAACGGCGGCGGGGTCGGGGGGGCCAACGGCAGTGGTTCTGGGTGCATGGCAGGCGGGTCCGCGACGTACTGAAGTGGGCCGGTGAGCGCCTCGGGCGGGTCTGCGATGACCTCGAGCGGGCCGGTGATCGCCTCCGGCGGGTCGTGCAGGGTGCGCGCCCGGATCGCCTCGTACTCGTCGCGCAGCACCCGGCGCAACACCTTGCCGAGCAGATTGCGCGGCAGATCCTTCCGGAACTCGAACGACGACGGCACCTTGTACGCAGCCAGTCGCGCCGCGCAGAACCGGTGCAGTTCGGCCTCGTCGAGCTGCTCGCCGTCGTGCAGCACGACGAACGCCTTGACGGTCTCGCCGCGGTAGTAGTGCGACACCCCGACGACGGCACACGATTCGACGGCCGGGTGCTGCTCGAGCACGTCCTCGATCTCGGAGGGGAAGATGCTGAACCCACTGGCGAGGATCACGTCGCGCTTGCGATCGATGATCGTGACGAAGCCGTCGTGGTCCATCGTCGCGATGTCTGCCGTGTGCAGCCAGCCGTCGTGCAGCATCGCCTGCGATTCGCGCGACTGGCGCCAGTAGCCGCGAAACACCTGCGGACCGCGGACACACAGCTCGCCCGGCTCGCCAGGCGGAACATCGCGCGTCGGATCCTCCGGGTCGGCGATACGCATGTCAGTGCCCGGCAGCGGCACCCCGATCGTGCCTGGCCGGGCGTTGTGGTCGAGCGGATTCGCGAGCGCCACCGGCGAGCTCTCGGTCAGCCCGTATCCCTCCACGAGCCGCCCGCCGGTCACCTTTGCGAACCCCTCGACGATCTCCGGCGGCAGCCGCATCGCGCCGGAGACGCAGGTGCGGATGGAGCGCAGGTCGTGCCGGCCGGTGCGCCGCGAGCGCACGATCTGGTCGTACATTGGTGGCACGCCGGGGAACACCGTCGGCCGCCACTTGTCGATCGCCGAGAACAGCAGGCCGAGTTCGAACGTCGGGAGCAGCACGATCGTCGACGCGATCAGGATCGGCATCGTCAGGCACATCGTCAGGCCGTAGACGTGGAACATCGGCAGCGCGGCGAGCACCGTCTCCTCGCCACGCTCCACCTCCGGATCCCACGCACACGCCTGATGTGCGTTGGCGACCAGGTTGCGGTGCGTCAGCATCGCGCCCTTCGGCACACCCGTGGTGCCGCCGGTGTATTGGAGCAGCGCCAGATCGTGTTCGGCCGCGATCTCGACGTGCGGCGCCGTCCCGGCCGGAGTGTGAATCAGATGCGCGAAGTCCAGCACATCGGCGTCGGGAGGCAACTCCGTGATGAGCTGCTCACGCTTCGCGCGCATGCCCGCGAACGGGAGGCGGAGCGCGAGCCGCTTGCCGGAGGGCAGGTACTCCGCGAGCGACGTGACGATCACGTGCCGCAACTCCGTCGCCGGCCGGGCCGCCTCGAGCCGCCGGTAGGCACCGTCGTAAACGAGCGCAACCGTCGCGCCGCTGTCGGTGAGCTGGTGCCGCAGCTCGGACGGTGTGTAGAGCGGGTTATGCGAGACGACGACCGCGCCCAGCCGGAGCACCGCGAAGAACGCGATGACGTTCTGCGGACAGTTGGGCAGGATCAGCGCGACCCGGTCGCCCTTACGCACACCCAGCCCGTGCAGCGCCCCGGCGAACCGCTCCACCGCGTCCCCCAACGCGTGGTAGCTCATCGTGCGGCCTAGAAAGGTCAGCGCAGTGCGCCGTGGGAACTCTGCTACCGCATCGTCGAGCAGTTGGAACAGCCCTACGTCAGGTATCGCTACTTTCTTCGGGACGCCGGGCGAATACCACTGCAACCACGGACGGTAATCATCGTCGGTGGCGTCCATCCAATGATTCAAACACCGTGTCCCGCTTAATGGCTACGGAAGGACGATCTGTTGTACGTTCCAGGAGTTGCCGTCCGGATCCTTGAAGTACACGAAACGGCCCCATGGCTGTTCGTCGACCTCACTTACATCGACGCCCCGACCGGCCAGATCGGTACGTGCGGCGTCGGCGTCGGCCACCACCAACTGGAGCCCGCGCAGCGAGCCCGGTTGCGGAGCGTCGAAGTCGACCAAACCTTCACCAAACGCGATCGAGCACGCCGAGCCGGATGGCGTGAGCTGCACGAAGCGCAGTCCGTCGCTGACCCGGTGATCGTGATCGGCGGAGAAGCCGACCTTGTTGACGTAGAAGTCCTTGGCGCGGTCGACGTCCGACACCGGGACGAACACGAGTTCGAGTTTGTAATCCATGGCGGGCACGCTAGCTTGCCGATGCGACATGTTCGGTGTGCCGACGGTGGTCACCCGAGGGTGCCGCCGCCGTCTACAGCGAGGATCTGGCCGGTGACGAATGTCGCACCGATCAGGTACACGATCGCGGCCGCGACGTCGTCCGGCGTGCCGATCCGGCCCACCGGCAGCGCTGCGGCGAATTCGCCGAATCGGGCACGCCGCACTTCCTCGGGCAGGTCTGACCACCAATCGGTGTCGATGACGCCCGGCGAGACGGCGTTCACGCGCACCGGCGCGAACTCCGCGGCCAGCGGCGGGACCATCCGCTCGATCGCACCGTTGGCGCCGGCGAGCGCGACCGTGCCGGGGAGCGCGGCGCGCGCGGACGCCGCACCGATCAAGGTGATCGAACCCGTCACCTTGGCGTGCCGCAGCGCGTGCAGGTAGCCGAACAGCTTGCCGTCGAACGCGGCGCGGATGTTCTCGGTCGACAGGTCCGCAAGTGGGCCCAGTGCTATCGCGCCCGGGCTGAACGCCAGGACAAGGTGGTCGATCTCGCCGACCTGCCCGAAGAACTCCGCAACCTGTCGCTCGTCGCTGCCGTCGAGCTGGACGGCGTCAGCGACGTGGTCTCGGACCTTGGCGAGCCGGCTCTCGTCGCGCCCGGTGACCGTCACCTCTGCACCTGCGGCCATCAGCCGTTCTGCGGTTGCCAGGCCGATCCCGGCCGTACCGCCCATGATGATTGCCTTCATGGTTCGCTCCTTCCCTTTTCGAACCAGTCCGTCTCGTTAACTATAACAAGACGATGCGTCTTATAAACTCAGCGCCATGGTGGAAGCTCGCAGACGGGGGCGGCCGCGCAGTGAGGTGGCCCGTCGCGCGATCCTCGACGCGGCGCTGGCCGAGCTCGAGGAACGCGGCTACGCGGCGCTGACGATCGAGGGCATCGCGGCCCGGGCCGCCGTGGGCAAGCAGACGATCTATCGCTGGTGGCCGTCCAGGGCCGATGTCGTCCTCGACGCGCTGCTGGAATTTGCGCGCGAGCGCGTCCGCACACCGGACACCGGCTCGCTGGCGGAGGATCTGAGGGCCTTTCTGGCGGCAACATTCCGAAGCCGCGGCGTGCGGCCGATCCTGGTCGGCCTGATGGCGCAGGCGCAGTTCGACCCCGTGTTCGCGAAGCAGTTCCGCGAGCGGTTCCTGTTCGCCCGGCGCGCGGAACTGCGGTCGATCTTCGACCACGCGCGGCAGCGCGGCGAGATCGCGGCCGACGTGGATGTCGAGCTGTTGCTCGACGTCGTCTTCGGCGTGCTGTGGTACCGGATGCTCGTCGAGCACGCCCCGCTGCGGTCGAGCGACGGCGTGCAGCTTGCCGAGCTGATCCTGCGCGCCGTGCCGATGACCACGCGCGCAACCTGAAACGGCTCAGCCGCGCGGTGCCGCGAACCCGGTGAGCCGCGCTCCGTGCTCGCTGACGTTGTCCCAGGCGCTGGCCACGTCGTAGACGGCGACCGCGCTGGTCGGGAAGCCGGTCAGCAGGTCCTGCATCGCCTCCGGCTCGGCGTTGCCGTCGTCCAGCGCGTACGCGAGGTCGCTGAACGACGGGTTGTGACCGACGAGCACGAGCGTGTTGATCTGCGCCGGCGTCTCGCGCACCACGTCGAGCAGCGCGGCGACCTCGTTGTCGTAGATCCGGTCGTCCACGTGCGCGACCGGCGCGATCGCCAGCTGGGCCGCGGCTCCTTCCCAGGTCTGCCTGGCTCGGCGCGCGGGGGAGAGCACGACGCGCTCAGGAGTGATCTCCGCGTCGGTGAGCCACTTGCCGATCGCGCGCGCGTCGCGGATGCCGCGTGACGCGAGCGGTCGGTCGATGTCGACCGCTGCGTCCGTGGCCTTGGCGTGCCGGATCAGAACGAGCGTGCGGGCCATGCGCCGAGTCTTCCACCACCCCGCTTCGCGCCCACTCGATGTGGGGCGGCTATTCGATGGCGCTCGCTGCGCGGAGTTCCGCGATGCCGGGCGCGTCGTAGCCGAGCTCGTCGAGCAGCCCGGCGGTGGCGCCGCCGATCTCGGTCAGCGGGCCGGCGGCGGCCGGGGTGCGCGCGAACCGCGGCGCCGGCCGCGGCATCGACGCGCCCGCGACCTCGACGAACGATTCACGCGCCGCGTTGTGCGGGTGCGAGAGCGCCTCGTCAAGGGTCAGCACCGGTGCCACGCACGCGTCGAGGGATGTGAAGATCGCCGCCCACTCGTCGCGGGTCCTGGTCTTGAACGTGTCCGTGAGCAACTTCGTGCACGCCGCCCAGTCGTCCTGGTTGTACGGGGACGGGGTGGACGCCGCGTCGAGGCCGAGCGCGCCGACGAGCGTGGCCCAGAACTGCGCCTCCAAGGCCCCGACCGCCATCCACTTGCCGTCGGCCGTCTCGTAGCAGCGGTAGTTCGGCGCGCCACCATCGAGCATGTTCGCCGCGCGCTCGTCCTTCCAGCCGCCGCGCGCAACGAACGTGCGCGTCATCGAGCCGAGGTACGACGCACCCTCGGTCATCGCCGCATCGATCACTTGGCCCTCGCCGGTGCCGCGCGCGTGCAGCAGCGCGGCGAGCAGGCCGGTGGCGAGGACCATCGCGCCGCCGCCGAAGTCGGCCACGTAGTTGATAGGCGGGACGGGTGGTCCGGCCGCCGGCCCGATGCCGTGCAAGAGGCCGGTGATCGCGAGGTAGGTGATGTCGTGTCCGGCCGTCGCGGCGAGCGGGCCGCTCTGTCCCCAGCCGGTCATCCGTCCGTAGACGAGCCGCGGGTTGCGGGCCAGCGCGACGTTCGGACCGATCCCGAGCCGCTCGGCCACCCCGGGCCGGAACCCTTCGATCAGCGCGTCGCAGCGCTCCACGAGACGCAGCGCGACCTCCGCCCCGCCCGGCTTGCGCATATCCAGCGCGATCGAGCGCCGACCGCGGCCGAGCGGGCTCGCCGCGAGCAGGTCGCCGAGCCCGGCGGCGCCCGGCAGCCGGTCGATGCGGATCACGTCGGCACCCAGATCGGCGAGCAGCATGCCGAGGAACGGCACTGGCCCGATCGCCGGTAGCTCGAGCACACGCACCCCGTCGAGCGGTCCAGCCATCAACTCACCACCCGCTCACCCCTCGAAGTTGTCCGCCCCTCGTCACGCTATGACGTCCCGAAGGGCGGACAATTCGCGGGAATCTCAGAAGGTCTCGCCGTTCTCGGCCTTCTTGCGCAGCAGCGGATTGGGCTCGAAGCGCGCGCCGTGCCGCGCCGCGAACTCGTCGGCACGGGCCACGAACGCTGCAACACCGCCCGGGTAGCCGTTGATGTACTGCAGCACGCCCCCCGTCCAGGGCGGGAAGCCGATGCCCATGATCGAGCCGATGTTCGCGTCGGCGGTCTGGACGATGACGCCTTCCTCGACGCAGCGCGCGGACTCGACGGCCTCGATGACGAGCATCCGCTCCTCGAGCTCGGAGATGTCCACCTTCGCCGGGTCGCCCTGCGTCGGGAAATGCTCCGCGAGCCCGGACCACAGCCCGAGCCGCTTGCCGGATTCGTCGTACTCGAAGAAGCCCGCGCCGCGCAGCCGGCCCGGCCGGCCCAGCTCGACCATCTTCTCGACGATCGCCTCGGCGGGGTGCGAGACATAGCTGTCACCGGCGGCCGCACGTGCCTCGTTGCGGATCTTCAGGAACAGCTCGAGGTTCAGCTCGTCGGCCAGTTGCAGCACGCCCACCGGGTAGCCCGCCTGGGTCGTCGCCTGCTCGATGGTGGCCGGCGCGACGCCCTCGCCGAGCATCGCCAGGCCCTCGTTGACGAACGTCCCGATCACCCGCGAGGTGAAGAAGCCTCGGCTGTCGTTGACGACGATCGGCGTCTTCTTGATCTGCGCCGCGTAGTCGAGCGCGCGGGCCAGCGCCGCGTCCGACGTCTGCTCGCCGCGGATGATCTCCAGCAGCGGCATCTTGTCGACGGGGGAGAAGAAGTGCAGCCCGATGAAGTCCTGCTTGCGCTGAACGCCGTCGGCCAATCCCGTGATCGGCAGCGTGGACGTGTTCGAGCCGAGCAGCGCGTCCGCCGCGACGACCTGCTCCGCCTCGCCGAACACCTCGTGCTTGAGTGACTGCTTCTCGAACACCGCCTCGACGACGAGATCGCAGCCGGCCAGGTCGGCGTAGTCGTCGGTGGGCGTGATGCGCGCGAGCACGTCGTCGGCCTTGTCCTGCGTCATCTTGCCGCGTGCGACCGCCTTGTCGAGCAGCTTGCGCGAGTAGCCCTTGCCCTGCTCGGCGGCCTCGGCCGAGACGTCCTTGAGGACGGCCTGCATGCCGTTGCGAGCGGTGACGTACGCGATCCCCGCGCCCATCATCCCGGCGCCGAGTACCGCGACCTTCTGCGCCTTGCGCTTCTCGTGACCCGCCGGTCGCGAGCCACCGGCGTTGATCGAGTTCAGGTCGAACCAGAAGGCCTGGATCATGTTCTTCGCCGTCTGCCCCTTGGCCAGATTGACGAAGTAGCGGGTCTCGATCTTGAGCGCGGTGTCGAAGTCGACCGTCGCGCCCTCGACCGCGGCACACATGATGTGATGCGGCGCCGGCATCGGCGCGCCCTTGAGCTGCTTCTTCAGGTTGCCGGGCAACGCCGGGAGCACGCCGCCGACTTTGGGGTTCGAGGGGGCGCCGCCGGGCATCCGATAGCCCTTGTCGTCCCAGGGCTGGACGGTCTGCGGGTTCGCCTTGATCCACGCCCGCGCCTTGTCGAGCAGCTCTTCCGATGTCGCCGCGAGCTCGTCGACGATGCCCACCTCGACCGCCTCGGCCGGCTTGTACCGGGTGCCCTGCACGAGCACCTTCATCAGCCCGTCCATGATGCCGAGCAGTCGCACGATGCGGGTGACGCCACCTGCGCCGGGCAGCAGGCCGAGGGTGACCTCGGGGAGGCCGAACTGCGCCTTCGGATTGTCGAGTGCGATGCGCCGGTTGCAGGCCAGTCCGATCTCGAGGCCGCCGCCGAGCGCGGCACCGTTGAACGCGGCCACGGTCGGCTTGCCGAGCTTCTCGAACCGGCGGAAGTCGGCCTTCATCTTGTCGACGCCTGCGGCGAACTCCGCCGCGTTCTCGTCGGTGATCTGCGAGAGCAGTTTGAGATCGCCGCCGGCGAAGAACGTGTCCTTGGCGGACGTGATGATCACGCCGGTGATCGAGTCGCGCTCGGCCTCGAGCCGGTCGATAGCGGCGGCGAGCGACGCGCGGAAGTCGTCGTTCATCGTGTTCGCGCGCTGGTTCGGGTCGTCGAGGGTCAGCGTGACGATGCCGTCCGCGTCCGTGTCCCAGGTGATGGTGTTCGTCGTCATCAGATTCGCTCCACGATGGTCGCGACGCCCATGCCGCCGCCGATGCACAGGGTGGCCAGTCCACGACGCAGGTCGCGCCGCTCCAGCTCGTCGATCAAGGTGCCGAGGATCATCGCACCGGTGGCGCCGAGCGGGTGACCGAGCGCGATCGCGCCGCCGTTGACGTTGACCTTCTCGTGCGGCACGCCGAGGTCCTTCATGAACTTGAGCACGACGGCTGCGAACGCCTCGTTGACCTCGAACAGATCGATGTCCTCGATCGTCAGGCCGGCCTTGGCGAGCGCCTTCTGCGCGGCCGGCGCCGGGCCGGTGAGCATGATCGTCGGCTCCGTGCCGACGACGCTGACCGAGACGACGCGGGCGCGCGGCGTGAGGTCGTTGTCCCGGCCGGCCTGCTCGCTGCCGATCACCGTCAGCGAGGCGCCGTCGACGATGCCGGACGAGTTGCCCGGCGTGTGGACGTGGTTGATCTTCTCGACCCAGTGGTATTTCTGCAGCGCGACGGCGCCGAAACCGCCCATGTCGGAGACGGCGGCGAACGACGGCTTGAGCCCGGCCAGCGCCTCGACCGTCGTGCCCGGCCGCGGGTACTCGTCGCGGTCGAGGACAACCTGGCCGTTGAGCTCGACGACCGGGATGACGGACTTGTCGAACGCCCCGTCGGCCATCGCCTTCGCCGCCCGCAGTTGTGACTCGGCAGCGAACGCGTCGACGTCGGCCCGGCTGAAGCCCTCCATCGTGGCGATCAGGTCCGCGCCGACGCCCTGTGGGACGAAGCCGGTCTGGTAAGCGGTCTCGGGATCCTGCGCCCACGCGCCGCCGTCGGAGCCCATCGGAACCCGCGACATCGACTCGACGCCGCCGGCGAAGATCAGGTCGTGCCAACCGGAGCGCACCTTCGCCGCGGCGACGTTCACGGCCTCGAGGCCGGAGGCGCAGAAACGGTTGAGTTGGAAGCCCGGACCGGAGGTCTCGTAACCGGCGACGAGCGCCGCGGTGCGGGAGATGTCGGCGCCCTGCTCGCCGACCGGTGAGACGACGCCCAGGACGACGTCCTCGACGTTGGCCGGGTCGAGGCTCACGTTGCGTTTGCGTACCTCGTCGAGAAGTCCGACCACGAGCGACACCGGCTTGGTGCCGTGCAGGGATCCGGTGTCCTTGCCGCGTCCGCGCGGGGTACGGATCGCGTCGTAGACGAATGCTTCCGAGGGGAGCTTGCGACCCGAGCTTGTCATTGCCATGTGCCCTCCAAGAGGCTCACCGACCGAATGCTCCCAGTCTTACTGTCACAGTCATCAAGTGCCAGTGATTGTGGCCCTATCCACGACGCGTCTACGCTCGGCAACCATGGCGGAGGCGGTCGTCGACGGCGAAATGACTGTCGACGAACTCGCGGCGCGTACCGGCATGACCGTACGCACGCTGCGCTTCTACGCAAGTGAGGGGCTGCTGCCGCCGCCGCAGCGCCGCGGCCGGGTCGCGTATTACGACGCGCGGCACCGGATGCGCCTCGATCTCGTCCGCACCTTGCAGAAGCACGGATATACGTTGTCGGCGATCCAGCGGGTGCTCGCGCGCATTCCCGAGGACGCGTCGCCGGACGAGTACGCCGTGCAGAGTGCGGTTCTCGCACCGTGGCTGCCGGAGCAGACCGAGGAGCTCGACCGCGCCGGCCTCGAGCGGCGGGCCGGGCGACGCATCACGGACGGCCAGATCGACGACCTGGTTTCGCTCGGCGCGCTGGAGCGGCGGCCGAGCGGCCGGTTCCTCGCCTCGCCGGTCATCCTCGGGCATGCGGTCGAACTCATGGAGCTGCCGGTGCCGCCGGCGGTGCTGCGCGAGTCGGCCACGATCATCGAGCAGCACGCGACCGCTGTCGCGAACGGGCTCACCGACCTGTTCGCGCGCGCTGTCTGGGGTCCTTATCAGCGCGGCGAGATCGACCACGAGCAGCTCATGGCGATCCTCCAGCGAATGCGGCCGCTGGCGCTGCAGGGCCTGCTCGGCGCGTTCGCCAGGGCCGCCGACGCAGCCGCGCACCGCCGGCTCGAGTCCTGACCCACCGAGTTGTCCGCCCTTCGTGACGTTCATGCGCGCCCAAGGGCGGACAACTGACGTCTATCTACGAAGTTGTCCGCCCTTCGTGACGTCCATGCGTATCGAAGGGCGGACAACTCGTCAGGTGCGCCGGGTGCAGAGCTTGGACACGTCCGGCGTGCTCGGGTCGGTGCTGCACACTGCGGGCAGCGCGTCGGCGATCGCCCGAGACAGCGGCGGGAGTACATCCGCACCCTGGTAGGTCGCCGGCACGGTGATCGCGATGTAGGGGCCGCGATCGACCGTGGTCCACACGTTCGCGGCACCGCTCGAGGAGACGTCGTAGTACGGGCCGGTGTCGATGCCGCCGCTCTGGAACTCGGCTGCCGAGCCGGGGTGGAGATCCTTCGGCCGATCGACGCCGCAGGAGAGGACGACCGCGGGATCGCCCCACGCCACCACGAACGGCGAGTCCGGGTGGGGGTGCACGATGCGCTGGGCGAGCTTGCCGATCTGCACCGGCAACTGCGCCAGCACCTTCGTGCACGCCTTCTGCTCCGCGACGGCGTGCGGAGGACCGGCCGGGCTCAGCGGCGGCAGCACGCTCGGCGTCGAGCTCGGGGATGCGCCGCCACCGCCGCTCAGCGCACCGATCGCCAGCGCAATGATCACCACGAGCGGAACCGTCACGGCGGTCGCGATGAGCGCCGCCCTGCGGTAGACGGGGTCTATCGGGCCGTCCTCTTCTACAGGTGCACGACCGGGCAGGTCAGTGTGCGGGTGATTCCCTCGACGGACTGCACGTTGGCGACGACCAGCTTGCCCAACTCGTCGACCGTGTCCGCCTCCGCGCGGACGATGACGTCGTACGGACCGGTCACGTCCTCGGCGCTGGCCACCCCAGCGAGCCCGCCGATCTGCTCGGCGACAGACGCCGCCTTGCCGACCTCGGTCTGGATCAGGATGTAGGCGCTGACGCTCATCGAAACAGCCTCCACGTGTCTTGTCTCGGAAAGTGCGGCGCGTCCTGGGCTTGTGCAGTAGACCCGACCGGTAGAACGTAGCGCAGGACCTTCACGTAGGGAGCAGGGCCATCACCGTCTCCGACGCCGGCGAGTTCGGACTCATTGCCCGAGTCACAGCCGGCCTCGAGAGCGCGCCGAGCACTCTGCTGGGCCCCGGCGACGACGCCGCGGTGGTCGCGGCGCCCGATGGCCGGGTCGTCGTCTCGACCGACCTGCTCGTCGAGGGCAGACACTTCCGTCGCGACTGGTCAGCCGCGGAGGACGTCGGCCACAAGGCAGCGGCTCGTGGGTTCTCCGACATCGCCGCGATGGGCGCGGCCCCGACGGCACTGCTCGTCGGGTTCGCAGCGCCCGCCAAGCTGGAGCTGGACTGGGTCGACGGACTGATCACCGGGCTGCGCGAGGAGTGCGCGCAGGTCGACGCCGCCATCGTGGGCGGCGACGTGACTGCGGCCGACCAGGTCACGATCGCGCTCACCGCGCTCGGCACCCTCGAAGGCCGCGAACCGATCACACTCGGCGGTGCGCAGCGCGGCGATGTCGTGGCGGTGTGCGGCCGGCTCGGGTGGGCCGCCGCCGGCTTCGCCGTGCTCGGCCGCGGCTTCCGATCTCCGGTTCAGGTGGTGGCGGCGCACCGGCGTCCCGAGCCGCCGTACTTCGAAGGTCCGCGCGCGGCCTCGCTCGGCGCCACTTCCATGACGGACGTGAGCGACGGTCTGGTGGCCGACCTCGGACACATCGCCGAGGCGAGTGGCGTGCGAATCGAGCTCCGTGCGCAGGACGTCGACGTGCCGTCCCGGTTGCGCGAAGTCGGCGCCGCGCTCAACGTCGACCCGATGGTGTGGGTGCTCGCCGGCGGGGACGATTACGCGCTGGCGGCCACGTTCCCGGCGCGTACCGCACTGCCCGATCCGTGGCGCGTTATCGGCGCTGTGGTGGAAGGCGAAGGAGTGCGTGTCGACGGCCGGCGCTGGCCGGTCGGCGGGCACGAACACTTCCGGTAATTTCGATCGTCGCCGTCGGCGCCGACTCGTACGCTGCCCGGGTGGGTTTCATGATCGAGGCACGCCCGTACGAGGACCCGGACGTCGCGCGCATGATCGAGGAAGTCCAGGCCGAGTACGTCGAGCGGTACGGGGGTCGGGACGGCGCGGCAGTCGACGCGGCGCAGTTCCGGCCACCGCGAGGTCTGTTCCTGGTCGGGCTGCTCGACGGGTCGCCGGCGGCAACCGGCGGTTGGCGCCGCCTGGACGAATCGACAGCCGAGATCAAGCGGATGTACGTCGTGGCCGGCGCGCGTCGGCGCGGCCTGGCCCGGCAGATGCTCGTGGCGCTGGAACGCACGATCGCGGAGGCCGGACTCGCGCGCATCGTCCTCAACACCGGCCCGTCGCAGCCCGAGGCGATCGCGCTCTACAAGCAGTCCGGCTACCTGCCCGCGGCGCCGTTCGGCCACTACGCGCGCTACCCGAAGGCCCTGTTCTTCGGCAAAGCGCTGCCGGTGGCGGCGCAGCGGACTACCGCGTGACCTTGCCTGCCTTCAGGCAGGACGTGCAGACCTTGATGCGGCGGCGCGTGCCTGGGGCGACGAGCGCGCGCACGGTCTGCACGTTGGGGTTCCACCGGCGGTGGGTCCGGCGGTGCGAGTGCGAGACCGACATGCCGAAGCCGGGCCCCTTGCCGCAGACATCGCAGACGCTGGCCACTGTGGAACTCCTTGCAGATTGACGAACGCTCAAGGCACCCGAAACCCGGTTCGGGCAACCGAGGAAGTCTAACGTCCGCATCTCGACCCGGCCAAACCGCGATGGCCGCAGGCGGCCGAAACGTCGGTACCGTCGGGCCCGAACAGTATGGTTCGCGCACACGACGGTGGGCCGAGAGGAGGGGCGCGCTCCGATGCTCGACGCCCTGGACGCGGATGCTGTCGGCCGGTGGAGCCGCACCGCGGTCGACCTCCTCGACGCGCACCGGGCGGAGATCGACGCACTCAACGTGTACCCGGTCCCTGACTCCGACACCGGGAGCAATCTGGTCTCGACGATGCGTGCCGCCGACGCGGCCTTGCGCGGCGCGCAACCGTCCGACGCGGCCGCCGCGCTCGCCGCCCTGGCTCTCGGCGCGGCGCAGGGGGCGCTCGGCAACTCCGGGTTCATCGTCTCGCAGATCCTGCGCGGGCTGGCCGATTCGACGTCGGGCGATTTCGACGCCGTCGCGGCGCCGGCCGGTCTGGATCGCGCCGCCCGGCTGGCCCGGACGGCCGTGGTCGTCCCGGTCGAGGGCACGATCCTGACCGTCGCCCGTGCGGCCGCGGAAGGTGCGCGCGGCGCAACGCTCGGCGAGATCGTGGTCAACGCTCTCCGGGCCGCCGATTCCGCGCTGCAGCGGACGCCGTCGCAGTTAGCCGAGCTCGCCCAGGCCGGGGTCGTCGACGCCGGCGGCCGCGGCCTCGTGGTGCTCCTGGATGCGCTGGCCCGCACGATCACCGGGCAGCGCCTGCCGCTCGCCCCGGTGCGGATGCCGCTGCGTTCGCCCGACCAGCGACGCGATGCCGGTGGCGGCTTGGGCTACGAGGTCCAATACCTGCTGGACGCGTCCGCGACCCAGGTCGAGAAGCTCACCGACGAGCTGTCCGCCCTGGGCGACTCGGTCGCGGTCGTCAGCCTCGGCACGGACGCCTGGAACGTGCATGTGCACGTGGACGACGTTGGAGCGGCGATCGAGGCAGGTGTCGAAGCAGGCCGGCCGCACAAGATCTCGGTCGTCCGGCTGATCGACGAGGCGCACGTCGGGCACCGAGGTGGCGCGGCCATCGTGGCGGTCGCGCCGGGCCGCGGAGTGGCCCACTTGTTCGAGTCGGCGGGCGTGCGGGTCGTCGACGCACCGGGCAGTACGTCGCCTTCGGTCGCCGACGTCGTCGAGGTCATCCGGTCCAGCGGCGCGCGCGAGCTCGTGCTGCTGCCGAACGCCGCGCGAGTCGCGGGCGTGGCCGAGACCGCCGCCGATCAGGCCCGGACGCACGGCATACGGGTGTCGGTCGTGCCCACCCGCTCGCCGGTGCAGGGCCTGGCTGCCATCGCCGTCCACGACGCCGCGCGCCGCTTCGACGACAACGTCGTCGCGATGGCCGAGGCGGCCGCCGCGACCCGGCACGCCGAGGTCATGCTCGCGACCGAGGAGGCGCTGACCGCGGTCGGGATCTGCCAGGCCGGCGACGTGCTCGGCCTGATCGACGGCGAGGTCGTCGAGATCGGCCACGGCGTGATGGCCGTCGCGTTCAGCCTCGTCGACCGGCTGCTCCGGGTCGGTGCTGAGCTCATGACGGTGCTCGTCGGCGCCGACGCCCCGCCGCGCGCCGGGGAACTGCTGGAGGCGCACGTACGCGGCCAGGCGCCGCTGACCGACGTCATGGTGTACGAAGGCGGCCAGTCCGAGCATCCGGTGATCATCGGAGCGGAGTGATGGTCACTCTCGACACGCGGCTCGGCGAGGTAGTCGGTGGCAAGACCGCGAAGTCGCTGGAGCGCGCCTTCGAGATGCACGCGGTGCGCGACCTGCTGTCGCACTACCCGCGCCGGATGGCCGAGCGCGGTGAGCTCACCGAACTGTCGGCGCTGCGCCTCGAGGACGAGGTCACCGTCGTGGCCGACGTGCTCTCGACCGCGGTCAAGGGTCCACCTCGGTCCCAGCGTCTGGAGGTGCTGGTCGGCGACGGCACGGCCACCCTGCAGCTGGTCTTCTTCGGCGCCAAGAGCGTCAACTGGCGCAAGCGGGAGCTGACGCCGGGAGTGCGCGGCCTGTTCGCCGGCAAGGTCGGCGAGTTCAACCGCAGGCGGCAGCTCGTCCATCCGGAGTACATGCTGCTGCGCGGCGATGCGGTGGACGAGTTCGCCGCCGACGTCTACGCGGGGCGGTTGATCCCGGTGTATCCGGCCACTCAATCCGTCCGCACCTGGGTCATCTCCAACGCCGTGCAGCAGGCGCTGCACGTCCTCGACCCCGTGCCGGACCCGCTCGACGCCGAGCTGCGTGCCCGACGCGGCCTGCTCGGCAGCGATGCCGCGCTGCGTGCGATCCACCAGCCGGACGACCGCGAGCAGTGGCGTGCCGCGCGCCGCCGCCTAGCGTGGGACGAGGCCATGGGTGTCCAGCTCGCCCTCGCCCAACGTCGCTGGTTGGCGAGTACGAACCCCGCCGTGCCGCGCCCGGCGAAGGCGGGCGGCTTGCTCGACGCGTTCGACGCGGCGCTGCCGTTCACGCTCACCGCCGGGCAGCGTGAGGTCGGCGAGGTGCTGACCGAGGAGCTCGCCCAGCCCCACCCGATGCACCGCCTGCTGCAGGGCGAGGTCGGCTCGGGCAAGACGGTCGTCGCATTACGCGCGATGCTGCAGACGGTCGACGCCGGCGGGCAGGCCGCGCTGTTGGCGCCCACCGAGGTGCTGGCCGCGCAGCACGCGCGCACGATCGGGGCGCTACTCGGGCCGCTCGCGCAGGGTGGTCAGCTGGGCGGTGCGGAAATCGCCACCCAGATCGCGCTGCTCACCGCGTCGCTGCCGGCCGCCGCACGCAAGCGCGCACTGCTCGACGCCGCCGGCGGGGCCGCGGGGATCGTCGTCGGCACCCACGCACTGATCCAGGAACACGTGAGCTTCGCCGAGCTCGGTCTTGTCGTCGTCGACGAGCAGCACCGGTTCGGCGTCGAGCAGCGCGATGCGTTGCGCCTGAAGTCGGACACTCCGCCGCACGTGCTCGTGATGACTGCGACGCCCATCCCGCGCACCGTTGCGATGACCGTGTTCGGCGACCTCGAGACGTCCACCCTGTCCGAGCTGCCCGCCGGCCGCGCCCCGATCACAACGAGCGTCGTGCCCGCCGTCGAGAAACCGGGCTGGCTCGAGCGGGCGTGGCAGCGCATCCGCGAGGAGGTCGCGGCCGGGCGGCAGGCGTACATCGTCTGTCCTCGCATCGGCGAGAACGTGAGCGACTTCGAAGGCGACTTCCCGGAGTACCAGGACGAGGACGCCGGCGCGCCCGCGCGCCGGCCGCCGCTCGCGGTCACCGACGTCCTGCCGATGCTGGCCGACGGGCCGTTGCGCGGCCTGCGCCTTGCCGCACTGCATGGCCGGCTCTCGTCCGACGAAAAGGACCGCACGATGCGTGCGTTCGCCGCCAGGGAGGTCGACGTCCTCGTCGCGACCACGGTGGTCGAGGTCGGCGTCGACGTCCCGAACGCCAGCGTGATGGCGATCCTCGACGCCGACCGGTTCGGCGTCTCGCAGCTGCACCAGCTGCGCGGCCGGGTCGGGCGCGGCGGCGATCCGGGGCTGTGCCTGCTCGTTACGGACGTGCCGGGCGACACCGATGCCCGCACCCGGCTGGATGCGGTCGCCGCGACGACGGACGGTTTCACGCTGGCCCGCCTCGACGTCGAGCAGCGGCGTGAGGGCGATGTGCTGGGCGCGGCGCAGTCCGGCCGGCGTCGCCAGCTGCGGCTGTTGTCGCTGCTACGCGACGAGGAGTTGATCACCGCAGCGCGTACGGAGGCTGCCGACATCGTCGCCGCCGATTCGACGCTTGCCCGGCATCCGCTGCTGGCCGCGCAGGTCGCCGCCCTCGTCAACGACGACCAGGCCGAGTACCTGGAGAAGGCATGACCCCCCGCAAGTTGTCCGCCTTTCAATGCGTCATCGCGTACCGAAGGGCGGACAAGTCGGGGTTGGTCCGCAAGTTGTCCGCCCGTGTGTACGTCATCACGTACTCGAGGGCGGACAACTGCGCGGGTGGTCCGGCGTGAGGATCGTCGCCGGCCTGGCGAAGGGGCGCCGGCTCGGCGCGCCGACGGGCGACGCGACCCGGCCGACCTCCGACCGCGCACGTGAAGCGCTGTTCAGCAGCCTCGCGTCGCTGCTCGACCTGGCGGGCGCGCGGGTGCTCGACCTGTTCGCCGGCACCGGGGCCGTCGGGCTCGAAGCGCTGTCCCGTGGCGCCGCGGCGGCCGTTCTCGTCGAGTCCGATCGGGCCGCCGCCGAGGTGCTCCGCCGCAACGCCGACGCCGTCGGGCTGCCCGGCGCGACGGTGGTGCGCCGGACTGCGGCGGCGTACCTGGCCGATGTCCCGGACGAACCGTTCGATCTCGTCTTCGCCGACCCGCCGTACGACCTGGACGACGGCGCCCTCGCCGAACTGCTCGCCGCGCTCGGTTCGCGCGGCTGGCTCGCCGGCGACGCGATCGTCGTCGTGGAGCGCTCGGCGCGCGGCGCCGCGCCGGTGTGGCCCGAAGCGTTCGTCACACCTGTGCGCGAGAAGCGGTATGGGGCCGGCGTGCTTTGGTACGGTCGCCGACAATGAAACCGCCTGCCGGAGACGGCGTTGCGACCATTCGCCGGGCCTTGTGCCCGGGTTCCTTCGATCCCGTCACAAACGGCCACCTCGACATCATCGGCCGGGCCGCGGGGCTCTACGACGAGGTCGTCGTCGCAATCTTCGTCAATCAGTCGAAGTACAGCTTGTTCAGCGTCGAGGAGCGGCGCGAGTTGCTCACCGAGGTCACCAGCGACTACCCGAACGTTTCTGTCGACACCTTCGAGGGCCTGGTCGTGGACTACTGCCGGGTCCATGACATCCCGGTGATCGTCAAAGGGCTGCGTGCCGTCAGCGACTTCGACTACGAGCTGCAAATGGCCCAGATGAACCGTGGCCTGGCCGGGGTCGACACGCTGTTCATGCCGACCAACCCGGAATACAGCTTCCTTGCATCTAGCCTTGTCAAGGAGATCGCGAAGTGGGGCGGCGACGTGTCGGCGCTCGTCCCCCCGACGGTCCTCAAGCGGCTGAAGGAGCGGACGAGCTAGCGAAACCGGGGTGGTGTCACGTGACAGATGAAGCCTTGCGCCGCGCCGATGAATTGCTGACCGAGCTCGTCGAGCTCGTCGAAACTGCCCGCGCACTGCCCATGTCGGCGTCCTGCGTGCTGCCCCGCGAACACGTGCTGGATCTGCTCGACGAACTGCGCGAGGTCCTGCCGCCGGAGATGGACGAAGCGCGCACCGTCATCGCCACCCGCGAGCGGCTGCTCAAAGCTGCCTACGAGGCCGCCGCCGAGACGAAGGCCGGCGCGGTCGTCGACGCGGACACGATCCTCGCCGACGCCCAGCACCGCGCCGAGCAGGTGGACGCGGATGCGCAGGCCCAAGCCGCCGAGGTGCTGGCCGCGGCGCGCGAGGAGCACGCCCAGTTGGTCGCCGCGACCACCGTGCACCAGGCCGCCGCGGCTGCGGCTGCCGCGCTGCGCGACGACGCGGAGAGCTACCAGGCCCAGGTGAGCGCCGAAGCCCGGCAGTACGACTCCCGCATCCGCGCCGAGGCCGACCGCTACGCCCATGACGCGCGCGTCGACGCCGAGCGATACGCCACGAAACTCACAGCTGATGCCGAGGACTACGCCGAACGGACGCTGGATGAGCTGTCCGCGGTCCTGCACAAGGCGGCGAGCACCGCCGAACAGGGCAGGGCAGCGCTGCGCCAGCGGCGGGCAGGATCGTGGAGCGCTGACGGTCGGCGCGAGGATCACGAAGCCGGAGAGTGGCCGCCGATTTCGGCATGAGCTGTCCCTGAGATAGGGTTACTAGCGATTTCGACCCGATCTAGTTCGTCCTCGCATGCCTGAGAACACCACACCGACATCCCGGCGCCAGCAAGCCGAGCGCAACCCGTTCATTTTTGATCTGCGCGAGCTCGGCCGCCAAGCAGGTTCGCTGCGAGATTATCGGCGTTCTGTTCCCGCGCCTGCGGGGCTTGGGCTTGATCTCGTGGGGGTGTCGGAAGGCGCTTCGCTCGCGCTGGATCTCCGGCTCGAGTCGGCCACCGAGGGCGTGCTCGTCACGGGCACGGTCACGGCGCCGATCTCCGGCCAGTGCGGGCGGTGCCTCGATCCGATCTCCGACGAGCTGCGCGTCGACGTCTGCGAGCTGTTCGCTTACCCGCACAGCGCGACCGACGAGACGACGGAGCGGGACGAGGTCCACCGGATCGACGGCGAGCTGCTCGACGTCGAGCCGGTGGTGCGCGACGCGGTCGTCTTGGGTCTGCCCTGGACTCCGCTGTGCCGACCGGACTGTGCCGGCCTGTGCCCGACGTGCGGGCAACGGTTGGACGACCTGCCGGCCGAGCACGCGCACGAGGTGATCGACCCGCGCTGGGCAGCGCTGGACCGGATGAAGAGTCAGGAGTAGACGACGTGGCTGTACCGAAGCGGAGGATGTCGCGTAGCAACACCCGGGCACGCCGGTCGCAGTGGAAGACCTCGGCCCCGACCTTGGTGCGCTGCCCGAACCGCGCGTGCGGTGCGATGGTGCGACCGCACACCGCTTGTTCCAATTGCGGTCAATACAACGGCAAGCAGGTCCTCGCAGTCTGATCACCCATCCGTGCAGAGCATGCGGGAGCCAGCGGACCAACAGGGGCTCGCGGAGGCCCTGGGGGTCGAGATCGACGCGCCGCTGCTTCGCCGCGCGCTGACGCACCGTTCCTATGCGTATGAGCATGGCGGCCTGCCGCACAACGAGCGACTCGAGTTTCTCGGTGACGCCGTGCTCGGCATCGTCGTCACGGAGGCGCTCTACCGCGGCCATCCAGACCTGACCGAAGGCCGGCTCGCCAAGCTGCGCGCGTCGGTGGTCAACATGCGCGCACTCGCCGGGGTGGCCCGCCGCATCGGCGCGGACGGCCTCGGTGTGTTCGTCCTGCTCGGCCGCGGCGAGGAGGGCACTGGCGGACGCGACAAATCAAGCATCCTGGCCGACACGCTCGAGGCCGTTTTCGGTGCGATCTATCTCGAGCACGGCCTCGACGAGGCCGGCCGCGTCATCCACGCGCTGTTCGACGAATTGCTCGACGACGTCGCCAGGATCGGCGCCGGCCTGGACTGGAAGACGAGCCTGCAGGAGCTGACCGCCGAGCGCGGCCTCGGGGTGCCCGAGTACGCCATGACAGCGTCCGGGCCCGACCACGAAAAGACATTCACCGCGCAGGCGCAGGTCGCCGGTGAGCTGTTCCCGGCCTCGACCGGAAGCAGCAAGAAAGAGGCCGAGCAACTCGCCGCGGAGACTGCTTGGCGGACGATCTCGGGGCGCTTTCCGGTCGCCGACTGAGCGCACGGCCCGCCTTGCCCGAACTCCCTGAGGTCGAGACGGTTCGCGCCGGCCTGCAGCGCTGGGTCGCGGGCCGGACGATCGCCACCGTGGAGGTCCGCCACCCACGCGCGGTGCGCCGGCACGCCGGCGGCGGCGCCGATCTCGCCGCGCGTCTGACCGGGCGTACGGTGCGGGCCGCGTCGCGGCGCGGGAAGTACCTCTGGCTGCCGCTCGGCGGCCCGGACGGCGCCGATGGGGAGTGCGTCATCGGGCACCTCGGCATGAGTGGGCAGTTCCTGCTCCGACCGGAGGCCGCCGCGCAGGAGAAGCACCTGCACGTGCGCTTCACCTTCGCCGACGACGGGCCCGAGTTGCGCTTCGTCGACCAGCGGACGTTCGGTGGCGTCCTGCTCGATCAGCTCGTGCCCGCAGTCGATCGGCCGACCGAGCTCGTGCCGGCGAAGATCGCCCACATCGCCCGCGACCCGATCGACCCGCATTTCGAGGACGCGCAGTTCGCCGCTCGGCTGCGCCGCCGGGACAGCGAGATCAAGCGAGCACTGCTCGATCAGTCGTTGATCTCCGGAGTCGGCAACATCTACGCCGACGAGGCGCTCTGGCGGGCGCGGTTGCACTGGGCCCGGCGCACGTCGGCGCTGACCCGGCCGGTCGTCGCACGGATGCTCGCCGACGTGCGCGAGGTGCTGAACGAGGCGCTACGCGCCGGCGGGACCTCGTTCGACGCGCTGTATGTCAACGTCAACGGCGAGAGCGGGTACTTCGACCGCTCCTTGGCCGTGTACGGGCGCGACGGGCAGCCCTGCCCGCGGTGCGGCACCGCGATCCGCCGGGCGGCGTTCATGAACCGTTCGAGCTTCTTCTGCCCGACCTGCCAGCGTCCACCGCGACCGATTCTTAGGAAGATCGCCTGAATAGCCCGGCTCGCCGGGTATGCGGTGTTGACCGGTCGTGACCGTAGTGGAACGATGGGGTGACACCGACGGGAGCCCCCGCCCGCCCTGCTAAAGGGTTTGGCCCCTCCCGCCTCCGTAAAAAACAACGGCAGCGATCCGCGTCGCACCGGGACGATCTAGGCGACGGGACGCGCAGGGAAGTGAAGGGTCGCCATATGGCACGCGCCCTCATGGGTTACGTCGGCTCGCCTGGGGAACAAGCACTCGCAATCGAGGTTGCTCGCCTGCGTCGCAAGGTGAGTGAACTCGAAGCCGAGGTAACTCGTCTCCGCGAAGGCAGCGCTGAGCTCGACCTCGAGCTCCACCGCATCGCCGAGTCGGCAGAGCCCGCCCTGGCCTGACGCCACCCCACGGGGTGCCACGGCTCAGGGCCTTATTTTTGCGCGCGTTCGCGCCGTTACGGCGCGGCCTCGTGGCTGTCCCGGAGAGCCGAGGTAGGGTCCTCCGCGATGCATCTCAAGTCGCTGACGCTACGGGGTTTCAAGTCCTTCGCCTCGGCAACCACGCTGCGGTTCGAACCCGGTATCACGACCGTCGTCGGCCCCAACGGCTCGGGTAAGAGCAACGTCGTCGACGCGATCGCCTGGGTCCTCGGCGAGCAGGGCGCGAAGGCCCTGCGCGGCGGCAAGATGGAAGACGTCATCTTCGCCGGCACCGCAGGCCGCCCGCCGCTCGGCCGTGCCGAAGTCACGCTCACCATCGACAACAGCGACAACGCGCTGCCCATCGACTACACCGAGGTGTCGATCACCCGTCGGATGTTTCGCGAGGGCACCAGCGAGTACGAGATCAACGGCCAGGCCGCGCGTCTGCTGGACATTCAAGAGCTGCTCTCCGACTCCGGCATAGGCCGCGAAATGCACGTGATCGTCGGGCAGGGCCAGCTCGACGCGATCCTCCAGGCTCGGCCGGAGGAGCGACGCGGCTTCATCGAGGAGGCGGCCGGCGTCCTCAAGCACCGCAAGCGCAAGGAGAAGGCGCTGCGCAAGCTGGACGCGATGCAGGCCAACCTCACCCGGTTGACCGATCTCACCGCGGAGTTGCGCCGCCAACTCAAACCGCTCGGCAAGCAGGCCGAGATCGCGCGCCGGGCCGCCGGCGTGCAGGCCGAACTTCGCGATTCGCGGCTGCGGCTGCTCGCCGACGACCTGCTCGTGCTGCGCACCGAACTCGAGCGCGAGGTCGCCGACGAGGAAGCGATCCGGGCGCGTCGCGCCGAGGTCGAGGCGGCGCTCGCAGCGACCCGGCAACGCGAGGCCGAGTTGGAGAGCCAACTCGCCGCGGACGCGCCGAACCTCGCCCGCACCCAGGACACGTGGTACCGACTCACAGCTCTCGACGAGCGGTTCCGCGGCATGGCATCGCTGGCGGCCGAGCGAGCCCGGCATCTCGCCGAGGAGCCCGAGGACGTCCGCGTCGGACGTGATCCGGCCGACCTGGAGGCGGAGGCCGCCGACGTGCGGCGGACGGAGACCCAGCTGCGCGCAGAGCTCGACAACGCGCAGGCGGAGCTGGCCGAGGTGGTGGCCGAACGGCAGGCGCTGGAGCGCGAGCTGGCCGAGGCACAGCACGCGGTAGTTGCTGCGGTGCGTGCGGTCGCCGACCGCCGCGAGGGATTGGCGAAGCTCACCGGTCAGGTCAACGCGCTGCGTACCCGCGCCACCGCCGGTGCGGACGAAGGCGCCCGGCTCGCGGCCGCGGCGGCCGATGCCCGGGAGCGGGCGGAGCAGGCGGAGAACGAGCTCACCCGCGTGCAGTCCGAGGTCGGCGTGCTCGACGCCGGAGAGCTCGGCCTCGACACCCGGCACGAGAACGCGGTCGCTGCCTTCGAGATGGCCGATGCGCGAGTCCGCGAGCTGGCCGAGGCCGAGCGCGAGGCAGAGCGGGATCGCTCGACGTGGACCGCTCGGGCGGACGCCCTCGTCGTCGGCCTGACCCGCAAGGACGGCACCGCCGCCCTGCTGACGGCCGGCTCCCGGCTGCCGGGTGTGGTCGGGTCGGTGGCGGCGCTGCTCACCGTGAAGCCCGGCCACGAGGCTGCCGTTGCCGGCGCGCTCGGTGCGATCGCGGACGCGGTGATGGTCGATTCGACCAGCGACGCGGTTGCGGCGCTCGAGACCCTGAAGCTCGACGACGGCGGCCGGGCCGGGCTGGTGATCGGCGCGCCCGGCGACCCGCCGCCGAGCCGGCCGCTGCCCACGCTGCCGGTCGGCAGCGTCTGGGCCCTCGACGTCGTCCAAGCGCCTCCTGCGTTGCGGTCGTGCGTCACGGCCGCACTCGACCGCGTCGCCGTCGTCGCCGATCTCGCGGCCGCCGCGAGCCTGGTCGCCGACCACCCCGACATCCGCGCCGTCACCGCCGATGGGGACCTCCTCGGCCCGCACTGGTCGTCGGGCGGCTCGGCGTCGACCCCGTCGGCGATCGAGATCAGCGCCGCCGTGGACGAGGCGCGGCAGAAGGCCGACGAGGCGGCCGCCCGGCACGAGCGCGCGGACAGCCAGCTCACCGAGGCGCGCGCCGAGTTGGCGGAGCGGCGCGCCGAGGTCGAGGCCGCACTCGAGGCACTGCACGAGTCCGACGCCAAGCTGTCCGCTGTGGCGGAGCGGTTGGCGCAACTCGGCCAGGTCGCGCGGTCGGCCGGCGCCGAGGCGGCCCGTCTCGATCAGACTCGCGCCCAGGTGGACGAAACGCGCGACCGTGACCTCGCCGGCCTGACCGAACTGGAGGAGCGGCTGCGGCTGGCCGAGGCGGCCTCGGACGAGCCGCAGGAGCCGGACACCTCGGCGCGCGACACGCTGCAGGCTCGGGTCGGCGAGGCGCGACAGACCGAGATGGACGCGCGGCTGACCGTCCGCACCGTCGAGGAGCGGGTGCGCAACGTGCAAGGCCGCGCCGATCAGCTGGTGCGCGCCGCCGAGGCCGAGCGCGAGGCGCGACGTCGGCAACAGGACGCTCGGGAACGGCGCGCCCGTGGCGCGGTTGTCGCGGCTGAGGTGCGCGATGCGGCGCGCGCGGTGCTCGCGCGCATCGCCGATTCGCTCACCGCCGCGGCAGCAGAGCGCGACGCGGCGCAGCGTGACCGGGCGGCGCACGAGCAGGAGCTGACCGCGGTGCGAGCCCGCACCCGTGAGTTGTCCGAGGACTTGGCGCAGCTCACCGACGCGGTGCACCGGGACGAGGTCATGCGCGCCGAACAGCGGCTGCGCATCGAGCAGCACGAGGCGCGCGCGGTAGAGGAGTACGGCGTCGAGGTCGAGACGCTGATGGCCGAGTACGGACCTGATCAGTTGTGCCCGCCGAGCGCGATCGAGATGGCCGAGTACGAACAGGCCCGCGAGCGTGGCGAGCAGGTCGTGGCGCCGCAGCCCGGTCCGTATGACCGCGCGGTGCAGGAGAAACGGGCCGGGCGCGCCGAACGCGATCTCGCCCTGCTCGGCAAGGTGAACCCGCTCGCGCTGGAGGAGTTCGCCGCGCTCGAGGAGCGTCACCAGTTCCTGTCGACGCAGCTCGAGGACCTCAAGGCGACCCGGCGCGATCTGTTGACCGTCGTGCGCGAGGTCGACGAGCGCATCCTCGAGATCTTCACCGACGCGTATCACGACGTCGCCCGCGAGTTCGAGACGGTGTTCGGGGCGCTGTTCCCGGGCGGCGAGGGCCGGCTGATTCTCACCGAACCGGACGACATGCTGCTGACCGGTATCGACGTCGAGGCACGGCCGCCCGGGAAGAAGGTGAAGCGGCTGTCGCTGCTGTCCGGCGGCGAGCGCTCGTTGGTCGCGGTCGCGCTGCTCGTTGCGATCTTCCGCGCCCGCCCGAGCCCGTTCTATGTCATGGACGAGGTCGAGGCGGCGCTCGACGACATCAACCTAGGCCGGTTGCTGGAGCTGATCGAGCAGTTGCGGGAGAGCAGTCAGATCATCCTCATCACGCACCAGAAGCGGACCATGGAGATCGCGGACGCCTTGTACGGTGTCACCATGCGTGGCGACGGTGTTACGCAGGTGATCAGCCAGCGGCTCCGAGAGGTCGTCTAGCGCCGCGGCTGGTTGCCATTCTGTGAAAAAAATTCCGCCGGTTGGGCGTCTGCAGACCGGTTCGCCTAACGTGATGGGGTGCTTAAGGCCCACCACTGGCGCTGGACCCGTCACGCCGTAGCGCTCTGCGGGGTGGCCGCCCTCGCGCTGACCGCCTGCTCGTCAGCGAGCACTACCGAGGGAACCGGCTCGATCGAGACCCCGGGCGGCTCCGTCTCACAAGGCGCATCCGACCCATCGACGCACACGAAGCCCGCCAAGCCCAAGAAGCCGGTGCACATCAAGACGCTGAACGCCGACAACGTGCAGTACGGCATCGGGATGCCGGTGATCGCGTTCTTCTCGCGCAAGATCAAGAGCGGCAAGGCGTTGCAGGACGCCACGAAGGTGACTGTCGACGGCAAGCCGATCGACGGTGGCTGGTACTTCGAGTATTCGAGCTATTACAAGGGCTACCCGATCGAGGCGCACTGGCGCCCGGAGCACTACTGGCCGGCGCACTCCAACGTGCACGTGGACATCCCCGCCAAGGGCCTGTCGGCCGGCGGGAACCTGGCGTACAACGACAGCCTCACCCTCGACTTCTCCATCGGCCCGAAGAACGTCGCCGTGGTGAACGACATAACGCACCACATCACCGTCACCAGTGACGGCCGGAAGAAGTTCGACTTCCCCGTTTCCCTGGGCGCGTCGCAAACACCGACCGCGCGCGGCATCAAGGTGATCATGGAGAAAGGCGTCAGCATCTGTATGAGCGGGCCGGGCTACAGCGAGTGCGGCATCAAGTACACGCAGCGATTGACCTATGGCGGTGAGTACCTGCACTCGGCGCCATGGAACGTCAGCAACATCAACAATGGGGTCGACTCGTCGAACGGCTGCACCAACCTGCTCCCCGACAACGCGGCGACCCTCTATCACTTCCTCGAAGTTGGTGACGTGGTCGAGTATCCGAACGCGAATGGGCCTGCGATGCAGATCGGCATGGGCTACGGCGACTGGAACGTCCTCTGGTCGACCTGGCAGACCGGTGGCCTCGTCAGCACGACGGCGTGAATCATGACGGTCATGCGTAAGCGAATCTTCGCGTTGCTCGCCGGGCTCAGCGCGATCGTGGTCCTGACCGCAGCGTGCACGGGCTCGCCCGGCCCGCAGCAGACCGTTACGAAGTTCGAAACCCCGTCGGGATCCAGCAGTTCCACGCAGCCGCCCGAGTCCGCCTCGGCGTCGTCCTCGGCGTCGTCGAAGCCCGCACCGCCCAAGCACAAGCGGACAGTGCACGTTTACTCGCTGAACAGCGACGGCGCGGTCTACGGCATCGGGATGCCGATCGTGCTGTTCTTCAGCCCGCGGCCGACGAACTCGACGGCGTTCACCAAGGCGGTAAAGGTGACGGTCAATGGTCACCCGGTCAACGGCGCGTGGTTCTGGGAGCAGCCGACGGCGGACGAGGTGCACTCGCACACGATCGAGGCGCACTACCGGACGCAGCAGTATTGGCCCGCGCACTCACACGTCCACGTCAAGATCCCCATCGGCGGCCTGAGCGCGGGCAAGAACCTGGTCTACGACAACAGGCTCACCTCGCTCGACTTCCACATCGGCGCCGCGCACATCTCCACGGTCAACGCGGCGACACACCGGATGCGGGTTACCTCCGACGGCCACTTCGTGAAGTCGATCAAGGTGTCGCTCGGCGCGGCGGCAACGCCGACCTACAGCGGCACGAAGGTCGTCATGCAGAAGGGCGAGGACACGCCCGGCACCAACAAGCTGCGGCCGCAGGGCGCAGTGCGGATGCAGGGTCCCGGCTACGACGAGATCGTCGACTGGTCGGTGCGGATCACCCGCTCCGGCGAGTACATCCACGCTGCGCCCTGGAACGGACTGATCGGCCAGACCAGCACGTCCAACGGCTGCACCAACCTGTTCACGGATGCCGCGAAGTGGTACTACAGCTTCGCGCGGGTCGGCGACGTTGCGATCTACCCGCACACCGACGGCAAGCCGATGCCGAGCTGGGACGGCTTCGGCGACTGGAACGTGTCGTGGCCGCAATGGCAACAGGGCGGGCTGCTGCTCAACCACTGACCGGCTGTCCTGACAGGATGAGGCCGTGGTCTTTCTCTACATTGCGATCGCGGTTGTCGTCCTTGCGCTGCTGATCGGTGCTGCCCTCGTCGTGCGGGGGCGCCGGGCAACGATCGCCGCGCCCCCTCCGCCCCCGGCGCCACCTGCAGCCGAGCCGGAAACCGCCGTCGAGGCGCCGCCCGAAACGTCGGTCCAAGCACCCCCGCCGCCGACACTCGAAGTACCCGAGCCGACGGCGGGGCGGCTGCTGCGGCTGCGCGCGCGTTTGGCCCGCTCGGAGACCGCGCTCGGCCGGGGCCTGTTGGCCGTGCTCGCCCGCGACCGACTCGACGAGGACGCGTGGGACGAGGTCGAGGAGACGCTGCTGACGGCCGACGTCGGGGTGGGCGCGACGAAGGAGATCGTCGACCGGCTCCGCGCCCGCACCAAGGTGCTGGGCACGGCCGCACCGACCGAGCTGCGCACCCTGCTCGCGGAGGAACTCGTCACCGCGCTACTTCCCGACCTGGACCGCTCGCTGCACTCCGCCGCCACCGAGGCGCGCCCCGCGGTCGTCATGGTCGTCGGCGTCAACGGCACCGGCAAGACGACCACCTGCGGCAAGCTCGCCCGCGTCCTCGTCGCGGACGGCCGGACCGTGTTGCTCGGCGCCGCCGACACCTTCCGCGCCGCGGCGGCGGAGCAGCTCACGACCTGGGGGGCGCGGGTCGGCGCCGAGACGGTGCGCGGCCCGGAGGGCGGCGACCCGGCGTCAGTCGCGTTCGACGCGGTGAAGGAGGGCGTCGAACGGCACGTCGACACCGTGCTCATCGACACGGCCGGGCGCCTGCACACCAAGGTCGGGCTGATGGACGAGCTGGGCAAGGTGAAGCGGGTCGTCGAGCGGCAGGGCCCGGTCGACGAGACGTTGCTCGTGCTCGACGCGACGACCGGGCAGAACGGGCTCACCCAGGCGCGGGTGTTCACCGAGGTAGTCGACGTCACCGGCATCGTGCTGACGAAACTGGACGGCACCGCGAAGGGCGGGATCGTCATCAGCGTGCAGCGCGAGCTGGGTGTGCCGGTGAAGCTGATCGGGCTCGGCGAAGGCGCCGACGACCTGGCGCCCTTCGACCCACGCGAGTTCGTGGACGCCTTGCTGGGGGAGGGCTGACATGAGGGCGCTGTACAAGCCCGCGGCGGCACCGGGGCTCGAGCTGGTCGATCGGCCGGAGCCGGTGCCCGGGCCGGATGACGTGAAGATCCGGGTTCTGCGGACCGGGATCTGCGGCACCGATCTGCACATCGAGTCGTGGGACCACTGGGCGGAGAGCGCCATCGACGCGCCGCTCGTCGCCGGCCACGAGTTCTGCGGCGAGGTCGTCGAGGTGGGGCCGCTCGTGCGCGACGTCGCGATCGGCGATCTGGTCAGCGGCGAGGGGCACATCGTCTGCGGCACCTGCCGCAACTGCCGGGCCGGGCGCCGACACCTGTGCATCCGCCCGTCCTCGATCGGCGTGAATCGCAACGGGGCCTTCGCCGAGTACGTAGTGCTGCCCGAGTCGAACGTGTGGGTGCACCACACGATGGTCGACCCGGATCTGGGCGCGATCTTCGACCCGTTCGGCAACGCCGTGCACACCGCGTTGTCGTTCCCGCTCGTCGGCGAGGACGTGCTGATCACCGGCGCCGGCCCGATCGGACTGATGGCGGCGGCGATCTGCCGGCACGTGGGTGCGCGGTTCGTGGTGATCACCGAGGTGTCGCCCTACCGGCTGGAGCTGGCCCGGGCGATGGGCGTCGACCTCGCCTTGGACGCGTCGAAGGAGTCCGTCGCGTCGGCCCAGAAGATGCTCGGCATGGTCGAGGGGTTCGACGTCGCACTGGAGATGAGCGGGCACCCGTCCGCGCTGCCGGAGATTCTCGCGAATCTCAACCACGGCGGCCGGGTTGCGCTGCTCGGCCTGCCGTCGCAGTCGTTCGAGATCGACTGGAGCAAGGTGATCACGCACATGATCACCATCAAAGGGATCTACGGCCGGGAGATGTACGAATCGTGGTACGCGATGAGCGCGATGCTGCGCTCCGGCCTCGACGTCTCGGCGGTCATCACCCATCGGTTGCCGGCGACCGACTGGCAGGACGCGTTCGAGATAGCCCGCGGTGGTGAGTGCGGCAAGGTCGTCATGGATTGGACGGTGCTCTAGAAGTGGTCTTCACGGCGGTGCGCGACGAGCTGCGCTCGACATTGGACGAGATCCGCGACGCGGGGCTCTACAAGCACGAGCGCGAGCTGGCCTCGCCGCAGTCGTCCCACGTCCGGTCGAGCGGCAAGGAGGTGCTGAACTTCTGCGCCAACAACTACCTGGGATTCGCCGACCATCCGAAAGTGATCGAGGCGGCGCACGCGGCGCTGGACGAATGGGGCTTCGGGATGGCCAGCGTCCGCTTCATCTGCGGGACGCAGACCCAGCACACCGAGCTCGAGCAGCGGCTCTCGCAGTTCCTGGGCACCGAGGCCACCATCCTGTTCTCGTCCTGCTTCGACGCCAACGGCGGACTGTTCGAAGCATTGCTCGACGAGCGCGACGCGGTGATCTCCGACGAGCTCAACCACGCGTCGATCATCGACGGCATCCGGCTGTGCAAGGCGCAGCGGCTGCGCTACCGCAACCGAGACATGGCCGACCTCGAAGAGCAACTGAGGTCGGCCTCCGGAGCGCGCCGCCGGTTGGTCGCCACTGACGGGGTCTTCTCGATGGACGGCTACCTCGCACCGCTGGATGCGATCTGCGAGCTCGCCGAGCGCTACGACGCGATGGTGATGGTGGACGACTCGCACGCGGTCGGCTTCATCGGCGAGTCCGGCGCCGGCACCCCGGACCTGCTCGGCGTGCAGGACCGCGTCGACGTCAACACGGGCACGCTGGGCAAGGCGCTGGGCGGTGCGTCCGGCGGCTATGTGAGCGGGCGCGCCGAGATCGTCGAGTTGCTGCGGCAGCGGGCCCGGCCGTACCTGTTCTCCAATGCGGTCGCGCCGGCGACGGTGGCCGGTTCGCTCGCCGCGCTCGATCTCGTCACGGGCGGGGGAGCCGAGCGGCGGCGGTTGCAGGACAACGCAAGCCTGTTCCGCCGGCTCATGACCGAGGCCGGCTTCGACCTGCTGCCGGGAGAGCACCCGATCGTGCCCGTCATGTTCGGCGACGCGGTGGTCGCGGGCCGGGTGGCCGACGCGATGCTCGAGCACGGCGTGTATGTGATTGCCTTCAGCCACCCGGTGGTGCCGAAGGGCAAGGCGCGCATCCGTGTGCAACTGTCGGCGGCGCACTCTGAGGCGGACATCGAGACCTGCGTGCAGGCCTTCGTCGCGGGCCGGGACGCATGAGTACCTTGCTGATCGTCGGCGCCGGGCCGCGGCTCGGCGGCGCGATTGCGCGCCGCTTCGGACGTGAGGGATATGACATCGCGCTGATCTCCGAGGACGAGGCGAGCGTGGCAGCGCTCGGCCAGGCGCTCCAGGTCGACGGGATCACCGCGGGCTGGGCCGTCGCCGACGTGCGAGACGATGCGGAACTGCGCGCCGCCGCGAGCCGCTTCGCCGAGTACACCGGCGGTGTCGACGTCGTTCTGCACAACGTCTCGATCTGGCGCGACGCGACGGTGCTCGACCTCACGCCCGATCAGTTGCTCGACGACGTGCGCGCCGGGGCGGCCTGCCTGCTGAGCGTTGCGCAGGCCGTCGCGCCGGGGATGATCGCGGCCGGCGGCGGTGCGATTCTCGCGACGGGCTCGGCGGCGGCCGACGCGCCTTCGCCCGGTGCGCCGACGCTCGGCGTGCAGAAGGCGGCGCTGCGCGCGCTCGTCCAGGCGATGTCGCTCGATCTCGGCCCGCAGGGCATCCACTGCGCAACGGTCACGATCAACGGGCTGCTCGAGTCCAGCGAGGTGTTCGCGCCGGCGCGCATCGCCGACGTGTTCTACTCGGTCGCCGTCGAAGCGCGTGCTGCGTGGCGCACGGTCGTCCCCTACCCGCCCGGCTGACCGAACCTCGTCCGGGCCGCAACGGCGCGGCGCAGGTCGTCGCCCGCATCGACCACGGCGCGCCGGATCCGGCTGTCCAGGGCGTCGTCCGCAAGCAGCGCCTCGGTCGCGGCGCTCGTGGCTTGCTCGACCGCGATCCATGGATAGGCGAGCGTTGCCACGCGCTCGACGACCCAGCCGGAGCGCAGCTTCGCGGTGCCGGCGATCTCGGCGAAGTACCGGTCGACGTAACTGCCAGTCAGCTCTGCCTGGCTTGGTTGCCAGAAGCCCTCGGCGAGCGCATACAGCTCGTAGTTCGGCAGCTCCGCGTCCTGGACGATCGCGTCCCAGGCCGCTCGTTTCGCTGCGGCGTCCGGCCGACCCGCCCGGCAGCGGGCGGCGTGCACCGCGCCCTGCGAGGACCGGTCGCGCGCTGCCTCGGCCTCGATCGCCGCCGCGGTCAGCTCGCCTAGCACCGCCAGCCGCTGCAGGATCGCCCAGCGCAGCTCGGCATCCACGTCCAGGCCGTCCGGCAGGTTCGCAGCCGCCAGCCAGGCGCGCAGCAGTTCGACGTCCGTCGTCGCGGCGATGGCCGTCCGCGCCGCCGCCAGTTGACGCGAGGAGCCGGGCGCGGCGCCGTCCGCGACACCTGCCATCGCCTCGGCCAGCCCGGCGAGTGCGGCGCGTCGCCCGACGTCGTCCAGGTAGCAGGCAGCCAGCCGCCGCACAGCCCAGCGACCCACCGCGCCGATCACCGCGTCGTCGTGCTCGGCGGGCAGCGCCGTGATCACGATCCGCGCTGCCAGGTTCGGGTCCACGTCGGCGTCGGCCACCGCCAGCTGGAGGGCGTTCCACGCCGCAACCCGGGTCCGCGCGTCGGCGATGCCGGGGAGCAGGGTGGGCATGGCGCGCCAGGTCGACTCCGGCAGCACCACCTTCGCCCACGTCTCGTCGAGCGCGTCCGGCACGACGAATTCGGCGTCGACGGCGATGGGCGTGCTGTCGGAGGTGATCGTGGCGCGGGCGGAGGTCAGCTTCCGCCCGTCCGGGGCGAACCCCGCTACGGCGACCGCGTGCACCCGCTGCGAGTTGTCCGGGCTTCGTCGCGTGATGACGCCGTCGCGGGCGGACAACTCGTCGAGACCTGTGGTACGCAGCCAGGCCTGCGTCCAAGCCTCGAGATCGATGGCCCCGGCGGCCGTCCACGCCGCGGTGAGATCGGCGAACTCGGCGTTGCCGTCGGCGTGCGCGCCGATGTGGCGGCGCAACCCGTCGAGAAAGATGTCGTCGCCGAGATGCGCGGCGAGTTGGCGCAGCGCGGCCGCGCCCTTCGCGTAGGAGATGCCGTCGAACTCGGAGAGCGCGCTCGCGGCGTCGGCGGCGCCGTTGCCCGCGACCGGATGCGTCGAGGGTCGGCGGTCGGCCGCATAGCCCCACGACTTGCGGTCGATCCCGAAGCCGACCCACGCGTGGTCACCGGTGACCCGGCTGCCGAGGTACTCCGCGAACGACTCGTTGAGCCAGAGATCGTCCCACCAGCGCATCGTGACGAGATCGCCGAACCACATGTGCGCCATCTCGTGCGCGATCGTCACGTCCCGGGTGAGGCGCTCGGCGGCCGTCACCCGCGAGCGGAACACGAGGGTGTCGCGGAACGTGACGCAGCCGGGGTTCTCCATCGCGCCCGCGTTGAACTCCGGGACGAACGCCTGGGCGTACCCGCCCCACGGGTAGCGGACGCCGAAGAGCCGGTGCAGCTCGTCGAAGCAGTGCTTCGTGTGCCCGAACAGCGCCGCGGCGTCGCGGTCGAGGTACGTCGCGAGTGACTGGCGCGCGAGCAGCCGGAGCGGGATGCCGTCGTGCGCGTCCTCCACGACGTGATACGGGCCGGCGACGAGCGTGGTGAAGTACGTGGCGAGCGGACCGGTGGCGGCAACCGCCCAGCGGCCCGGCTCGATGCGGGTGGCCGGGCCGTTGCCCGCGAGGTGCCAATCGGCCGGACACCGAACCTCGACGCGTACCGGTGCCTTGAGGTCAGGCTGGTCGAAGCAGGCGAACCACCGCGGCGCGGCATCCAGGAACGACATCGCGTACAGGTAGGCCCGGCCGTCGGCCGGATCGACGTGCCGGTGCAGCCCCTCGCCGTCATGGGAATAGGCCATGACCGCGTCGACGACGAGCTGGTTCTCGGACTCGAGCGCGTCCAGGCGGATCCGTCGCGTGTCCGGGTCGAAGCAGGTCTCCGGATCGAGCGAGCGGCCGTTGAGCGTCACCGAGCGCAGCCGGTGCGGTGCGACCTCGACGAACGTGGCAGACCCCGCGGCGGTCGTCCGGAACCGGATCGTCGTGGCCGACCCGAACGTCCGATCGTCAACCGTGAAGTCGAGGTCGAGGTGGTAGCTGTCGATCGAGATCAGCTCCGCGCGGCTGCGGGCCTGCCCGCGGGTGAGGCTGGTCACCCCACGACCGTAGCCGCCCGATCCGCAGCAAATTCGCGACGCAGCTCTGCGCACCTGAATGGACGGTTACACGCGCGAAACATGTCGAAGCGGTTTGCCGAAACAGGCCGAATGCAACCTTGCGACCAGGTGCACGAGCGACGTCGTGCCGCGACAGACCATGGGGAGCCTTCGTGTCTCACCTGCTACTCGCCACGCAGTATGAAGTTCCGAGGTCCATCGACACGGGAAACACCGCCTGGATCCTGGCGGCGTCGTCGCTCGTGCTGCTGATGACGCCGGCGCTCGCGTTCTTCTACGGCGGCATGGTCCGGGTCAAGCACGTCCTGGCCATGCTGATGCAGAACTTCGCGGCGATCGCGGTCGTGAGTGTCACGTGGCTGCTCGTCGGCTTCACCTGGGCCTTCGGCGGCGACGGCAAGTATCTCGGCGACCTGCACTTCGCCTTCATGCGCAACATCGGCGACGCCTGGCCGGTACTCGGCTCGGCCCAGTCGTTCCCGACGATCGTGTTCGTCGCGTTCCAACTGACGTTCGCGATCATCACACCGGCGCTGATCACCGGCGCGACCGCGGACCGCTGGAAGTTCGGCGCCTTCGTCGCGTTCGTGGCCGTCTGGTCCATCGTCGTGTACGCGCCGATCGCGCACTGGGTGTTCGACGGCTTCGGCTGGCTGAACCGCTCGATGATCCCGTCCTCGCACGGGCACTTCTTCGCCGAGGACTTCGCGGGCGGGACGGTCGTGCACATCAACGCCGGTGCCGCCGGGCTGGCGATGGCGCTCGTGCTCGGCAGGCGGATCGGCTGGCCGAAGCAGAACATGCGCGGCCACAACATCCCGTTCGTCATGCTCGGCGCCGGCCTGCTGTGGTTCGGCTGGTTCGGTTTCAACGCCGGTTCCGAACTCGCGGCCGACCAGGTGGCCAGCTATGCGTGGGTGAACACGAACACCGCCACCGCGACCGCCCTGCTCGGCTGGATCTTCGTGGAGAAGCTGAAGTACGGGAAGCCGACCGCGCTGGGTGCGGCGTCCGGTGCGGTGGCCGGCCTGGTCGCGATCACGCCGTGTGCCGGCTGGGTCAGTCCGATGGGCTCCATCTTCATCGGCTTCATCGCAGGTGCGGCCTGCGCGCTCGCGATCAGCCTCAAGACGCGCTTCGGCTTCGACGATTCGCTCGACGTCGTCGGCGTCCACTTCGTCGGCGGATGGGTAGGCACGCTCAGCGTCGGCTTCTTCAGCACGACCGGCACCAACCCGTTCGGCAACAACGGGATCTTCTACGGCGGGAAGGGCCACTACGGCGGCTGGAACCTGCTGCTGCACCAGTTCCTCGCGGCCGGCGCGGTGACGGTCTATTCCTTCTGCGCGACTGCGATCATTGCGTTGGTGATCAACCTGTTCATCAAGAACCGGGTCAGCCGGGATGTCGAGCTCGAGGGCCTCGACTACGCCGTCCACGGTGAGACGGCCTACGACTTCGAGCCGGTCGCGACAGGCGCCAGTACCTTCGTGCCCAGCGGTGCGACGAGCCAGAAGGTGGACGCATGAAGCAGATAACCGCGGTCGTCAAGCCGTTCAAGCTCGACGACGTCAAGGCGGCGCTCGAGGTGCTCGGCGTGCAGGGCCTCACGGTCAGCGAGGTGCAGGGCTTCGGTCGGCAGCGCGGGCACACCGAGGTGTACCGCGGCGCGGAATACACCGTGGATTTCGTGCCCAAGGTGAAGGTCGAGGTGGTCGTTGCCGACGGCGACGTCGACAAGCTGGTCACCGCGATCGTCGAGGCCGCCCGGACGGGCAAGATCGGCGACGGAAAGGTGTGGGTGACCGAAGTCGAGTCACTCGTGCGGGTCCGGACGGGGGAGCGCGACGCCGACGCCGTCTGAGAGACCGAGCGACGCTCGCGGAGCGAGTGTGTCACCGAGCGACGCTCGCGGAGCGAGTGCGTCGCTGCGCGAGGTTCGGGCCGGCGTGCTGCGTCGGCCCGGAGTTGTCGGCGCTGCGCTGCGGGCGGAGCTCGCGGCGGGCTACGACCGCTGGCTGCAGGAACTGTTCGCGCCGCGCGACGGCGTCGCCCTCGTGGCCGTCGGGGGGTTGGGCCGCCGCGAGCCGGCGCCGCACTCCGATCTCGATCTCGTCCTACTCCACGACGGCAAGGTGGCCGGGCTCGCCGAACTGGCGGACTCGATCTGGTATCCGATTTGGGACGCCAAGGTCGGCCTCGATCACTCGGTGCGCACGCCCGACCAGGCCGCCGCGGTTGCCAAGACGGACCTGAAGGCGCTGCTCGGGCTGCTCTACATCCGGCACATCGCCGGTGACGCCGGGCTCACCGGCCGGGTGCGCACCTCCGTCCTGGACATGTGGCGGGCAACCGCGGCCAAGCGCTTCGGCGAGCTCAAGGCGCTCGCCCTGGAGCGCTGGGCGATCGCCGGCGAGGCGGCGTTCCTGCTCGAGCCGAACCTCAAGGAGTCGCGCGGCGGGCTGCGCGACGGCCACGCGTTGCAGGCGCTGGCGATGGCGCAGCTCGTCGACTACCCGACCCGGGTGCGCGAGGCGTACACCGCACTGCTCGACGTGCGCGGCGAGCTGCACCGGCTCACCGACCGGGCCGACGACGTGCTGCGTCAGCAGGAGCAGGACGGCGTGGCGGCCGCGCTGGGCGTCGTCGACACCGACACCGACCAAGGCCGGGACATCGTGTTGCGCCGGGTGAACGAGGCGACGCGGACGATTGCGCACGCACTCGACCTCGCCGGCCGGCGCGTCGCGTTGACGCAGGACAGCCACCGCCCGCGGCGTTGGCTGCGTGGCGCGCCCCGTGCCGTGCCGGAGCGGATCGGTCTGGCCCAGGACGTCGTCGCACAGGACGGCGAGGTCGTGCTCGCCCGCGACGCCGACCCGTGGGCCGATC
Organism: Jatrophihabitans sp.; assembly: GCA_035642535.1. Lineage (GTDB taxonomy): Bacteria > Actinomycetota > Actinomycetes > Mycobacteriales > Jatrophihabitantaceae > Jatrophihabitans. The sequence continues at coordinate 27,244 of DASQSE010000094.1, read as the reverse complement.
CGGGACTGCTGCTGCGCGTCGCGCGCACTGCCGCCGAGCACGACCTTGCGATCGGCCCGTTCACGCTGGAGCGGCTCGCCGCCGAGTCGGCGCCACTGCCGACTCCGTGGCCCCGCGCGCCGCGCGAAGACTTCCTCGCGCTGCTCGGCGCCGGCCAGCGCGCGATCGCGGTGCTCGAATCACTCGATCACGCCGGGCTGCTCGTGCGACTGATCCCCGAATGGGACGCGGTGCGGTGCCGCGCCCAGCACAACCCGGTGCACCGCTTCACGGTCGACCGTCACCTGCTCGAGACCGCTGCCGGCGCGGCCGAGCTGGACGCCACGGTGGAGCGCCGCGACCTGCTGATCGTCGGCAGCCTGCTGCACGACATCGGCAAGGGCTTCCCGAGCGCGGACCACTCCGTGGCCGGGGCGACGCACGCCGAGGTCATCGCGCGCCGGATGGGATACACCGGCGACGACCTGACCATGATCGTCGGCCTCGTCCGGCACCACCTACTGCTGCCGAACACCGCGACCCGGCGCGACCTGGACGATCCTATGACGGTCACGATCGTGCGCGAGTCCGTGCACGACTCGGCCGAGTTGCTGGACCTGTTGCACGCGCTGGCGGTCGCGGACGCCGCGGCGAGCGGACCCGCCGCGTGGAGCGACTGGAAGGCCGGGCTGATCGCCGACCTCGTGCGCCGCGCCGGCGCCGCGATGGGTGGCACCCGGCAGCCCGACGTCGCGCCGCTGGACGACGAACGGCGCGCGCTGGCCGAGCGCGGCGAGCTTGCCGTGGTCGTCAGGCCGAACGAGGTGGTGATCGCGGCGCGGGACGTCACCGGCACGCTGTACCGCAGCGTCGGCGTGCTTGCCCTGCACTCGCTGGACATCCGCGAGGCGTCGATCCGCACGCACGCCACGATGGCGGTCAACCGGTTCGTAGTCGAGCCGCGATTCGGCCGGATGCCGGACGGGTCGCTCGTGCGCAGCGACCTCGCGCGCGCCCTGGAAGGCCGGCTCGGCCTGGCCGACAAGCTGGCCGAGAAGGAGCGCGCCTACTCCCGCCGCCCGCCCGGCGCGGCGCACCGCCGCCCGACCGTGCTGTGGTTCGACGACGCCACCGACGCGACCGTCGTGGAGTTCCGTGGCGACGACGAGATCGGGCTGCTGTTCCGGATCGCTTCGGCGCTGGAACGCGCCGGGCTCGACGTTCGGTCGGCGCGGGTGTCGTCCGTCGCGGGCGCGGTGGTGGACGCCTTCTACGTGACGGATCGGGACGGCAGGCCCATCCCGGCCGAGGCAAGGCCGAAGCTGGAGGAGCAGCTGCGCGCGGCCTGGCCCCGCTGAGCAGTCATGGAATCAGCTCGTCGATCTCGACCCTGAGCCGAAGCGGCTCGTCGATCTCGGCAACCTGCCCGGCACTCCAGGTGCCCAGTTCCGTGTAGACCGAGGCGTCGTCTTCGAGCAGACACGCGCTGAGCTGGACGGCCGGATCCCGCTCGACCCGCCAGAAGGCGCGGATGCCCGCGGCCGCGTACTGCGCCGGCTTCGTCACGCGGTCGGTCGTGCGTGAGCCGGGCGATACAACCTCGACGGCCAGCAGCAGCTCACTTGGCACGATGAGCGTGCGGCGCTCGCCCAGCAGTTCGCGCGGCACGACGACAAGATCCGGGATTCGATAGGACGGGTGGAGGTCTACCGTGACCGGGCCGCCTACCCATAAGTCGCTGGGTAACTGGCGGCGGAGGATGCGGCGGATCTGGTCAATGACGAACTCGTGGTCGATGTCGGCCGACGGACTCACGACGAGTGCGCCGTCGACGATCTCGTAACGGCGCCAATCCGCGTCCTCGGGCAGCGCCTGCTGCAGTTCCTCGAAGGTCCAATCCCGCTGGATGTCGAGCAGGGCATGCATGGTGGCTCCCTCATCCATGGGTCAAGTGTGCGCTGCACCGTTCGATGGTGGCGAGATCACCGTCCCGGTGTCGGGCGTCGGCCAACGGCTGTGGATAACTCGGGGTGCTGCTCCGATTTCGGTACGCCGAAACCTGCCGGTAATCTGGCCGCAGCAATTTCGGGCCGATGTCGTCCCGGCAGGCGCAGCACTCGCCGAGAGGTACACGCGTCCCGACAAGGAGACCCGAGTTTTGAATCTCCCGTTCTCCGCCGTGCCCGCAGCACGAGGCATGTACGACCCACAGCTGGAGCATGACGCCTGCGGCGTCGCCTTCGTGGCCGACCTGCACGGCCGGGCGTCGCACCGGATCGTCGAGCAGGCGCTGAGCGCGCTGCACAATCTCGACCACCGCGGCGCGGCCGGTGCCGAGCCGTCCTCGGGCGACGGCGCCGGCATCACCGTGCAGGTGCCCGACGCGTTCCTGCGCGCGGTCGTCGGCTTCCCGCTGCCACCCCAGGGTGAATACGTCGTCGGCAACGTCTTCTTACCCGTCGCGGCCGGCGAAGCGGCGCGGGTCGAGCGGCTCATCGCCCGGATCGCCGCGGGCGAGGGGCTGCGCGTTCTCGGCTGGCGCGACGTCCCCACGCACGCCGACCCGCTCGGCCCCACCGCGCGCAGCGTCATGCCGGCCGTGCGCCAGGTGTTCCTCGGCGGTGCGCCGGGCGAGCAGGGCGTGCAACTGGACCGGCGCGCGTACGGGCTGCGCAAGCTCGCCGAGCGGCACGCCCGGCAGGCCCAGCTCGAGCTCTACTTCCCGTCGCTGTCGGCGCGCACGCTCGTCTACAAGGGCATGCTCACCACCGACCAGCTCGGTGCCGTGTTTCCCGACCTCACCGATCCGCGGTTCGCGAGCGCGATCGGCCTGGTGCACAGCCGCTTCTCGACGAACACCTTTCCGTCCTGGCCGCTCGCGCATCCGTACCGCTACATCGCGCACAACGGCGAGATCAACACGATCCGCGGCAATCGCAACTGGATGCGCACGCGAGAGACGCTGCTCGCCGCCGAGCTCATCCCGGGCGACCTGAAGCGGCTGTTCCCGATCTGCACGCCGGACTGGAGCGACTCCGGGTCGTTCGACGAGGTGCTGGAGCTGCTTCATCTGGCCGGGCGCAGCCTCCCGCACGCGGTGCTGATGATGATCCCGGAGGCGTGGGAGAACAACCCGCAGATGGACCCCGCCCGCCGTGCCTTCTACGAGTTCCACTCCTGCCTGATGGAGCCGTGGGACGGACCGGCGAGCGTGAGCTTCACCGACGGCACCCTGATCGGCGCCGTTCTCGACCGCAACGGGCTGCGTCCTGGGCGCTGGTGGCAGACCGACGACGGCCTGGTCGTGCTCGGCAGTGAGGCGGGCGTGCTCGACATCGATCCGGCGAACGTCGTCGCGAAAGGCCGGCTGCGGCCGGGGCGGATGTTCCTCGTCGACACCGCGCGCGGCGAGATCCGTTCCGACGACGAGATCAAGGCCGAGCTCGCCGTCGAGCACCCGTACGACGAGTGGCTACACGCCGGGCTCATGCACCTCGAAGAGCTGCCGCCGCGCGAGCACGTCGTGTTCACGCACGAGTCGGTGACCCGCCGCCAGCAGATCTTCGGCTACACCGAGGAGGAGCTGCGAGTACTGATCGCTCCGATGGTGACGTCCGGCGCCGAGCCGATCGGGTCGATGGGCACCGACACTCCGCTCGCGGTGTTGTCGAAGCGGCCGCGGCTGCTGTTCGACTATTTCACCGAGCTGTTCGCCCAGGTGACCAATCCGCCGCTCGACGCGATCCGCGAGGAGCTCGTCACCTCGCTGTCCGGCTCGATCGGCCCGGAGCAGAACCTGCTCGCGCCCGGGCCCGCGTCGTGTCGGCAGATCGTCATCCCGCGGCCGGTCGTCGACAACGACGAACTCGCCAAGATCTGGCACATCAACGCCGACGGCGACATGCCCGGCTTCCGCTGCCAGCTCATCGACGGGCGGTTCCGCGTGTACGGCGGCGGCGAGGCGCTGGCCGCCGCGCTCGAGCGGGTGCGCCGCGAGTGCTCCGCGGCAGTCGAGGCCGGGGCGCGCATCCTCATCCTCTCCGACCGCAACTGCGACCCGGACCACGCGCCGATCCCGTCGCTGCTGCTCACGTCAGCCGTGCACCAGCACCTGGTGCGGACGGGGCAGCGCACCAAGGTCGGGCTGGTCATCGAGACCGGCGAGGCGCGCGAGGTGCACCACATCGCGCTGCTGCTCGGCTACGGCGCGGCCGCGGTCAACCCGTACCTCGCCTTCGAGACGATCGACGACCTGGTCGCGAACGGTGCGATCGCCGGCGTCGCAGCGAAGCAGGCGATCAGGAACTACGTCAAGGCGCTGAGCAAGGGCGTGCTCAAGGTGATGTCCAAGATGGGCATCTCGACGATCCAGTCCTATACGGGCGCGCAGGTGTTCGAGGCGTTCGGGCTGGCGCAGGCGCTCGTCGACGAGTACTTCGGCGGCACCCCGTCGCGGCTCGGCGGCATCGGCCTGGACGTGCTCGCCGAGGAAGCCGCCGCACGGCACGCGGCCGCGTATCCGCTGGTCGCAACCTCGCGCGCGCACCGTCGGTTGGACGTGGGCGGCGAGTACCAGTGGCGGCGCGAGGGCGAGCTGCACCTGTTCAACCCCGAGACCGTGTTCCTGTTGCAGCACGCCACTCGGCAGCGCCGCTACGAGCTGTACCGCGAGTACACGACCAAGGTCGAGGAGCTCAATCGCGAGGGCGGCACGCTGCGCGGCCTGTTCCGGCTGCAGACTGGCCGGCGGGTGCCGCTGGACGAGGTCGAGCCGGTGTCGTCGATCGTGCGGCGGTTCGCGACCGGCGCGATGTCCTACGGCTCGATCTCCGCCGAGGCGCACGAGACGCTCGCGATCGCGATGAACCGGCTCGGCGGCAAGTCGAACAGCGGCGAAGGTGGTGAGGACGCCGGCAGGTTCGTGCCGGACGCGCACGGCGACCTGCGCCGGTCGGCCGTCAAGCAGGTGGCGTCCGGCCGGTTCGGCGTAACTTCCCACTACCTCGTCAATGCCGACGACATCCAGATCAAGGTGGCGCAGGGCGCGAAGCCGGGCGAGGGCGGCCAGCTACCCGGCTTCAAGGTGTGGCCGTGGATCGCGCGCACCCGGCACTCGACGCCCGGCGTCGCGTTGATCTCGCCGCCGCCGCACCACGACATCTACTCGATCGAGGATCTGGCGCAGCTCATCCACGACCTCAAGAACGCGAACGACCAGGCGCGCATCCACGTCAAGCTCGTCTCCGAGGTGGGCGTCGGCACGGTCGCGGCCGGGGTCTCGAAGGCGCACGCCGACGTCGTCCTCATCGCCGGACACGACGGCGGCACCGGCGCGGCGCCGCTGACTTCGCTCAAGCACGCCGGTCTCCCGTGGGAGCTCGGCCTCGCCGAGACACAGCAGACGCTGTTGCTGAACGGGCTGCGCGATCGCATCACCGTGCAGGTCGACGGCGCGATGAAGACCGGCCGGGACGTCGTCGTGGCGGCGCTGCTCGGCGCGGAGGAGTACGGCTTCTCGACCGCGCCGCTGATCGTGTCCGGCTGCATCATGATGCGCGTCTGTCATCTCGACACCTGCCCGGTCGGCGTGGCGACGCAGAACCCGGTGCTGCGCGAGCGGTTCACCGGCCGGCCGGAGTTCATCGAGACGTTCTTCGAGTACGTCGCCGAGGAGGTGCGCGAGCTGCTCGCCGCGCTCGGGCTGCGCTCGCTGGACGAGGCGATCGGCCGCGTCGACCTGATCGATGCCGCGCAGGCGATCGAGCACTGGAAGGCGGACGGGCTGGACCTGACGCCTATCCTGCGCGTGCCCGACAACCCGTACGGGCAGCCGCCGGCCAAGTCGCGGGAGCAGGACCACGGGCTCGATGCCGCCCTCGACCAGACGCTCGTCGAGCTGTGCGAGGGCGCGCTGCTCGACGGCTCACGCGTGACGCTGGAGATGAAGGTCCGCAACGTCAATCGGACGGTCGGCACCCTGCTCGGCTCAATGGTGTCCAGGCGCTTCGGTGCGGACGGGTTGCCGCCGGGCACGATCGACATCACCTTCCGTGGCTCCGGCGGGCAGTCCTTCGCGGCGTTCCTGCCGCGTGGTGTGACGCTGCGGCTGATCGGCGACGCCAACGACTACACCGGCAAGGGGCTCTCCGGCGGCATACTCGCCGTGCGCCCGGACGAGGCGGCGCCGTTCCGCGCCGAGGAGAACGTCATCGCCGGCAACGTCATCGCCTACGGCGCCACGAGCGGCGAGATCTACCTGCGCGGCGTGGTGGGCGAGCGGTTCTGCGTGCGCAACTCGGGCGCGACGGCGGTCGCGGAGGGCGTCGGCGATCACGCGCTGGAATACATGACCGGCGGCATCGCGGCCGTGCTCGGGCCGACCGGGCGCAACGTCGCGGCGGGCATGTCCGGCGGCTACGCGTACCTACTCGACCTCGACCCGGCGCTCGTCAACGGCGAACTGGTCGACGTCGAGCCGCTGACCGGCGAGGACGCGCAACGCCTGCGCGCCGTCGTCGAGAAGCACGTCGCGTACACCGACTCCGCCGTAGGCGCGATGCTGCTCGCCGACTGGCCGGCTGCCGTTGCGCGGTTCAGCGCGATCGTCCCGCGCGACTTCCGGCGGGTGCTCGAGGCGACGCGCCGGGCGCGCGCCGCGGGCGAGGACGTCGACGCTGCCGTGATGTCCGCCGCGCGATCGTGACTTGGCAGCACACTGTCAAGATGACAGAATACTGTCATGACTGTTTCTGATGTTCACGTTGCGGTGTTCGACACGCTGGCCGACTGGGAGACGGGGTACGCAACCGCGCACATCCGGCGGCCCAGCTGGCAACAGGCGCCCGGGCGGTACGAGATCGTGACCGTCGGGCCGAGCCGAGACCCGATCACGACGATGGGCGGCATGCGCATCGTGCCCGACATGGCGGTCGCCGACTTGCAGCCGCAGCACAGCGCCATGCTGATCCTGGCCGGCGCCGACACCTGGGCGGAGCCCGAGATGGCGGCGTTCCGCGCGGCGGCGCACCGGTTCGTCGACGCGCGGGTGCCTGTTGCCGCAATCTGCGGTGCGACCTACGGGTTGGCGCTCGAGGGCCTGCTCGACGAGCGCGCGCACACGAGCAATGCGGCGGAGTATCTGGCCATGAGTGGTTACCGCGGCGCCGCACGATTCCGGTCCGAGCCGGTCGTCGAGGATGGCGGAGTGATCACCGCGAGCAGCACCGCGCCGGTGCATTTCGCGAAGGCGATCTTCGACCGGCTCGAGCTCTACCGCGAGTCCGTGGCGGCGTCCTGGTTCAAGCTGTACGGCGAGCGCGACCCGGCCGGCTTCTACGAACTCATGTCGGCATGAGGGCAGAGCAGGACGTGCTTTCGGGCGCCGCACTCGCCGTCTTCAAGCTCAACGGGCAGTTCCTCGCGCTCGCCGAGGAACTCGCCCGCCCGGTCGGGCTGACTGCGGCGTGGTGGCAGGTGCTCGGCGCGGTGCTCTGGCAGCCGCTGCCGGTGGCCGGGGTTGCCCGGGAGATGGGCATCACCCGGCAGAGCGTGCAACGGATCGCGGATCTCCTCGTCGACCGCGGCCTCGCGGAGTACCGGGACAACCCGGCCCACCAGCGGGCGAAGTTGCTCGCGCCGACGGACGCCGGCCGTGCCGCGATCGGCCGCATCGACCCTGCCCATGCTGCCGCGGCGCGCGCGCTGGCCAAGCGGATCGGTCGGGATCGGTTCGCCGAGATCGTCGCGGGGCTGCGCGAACTCTCGGCCGCGCTCGACGCTGGATAGCACACGTGACCGAGTCGCAGCTGCGTACGGCGATTGCCGCGAGCTTCCTGTCCGGCCTGCCGCGGCGTCTGCTCGAAGAACTGCTTGCCGCGCGCGATTGCGTCGACGTGCCGGCCGGTACCACTGTGTACCGCCCGGGGGAGGAGCCGCGCGCCTTCCTCGTCGTCGCGGGGCTGCTGCGCGTGTACATGAGCTCGCCGGAGGGCCGCCAGGTGACGGTGCGGTACACGCGAGCCGGAGACGTGCTCGGCATCCCGGTGCTCATCGGCGGGCCGGTGCAGGTCGGGGTGTCGACGCTCGCCGACTCGGCACTGTTCCATATCGATCCGCGCATCCTGATCTCCACCGCGCGGCGCGACCCGGCCGTCGCCTGGGCGCTGGCCGAAGAGGTCAACCGCCGCCTCTACGAGAACCTTCGACAGACCGCGGTCAACGCCTTCGGGACGGTGCGGCAGCGCGTCGCGGTACACCTGCTCGATCTCGCCGCGGCCGATCAACAGCCCGGCGCCGCGCCGGTCGCGCGGACGTCGCAGCAGGAGCTGGCCGACGCGGTCGGCTCGGTCCGCGAGGTCGTCGCCCGGGTGCTGCGCGACTTCCGCGCCGCCGGGCTGGTCGAGACGGCGCCGGACACCGTCCGCATTCTTGACGCGGCAGCCCTGCACGAGGAGTGCCGCCAATAGGCAGCGCGGGAAACTACCAAAGTCACAGACGACGGCTGCCGGGCTCGACAGGCTGTGCGCATGAGGTTCACCAACACGGTTCGCATCGAGCGCGCGCCCGCAGACGTGTTCGCCTACCTCGCGAACTTCGAGAACATCCCGCGATGGAACTACGCGATCGCCGAGACCAGGCAGATCGGCAGCGGACAGGTGGGCGTCGGCACTCGTTACCGCCAGATCCGCACGATTCCGCGGCAGGCGGAGGAGTTCTTCGAGGTCGTGACGTACGAGCCAGAGCGCAATCTGGCGATTCGCGGCGACATCGGACCGCTGTACGGCGACCTCAGCTACGTGCTCGACGAGTCGGACGGCGCAACGGTCCTGACGAACACCTGCGAGCTGCGTGCCCGCGGCACGTTCGGCGTGTTGGCACCGCTGGCAAGCGGCCAGGTGCGCGCGGCAGTGGCGGACAACCTCGGCGTCCTCAAGCAGCTCCTCGAGAGCGGGGCGTAACCACTCGACGGATCAGCCGGGGCGGCGGCCGACGGCGCCGAACAGCGGTGCGAACACGGTCGGCGACTGCGCGGCCAACGCGTCGAGCGCCGCACCCCAGCGCGCGAAGTCGTCGTCGGTGGCCACGCCCGCGTCGACCATCGCCTGCCGCGCCGCCCACGCGGGCGGACGGATGTCGCCGCGCGGCTTCGCGATGTTGTACCAGCCGCGGAAGGCGATCACCTCGAGACCCGCGTTCTCGAGCAGCACATCCAGCCGCAGCCCGGTCAGCAGATCGTTGCCCTTCGCGGCGTGGTAGCGGGAGTATGCGTCGTTCAGCGCGTCGACGTCGTCGTCGTGCGGGCGGAAGCCGAACCCCGGACCGAAGATGTCGACAAGATAGACGCAGCCGCCGGGCCTGACGAGCGTCGCCACATGGTCGACGATCGCCTGCTCGGTCGGGCCGTTGTGCGCGAGGACGTGGCGCATGATGGCCGCGTCGGCTGCCCCCGGATCCAGGCCGGTGGCATCCGCCCGCCCCACCTGGACCCGCACCTGACCCCAGCCGCTGGCCACTGCGAGCGCCCGCGCCTGGGCCACCGCGTCCGGGTCGCCGTCGACCGCGGTGACACTGCCCTGCTCGCCCACCGCGGCGACCAGAGCGGGAAACAGTGCGCCCGGCCCGCAGCCCACGTCGGCGACCGCGGCGCCGGACACGATGCCCGCCGTCTGCCATAGATCAGCCTCGGCGGCGCGGGCGAGTTCGGCCATCATGGCGTAGCGCGCGATCTCGGCTTCGCTTAGGCGCAGCGCATATGCGTCGGATGTCGACTCCGTCATGCGCAGAAGGTACTGCTCCGCGCGCGGGTCGGCCCCTCGTCGGCACTACTGTTGAGCTGTGATTCGGCGCGCAAAGATCGTCTGCACGCTCGGCCCGGCCACCGACACGCCGGAGCGGGCACGCGCCCTCGTCGAGGCGGGCATGGACGTCGCCCGCCTGAACTTCAGCCACGGCTCGCACGCCGAACACGGCCGCCGCTGCCACGAGGTGCGGCAGGCTGCACAGGCCGCGGGCCGCAACGTCGCGGTGCTCGCCGACCTCCAGGGCCCGAAGATCCGGCTCGGCACGTTCGCCGACGGGCCGGTCGAGTGGGTCACCGGCGAGCGCGTCCGAGTCACGGTCGAGGACTGCGAGGGAAACCACGACCGCGTCTCGACCACGTATAAGAACCTCGCTGCGGACGTCCGGCCGGGCGACCGCCTGCTCGTCGACGACGGCAACGTCGCGCTGATAGCAGTGGACATCGACAACGGCACCGACGTCGTCTGCGACGTCACCGAGGGCGGCACGGTCAGCAACAACAAGGGGCTCTCGCTGCCCGGGGTCGACGTCAGCGTGCCCGCGATGTCCGAGAAGGACGCCGACGATCTCGAGTTCGCGCTGCGCCTCGGCGTGGACTTCATCGCGCTTTCGTTCGTCCGCAATCCCGAGGACGTCAAGCTGGTGCACCGGGTGATGGACGACGTCGGCATCCGGATGCCGGTGATCGCCAAGCTCGAGAAGCCCGAGGCGGTCGAGCGGTTGGAGGAGATCGCCCTCGCGTTCGACGGGATGATGGTCGCGCGCGGCGACCTCGGGGTGGAGATGCCGCTCGAAGAGGTCCCGATGGTGCAGAAGCGGGCCATCCAGATCTGCCGGGACAACGCGAAGCCGGTGATCGTCGCCACGCAGATGCTCGAGTCGATGATCAGCCACTCACGCCCGACGCGCGCGGAGGCCTCCGACGTCGCGAATGCGGTGATCGACGGCGCGGACGCGGTCATGCTGTCCGGCGAGACGAGTGTCGGGAAGTACCCGGTGCAGGCGGTGGCCACGATGAGCCGGATCGTCCGCTCGGTCGAGGCGGCGGGCACCAACGTGGCGGGCTTGCAGCACGTGCCCCGCACCTCCAGCGGCGCGATCGTCAAGGCCGCGATGGACATCGGCGACTCGCTCGGCGCTGTCGCGCTCGTGGCGTTCACGCAGACCGGGGACACCGCGCGCCGGCTGTCCCGGTTGCAGCCGAAGCAGCGGATCCTCGTGTTCACGCCGATCGAGTCGGTCCAGCGCCAGATGGCGCTGCTGTGGGGCGCCGAGGCGCACCTGGTGTGGACGGTGCAGACGACCGACGACATGGTGCGGCAGGTCGACTCGGCGCTGCTCAACCGCGGAGTCTGCCGGCCCAACGATCTCGTGATCGTGGTGGCCGGTACACCGCCGTCGACACCCGGCGCGACGAACACGATCCGGGTGCACCACATCGGCGACGTCCTGCGTCATGGGTGACGAGGGCGCGACCGGGCAGGAGGCGGTTGACGGGCTCGTGCGGCTGCTCGACCTCGAGGCGATCGAGCGCGACATCTTCCGGGGCGTCAGCACGAAGTCGCGGTGGCAGCGGGTCTACGGCGGTCAGGTGGCCGGTCAGGCACTGGTGGCGGCCGGGCGCACGGTGCCCGACGACCGGCACGTCCACTCGCTGCACTCCTACTTCGTGCGGCCCGGTGATCCGACGATCCCGATCATCTACGAGGTCGACCGGGTGCGGGACGGGCGTTCCTTCTCCACCCGGCGCGTCATCGCGGTCCAGCGCGGCGAGACGATCTTCTCGCTCTCGGCGTCCTTCCAGCTCGACCAGCCGGGGATCGACCACCAGGCTCCGATGCCGGACGTGCCCGCCCCGGAGACGCTGCCCGCATTGGTGAACCGGTACGGCGACTCGCCCCGGGCGGCGGAGTTCTACCGCGCGATGCCGAAGCCGATCGACCTGCGCTACGTCGACGACCCGCCGTGGCAGCAGCACGCGAAGGGGCCACGGGAAGGCCTGAGTCAGGTGTGGATGCGGGCCGATGGCACACTCCCGGACGACCCGCTCGTCCACGTGTGCGTGCTGACCTACGCCTCGGACATGACACTGCTCGACTCGGTGCTCGTCCGGCACGGGCTGGCGCCCGGCCTCGATGACATCTCGATGGCCTCGCTCGATCACGCGATGTGGTTCGAGCGCCCCTTCCGCGCCGACGAGTGGCTGCTGTACTCGGCCCGCTCGCCGTCGGCGTCCGGCGGCCGCGGCCTCGCCACCGGTCGCTTCTACACCGAGGACGGGCGGCAGGTGTGCAGCGTGGTCCAGGAGGGATTGATCCGGATTCGCCCGTAACGCCGGAGTGGTCCGTGGCGCTTGAACGACTGGAGACAACCAGTCCTCAGGAGGGGCCATGTCACGACTACGCACCGCGCTGGTCATCGCCGCGGTCGCCGCCGCAACCGCGGCACTCACCTTCGCCGGCTCGGCCGGCGCCAGTTCCGGACGCACCGCCCTACCAGGCAGCGTTCCAACCTGGGCGAAGGCCGGCGCGCGCGTCGGCTCCACATCCGGTAAGACGAGGGTCGTCTTCCGCGTCTACCTGCCGTGGCGCGGCGGGAACGCGGCGGCGTCCTACGCGATGTCGGCGTCCACGCCAGGCACCGCGAACAGCGGGCACTTCCTCACCCCCACGCAGTTCCGGAGTCGATTCTCGCCGACGTCGAGCGACGTCAACGCGATCTCGAAGTGGCTCGCCGGTCAGGGCTTCAAGGTCGGATACTCGCCGCGCAGCCGGGAGTACGTCGAGGCGAGCGGCACCGTCGCGCAGGCGGCAAAGGCCTTCGCCACGTCCTTCTCCGAATACCGGCACGCCGGAGCCAAGCTGCGCGCCCCGTCGAAGGCGCTGTCCGTGCCCGCCGGGCTGCCGGCTATTGCCGGTGTGGTTGGCCTCGACGAGTCGGCCGCGCTGGTGCACCTGAACAAGCCGGCGGCGCCGCCGTCCCCGGTCTTCGTGAACGCCCCGCCGCTGTCGGCCTCATGGGGCCAGAAGACCATCACCAACTCGCCGACGCTGGACGGCACCGCATTGCCCACCTCGCCTGACTACGCCTGGGCGCCTAAGGGCTACGCCGGAGCGCAGTTGCAGGGCGCTTACGGGATGACCGGCGCGATCGACTCGGGCAACGACGGCAGTGGGGTCACGGTCGCCGTCATCGACGCCTACGCCTCGCCGACGATCGCGAGCGACGTCGAGACCTACTCGTCATCGCACGGACTGCCCACGACGCACGGGCTGTTCCGGCAGGTCGTCGCACCGGGCATCTACAACCGACCGGAGAACCCGAAGCAGGATCCGCAGGGGTGGTACGGCGAGGAGACCCTCGACGTCGAGGCGGTCCACACCATGGCGCCGGGCGCCTCGATCGTCTACGTCGGCGCGCCGAACAACTACCAGGACCTCGACGCCGCGATGGTGCACGTGGTCGACAACCACCTGGCCGACATCGTGACCAACTCCTACGGCTGGTCCAGCGAGGCGCTGCCGCCGGGTTACATCATCCCGGTCAACAACACGCTCATCCAGGCCGCGGCCGAGGGCATCAGCGTGCTGTTCTCCTCCGGCGACAACGGCGACGAGACGAACGGTGTCGCAGGCGCGACACCGACTCCGGACTGGACGGCGTCCAGCCCGTGGGTGACCGCCGTCGGCGGCACGTCGCTCGGCGTCGACGCGAACAACGCCCGGCAGTTCGAGCTGGGTTGGGAGACGCGCCGCCAGCAGCTCGTCAACGGTGCGTGGGCGCCGTCGACCTGGCTGTACGGCTCCGGCGGCGGCACCAGCCGGCTGTTCGCCCAGCCTGCGTACCAGGCCGGTGTCGTGCCGGATTCGATCGCGAAGACGTACGGGGGCGCGGCGATGCGGGCGGTCCCGGATGTGTCCGCGCTCGGTGACCCGAACACCGGCATGTTGGTCGGCCAGACGCAGACCTTCCCGGACGGGACGGCTGCCTACTCCGAGTACCGCATCGGCGGCACCAGCCTGTCATCGCCACTGATGGCGGGCATGCTCGCGCTGTCCGAGCAGCTGAAGGGTGCTCCGTTCGGGCTCGCGAACCCGTCGTTGTACGCGGCGGCCGGCACCGCCGCGTACTACGACGTCACCAAGGCCGACCTGGCCACCTACCCGGGCGACGTCCGCTCCGACTACGTCAACGGCGTGGACGCTTCGGACGGGTACTCGTACACGGTGCGGCAGTTCGACCAGGACGGCGCGCTCACGATCCACGTCGGTAGCGGCTATGACGACGTGACCGGCATGGGCTCGCCGCGCGGAACGGACTGGCTCACCGCTGTGGCCGGTTAACCAGCCAGGGCGCGCCACACTGCGTCGACGTGCCGCTGCTCGGTCAGCGGAGCGCCGATCGCCAGACGCAGTGTGGCGCGCCCATTCGCGCTGGTATGCGTGAGGTAGGCCGCGCCGGAGTCGTTCACCCGGCGCATGAGCGCCAGGGTGGCGTCGTCGCCCGCCTTCAGGCGGAACGTCACGAGCGCGAGCGGGTGCGGCGTGGCGATCTCGAAGCGCTCGTCCGATGCGACCTTCGCGGCGAAGTCCTGGGCGAGGGCGACGTGTCGGCGCACGTGGTCGCGCAGTCCCTCGGCGCCGTACCACCGGATGACCGCCCACAGCTTGAGGGCGCGGAACCGGCGACCGAGCGGGACGTGCCAATCGCGGTAGTCGATCACGGCGCCGGATTCGGTGGCCGCGTTGCGGAGGTACTCGGGCAGGATCGACAGTGCGCCGAGCAGCGGCGCGCGGTCGGCGACCCAGAGCGCGTCGCAGTCGAAGTTGGTGAGCAGCCACTTGTGCGGATTGGTGGCATAAGAGTCGGCGCCGTCCAGTCCGTCGTTGAGCCAACGGAACTCGGGCGCGACCGCGGCGACGCCCGCCCAGGCCGCGTCGACGTGCAGCCATGCGCCGGCGTCGTGCGTGATCGCGGCGAGTTCGCGGACCGGGTCGACGGCACCGGTGCCGGTCGTGCCGACGGTCGCGACGACGAGCACCGGATTGCTGCCGGCCGCGCGGTCGTCGTCCAGCTGCCGGCGCAGGTCGTCGGGCCGGGCGGCCAACGTGTGCGGGTCGACGGCCAGCTTGCGCAGCGCGTCGGCGCCGAGGCCGGCGATGCGGCACGCCTTCTCGACCGACGAGTGGGCCTGGTCGGAGGCGTACACGGCGAACCGCCCTGCCGACACGCCCGCGCGAGCGGTGGCGCCACCGCTGGCGCGGTGCAGTGCGGCGAGCAGCGCGACCAGCACGGCGTCCGAGGCGGTGTGCTGGATGACGCCGCCGCCCGGCCCGTCGCTGCGGAACCGATCCGGCAGGTCGAGCAGGTCGGCGAGCCAATCGAGGACGTGCGTCTCGAGCTCGGTGGCTGCGGGAGAGGTCGCCCAGAGCATCCCCTGGACGCCCAGCCCGGACGCGAGCAGGTCGCCGAGGATGCCCGGCCCGCTGGAGTTGGCCGGGAAGTACCCGAAGAAGGACGGATGCTGCCAGTGCGTGATGCCCGGCATGATCGTCGCGTCGAGGTCGCGCAGCACGTGGTCGAACGGCTCGCCCTGCTCGGGCGGTCGCTTCGGCAGCGCGGCGCGGATGTCACCCGGCGCGACCTGCGAGAACACCGGGAACGACTCGACGCGCTCGTAGTAGTCGGCGATCCAATCGATCACGGCGTGCCCGTGCCGACGGAATTCGGCCGAGGTCATGTGCCCTGTCACGGCGCCAGTCTGCCGTGTTCTCATGCCTTCGGGCCGACGTGTGCGCCCATCGTCGCAACCGCCTCGCGGCGCGCGATCGAGATGTGCGCATGCATAGATGCAAAGGACAGGATTCCGCGCGCTTGTGACGAGATGCCCATCGCCGAGGTACTGGCCGAGGACGCGTGTCGTGCACACGCGCACTGTGGCGCACGGCTACGTCAGTTTGGTGCCCCCGGTGGGATTCGAACCCACAAGCCTTTCGGCAATGGTGTTTGAGACCATCGCGTTTTCCAGATTTCGCCACAGGGGCCGTACGCCACGTCATCGTAACTTGGCTAGGCTGTCGGACGTTCAGCGTCGAACCGGAGAGGATGCCGTGGCCGCCGCTCCCGCGACTCCGCCGGCACCGCCCATGCGAGTCCTTATCGCCGAGGACGAGGCCCTGATTCGCCTCGACCTCCGAGAGATGCTGGAAGAAGAGGGCTTCGACGTTATCGGCGAGGCGGCCGACGGCGAGCAGGCCGTGGATCTGGCCACCAAGCTCATTCCGGACCTGGTCATCTGCGACGTCAAGATGCCCAAGATGGACGGCATCCAGGCGGCGGCGCAGATCACCGAGTCGCGCATCGCGCCGGTCATCATGCTCACCGCGTTCAGCCAGCGCGATCTCATCGAGCGGGCCCGTGACGCCGGCGCGATGGCCTACCTGGTGAAGCCGTTCCAGAAGCGCGACCTGCTCCCGGCGATCGAAATCGCGACCTCGCGCTTCGCCGAGATCCGTGCGCTGGAAGCCGAGGTCACCGGCCTGCGGGAGCGGCTCGAGGTGCGCAAGCTCATCGAGCGGGCCAAGGGCACCCTGATGACCAAGCACGGTTTCTCGGAGCCGGAGGCATTCCGCTGGATCCAGCGGGCCGCCATGGACAATCGCACGACCATGCGCTCGGTCGCCGAGCTCGTGCTCAGCGAGGCCGCAGATAACACGCCGGTTACCGATCAGTAGTGGGACATTTCGGAGTGATGTGTGGTGGAGATTTGGTTACGACGGCCCAGCCGTGACGGCCGCTAGTTCCGATGATCCGTGGATTGGACTAACGTCCGGCCAACCGGTCCGCACGATAAGGTGCGGCCGACTCAGGATGACCTCATAGGAGGCTCAGCAGTGCGATCTCGCGTAATCAACACAGTCGTGGCGCTCGGTGCGGCCGGCGCCATGGCGCTCGCTGGCTGCTCGAGCAGCGGGAGCAGCCCGAGCGGCGGCGGAAGCAGCGGCGGTGGTGGCGGCGGTCTCGGCGGTGGCGGCAGCTCCGGCGGCGGCGGCGCCAGCCAGAATTATCAAATCGGTTTCATCGGCGCGCTCTCCGGACCGAACGCCCAGCTCGGTATCAACGAGCGCAACGGTGCGGCACTCGCCATCGACCAGGCCAACTCCTCCGGCAAGTACGACTTCAAGGCCACGCTGGTTCCGTCCGACAGCCAGGGTGACCCGGCGAAGGCACCAGCCGCGGCGACCACGCTGATCCAGAACCCGAACATCGTCGGGATCGTCGGCCCTGCGTTCTCCGGCGAGAGCCTGGCGGTCAACGGCAAGTTCTGCGGTGCGAGCCCGTCCATCCCGATTGTGACCGCGTCGGCGAGCAACGCGACACTGCAGCAACAGGGCTGGTCGTGTTGGCACCGGATCATTCCCAACGACAACGTCGAGGGCAGCCAGGGTGCTGACTGGCTGGCCCGCAAGGGAGTGAAGAAGCTCTACGTGCTCAACGACCTGAGCGCGTACGGCAAGGGCGTCGCCGACACGGTGGCGAAGGAAGCGAAGGCCAAGGGCGTACAGGTCGTCACGAACGGCGTCGACGGCACGACGACGACCAACTACAACCCGGTCGCACAGCAGATCAAGGCGTCCGGTGCGGACGCGATGTTCTACGGCGGCTACGACGCCCAGGCGGCGCTGCTGGCCAAGGCACTTGTCGCGGCCGGCTTCCACGGGATCACGGTGGGCGGCAACGGCATCAAGTCCTCGGTGTTCACGAAGAACTCCGGCTCGGCGGGTAATGGTTGGTACATGACCTGCGGCTGCCAGGACGCCGTTACGGCTCCGTCGTCGCAGGCATTCGCGTCGGCGTACAAAGCCAAGTTCCACACCGACCCGTCGACCTATTCGCCAGAGGCTTACGACGCGACGAACCTGATCCTCGACGCCATCTCGAAGGCCGAGTCAAGCGGCACGCCGGTCACCCGCACGAGCCTGCTGCCCGCCTTGAACAAAGAGGACTACCACGGCATCACCACCGAGATCAAGTTCCAGGCGAACGGCGAGCTGCAAACGTCCAGCCTCACCGTGAACCTGTTCCGTCAGCAGAACGGGGTAATCAAGGGCCTCGGCAACATCAAGGAACTGAAGTGACCTCGTCCGGCAGGTGCTAGCCAGACGACATCGCTGAGTGGGGGCGAGCTGGGAGTTCCCAGTTCGCCCCCAACTCGTAAGCTGTCCGCTCGTACGTCATTGGAACGTCACGCGAGGAGTCAGGGTGCTAGCCGCGAGCCAATCCCAGGACTGGTTCCATCAGCTTCCCCAGAACATCGTCATCGGCCTGGAACAGGGATCGCTGTACGCGGTCGTCGCGCTCGGCTACACGCTCGTCTACGGCGTGCTCCAACTGATCAACTTCGCGCACAGCGAAGTGTTCATGTCCGGCGCGTTCGGCAGCTTTCTAGTCGTCGATCAAATCGTCGGCAACCGACATCTCACCGGCGCATCCGTCCCGCTCACCCTGCTGGTCGGCATGCTCAGCGGAGCGGCTGTAGGGGCGTCAGTCGCATGGTTGCTCGAGAAGGTGGCCTATCGAACGCTGCGCCGCAATGGTGCGCCGAAGTTGGCATTCCTCATCAGTGCGATCGGCGCTTCGCTGTTTCTGTCGAATCTCGCCGGCAAACTGTTCGGGCGCGTGCAGAGCGTCCCGTTTCCGGAGTACTTCAACCTCAACCACCGCGTCTTCAGCATCGGCAGCGCCGATGTCTCGCTGATCGTCCTGATCATCGTGGTCAGCGCTGTCGTGATGATGGTCTTCCTTGACCGGCTCGTGAACACGACGAAGCTGGGTCGCAGCATCCGTGCGGTCGCCGAGGACGCACCGACCGCAGCGCTGATGGGCATCGACATCGACAAGACGATCTCCCGCACATTCGTCATCGGCGGGGCGCTCGCCGGCGCAGCTGGATTCCTGTTCGGCACTGCCTTTGGCGTTGGCAACCTCATGGGCTTCACCCCCGGCGTCAAGGCGTTCGCTGCCGCCGTGCTCGGCGGGATCGGCAACATCCGTGGCGCCATGATCGGTGGGCTGATCCTGGGACAGGCCGAGGTGTTGGTCGCCGCGTTGCCGTTCATCGGCGCGCAATGGACAGATGTGGTCAGCTTCGTCGTACTCGTTCTGATCCTGCTGGTTCGGCCGACCGGCATCCTCGGTGAGCGCCTGGGGCGTGCGGCATGACCACCGTAGAAACGCCCGCGGTTGTCCAGGAGGTCCGCGAGCCTTGGCTGAGCGAGACAGCGCGCGTGCTCCTGAAACGGCTCGCGGCCTGCCTGTTCGGCGGGGTCGTGCTTGCCATAATGCTCAACAGCTACGAAGGGTCACAGGACGACTTCGGCTACGTCTTCCACCAGGCCGTTCTCCAGCCGCGGATCTTCGTCTTCCTGGCGATCGGCGTTGTGATCTTCGCACTCATCACGTTCTGGTCGCATGTGAGGCAATACGCCCGGCGACCCGGTGTGCTGCCGATGTTCGTGGGCGTGATCGTGGTCATCGTCGCCCTCGCAATCATGAACTGGTACGACCCGCGCGCCGACGTGCAGGGCAGCAGCAAGTTCAGCAAGATCCGAAAGCTGGTCGACCAGACCCCCTCGGGTGTGCTGAAGCAGACCACGACGTTGTTCTTCGACGGATGGCTCTCCTGGGGGCTGCTCGGCCTCGGGCTCGTCGTGTGCAGCGCCGCCATCATCAGCCGGTGGCGGCCGCTCGGATACCTTGCGGCGCTGTGCGGCGTCGCCGGCGCAGTATTCGCCTGGATGGCAGACAGTGACATCCTCCGGGTCGGCGGCGGGATCGATCACTCGCTCGGTGTCTACACGGCCGTATGCGGGTTCCTCATCCTCGCCTGTGCCGGCGTCATCGCTGCAACCTCGCGCGCCGAGGTGGCTGACTGGCGCGGCTTCTGGCAGCGGATCATGGGCTACCGCCCAGGCCTGCCGTTCGTCGTCGTCGGCGTCGTCCTCGGTTTGTTCGCCTACGGGCGGGACTGCTGGTTCGCCCCGCTGCAGCGCAACCTCAGCTTCGCTGAGTCCGCGGACGCGTACAGCGGCACGGACATCACGTCGCTCGCGTCGAATTATCTGGACTGGCTGGGCTGGACGCTGTTCGGCGGAGTCGCTGCGCTCACGCTCGCCGCGACCTACCTGCGCAACCGCCTGCTGGGCTGGATCGCACTCGTGGCGTCGGCCGTCGGCGTCCTACTCACCTTCCTCACGCTGAAGTCGATGACGGAGGTGGCTGCGAAGGTCGTCCCCGCCTACGGCACGAAATGGAACAACCTCGGCGCAGGTGCTTATCTCGCCTGCATCACCTACGGCTTGTTCGCCGTCGCGGCGGTATACGTCGTCGCGCGCAACGGCCGCCGGCAGTCGGCAACTGACGCGAACGCGCTGCCGGTGACGAAGGCGGTCGTCCAGGCACGCGGCTCTGCCAATGCGAAGGCGTTGATTCTGCTCGCGCTGGTGCTCGCCATCTTCTACCCACCGATGCTGTCGCCGTTCTGGCAGAACGTGTTGGTCAGCGAGGTGAGTGTCTATCTGCTGCTGGCCGTCGGGCTGAACGTCGTGGTCGGCTGGGCTGGTCTGCTGGACCTCGGCTACATCGCGTTCTATGCAGTTGGCGCCTACACAACCGCCTACCTGACCGGCTCGCTGCCGCTCAAGCCGCCCAGCTGGCTGCACATGACGCCGCTGCTCACGATCCCCTTCGCGATCGTGGCCTGCCTGATCGCCGGCGTGCTGCTCGGCACCCCCACACTGCGACTGCGTGGCGACTACCTCGCGATCGTGACACTCGGCTTCGGCGAGATCATTTATATCATCGCGATCAACAACCCCGGCAAGTTCACCAACGGGCCACAGGGCGTCTTGGTGCCGCACGCCTCGCTGCACATCGGCAGCTTCAAGATCACTTGGGGTCAGGACAACCTGCCCTACTGGTACCTGCTGCTCGTCTTGCTGATCATCGTGATCGTGCTGTTCTACCGGCTGGAGAATGCTCGGCTCGGCCGGGCCTGGGCCGCGATCCGCGAGGATGAGGTCGCCGCGCAGGCGGCCGGCGTCAACACGGTTCGGGCCAAGATCCTCGCCTTCGCGATCGGCGCCTCCACCTCCGGTTTCGCCGGCGCGTTCTTCGCTACTCAGGTCGGTTTCTTCGACCCGACGCTGTTCACCATCTTCGCGTCCATCCTCATCGTCGCCTACGTCGTCTTCGGCGGCATGGGGTCGCTGCCCGGTGCGATGCTCGGCGCGGCCGTGCTGACCTGGTTGCCGGAGTTCCTGAAGAGCCAGGTGCCGACCGACGACAGGCAGATGTGGGTGGGCGTGCTGGTCCTAGCGATGATGATCTTCCGGCCTGCTGGGCTGTTGCCGGCGCGGCGCCGCAAGGCCGAGCTGTCCGGCATGGACGCGCCCTCCAGCTCCGAGGTTGCGGCGGTGCCGAGGGCGGGTGCGGCGTGATGAGTGTCGCTGCAGAGCGGCAGCCGGACGTCGTCTTCGACATCCAACATGTAACCCTCCGCTTCGGCGGCGTCGTGAGCCTGAACGATGTTTCTGCACAGATGCGTCGCGGCGAGATCCTCGCCATTATCGGCCCCAACGGCGCCGGAAAGACCTCGTTGTTCAACGCGCTCACCGGCGTTTACACGCCGCAGGAGGGCCGGATCACGCTCGCCGGCCGGCCGGGTGCGCGTCCGGTTGGGGTGATCGGCAAGAAGACGCACGTCATCAATCACCTCGGCGTCGCACGCACCTTCCAGAACATCCGACTCTTCCCGGCGCTCACCGCGCTGGAGAACGTCAAGGTCGGCATCGAGACGCGGCAGAAGGCGGGGCCATTGGCCGCAATGCTCGGCATGCCGTGGCAGCGCCGCGAGGAGCGGCAGAGCACGCAGCAGGCGTACGAGCTCCTGGCCACGGTGGGGCTGGACGACCACGCCAACGATCTAGCCGGCTCACTCGCGTACGGCGAGCAGCGGCGCCTCGAGATCGCGCGGGCACTCGGGACCACCCCAGGCGTGCTGCTGCTCGACGAGCCGGCCGCCGGCACCAACCCGGTCGAGAAGCGCGAGCTTGCCGAGCTGATCAAGCGGATCAACGTGGAGCGCGACATCAGCGTGCTGCTGATCGAGCACGACATGAAGCTGGTCATGTCGATCGCGGACCGGATCGTCGTCCTCAACTTCGGGGAGAAGATCGCGGAGGGAACGCCGCACGAGATCCAGCGCAACCCGGTCGTGGTCGCGGCGTACCTCGGGACGTCTGCCGATCAGGTGGAGCTGGATATCGACTCGCAGCCGGACCTGCACCTGATCGACACGGCGGGCACGGTGCCGATCGCTGAGGAGGCGCTGCCGCCGGAGGAGCGTTCGGATGACTGACATCACGAAGCCGGCGAACGCGCGGCGCGAGCCGCTGCTCGAGGTCTCGGAGGTCGAGGTACGGTACGGCGCGATCGTCGCGTTGAAAGGGATCAGCTTCAGCGTCGGCAAGGGTGAGATCGTCGCCATGCTCGGCGCGAACGGCGCCGGCAAGACAACGACGCAGAAGACGGTCTCCGGCATGATGCGCCCGGTCACTGGCGCGATCACGCTGGACGGCCGCCGCGTCGACGGCATCCCGGCGCACAACCTCATCAAGCTCGGTGTCTGCCACGCGCCCGAGGGCCGGCATGTGTTCCCGCGGATGACGGTCGCCGAGAACCTCGAGATGGGCGCATTCCGGTTCAAGACCGTCGACCGGGCCGACCTCGACTGGGTGCTCGGCCTATTTCCGCGGCTGCGCGAGCGGCTCAAGCAGCAGGGTGGGACGCTGTCCGGCGGCGAGCAGCAGATGGTCGCGATCGCGCGTGCGCTGATGGGCAAGCCCCGCCTGCTTCTTCTGGACGAACCGTCGATGGGGCTCGCCCCGATGGTTGTCGCACAGATCTTCGAAATCATCCGGGAGATCAACGCGGCAGGTGTGACGGTGCTCCTCGTCGAGCAGAACGCTGCGCAGGCGCTGGCGCTGGCCGATCGTGGTTATGTGCTCGAGACGGGCGAGATCGTGCTCGAAGGCACCGGGCAGGAGTTGCTCGCCGACGACCGCGTCCGGGCCGCGTACCTGGGCGAGGAGATCGCGACATCTTAGACTCGCAGCGTCGCATGTGGATAGACCGGATACAGCTAGCTGCCACCGCCCCGCCCCCGGTATCGGCCGCAGTCCGGACGCAATATGGTTGCACCTGCAGCCGGTTTTGCGGGTTGGGGCCTATGTGGTGGAGGTAGCGCGTTGTCACGTGTCAACGTCCGGATCCGGCCCGCAACGCACGACGATATCCCCGCCCTAGTAGCCCTCGTCCAGAACATCGACACAAGATCGGGATTGTTCAGCGGCAGACCGCTGCACGACTCCACCGCGCGGCATCTCGTCGAGCGGTTCGCGGAGATCCTCGACTCCGACCGGGTGTTGCTGCTTGCCCAGGATGAGTCCGAGCGTCTCGTCGGCATGCTGGCGGCGCGCGACGACGAGGTGGGCGCGATCGATGTCACGCCGGTGCTGCACGTAACGCACCTGATGGTCGATCCGCAGCACCGCCGGCGCGGCGTCGGCCGGTTACTGCTCGCCGCGGCGGTGCGCCTCGCGGACGAGCGGGGGATCGAGCACCTCCTCACGACGGCCGCCGCCGGTTCCCGCGAGGGCAACCGGTACCTCGCGCGGATCGGGTTCGCGCCGCTCGTGGTCCACCGCATCGCGCCGACCACCGCGCTGCATCGGTCGCTGGGCATGGCCGACGTCGCGGATCGGATGGCGTCGCTGCGCCGGGCACGTCTGATTCGCGCCCAGCGCACCGGTTTCGTCGCGCGAGTCGGCCGCCGGCAGGCCTGAGCATCGGTGTTGTCGGCGCCGTCGGAGGCTGCGCCTAAGTTAATCCCGTGACGGCGACGCGCACCGATACCGCCAGGCTGCTGCTGCTCGACGGGCATT
The DNA here is from genome assembly GCA_035642535.1 of Jatrophihabitans sp. GTDB lineage: Bacteria > Actinomycetota > Actinomycetes > Mycobacteriales > Jatrophihabitantaceae > Jatrophihabitans. The sequence continues at coordinate 3,464 of DASQSE010000094.1, read as the reverse complement.
CGCTCGCATACCGCGCGTTCTACGCGCTGCGCGAGGTCGACATGGCCACGACGACGGGCCAACCCACCAACGCCGTGTTCGGGTTCACCTCGATGCTCATCAATCTGCTCCGCGACGAGGAGCCGACGCACGTCGCGGTGGCCTTCGACGTCTCCAGGCACACGTTCCGCAGCGAGACCTACGCCGACTACAAGGCCGGGCGCGCCGAGATGCCCGACGACTTCCGCGGCCAGGTGACGCTCATCCGCAAGGTCCTCGACGCGCTGCGCATCCCGGCGCTGATGGTCAGCGGTTTCGAGGCAGACGATGTGATTGCCACCGTCACGATGCAGGCGACGGCCGATGGCGCGAGTGTGCTCATCTGCACCGGCGACCGCGATTGCCTGCAGCTCGTCAACGAGCACGTCACCGTCCTGTTCCCGCGGCGCGGCGTGAGCGAGATGACGCGCTACACCCCGGAAGAGGTGCAGGAGAAGTACGGCCTCACGCCGGCGCAGTACCCCGATTTCGCGGCGCTGCGCGGCGACCCGAGCGACAACCTGCCATCGATCCCCGGCGTCGGCGAGAAGACGGCCGCGAAGTGGGTCCGCGAGTACGGCTCGCTGCGCGAGTTGATCGACCACGTCGACACGGTCAAGGGCAAGGTGGGCGACGCGCTGCGCGAGCACGTCGCAAGCGTCGAGCTCAATCGCCGGCTGACCGAGCTCGTACGTGATGTCGACATCGACGTCGAGCTCCCCAACCTGGCCCGCCAGCAGTGGGACCGCGAGGAGGTGCACCACCTCTTCGACGACCTCCAGTTCCGGGTGCTGCGCGAACGGCTGTTCGCCAGCGTCGACGCGGCCGGCCCCGAGGCCGAGGAGGGCTTCGACGTCGCGTTCACGCGTCTTGGCCCGGACGACGTGGCGCAGTGGCTGGACGAGCACGCCCGGGACGCCACGCGCGTCGGTCTCGCGTTCCGTGGCAGCTGGGGCCGCGGCACCGGCACCCTCACCGGCATCTCGCTGGCCGCGGCCGACGGGCGTGCCGCGTTCGTGGTGCCGGAGGTCCTGACCCCCGACGATGACAAGGCCCTCGCGGACTGGTTGGCCGACCCGGCCGCCCCGAAGGCCGTGCACGACGTCAAGGGGCCGCTGCTCGCACTGCGGCAGCACGGGTGGGCGCTGAACGGCGTCACGAACGACACCCAGCTGGCTGCCTACATCCTGCGCCCTGATCAGCGCACCTTCGATCTCGCCGACCTGGCGCTGCGCACGCTGCGCCGCGAGCTGCGCAGCAACATCGAGGAGTCCGGACAGCTCACGCTCGACGGCGGGGTCGACGAATCCGACGATGCGATCGCCGATGCCGAGACGGTGCGCGCCAGCGCGGTCAAGGATCTCGCCGACGCCTTCGACGCCGAGCTGGCCCGCAGTCGCGGTGCCGAGTTGCTGGTCGACATGGAACTGCCGCTCACCTACGTCCTCGCCGACATGGAGGCCGTCGGCATCGCGGTCGACACGGACGGGCTGCTGGCGCTACAGGCAGAACTGGGTGCCGGCGTCAAGGACGTGGAGCAGGATGCGCACCAGTTGGTCGGGCGCGAGTTCAACCTCGGCTCACCGAAGCAGTTGCAGGAGATCCTGTTCGATCAGTTCAAGCTGCCCAAGACGAAACGGATCAAGAGCGGGTACACCACCGACGCCGACGCGCTGGCCGACCTCTACGCCAAGACCGAGCACCCGGTGCTCGGCTTGCTGCTGCGGCACCGCGAGGTGGCCCGGCTGAAGTCCGTCGTGGACGGGCTGCTGCCGCTCGTCGACGACCAGGGCCGCATCCACACCACGTTCAACCAGACGATCGCCGCGACCGGCCGCCTCTCCTCCACCGATCCCAACCTCCAGAACATTCCGGTGCGGACGGCCGAGGGCCGGCGCATCCGCGAGACGTTCACGGTCGGCGTCGGCTACGAGTCGCTGATGACCGCCGACTACAGCCAGATCGAGATGCGCATCATGGCGCACCTGTCGCACGACGCGGGGCTGATCGAGGCGTTCACGAGCGGCGAGGATCTGCACACCTTCGTCGCGTCGCGGGCGTTCGACATCCCGGTCGCGGAGGTCGATCCGGAGATGCGGCGCCGCATCAAGGCGATGTCGTACGGGCTCGCCTACGGGCTGTCGGCGTTCGGGCTGTCCCGGCAGCTCAAGATCACGCCGGACGAAGCGCGCGGTCAGATGGACGCCTACTTCACCCGCTTCGGCGGGGTGCGCGACTACCTGCGCTCGGTGGTGGAGGAGGCGCGACTCACCGGCTACACCGAGACGATCATGGGACGCCGCCGCTACCTGTCCAATCTGACGAGCGACAACCGCAACCTGCGCGAGATGGCCGAGCGGGCGGCACTCAACGCACCCATCCAGGGCAGCGCGGCGGACATCATCAAGGTGGCCATGCTCGGCGTGCACCGCGGCCTGCGCGAGGCCGGGCTGCGGTCCCGGCTGCTCTTGCAGGTGCACGACGAGTTGGTGCTCGAGATCGCGCCGGGGGAGCGCGCGGCGGTGGAGGAACTCGTTCGCCGCGAGATGGGCGGTGCCTATCAGCTCGACGTTCCGATGGACGTGTCCGTCGGCGTCGGCCGAACCTGGCACGAAGCCGCGCACTGACGGGCTCGGCTGATTCACATGGACGTACGGGGATTCCTGGAAGAGATCGACGACCAGTTCGACGGCCCGGTCGAGGACGGCAAACCGCACGATCCGCGCTTCGCGATGATCGCGGATGAGGTGTCCGGCTTCACCTCCCCGGCGGAGTTGGCAGTGCTCAACCTCGCGGCCCGCAGGCTGCCAGAGGGCGAGGGCTACCTCGAGGTCGGCACGTTCAAAGGACGATCGTTGTGCGGGGTTCTCGTGGACGCGCCCGATCGCCACTACGTCGCGGTCGAAAACTTCTCCGAGTTCGGGATGCACACCGCCCAGTCACGTGACGAGCTCGAACGGGCGATCGGTCTTTACGGCGCAAACCGCCCGTTACGTGTCCTCGATGGCGATGCGTTTCGTCTGCTCGCCTCCGCGGCGCGGTCGTTCGACCCGATCGGCGTCTATTTCTACGACGGCCCGCACACCGGTTTGGCGCACTACCTCGCGCTCGGCGTGGCGGAACCCCTGCTGGCCGACGAGGCTGCCGTGCTCGTCGACGACGGGTCGAACCGAAGACGGGGACCATCGTCAACGGAGTCGAGCACCAGGTCCTGAAGCTCGAGGACGGAACGCTGATTCTCGACACGACGCTCAGCTTCGATCAGTCCGTAATTGACTTCCAGTCGAACTACGCGAAGGGCAAGGTCGACGATCTTCGCAAGGCCGAGCTGTGGTTGCCGCTCGGCGCCGGGATCATCGGCGCGCTAGCTCTGATCGGTGGAATCCTGCTGCTGCGTGGGCGCCGGGCGTCCGGCGGCGACGACGGTGCCGAGGAGGGTGCCGGCG
>DASQSE010000093.1:0-10284 GCA_035642535.1 Jatrophihabitans sp. | reverse complement strand
AGTACAGCGCGAGATAGAAATGGCTGCCCCGGTTGTCGAGTTCGCCCGCGCGCCGCGACGGCGACTTGTTCTCCTCCAGGAACGTCCCGGTCGCCCGGTCGAGCGCCTCGCCGAGCACCCGTGCCTTCGCGTTGCCGGTCTTGTCCGCGAGCATCTCCAACGACACCGCGAGCGCGAGGAACTCACCGAGCGAGTCCCAGCGCAGATGGTTCTCCTTGACGAACTGCTGCACGTGCTTCGGCGCCGAGCCGCCGGCGCCCGTTTCGTAGAGACCGCCGCCCGCGAGCAGCGGCACGATCGATAGCATCTTCGCGCTCGTGCCGAGCTCGAGAATCGGGAACAGGTCGGTCAGGTAGTCGCGCAGCACGTTGCCGGTAACGGAGATCGTGTCCTGCCCGGCCCGCGCCCGCTCGAGCGTGAAGCGTGCCGCCGACGCGACGTCCATGATCTCGATCTGCAGTCCGTCGGTGTCGAGTTCGGCGAGCGCGGGACGGACCTTCTTCAGCAGTTCGGCGTCGTGCGCGCGCGTCTCGTCGAGCCAGAAGACGGCCGGCATGCCACTGGCGCGCGCGCGGTCGACCGCGAGCGCCACCCAGTTGCGGATCGGCGCGTCCTTGGTCTGGCACATCCGCCAGATGTCGCCGGCCTCGGCCTCGTGCGAGAGCAGCGTCGCGCCCGCATCGTCCACGACCCTGACCACGCCGGGCGCCGCGACCTCGAACGTCTTGTCGTGCGAGCCGTACTCCTCGGCCTGCTGCGCCATCAGGCCGATGTTCGGCGTCGTCCCCATCGTCGCCGGATCGAACGCGCCGTGCTCCTTGCAGTGCTCGACGGTCTCGGCGTAGAGCGGCGCGTAGGACGAGTCGGGGATCACGAACTTGGTGTCCTGCTGCTTGCCGTCCGCGTTCCACATCTGGCCGGACGACCGGATCGCGGCCGGCATCGACGCGTCGACGATCACGTCACTGGGCACATGCAGGTTCGTGATGCCACGGTCGGAGTCGACCATCGCGATCGACGGGCCTGCCGCGAGCGCGACCTCGACGTCCGCCTCCGCCTCCGGGTGGGCGCTGAGCAGCGAACCGAGGCCTTCGTTCGGGCTGACCTCCGGGTAGCTGCTGTAGACGTCACCGACCACTGCGCGCACCGCGTGGCCGAAGATGATCGGGTCGGAGACCTTCATCATCGTCGCCTTCAGATGGACGGAGAACAGCACGCCCTGGTCCTTGGCCTCGGCGACCTGGGCCGCGAGGAACGCGTCGAGCGCGGTGCGGCGCATCACGGCGGCGTCGAGCACCTCGCCGTCCTGGGTCGGCGCATCCGGCCTGAACACGGTTACCGTGCCGTCCTGGGCAGCCACATGCTCGATTCGGAACGTTCCCGCGGTCGCGACGGTCGTCGACGTCTCGGTGTGCCGGAAGTCGCCGTCGCTCATCGTCGAGACGTGCGACTTCGACTCGGGCGACCACGCGCCCATCGAGTGCGGGTGCCTGCGCGCATATGCCTTCACCGACGCCGGCGCCCGGCGGTCGGAGTTGCCCTGGCGCAGCACCGGATTGACCGCTGACCCCTTGACCGTGTCGTAGACGTCTCGCGCGTCCTCGTACTCCGGCAGGTCGTAGCCCTGCGCGCGCAGTTCCGCGACGGCTGCCTTGAGCTGGGGCAGCGACGCGGAGACGTTCGGGAGCTTAATGATGTTCGCCTCGGGGGTGTCGGCGAGCGCGCCGAGCTCGGCGAGTGCGTCGTCCGCGCGGCCGAAGGCAGCAAGGATGCGGCCGGCGAGGGAGATGTCGCGCAGCTCGATCTCGACCCCGGCCGGCGCTGCGTAAGCCTGGATGATCGGCAGCAGCGAGTGCGTCGCGAGCATCGGCGCCTCGTCGGTGTGCGTGTAAATGATCTTCATGCAGCGCGCCTCTCTTCACATATCTCTTGATGTCAAGATACTTGTGCCGGTGCGTAGCGATTGCCGCGGGGTCCTAGTCTGCAGAGCATGACGGATACGCGCATGTCCACCGCCGTGGACGCCCTCGCCGACGCCCACCTCGACGAGCAGGCGGCGCTGAATCCGATCGAGGCGACGTTCGTCGGCGTGGCCGGCCACGACGACCGGCTGCCGGAGTTCACCCCGGACTGGTGGCAGAGCGTCTCCGAGCACCGTCGCCGCACCCTCGCTGCGCTGGACGCCGCGACGCCGGTCGACACCACCGACCGGGTCACGATCGCCGCGCTGCGCGAAGAGCTCACCGTGCGGGAGGAACTGCGCGCCCTCGGCGAGGACGAGTCGAGCCTGAACAACATCGAGTCGCCCGCGCAGATGATCCGGGACGTCTTCGACCTCACCGCGACGAGCACCGCGGACGACTGGGCAACTGTGGCCAAGCGACTGCACGCCGTCCCGACGGCGGTGGACGGCTATGTCGAGTCGCTGCGCTTCGCCGCCGCGCATGGGCACGTGCATGCCCGCCGCCAGGTCGAGGCCTGCGTGAAGCAGACCGCGGACAACATCGGGCCGGAGGGCTTCTTTGCGAAGTTCGCCGCCGAGGCAGCGCCGGAGGACGGCGGTGAGCTGCCCGAATCGCTGCGCAACGACCTGATCGCGGCCGCCCGCGATGCCTCCGACGCATACGAGCGGCTCACCGCCTTCCTGCGCGACGAACTCGCCGGCCAGGCTCCGGAGACCGACGCAGTCGGCCGCGATCGGTACGGGCTGCATTCGCGCTCGTTCCTGGGGACCAGCGTCGACCTCGACGAGACGTACGAGTGGGGGCAGCAGGAACTCGCCCGCATCGCCGCCGAGATGACGGCGACCGCGCAGCGGATCAAGCCCGGAGCGGCGTCCGTGCAGGAGGCGATCGCGCACATCGACGACGCCGGTGACCACACCCTGATCGGCACCGACGCGTTGCAGCGCTGGATGCAGGAGACGTCCGATGCCGCGGTCGCCGCGCTCGCCGACGTCCACTTCGACATCCCCGAGCCGATCCGCCGGCTCGAGTGCCGTATCGCGCCGACCCAGCAAGGCGGCATCTACTACACGCCGCCCAGCGAGGACCTCGTCACCCGGCCGGGCCGCATGTGGTGGTCGGTGCCCAAGGGCGTCACCGAGTTCTCCACCTGGCGGGAGCGGACGACCGTCTATCACGAGGGCGTGCCGGGCCATCATCTGCAGTGCGCGCAGACGGCCTACCGCAGCGCGATCCTCAATCGCTGGCGGCGGTTGGCGTCGTGGACGAGCGGGCACGGCGAGGGTTGGGCGCTCTACGCCGAGCGGCTGATGGCCGACCTCGGCTTCCTCGACGACCCGGCCGATTACCTCGGCATGCTGGACGGCCAGTCGCTGCGCGCGGCCCGCGTGGTGCTCGACATCGGGGTGCACTGCGGGCTGCCGGCCCCGGCCGAGGTGGGCGGCGGCGAGTGGAGTTACGACAAGGCGTGGCAGTTCCTCTCCGCGCATGCGAACAGCGCGGACGAGTTCCTGCGCTTCGAGCTCGACCGCTACCTCGGCTGGCCCGGCCAGGCGCCGGCGTACAAGATCGGTGAGCGGCTCTGGCTGCAGCTGCGCGAGGACGCGCGCGCCAAGGAAGGCGACGCGTTCGACCTCAAGGCCTTCCACCGGCAGGCGCTGGACATCGGGTCCGTCGGCTTGGACGTGCTGCGCGCCGCCGTGCTGGGCGACATCTGAGCGCTGGGTCAGCGCCGCCGGTGGCACAGCGTGTGGCCGTCGGGGCACAAGTAGTACTCGACGCCGGGGTCGACCGAGGTGCGAGCACGGATGCGATACGCGATCTGGCCCTTGCCGGGTTCCAGGAAGATGATCCACGGCATGCGCATCGTCCAGCCTCCGTCGTAGCCTGCAAAGACGTCGTTCATGCCCGCGACGTAGCCCGCGTCGAAGGCGTGCCGCGCCACATTGCGCTGGCCGCGTGGCAACTCGCTGCCTTCCTGGAGCGCTCGGCCGTCCTGACGGCCCTGCGCCTCGCCGACGCGCAAGCCGTCGAAGTAGTCGCCGACCCCGGGAATCGCCGCCTTGTGCTCGACGGCGTGCGGTGCGGTGAGCCGGCCCAGCATGAACATCGCGACACCCACCACCACACCCGCGACCACGACCGCCGCCGTCACTTTTCCGGACCTGCTCATCGCGTCCTCCGCTCGGCCGGTTCCGTGTGCATTGTGTCGAGCCGGTGCGGCACAGTGCCATCCGCGGCGGAGCGACCGATCTCGATGAGCAGAGCGCTCTGCTTAGTCTGACTGGTGTGCTGATCCATCCGTGGGACGCCGGCCTGTCCGAGGACGAGTGGGTGGCGTTCGTCCGCGCCCAGGGCTTCGGGCATCTTGTCGCGGCCGGGCGGGGCCGGGACGTGCCGGTCGTCGTCCCGACACAGTTCGTGCTCGCGTCGGCCGACGAGATCGTGCTGCACCTCGCCCGGCCGAATCCGATCTGGACGGCGCTGGACGAGAACCCCGCGGCCGTGCTCAGCGTCGCGGGCGACTGGGCGTACATCCCGGCGGCGTGGAAGGCGATCGGGGAGGAGGAGCCGCGGCTCGGCGTGCCGACCACGTACTACGCGGCCGTGCAGCTGGTCGCGGACGCGACCGTGGTGGACGACGACGAGGGGAAAGCGGCGATCCTGCGCATCCAGTTGGGCAGTACCGAGCCGGGCAGCGGCGCAGCCGACCCGCTCGAGCACGGTCGCCGGCTCGCCGGCATCCGCGGCCTGCGTCTCGCGGTCCGCGACGTCCGGGCCAAGTTCAAGTACGGCGGCAACGTCGACGACGCGCACCGAACCGCAGTCGCCGAGCGGTTGGGCGAACGCGCCGGTCCGGGCGACGCCGCCGCACTCGACCACCTGCGCCGCCGCACCCCGCTCCCGTGACGCCGCTCACGGCGCGACTTGTCCGCCCTTAGGTGCGCGCACGCGTATTGAAGGGCGGACAACTTGCGGGAGAGGGAGCGAGTAAGACGTCAGATCAAGCCGAGGGAGGTGACTGCGTCGCGCTCGTCCGAGAGCTCGGCAACCGACGCGTCGATCTTGCCGCGCGAGAACTCGTTGACCTCGACGCCCTGGATGATCTGCCACTCGGCGTTGACCGCCCGGCACGGGAACGAGCAGATCAGCCCTTCGGGGACGCCGTACGAGCCGTCCGAGACGACCGACGAGGACGCCCAAGCCGTCCCGTGCACCCAGTCGTGGACGTGGTCGATCGCGGCATTCGCAGCCGACGCCGCGGATGACGCACCGCGCGCCTCGATGATCGCCGCGCCGCGTTTGGCGACGGTCGGGATGAAGGTATCCGTCAGCCACGCCTCGTCGACCTGCTCGGCTGCGCTGCGGCCGTTGACCTGCGCGGTATAGAGGTCCGGGTACTGGCTGGCCGAGTGGTTGCCCCAGATCGTCATCTGCTCGATCGCGGTGACCGGCACGGAGAGCTTCGCCGCCAGCTGCGACAGCGCCCGGTTGTGGTCGAGCCGGGTCATCGCGGTGAACCGCCCGGCCGGGACGTCCGGCGCGCTGTGCTGCGCGATCAGCGCGTTGGTGTTCGCCGGGTTGCCGACGACGAGCACCTTGACGTCGTCGGCGGCGTGGTCGTTGATGGCCTTGCCCTGCGGACCGAAGATGCCGCCGTTGGCCTCGAGCAGGTCGCCGCGCTCCATGCCCGCGGTGCGCGGCCGGGCGCCCACGAGCAAGGCCACGTTCGTGCCGTCGAACGCCGTCTTGAGGTCGTCGGTGATTTCGACGCCGGCCAGCAGCGGGAACGCGCAGTCGTCCAGCTCCATAGCAGTGCCCTCGGCCGCCTTCAGCGCGGGCGCGATCTCGAGCAGCCGCAGCTGCACCGGGACATCCGGGCCGAGCAGCCCTCCTGCGGCGATCCGGAACAGCAGCGCGTAACCGATCTGGCCGGCCGCGCCGGTAACGGTGACGTTCACGGGAGTAGCCATGGCTTGGACGCTAGCCCACCTGAACCTCAGGTGTGCAGCCGGATGTCGACGGCGAGAATCGCGCCACCCAACGCCAGGTAGCACGCCGTGTCCACCCAGCGCGAACGCACTGCGAGCAACCCGATCCGGCCGTTCGGAAGCGCGACGCGCAGCAGCCCGGCGAGCAGCACCGCGGCTGCGACCAGCCCGGCGCCGCGGCCCCACCGCCCCGGATCGACGATCAGATAGCAGAACGCGATGCCGACCAGAAGGAGCACCACGAGGAACGCGACTTGCTCGCTGATCCAGTGCGCGGCACGAGTCAGCACGATGAGCTAGCGCTCCGCGGCTTCGACGACGTTACGCAGCAGCATCGCGCGCGTCATCGGCCCCACACCGCCCGGGTTCGGGCTGACGTATCCCGCCACCTCGGCGACCTCGGGCGTGACGTCGCCGGCCAGCTTGCCGTCGACCCGACTCACCCCGACGTCGAGAACGGTCGCACCGGGCTTGACCATGTCGGCGGTGATGATGCGCGGAACCCCGGCGGCGGCGACCACGATGTCGGCGCGCCGCACGTGGCCGGCGAGGTCGCGGGTGCCGGTGTGGCACAGCGTCACCGTCGCGTTCTCGCTGCGCCGGGTGAGCAGCAGGCCCAGCGGCCGGCCGACGGTGATGCCGCGCCCGATGACCACGACGTCCGCGCCGGCAATCGGGACGTCGAAGCGGCGCAACAGCTCGACGATGCCGTAGGGCGTACACGCGATCGGCGCCGGATGGTTGAGCACCAGCCGGCCGAGATTCGTCGGATGCAGGCCGTCGGCGTCCTTAGCCGGGTCGACCCGCTCCAGCACGGCGTACTCGTCGAGCCCCTTGGGCAGCGGCAGCTGGACGAGGTAGGCGGTGCACTCCGGATCCGCGTTGAGCTCGTCGACCGTGCGCTCGACGTCAGCCTGGCTCGCGGTCGCGGGCAGCTCGCGCCGGATGCTATTGAGGCCGATCGCCGCGCAGTCCTTGTGCTTGGCGTTGACATACCACACGCTGCCCGGATCGTCCCCGACCAGCACCGTGCCGAGCCCGGGCCGGATGCCTCGATCGGCGAGCGCGGCCACTCGGACGCGCAGCTCGTCCTTGATCGCGGCGAGCGTCGCCTTGCCGTCCAAGATGGTCGCCGTCACGGGCGACCATCCTGCCAGCCCGGTCGCATCCTCTGGTGAGTGGCCGCTAATGCGCGAAGTGCCGGGTGCCGGTGAAGTACAGCGTCACGTTCGCCTCCTTGGCGGCGGCGATCGTCTCGTCGTCGCGGATCGAGCCGCCGGGTTCGACGATGGCGCGCACGCCGGCCTCGATCAGCACCCCAGGACCGTCGGCGAAGGGGAAGAACGCGTCGGACGCAGCAACGGATCCGGCTGCGCGTTCGGCCGCCCGCGCGACGGCGAGCCGACACGAGTCGACGCGGTTCACCTGGCCCATGCCGACGCCCACCGTCGCACCGTCGCGCGCGAGCAGGATCGCGTTCGACTTGACCGCCCGCACCGCGCGCCATGCGAACGCGAGCTCGGCGAGCAGCTGCGCGTCGGCCGCCTCCCCCGCCTGGAGCGTCCACGCCGCCGGGTCGTCGCCCGGCGCGTCAATGCGATCCACGGTCTGCATGAGCAGCCCGCCGGACACCCGCCGCGTTTCGGCCGCCGGCGCGGACGACCGGGCGCCGGCCACCAGCAGCCGCAGGTTCTTGCGGGCCGCGAGCACCTCGAGCGCGCCCTCGTCGAAGGCGGGTGCGATCACCACCTCGGTGAAGATCGTCGCCACGAACTCGGCCATCTCCCGAGTGACGGGACGGTTGGTGGCGATCACCCCGCCGAACGCACTCGTCGGGTCGCAGGCGTGTGCCTTGCGGTGCGCCTCGGCGATGTCGGACGCGACAGCGATGCCGCACGGGTTGGCGTGCTTGATGATCGCCACACACGGTTGCTCGAAGTCGTACGCCGCGCGCCAGGCCGCGTCCGCGTCGACGTAGTTGTTGTAGCTCATCTCCTTGCCCTGCAACTGCTCGGCGTTCGCGACACCGGTGTTCGTGCCGGGCGTGACGTAGAGCGCGGCGCGCTGGTGCGGGTTCTCGCCGTAGCGCAGTACGGCGGCCCGCTCCCAACTCGCGGCGACCCAGCCGGGGAAGCCGCTGTCCTGCCCGTCCACCTCGTCGTCCGGGGCCACGACGTTGCCGAGCCAGGACGCCACCGCGATGTCGTACGCGGCGGTGTGTCGGAAGGCGGCCATCGCGAGCCGCTGCCGGGCCGCGAGGTCGAAGCCGCCCGCACGCACCGCATCGAGCACGTCCAGATACCGCGCGGGGTCGGTGACGACCGCGACCGAGCCGTGGTTCTTCGCGCTCGCCCGCACCATCGCGGGCCCGCCGATGTCGATCTGCTCGATCGCCTCGCCCTGCGTCGCCCCGCTCGCGACCGTCGCGGCGAACGGGTAGAGGTTGACGACGAGCAGCTGGAACGGCTCGATTCCGAGGCCGCTGATCGTCTCGACGTGCTCCGGGTCGCCCTGGTCGGCGAGCAGGCCCGCGTGCACGTGCGGATGCAGCGTCTTCACCCGGCCACCGAGGATCTCCGGGAACCCGGTCACCTCGTCGACCGGCGTCACGGGCAGCCCGAGCTCGCGGATCCGGGCGGCCGTCGACCCGGTGGAGACGATCTCGATGCCGGCCTCGTGCAGGCCGCGGGCCAGCTCGTCCAGCCCGGTCTTGTCGTAGACGCTGATCAGCGCCCGCTTGATCTCGATCTTGGTCAAGTTAGCTCCAGGCAGAGTTGCTTCAGGGTCTCGATGTACAGCGGCTTCTCGGCGGCTTGGACGCGGGCGCGCAAGCTGTCCTCGTCGTCGCCGGGCTCGATGGGGACGCGCACCTGGGCGATGATCGGTCCGGTGTCGACGCCCTCGTCGACCCAGTGGACCGTGACACCCGTCGTCTCGACGCCCGCCGCGAGCGCGTCGCGAATCGCGTGCGCACCGGGAAAGGCCGGCAGCACCGCCGGGTGGGTGTTCACGATGCGGAACCGGCCGACGACCGACGGCGCAAGCAGCCGCATGAACCCGGCGAGGACGACGAGATCGGGCTCGTACTTGGCGATCGTCTCGCCGAGCTCGTCGTTCCATGCCGCGCGGTCGGGAAAGTCGGGCAGAGCTACCGCGAAGGTCGCGACGGTGGCGGCCTCCGCGCGCAACATCGCAGGGCAGCCGGGCACGTCCGTACCCGCTGCCACAACCTGATGACCCAGCTCGGGATCGTCCAAGATCGCCTGCAGCGTGCTGCCGGCACCGGAAGCCAGGACGACAAGGCGCGTCACCGACTCACCCTATCCGGCGAGCTCCTCGTCGCCGTCGGAGTCACCGTCGCCGTCGGCGTCATCGGCGTCGTCGTCCACGGAGAGGACGGCCGCCAGCGTCGCAGCCCGGGCCCGGTTGCGCTCTGCGGCCGCCGAACCCCACCACGCGAGCGCCTGCCGCACCCCCAGGCAGGCGACCGAGGCGAGCCCCAGGGCCAGGCCGACCGCCAGCCCGAATTGCCACGGCGACGCGCCGAATACGGACAGCCGCCCGCTGCCGATGGCGCCGCCGCCCTGCCACGCGAGGATTGCGCCGAGTCCCGCGGCGAGCACGGCTCCGGCTCCGGCATTGCGCAGCCGCACCTGCCACGCCGCGTCGGTCGACGCGGCCCTTGCCGCGCACAGCCCCGCGACGAGCGGGGTCAGCGCAACGAGCAGCCACACCGGCTCGGTGGCCGGGCCGGACGGCACGGCGCCCAGCAGCGGGAACGCGGGCAGCGTGGCGTGCACGGTCGAGCCCCAGGCGACCTCGCTGCCGCTGCCGACCGCGAACCCCGCCCCGGACAGGTAGGACGCGCCGGCGATCGCGGCATTCGGTGCGGCGAGCACACCGAGCAGCAGGACCGGCACGCCCGACCAGCCGCTGCCGAGCTCACGGGACAGCGTCTCGACGCGCTGGTGGTGCACGACCAGCGAGCCCATCACGAGCAGCGCGCCGGCGCCGAGGTAGACGGCGATGCCGGCGCCCGCGGCACGCAGCGCCGGGCCGACCCAGTCCGGGGCCAATCCGCGCACCACGTCGCCCAGCGGTGACGAGCGGCAGAACGCCACGCCGCCGCTGACCGCGAACAGGGCGAACCCCGCCAGCCCCGCGGCGAGCGGCGACACGCGGCTCGTCCCCAACGTGGCATAGCCGGCCGCGACGCCGCTGACCGCCGCGAAGACGCCGGCCTGCAGGACGGCTGCCTGGGTGAGTCGCCAGACGTCCGCCTCGCCGAGTTCGCGCGCGGCGCCGGCCAGCCCGGTGCCGGCCCGCCA
>DASQSE010000092.1:0-19096 GCA_035642535.1 Jatrophihabitans sp. | reverse complement strand
CGCCCGCTGGACCGCTTGGACCGGATCTGGCTCTGCGGGCAAGCGTCACCGCGTCCTCGACCTACCCGGGCTACGCAGCCGAGCATGTCGCCGACGGCCGGACCACGACGCAGCTCGGCGGGGATCACAGCTGGGCGAACGCCGAGAACTCGACCTTGCCCCAGTGGCTCGAGTTGCACCTCGCGGCGCCGCAGGCGATTGGCCGCGTCGACCTCTACACCACCAGTGGATACGAGCTTCAGAACTACCGCATCCAGACCTGGGACGGCAGCGGCTGGCAGGATGTCGCAGCTGTCGCAGGGAACACTTTCGCGTATCGCGCCCACACGTTCGGGCAGGTGCAGTGTGCGCGCCTGCGCGTGCTTTGCGAGCGTGGCCCTGCGCGTCAACCCGAATACGTGCGCATCAACGAGGTCGGAATCTATCCGCCCGCTCGCGCCGGGTGTCCTGAATCTTCGGGCTGACCCGTAATGGTCACAACCAAGGCCTCTAACGCAGACTCGAGCTCCCCCCGCCGATCGGGTGCCTGATCAGAGACCCATCTCCTGTTGGGCGTAGGTGGCCCTTATGCCATCCAGCTGGGGCATGGTTACGGACGTCGGCATTGACGGGCCTCCAGTCAGTACCGAACCAGCTTTGAGACGGCCTTGGTGATGCGAGTTGCGTCGGGCAACCATGCGTCTTCCATCGGCGCCGCGTAGGGCACCGGGGTCGGGTCGCTGGCGATGAGTGTGGGCGGCGCGTCGAGGAGTTCGAAGTAACGTGAGCTGATCGTGGCGATCAATGTCGCTCCCCACCCGCCGTCCGGTGGGCCTTCCTGGACGACGACCAGGCGCGAGGTCTTGCGCAGCGACGTGACGACGGTGTCGTAGTCGAACGGGACGAGCGTCCGAGGATCAATGACCTCAGCGGTGACGCCCTGCGCGGCGAGCTGCTCCGCGGCCTCGAGGGCGCGGTGGCGCATCTGCTGGGTCGCGACGATGGTGACGTCGTCACCGGCCCGTGCGGTATCGGCCAACCCGATCGGCACCAGGAACGTGTCGTCCGGCTCGGCTGGGACGCGGCCCTTGATCGCGAAGAGGTTCTTGTGCTCGAACACGAGTACGGGATCGTCGTCGCGGATCGCCGAACGCAACAGGCCGTACATGTCCTCGACGGTGCCGGGCACGACGATCTTGAGGCCGGCGATGTTGAGGAACCAGTTCTCGGCCGGCTGCGAGTGCTGCGGGCCGAATCCAGCCCCGGCGCCGTTGGCCATCCGTACGGTCACCGGCACCCGCGCCTGCCCGCCGGTGGTGTATCGATACTTCGCAAGCGTGTTGACGAGTTGGTCGAAGCAGACGCCCGCGAAGTCGGCGAACATGATCTCGGCCACCGGGCGCAGACCCATCAGCGCGGCACCCACCGCAGTCCCGACGATGGCCTGCTCGGAGATCGGGGTGTCCCGCACCCGGTCACCGAAGTGCTCCTTCAGTCCTTCGGTGGACTTGAACGCGCCGCCCGCGGCGCCGACGTCCTCGCCGAGGAACACCACCTTCGGGTCTGTCGCGAGTTCGTCGGCGAGAGCCCGGGCGATCACCTTGCGGTAGTTGATCTCCACGGTGGTGGCGCTCGTCATCGTCGCGGTCATCGGTTCACCCACACATGCTCGAGGCGGTCCTCGGGTTGGGGATCGGGCCAGGACATCGCGCGGTCAGCGGCGTCCCGGACCCTTGCCGCTGCCGCCGTGCGCAGGTTGTCGAGGTCGTCCTGCGAGACCGCGTCCTCGCGCAGTCGGTGCTCTGCAACGAGCAAGGGGTCGCGTGCGAGCCACGCCTCGAGTTCACCGGCCGGCCGGTACTTCGCCGGGTCGGATCGGGAGTGGCCCGACTGCCGGTATGTGAGCGCCTCCAGAAGGGTGGGTCCCTCGCCGCGGCGGGCACGGGCGGCGGCTGACTTCGTCGCTTCGAAGACGGCCACTACGTCGTTGCCGTCGACGCGCACGCCGGGCATGCCGTACCCCGCTGCTCGCTCGAACAGGTTGACGTTGCCGGTGGTCGTAGCGATCGGGGAGTATTCGCCGTAGAGGTTGTTCTCGATGACGAACAGCACGGGCAGCTTCCACACGGCGGCGAGGTTGAGCGCTTCGTGGAAGGTGCCGATGTTCGCCGCTCCGTCGCCGAAGAAGGTCACGCTGACCGCGGCGGTGCCGAGTACCTGCGACGCCCACGCGGCGCCCACGCTGATCGGCAGGTGTGCGCCCACGATGGCGAACGAGCCGAGCGCGCCGACACTGAAATCGGTCAGGTGCATCGACCCGCCCTTGCCGCCGCACAGCCCGTCGGCCTTGCCGAGGATCTCGGCGAAGGCGCGATCGAGCGGCGCGCCCTGAGCGAGCACCGTGCCGTGCCCGCGGTACGTGCAGGTCGTCGTGTCGCCGCCGCGCAGCGCCGAGGCCACGCCGACAGCAACGGCTTCTTGTCCCTGGTAGAGGTGGGTGCTGCCACGCACCAGCGAACGGGTGAACCAGTCCTTGACGATGTCCTCGAAGACCCGGATCTCGTGCATCCGTCGGTGCATGTCGAGCAGCTGGTCGCGGGTGATGCTCTCGTGCTGTACGGCGGTCACGCTGTGCTTCTCCAAACGCGTCACGGGCGGGGCGCGGCGCAGCTTGCGCCGGTAACGAAAGTGGTTGGCAGGGTCACGGTCTCGGGGTCGCCGCCACCGAGCCGGTCGAGCAGCAGCCGGGCGGCAACGGAGCCCATCTCGTACGGGTCGCGGATGATCATCGCGAGCGGCGGGGTGAAGAACTTGGCGAGTGGCACGTCGTCGCAGGTGATCAGCGAGATGTCGCGTGGTATCCGGACCTTGCGACTGGCGAGTTCGGCCAACACGCCGACGAGGATCTGGTTACCGCCGGCGATGATCGCCGTCGGCGGCCGCCGGCCATCGAGCAGCTCCCGGGTCGCGGCGCTGCCGTGCGTCTCGGTGAAAGCCCCGGACCGCACGTGTGCGAACACTCCGCGATGTGCCTCGACGGCTTCCTCCAGTGCATGGATGCGTTCGCGCGTCGGGCGCACGTGCGGCGAGCCGGCGACCAGCGCGATCCGCTCGTGGCCGTGCTGCACGAGCCGCTCGACGGCCGCGGTGATGCCCGCGGCGTGATCGGAGAGCACGGCGCTGGCCTGCGCGTCGGTCGCGAAATCGCGGTCGATGAGCACGCTGGGTGTTGTGGTCCTGGCAAGCGCGTCCGCGGTCTCGGTGTTCGTCTCGTCCGACACCGACAGCAGCAGGCCGTCCACGCGGCGTTGCTGCAACAGGCGGATGTGCGTTGCGTCGAGGTGCGCTTCGTTGACCGAATTCGTCAACAGCATGGCGTAGCCCGCGGCGCGCAAAGCAACTTCGGCGCCGAGCGCGATCTGTGCCAACAGCGGGTTGGAGATGTCACCGACGACGAACCCGACGGTCTGCGTAGCGCCACGGCGCAGCATCTGCGCGAGCATGTTCGGCTCGTAGCCCAGCTCCTCGACCGCCGTCATGACGCGGTCGCGCATCGTGGCGCTGACGTCGGGATGACCCGACAACACGCGAGACACCGAGGACATGGCCACGCCGGCCCGGTCGGCAACCTGGCGCATGCCGGCCCGGTCCGCGAGCGAGGTGGCCGGGCGGTACGTGCGGTCGGCGCCGTGCGCCGCTCGAGCGGCCTTGCGCGGATGGGCCGTGCGGTCGCTCATTGCGACGCCATGGGACGGCTCGCCGCGTCGGCGCGCATCAGGACGTCGCGCAGCAGCGCGGATTCGCCGACCGTGTCGACGCGGTTGCAGTCCAGCCACTCCTGCCACGTGTATTCGAGGGCCAGCCACCCCTGATAGCCCGTGTCGTGGAGCTGGCCGACGATGAGGCCCCAGTCGATGCCGTCCTCGGATACCGGCGCCTGCAGGATTCCCGGCCGGGCGGGGCGGCATTGCAGATGCCGGGCGTGCGGTAGCACGGGATCGATGTCGGCCTGCTTGACGCCGCCGTAGACGTAGTGGGCGTAGTCGAGCGTGATCTGCAGTCCGGGCACGCGATCGAGCAGTTCGAGGGTCTTCTCCGGTGTGTCTATCAACGAGCCGGTGTGCGGCTCCACGGATGTGCGCAGTCCGCGCTCGGCCGCGAGATCGACGCGGCGGCGTAGCCCTTCGGCGCTGCGGCGCAACGCGTCCTCGAACGTGTCGCCCGCGAACACGACACCGGGCAGTGTCGTGACTCCAGGCGCGCCGACCAGCCCGGCGAACTCGACTGCGTCGGTGAAGAAATCGAGTGAACGTTCCTGCTCACCGGGGTAGGCGTTGTTGACCGACATGGTCTCGAAGTCGGTGAACGGAATCGCGAAGACGTCGGCCACGGCGAGGCCGCGAGACTCCGTCCGCTCGCGCACCGCTCCAGCGGCCTGCGCCACTGCGCCGTGCACCTGCTCCGGACGCACGTGCGATCGCTGGCCCATGAAGCCAAGATCGACGCCGTCGCAGCCCAGTGCGCGGATCAGGTCGAGCGCGTTCGCGTGCGACAGCAGCGGCCAGGTGTAGTCCGAACAGGACAGGCGCATCAGGCGCTCCCTCCGATGGGCGGGCAGGGTAAGCGAGAGCTGGCTGGAATGCTTTCCGGGCCGGAACCCATTCCAGTACAGTGCCGGAGCGGTGCGGCGGATACAAGGTCGTCGCGGGTCGCCGGCCGAGCCGAGGAGTGATTGTCGTGCAGCGGACCTGTTTCTTGATGGAGATCATCCCGGGGCAGGAGGCCGAGTACGAGCGACGGCACCATGAGATCTGGCCGGAGCTCGTCGAAGCGCTGCGCGAGGCCGGGGTGCGCAACTACAGCCTCTTCCGGCGCGGCACGACGGTGATCGCGTACGCCGAGTGCCATCCGGACGCGGCCACCGCCTTCGGCAAGGTCGGCGCGACCGAGGTCAACACCCGCTGGGCGGAGTGGTTTCGCGAGGTGCTCGCGCGACACACAGACCCGGACGGCAACCTCATCGAGGCGGCCGAAGTGTGGCACCTGGACTGAGGTGCCGCTCATGTCGTCTCCAGTTCGTGGGTGGCGAGCGCGACCACCTCGGCCTCGAGCCACCGCCAGAGCGGCAGCTTTTCGAGCACCGCGTGCAGCGCGGTGGCGTCGCTGACCCGCCAGATGCCGACATTCGCGCGCTGGCCCGGCAGCCGCCAGATGCGTTCGATCGTGCCGGCCTCGACAAGCGCCTTGCCGACCTGACGCTCGGCAGCCACCAGCGCATCGAGGTCGGGACGATCGCGCAGCGCGGCCCAGTCCTGCCGGAGTGTGACGAGGAATTCCATCGACGTCCTCGTGGTCAGTAGGTCAGCCAGCCGCCGCTGACGTTCAACGTGGCCGCGGTGATGAACGAAGCGCGGGACGAGGCGAGGAACAGCACGGCGCCCGCCACTTCATCCGGACGGCCCAGCCGCCCGAGCGGAGTAGCGCCGACGATCCGTGTCAGTGCCTCGTCGCTGAGGTCGGTCGTGAGCATGGCCGTGTCGATCGCTCCGGGGGCGACGGTGTTGACAGTGATGCCGGCCGCGCCGTAGCTGCGGGCCAGCCCGCGACAAAGCGACACCAGCCCGCCCTTGCTGGCGGCGTACACCGCCGACCCGCCGTAGCCGCCGCTCCACCATCCCTGCGACGTGGCCGCGATGAGCCGCCCGCCGGTCGCTTGCCGGGTCATCAGCTCGCCAGCTGTGCGCAGCAGGAAGAACGACGCTTTCAAGTTGATGTCGTGCTGGGCGTCCCAGTCCTGTTCGGTGACCTCGCTGAGATCGGGGCGGCGCACCAGCAGCCCGGCCATGTGCGCGACGACGTCGAGGCCGCCGAGTTCTGTTGCGGCTGCCTCGACGAGTCGTGCGCACTCGGCGACGGAGCGCAGATCCGCAGGCAGCGACGTCACCGACGCCTGCGTCGGGGGCGGGTGAAGGTCCGACGCGACCACGACCGCGCCGGCCGCGGCGAAGGCGGCGGTGACCGCGGCGCCGATGCCGCCGGCGGCACCGGTGACGAGCACGCGGGCGTCGCGCAGTCCGTCGTCGAGCGGCGAGCTCACGCGTCCAACCGATGCCGGTTGATGTAGTCCCAGTCCAGCTCCCATCCGAGTCCGGGCCGCTCGGGCAGTTTGAGGTGGCCGTCGGCGAGTTCGCCGCGGTCGACGATCAGGCTCCACCAGAACGGGTCGCGGTCGGGATGGAAGCACTCGGCGTAGGTGCCGTGCGGGATGCTCGCGAGCAGATGGGTGCTCACCTGCGGCTCCTCGTGGTGGCCCATCTGGACGTCGTAGCTGGAGGCGATGGCGGCCACCCGCCGCCACGCGGTCGGGCCGCCGGACCACGATGCGTCGAAGTTGCACACATCGATGGATCCGGCCTCCATCAGATCGCGGCAGCCGCTGGCGGAAAGCTCGCTCTGCCCGGCACAGACCGGGATTCCGCCCATGTACCGCACGTCGCGCAGCGCTCTGCGGTCGTTGTGCCACTGCACCGGCTCCTCGAACCAGCGGATGTCCGCGCCCGCAAGCCGGCGCGCCAGCTCGATCGCCTCGGAGACGGTGTAGCCCTGGTTGGCGTCGATGCAGATGACGAAGTCGTCGCCCGCAGCGGTACGTGCCCGCCGCACCCGCTCGGCGTCCACCGCCGGCGTCCGCCCGCCGACCTTGAACTTCATCCCTGCCAAGCCGAGGACGTCGCGGTAGTAGGCGATCTCTTCCTCGATCGGCCCCAGCGGCTCACCGTAGTAGCCGCCGATCGCGGTCATCGGCACCCGGTCGTTCGCGCCTCCCCACAGCCGCCACAGTGGCTCACCGAGCAGCTTGCCGACGGCGTCCCAGACGGCGGTATCGAGCGCCGCCAGGGCAACCAGTCCAATGCGGCGATCGCGCAGGATGTCGAATGTGGACGGGTACGCGGCCCGCCAGCAGCGCTCGGTGGCGCGCACGTCGAGGTTGAGGACGCCTGGTGTGATCTCCTCGCGCAAGACCGCGTCGATCTCACGGGCAGTCGCGTCCTCGTCACCGACGTACGCCTCGCCGATCACGCCTGCGTCGGTGTGCACGCGCACCACCAGCGTCGCGCGGTGCGTCATGCGATAGAAGCTGCCGCGGAACTCGCGGGGTAGCGGGGCGCGCACCGGCACGGTCTCGATTGACGTGATGCGCGCGGCCGAATCAGCCGCGGGCGCGGCCGCCGGTGATCGGTCGATGCGAGCGACGTCTGCCCCGTCCGGCACCATCCGGTTCCTCCTCGCTGGAATCGGTGCCAGCCTGACACGACGGTCCTCGTGTGGTCAACCATGCGTGGGTGAGATTGACTGAACCGGCGCAAGACCCAACCGTTTAGGGGATTTCTGAGTTGCGAACCGGCGACGGACCCTTGACGCGATGCACTCGAGAGGGCTACGAAAGTCTGGAATCCATTCCGGTGCCGATTCCGGCCCGGCCGCCAAGGTCGGCCCTAGGGGAAGGTTAATCCGATGAGAGGTCGAGACGTTCGCGCCGCTGCGGCGCTTGTTGCTGCTGCGGCAATCGCGCTGGGTGCCTGCAGCACCGGCAAGGCGGGCGGCGGGACGAGCCCCTCCGTGCCGACGTCGATCAATGCGTCGGCAGGGCCGACCGGAACGCCGAAGGGCGAGTCCAATGCCGTGCAGTTCCAGCAGGCCACCGCGGGCAGCGGCAAGGGACTCAAGCTCGGCTATATCGCGTTGGACGACGCAGTGCCGTTCTCGAAACTGGTCACGAACAGCGTCGAGCAGCAGGCCAAGCAGGCCGGCGCAAAGCTGATCTACTGCGACTCGAAGGGGGACGGCGCGACCGCCCTGGCCTGCGCTCGCAACTTCAAGGTGCAGGGCGTTCAGGGCTACCTGAACTTCCAGTCCGACGCCAAATCGGCCGACGCCATCTGCGCCGCCGGCCCGAAGGGCCCGGTGATCGCGATCGACATCCAGCAGGGCTCCTGCCAGACGTCGTTCATGGGCGCCAACAACGAGTATGCGGGCGAGTTGGCAGGTAAGGCGCTCGGTGCGTACATGAAGCAGCACTTCAACTGCCAATACGATGCGTACATCTCCATGGAGGAGCCGGACGCCGGACAGGTGAATACCGAGCGGATGGGCGGCTACCGCAAGGGCTTCGAGTCGCAGTGCGGCACAATCCACGACCTCAAGAAGGAAAACGCGTTCCGTATCGACCAAGCCCGCACCACCTTCGCCGACGTGCTGACCACACTGCCCGGGAAGCATCACATCGTCGTCGCCGGCATCAACGACGACGCGATCGAGGGCGCGCTCGCCGCTGCCAAAACGGCCGGCCGCACCAACGACCTGTACGTGTCCGGCCAGGGAGCCGATCCCTCGTCGTGGTGCGACATCAAGTCCAACCCGCAGTGGGTCGGCGACACTGCCTACTTCCCCGAGCGCTACGGCCAGATCGGCGTGCCCTACCTGATCAAGGCGATCAAGGGCGAGACGATCCCGAAGCTGCTACTCGTGCCTCACGAGATCGTCAACGCCTCGAACATCGACAGCATCTACCACCCATCCTGCTGAGGCACGAACTGGGAGCCGCTTGCCATGCCGAGTTCGACGCCGGAGCCCGTGCCCGCGTTCACCCTGCGGGCACGGGGGATCCGCAAGTCCTTCGGCGGCACCGAAGTGCTGCACAGTGTCGACGTCGACATCGTCGGCGGACGAGTGCTCGCTCTGCTCGGCGAGAACGGCGCCGGGAAGTCGACGCTCGTCCGCGTCGTCGCCGGCGCGCATGCGCCAGACAGAGGGACGCTGGAGTTCCCCAAGCCTGATGGCGATGTCGAGACCGTGACAGGTCTCGACCCGCTCGCCGCACGCAAGCGCGGCATCAGGATGATCTTCCAGGAGCTTTCCGACGCCGCCGATCTGACCGTTGCGGAGAACATCAGCCTCGGTCACTGGCCCGCGCGGGCCGGCATCGTGAGCTGGCGCGGCATGCGCCACCGCGCGCAGCAGGTGCTGAGCAGCATGGGGGTCGATCTCGACCTGGGCGCCGCCGTAGGCGAACTGCGCATCGGAGAGCGACAAGTGGTCGAGATCGCGCGTGCGCTGTCCGACGAAGCGACCTGCCTGATCCTCGACGAGCCGACCGCAGCCCTCTCGGCCGAAGAGGTCGAGCGGCTGTTCGGTTTCGTCCGCCGATTGCGCGACCGCGGCGTCGCCCTCGTCTACATCACGCACCGCCTCGACGAGGTGGCCGCCATCGCCGACGACGTCGTCGTCCTGCGCGACGGTGCGGTGTCGGCGAGCGGCCCGGCCCGCGAGTTCCAGCGCAGCCAGTTGGTGACCGCGATGGTTGGACGCGAGATCGGGGCGGTGGCGCGGCCGCCGGCGTCCGCGGGTGAGCCGGGCCCGGTGGTGCTCGCCTTCCGTCGCGCGACCTCGCTGCGCGGTTTCGCCGACCTGGACCTGACTGTGCGCGCCGGCGAGATCGTCTGCCTGTACGGCAAGGTCGGCAGCGGCACCGCGGAGGTCGCCGATGCGGTGTTCGGCCGCCGCCAGCTCAGCGGTGGGACGCTGAAGATTCAGGATCTGCCGCCGGCCCGAAACCCACGCGCAGCGATCGATCATGGCGTCGGCTACCTCGCCGCCGACAGGCAGGGTGAGGGTGCACTGATGACCCGAACGGTCGCCGAGAATCTTGCGGCGCCCTCGTGGCCGCGCTTGAGTCGCTTCGGCCTGATCAATGCCGACCAGGAGCGCCGCCCGTTCGACCGGTGGCGCAGCGCCTTGGACATCCGCGCCGCGGGCGGCCCCGAGCAACTGCTGGCCAGCCTGTCCGGCGGCAATCAGCAGAAGGTGTTGCTGGCCCGCTGGCTGGAGCGAGGCTCGAAGTTGCTTGCGCTGGTCGAGCCAACCCGCGGCGTCGACGTCGGAGCACGAGCCGACATCTACGCGGCGCTGCGCGAGCTGGCCGGCACTGGAACCGCGATCCTGGTCGCCACCAGCGACTACGAGGAGGTCGTCCAGCTCGCCGACCGCGCGGTGGTTCTCGCCCGCGGCCGCGTGACCCGCGAACTGCAGGGCGACGAGATCACCACCGAAGCGCTCACGGATGCGGCAGGCGGATGAGCGAACCCACCAACATTCGAGAGGGCAAGATGGTCGACCTGAGCTTGAAGAAGCCCGCGGCGTCCGCTGCGCACCCCGATGCTGTGGAGTCCGGAGGGCCACCTGGGCCGGGCGGGCGGCGCGGCCGGTCCGCACCCGAACTCGCGGCGCTGCTCATCGTGCTCGTGGCCCTGATCATCTTCTTCTGGATCAAGTCGCCGTTCTTCATGACGAAAGACAACATCCTTAACGTCCTCACGGCGATCGCCGTCACCGGCATCATCGCGGTGCCGGGGACGATGCTGCTCATCGCCGGTCAGGTCGACCTTTCGGTGGGCAGCGGCGCGGCGTTCTGCGGCGTGATGATGGCGACGACCGCCCAAAGCCAGGCGATCATCGTCGGCGTGCTCGTCGCCGTTGGTATGGGGATCCTGATCGGGCTGGTAAACGGCATCCTTGTCACCGTGTTCCGGGTGAACGCGCTGATCGCAACGCTTGGCATGCTCGCCGTGCTGCGCGGCCTCACCGAGGTCCGCGCCAATGGTGGAACGGTTACGTTGGCGAACTTCTCGGGGCTGGGTACCGCCCGGCCGTTCCTCAGCATTCCGGTGCCGGTGCTGCTGCTCATCGGCATTGTGATCATCGCGGTGCTCGTGATGCGCTACACGGTTTTCGGCCGGTCGCTCTACGCCACCGGCTCCAACCCGGTCGCCGCCCGCCTCGTCGGCGTCCGGGGAAGCAAAATGATCGTGTTGGCTTTCGTTGCGAGCGGGTTGGGCGTCGCGCTCTCCGGACTGATCCTTGACTCGCAGCTGTCCGCGGCCTCGCCCAACGCCGCCACCGGGCTCGAACTGACTGTGGTCACCGCCATCGTGCTCGGTGGTGCCAGCCTCGCCGGCGGGCGCGGCACGATCCAGGGAACCGTCGTCGGCCTGCTCATCATCGGGGTGCTGAACAACGGATTGACGCTGCTCAACGTCAACAGCTTCTACCAGCAGGTGGCCAGCGGCGCGCTGCTGATCATCGCGGTCAGCTTCGACCAGTTGCGGCTGCGCTTGGCGAAAGCCTGAACGGGAGCGGACGTGACGAAATTGCGGCTGGGCGTGATCGGGGCCGGCTCGTGGACGGTCGCAGCGCATCTGCCGGCACTGGCGAAGCGAGCCGACGACGTGGAGTTCGTCGGCGTATGCCGGCGCGGCGGCGATGCGCTTGCGCGGATCAAGGATCAGTACGGGTTCCAGGTTGCCTCCGAGGATTATCGCGACGTACTCGCCGCAGGCATCGACATAGCGGTCGTCGCCGGTCCCACGTCAGTGCACCACGAGCACGCTCGCGCCGCACTCACAGCTGGAGCGCACGTGCTGTGCGAGAAGCCGTTCACACTCACCGCCGCGCAGGCATGGGACGTCGTAGCCGCTGCCGAGCACGCTGGACGGCACCTGCTGCTGTCCTTCGGATGGAACTACACGCCGATGATCGAACGCGGCCACGCGGTGCTCACCGAAGCCGGCATCGGCACCGTCGAGCAGATCTCCATCACCATGTCGTCGCAGACCCGCGAGTTGCTGACGAACACCGGCGCCTATCCCGACGCCAGCCCGGACACCATTCCGGACACCGCCACCTGGACCGACCCGGCGATCTCGGGCGGCGGCTACGGGCAGGCGCAGCTTTCGCACGCGATCGCACTCGCCTTCTGGCTGACGAGCGCCCGCGCCCGCGGCGCGTTCGCGCTCATGGCCGCGCCGTACGACGCACCGGTCGAACTGCACGACGCGATCTGCCTTGCGCTCGAGGGCGGCGGTGTCTGCAGCATCGGTGGAGCGTCCGCCTTCGTCGGTGCGGACGGCAACAAGCATCACCTCGCCGTCGAGGCCGTCGGCAGCGAGGGCCAACTGCACGTCGACGTCTTCCGCGAACGGTTCTCCCGGTTCCGCGCCGACACCGGGCAGACAGACCTCGACGTCACACCGGGGGAAGGTGCCTACGACGGCGAACGCGCCGCACACCGCCTGGTCGACCTGGCCCTCGGGCGCACACGGGACAACCCGGCGCCCGGCGAGCTCGGTGCCCGTACCGTCGAGGCGCTCGAGCTGGCGTACCGCAGCGCCGCCGCCGGCGCCTTCGTGACGGCGCCATGAAGATCTGCGGCGTGGAGGCCATCCCGGTCGCCTACCCCGAACCCAACGACAGCAACGCCACCCGGCACCTGCTGTTCATCCGTGTCACGACCGACGATGGGCTGGTCGGCTGGGGCGAGGCGGTCACCATGTGGCCGGAGGCCACGCGTGCCACGGCGACGGTCGTGGACGGCCTCACCGAGCTCATCGTCGGCCGCGACCCGCGTGAGCATGCGCTCGCCCACGAGGCACTGCGCTCCCATACCTGGTGGTACGGAAACGGCGGCATCGCCGCGTTCGCAATCGCAGCGCTGGACATCGCGCTGTGGGACCTCGCCGGTAAGTCCGCCGAACTGAACGTCCTCGACCTGATGGGCGGCGCGGTCCACGAATCGCTGCCCGTCCTCATAAGTTGCCACGCAATGGACGCCGACCTGGATGCGATGGTCGCCCGGATGGCCGGTTGGGTGTCCGAGCACGACGCGGTCGGCATCAAAGTCGGCTTCGGCAAGCGCGGGGCGGCCGCGCTCGGCCTCGACGCGCACCGGGACATCGCCTTCGTGAAAGCGTTGCGCCGCGAACTCGGCCCCGACAAGTCGATCATGATCGATCTTGGCGCGGCGATCCACTGGGACGTGCGAACCGCCGTTGCCCGCACGCAGGCGTTCGAGCAGTTCGACATCGCCTGGATCGAGGAACCGCTCGGCGCCGACGACCCGGCTGGGTATGCCGAGTTGCGCTCCCGCGTCACCACGAAGATCGCCTACGGCGAGCGGGAGTGGACGCCACGCGGCATCCAGCGCATCGTCGAAACCGGAACCGTCGACGTCGTCGGGATCGATCCCGGCCGCTGCGAAGGCATCACCGGCTGGCTCGCTGCCGCTGCGCACGTCCGGGCAGCCGGTCGCGAGGTCAACGCGCACGCCTGGTCGAGCGCGATCGTCACCGCCGCGAGTCTGGCGCTCTCTTTCGCCGCACCGCACTGCCACCAGGTCGAGATCAAACCCCTACGCAACCCGATGCAGCACGAACTGACAAGCAGCCCGATCACGCCAACCAGCGGATGCTTCATGCCGCCCTCGGGTGCCGGGCTGGGCGTGGACATGGACGCGGCCGTCATCGACCGCTACCGGCTGGACCGATGAGCCGGAGCTAGTGCGATGAACGCCGACGACGTACACGCGTCGTGCAACGCCCTCGATGAGGAGGACCTTCGCCTCCTCGCTCTCGTCGCCGCCGGATTACCTGCTCCAGCCGTGGCGCACCGGCTCAACACCAGTCCACGAACACTGCAGCGCCGGATCCGCGACGTGCGCGATCGTATCGGCGTCCAAACCACCATCGAGGCCGTCGCATGGGCGGCGCGCCGGCAGTTGATCTGACCTCGCCGGTTGGTGTGGCGCACTTCGGCCAACTAATGCCGAATGCGTTGATAGATCCGCCTTTGCGTTGATAGCTTCAGCCCGTCTGGAACCGATTCCAGTGCGTCGCTTCACACGCGGAGGAAGGTATGTCCAAGGTCCGCTTCGCCGCTGTCGTCGCCGCGACCGCAGCCGTCATCGCGAGCATGATCGTCGGCCCCACGACGGCGCGGGCCGACGCGCCGGCATTCACCGTCTTGGACAACTCGGCAAAACAGACGCTCGAGTTGCAGGTGTTAGCCGACTTCGTGCCCTTCGCTGAATCGTTCTGGCGACAGTCCGATATCCCGGTGCCGAACACCGGCCGCTACCTCGGGACCGGAAGCGGGGTCAGCCAGCCCCGCGGCGCCGGGGACATCGCCTTCGCCTACGCCACGTTGCTCACCGCCGAACCGAACCAAGCCAGCTTCGGCGGCGTCTCCCGGCAGACGCTGCTCGATCACACCGTCAAGTCGATCCGCTACGAGGCGTACACCAACGTGCTGTCCGGCTCCGGATTCGGCAACTGGGGCGGCAACACCTGGCAGGCGTCGCTCGAAACCTACGGCTGGGCCGATGCTGCCCACCTGCTATGGAACCAGCTGGACTCGGACACGCAGGCAATCGTGCGCACCGTGCTGACCGGCGAAGCGAACATCCTCATCACCAAGCCGATCGCTACCGCGACGCCCGGCAACACGGGCGCCGAGGACAACGGCTGGAACAGTCCGACCCCTGCGTTGGCCGCGGTGATGTTCCCCGACGATCAGAACCGGTCGGCGTGGGAGCAGACCGCGATCAAGCTGGCGCTCAACGCGTCGTCCACCGCGGCGGACGCCACCAGCGACACGGTCGTCGACGGCAAGCCTCTGTCGTCCTGGATGGCGTCGGTGAACCTCAACGACGACATGACGATGGAGAACCACGGCTTCTTCAACCCCATCTACCAGCAGGTGACACACACCAACATCGACGATGCAGCGATCTTCTACGCACAGGCGGGCCACGCGTTGCCGGAGGCCTTCTCGTTCCGCACCCAACGGATCTGGGACAACATCCTCGGCCGGCTCATCGACGACAACGGCGACATCATCATGCCCGCCGGGCAGGACTGGGTCAGCAAGGATTACCAGCACCTGGAATACCTGTCCGTGCTCGCCACCCGGTTCCACGACGCCGACGCGTCCGTGCTCGAGTCGCGTGCGCTGCAGACCGTCGCCGCCCGACAAGCCACCCACGACAACGGCTCGATCCTCGACCAGCCCGACCTCGGCTACGAGAGCATGCTCGTCAAGCGGATGGCGGCGAGCTGGTGGAACCACCACCTCTTCGGGCCCTCGCCGGTGCCTACCCAACAGCAGTACGAGACCGCCCGCGCGGCCACGTCCGGCGTCACGCAGTTCCCATCGATCGACGTGATCGCCGCACGGCTGCCCGGCGCCTCGGCGTCCATGTCCTGGGACACCGAGAGCCCGATGGGCCTCTGGGTCCCGCGCGAGGAGCAGCACCTCGACGACCCGCTGTTCACCTACTACGCCAAAGGCAGCCTGATCGGCTCGGCGAGCGGCGCAGTGACCGCGCACAACTGCACCTGCGACGCCGACCGGTTCTCCACGGCCGGCGTCATCGGCGGCCGCGACTTCTCCATGAGCGTGTTCCCCGACGGCACCGCGCTGCTGCTCGACCGCGGCACCGGCAGCACGTTCACCTACTCGCTCGAACGGATCCCGGGCCTGACCGGCGACCGGACCATCTACTCCGCCGGCGGCAGCGGTCTCGGCTCGCTGCCGGGTAACTGGGTCGACGCGGCCGACCGGATGGGCATGGTGGTGCTCGGTGGTAGCGGCATCACAGCCGCCAACGTCAACGGCACCAACGACACCACGACGATCACCGGCTCGGCCGGCACCGGCAGCGGCAACCGCGGTGCGGCGCTGTTCCCCGACGTCTCACACCAAGCAACGGCGTCACTGGCCGCGCACGTCACCCAGCCTGACGTCCCGGCCGGCTGGTCGTCGCTCACCGCCCAGGCACCGGACGGCACCGACCGACTCGCGGTCGCGCGGTGGAGCGGAGCGTCGAGCACCTCGCTGACGGTCAGCGACGACCGCGGCGCCCCGGTGCCCATCGAGGCCGCGCAGCTGTCCGGCCACGCCGCGGCCTTCTCGGCGTCGCTCGGCAGTCCGGCCTCGGAAGGCGAGACGATCCGCTACTTCGTCGACACCGACGGCCCGCTGCTCGCACACCAGGACGGCGAAAACCGTGCCCTGCTCACCAACACAGGCACCGCGCCCGTCCACGCACGAGTCACTTACGTCGGACGCGGTGCCACCCTTACCGGGACACGAGTCATCGCACCCGGAGAGACACTCACCGCTCGCACCATCGAAGGCCAACTGATCCTCGCCGGCCCCGAGTACGAGCACCTGCTCGCCGCCCGCTCGACGCTCACCGGGCTGCGGTCATCAATCGCCAAGTGGCGGGCCGAGGGCATGATCAGCCCGACGGACGCCGGGCGCCTCGACGG
The DNA here is from genome assembly GCA_035642535.1 of Jatrophihabitans sp. Lineage (GTDB taxonomy): Bacteria > Actinomycetota > Actinomycetes > Mycobacteriales > Jatrophihabitantaceae > Jatrophihabitans. The sequence continues at coordinate 2,954 of DASQSE010000092.1, read as the reverse complement.
CGTGGCCAGCGCCGCGATCGACCAGATCAACACCGCTCTCACCGAGGCGACGGCCACCGATCCCCCGACCGCCGACATCGCGGCCACCATGGCCGCCGCGTCGCACACGGTCGCGCAACTGACTCCTGGCGACTCGATGCCGGCCGACGTGCGTGCCGCGATCGACACGGCGCGGGCCGATGCCGGCGGCGAGCTGGCGCAGGCCGCCGCGGCCGTCTCCGTCGTGCTCGATGTCCGGGCAATCGGTACCGCGCTGCCCGGCGAGCCGGTCACCGTTCGGCTGACCGCCTTCAATCGCGGGCAGGCCGCTGCCACCGCCGGGACGATCACCCTCGACGCGCCGGCCGGCTGGACGCTGCCGAAGCAGGCGCCTGCCTTCGACTCACTGCCGCCGGGCGAGTTCGCCCGCGTCGATGTCAACGGCGTTGTCGGCCCCGACGCATCCGGAACTGCGAGGCTGACCACCACCCTCCACTACACGGCGGCCGATCAATCGCACACCTCGACAGGATCAACGGACGTCGCGGTGCAGCCGCTCTACACGATCACGCCGCAGTCGGCCACGCTGCCGCTTGCCTCAGGCGGCTGGAACCGCGCGACGCTCACCGTTGCGAACAATGCGCCGCACCCGATCGACGTCGACTTGACCGCCCAGCCACCCGCCGGAGTCACGGCAACGCTCGACCAATCGCACATCAGTGTTCCGGCCGGCGGCCGCACCGCTGTCGACGTCGACCTCGAGCAGAGCGGACAAACCAGCGGAACCGGGGAACTCACCCTCAGCGGCGCTACGAGCAACGGCGTTGCGGCGAGTGGCGCCGTGCAGTTGCGCTACACCGACGACCTCGCGTGGAATCCGAGCAACGCTAGCTTCCCCGCCGCGTTCGCGAGCTCGAACCAAGGCCCGTACCCGGCCTCATTCGCCACCGACGGCAACATATCGACCTTCTGGGTCTCCGGGGGGCCGGCCACTGCGGGCAGCGGACCGACACCACAACACCCCGAGACACTCGGCGTCGACTTCGGCGCGCCGATCAGCGTCGGATCGGTGACGATGATCCCGCGCTCCGGCTATGGACCGAGGGCTTACACGATCCAGGTTTCGTCGGACAACCAGACGTGGACTCCGGTCGCCCAGGTACCGGCCGCAGCGAACGGCGTGGTCAAGACCTCATTCTCACCCGTCACCACCCGGTACCTGCGACTGCTGATCACAAACTCGTGGGACGGCACCGATCGCAACGTTCAGGTGTCCGAACTGCAGCCGACCGCTCCCTGACCATGTTCAGACGAATCGATCGTCGAGCGCCATTCATTTGACCCCTGCCCGGAGGCCCCCATGCGCTCATCCCGCCGTCTCGCGGCCACCCTCATCACACTCCTCTGCGTCGCCGGGGTCGCGGTGTCGGCGCACGCCACGCCCGCCGGCCAGAGCTCGGTCGAGGTCGGGCAACTGACCACCGAGTACGCCCACAATCCCTTGGGCATCGACGTCGCGCGACCCAGGCTGGGCTGGCGGCTCAGCTCACCAAATCGTGACCAGAAGCAAACGGCGTACCAGATCCTCGTGTCATCCAGTCCGTCCGATCTAGTCGCATCCCAAGGCGACGTCTGGGATTCCGGGAAAGTCAACTCTGGCCAGTCCGTGAACCTGCAATACGGCGGTCCTGACCTGGCCTCGCGCACCCGCTACTACTGGGAGGTCCGCGTTTGGGATGGCGACGGTGTGCCCTCTGCCTGGAGTCCACCTGCTTGGTGGGAGACGGCGCTGCTGAATCCTGCTGAGTGGACAGCCGACTGGATCGGACCACCGAGCGTCGACCTCCAGCCAGACCTCACCGGGGACGACTGGATCTGGTACCCCGAGGGCAATCCGATACAGGGCGCCTGCACCGCCTGCACCCGGTACTTCCGGCTGGACTTCGACGTGCCGAGCGACCGGACCGTCGCGTCCGCGACTCTCACCACGACCGCCGACAACCAGGTGACCGCCTACATCGATGGCAACCAGGTCGCGACGAGCAGCGACTGGACCAAGGCGGCGCGACAGGACGTGACCGCTGCGGTGACACCGGGCGCGAACGTCCTCGCGCTCGCAGCCTTCAACATCAACGGGGCTGCCGGTGTCATCGCCCGGCTGCGCATCACGTTCACCACCGGCGAGTCCTTGGTTGTCGACACTGGCAGCTCTGCCAAGGCGGCCGACACTGCAGCTACCGGCTGGCAAGCGCCGGGCTTCGACGATTCGAGCTGGCCGGCTGCGCTGGACCTCGGTGCGTACGGCATCGCTCCATGGCGCGAGCAAGTCACGGTAGCCCCCGCGGCACAGGTCGCCGGCCCCCTGCTGCGCAAGGAGTTCACCGCCACCAAGCCCATCGCGCGCGCCCGCGCGTACATCACCGGACTCGGCAACTACACGCTTCACCTCAACGGGCAGAAGGTCGGCGACCGCCTCCTGGATCCCGCCTACACGGAGTACGAGAAGACCGTCCTCTACGCAACCTACGACGTAACGCCCGACGTCCATACCGGGCAGAATGCGATCGCCGTCGCGCTTGCGCCAGGCTTCTACTACTACAACACGCCCAAGCTGCTCGTGCAGCTGGTGATCGACTACGCGGACGGCACCAGCACCACGATCTCGAGCGATAACACCTGGCAGCTCGACAACTCCGGTCCGACGTCGTTCGCGGCCGCAGGTGGCGCCAGCGGCCAGCCAGTCTTCGGAGGCGAGACCTACGACGCGCGCCGCAAACCTGTTGGCTGGGATCAGCCGGGCTTCGACGCCAGCGGGTGGCAGCAGGCCACCGTTCTGCCAGCACCCGGCGGGCGCCTTGTTGCGGAGTCCGTTGAGCCGACGACCGTCGCCGAGGACGTAACGCCGGTCGGGGTGACGCAGCCGAAGCCGGGCAGCTACGTGGTCGACATGGGACGCACGATCACCGGGTGGGCCC
>DASQSE010000091.1:0-32563 GCA_035642535.1 Jatrophihabitans sp. | reverse complement strand
CTGAAGCTGGGAGCCCATACCCGAACCGCGGCAGTAGCGCGCGCCGTTCGGCCCATCCAGCGGGTGCGCGACGCGGAAGCCCCGCAGGACGTCGTCCGCGTCCGGTAGGCGTGCCCGCCACCGAGGTGACCTCAGCCGAGCAACATGCGCAGGCCGCCCGGGGTGCCGACGACCTCGTGCCGGAACATCAGGATGCGCAGCCACACCGCGATGAACAGCGCGCCGACGAGGAACATCGTCGCGATCATGATGCCGGTGGCGAAGAAGACGATCTGCATGCCCGAACCCAGCCCGATCCCCCACGGCCGGCGGAGCAGCGCAGCAGCGAGCAGCAGCAACACGGCCACGCCGACGCAGATGCCCGTGCGGACCGGCCCGAGCCCGGTCGTGAACGCGATCGCCCGCGGGATGAGCAGCACCACGAACGCCTCGAGACCGAGCACTGCCATGAGTGCGTTGCGGGTGGCCTTGTTGGCGCGCTGCGCGCGCTCGGCGTACTGCTCGGGCGTCGGCTCTTCCATTACGACGGCCCGCCGAGCAGCGTTCGCGCCTCCCCCACGGTGACCACCGAGCCGGTGACGAGGACGCCCGCACCGGTCAGCACGTCGTCCTCGCTCTCCTCCGCGAGCCGCACCGCTGCCTCGAGGGCGTCGTCCAACCGAGGCTCGACGCTCACCCGGTCCGCGCCGAAGATCGGCACCGCGGCGGCCGCAACCTGGTCCGCGGGCAGTGCCCGCTCGGAGGAGCTCTGCGTGACGACGAGGTCGTCGACGGCCGGCTCGAGCAGTTCGAGCATGCCGGTGACGTCCTTGTCGGCCATCACGGCGAGGACGGCGACGAGCCGCCGGAACTGGAAAGCCTCGGCGACCGCTTCCAGCGACGCGGCGAGGCCGGCCGGATTGTGCGCGGCGTCGACCAGGATCGTGGGCGCCGATCGCACCGGCTCGAGCCGGCCGGGTGAGCGCACCGAGGCGAACGCGCCGCGCACGATTTCGCCGTCGAGCGCCCCGCTGGTGCCGTCGACACCGAAGAACGCCTCGACCGCGGCGAGCGCGCAGGCGGCGTTCTGCGCCTGGTACGCGCCGTGCACCGGCAGGAAGACCTCGTCGTACACCCCGCCCAGGCCCTGCAACGTCAGGAACTGGCCACCGACCGCGACCCGCCGCTCGACGACCCCGAACTCGAGCCCCTCGCGGGCTACGGTGGCGTGCACCTCGCCGGCCCGGCGCAGCAACTCGGCGGCCGCCTCGGCCGGTTGCGCGGCAAGGATCGCGACCGCGTCCGGCTTGATGATCCCGGCCTTCTCCGCCGCGATGCCGACCACCGTGTCGCCGAGGTACTGGGTGTGGTCGAGCCCGATCGGCGTCACTACCGCGACCTCGCCGTCGATGACGTTCGTGTTGTCCCACGCGCCGCCGAGGCCGACCTCGACGACGGCGACGTCGATAGGCGCATCGGCAAAGATCGAGAACGCCAGGGCGGTCACGATCTCGAAGAACGAGAGCGGCGTGTCGAAGCGGGAGTCGATGACGCCGATGTACCGCTCCAGCTCGCGGTAGCCGTCCACGAACGTCTGATCGGTGATCGGCGCCCCGTCGACGACGATCCGCTCGGTCACCCGCGACAGGTGCGGCGACGTGTACCGGCCGGCGCGCAGCCCGAAGCCGCGCAGCAGTTCGTCGATCATCCGCGCGGTACTGGACTTGCCATTCGTCCCGGTCAGATGGATGGCGCGGTAGTTGCGCTGCGGATCGCCGAGCAGTTCGACGAGTGCCGTCATCCGGTCGTTGGCGGGATTGACGTGCCCCTCACCGCGGCGGCCGAAGATCGCCGCCTCGATCTTGCGCAGCTCCTGCGCGTAGTGCTGCGCCTCAGTCATCACCGACAACCCTACGTACCCGTCAGTGCGCGAACGCGACCGACTGCGCGGGTCGCGGCAGCGGTGCGGTCAACGACTCGAAGAACGCAGTCCGATCGCGCAGGTCGTCCAGCAGCAGGTCGGCCATGTCGTGGTTCATACCGGAGCGGACGACCACGCGCAGCACGGAAAGATCCTCGCGATTCGGCGGGAAGGTGTAGGCCGGCACCAGCCAGCCCCGTTCGCGCAGCTTGTCCGAGACGTCGAACACCGTGTAGTTCTCGATCTCCGGTCGTAGCGCGAACGCGAACACGGGCAGTTCGTCGCCGCGGCTGACGAGCCGGTACGGCCCGATCTTCGCGATCTCCGCCGCGAGGTACTGCGCGACGGCCGACGACTGCGTCTGCACCTGGCGATACCCGGCGAAGCCGAGCGAGGTGAACATGAAGTACTGCGCGACCACCTCGCTGCCCGGCCGGGAGAAGTTCAGCGCGAAGGTCGGCATGTGCCCACCGAGGTAGTTCACGTCGAAGATCAGCTCTCGCGGCAGCGACTCCGCGTCCCGCCAGATCACCCAGCCGACGCCCGGATAGACAAGCCCGTACTTGTGACCGGACGCGTTGATCGACTTCACCCGCGGCACCCGGAAGTCCCATTCCACGTCGGGCTGGACGAACGGCGCGACGAAACCTCCGGAGGCCGCGTCGACGTGCATCGGGATGTCCAGGCCGGTGCGCTCCTGCAAGTCGTCGAGCGCGGCTGCGATCTCGCGCACCGGCTCGTAGCTGCCGTCGAAGGTGGAGCCGAGTACGGCGGCGACGCCGATCGTGTTCTCGTCGCAATACTCGATCGCGCGCTCCGCGGTGAGGTGCAGCGTGTCGCCTTCGACGGGGACGAGGCGCGGCTCGACGTCCCAGTAGCGGCAGAACTTCTCCCAGCACACCTGGACGTTCGAACCGGTGACGAGGTTCGGCTTATCGGCCGGCTTGCCGGCCGCCTGACGCCTCGCTCGCCACTTCCACTTGAGCGCGAGCGCGCCGAGCATGACGGCCTCGCTGGAGCCGGTCGTCGAGCAGCCCGTCGGCGTCTCCCCCGCCGGCGAGTTCCAGAGATCCGAGATGATGTTGACGCAGCGCGACTCGAGCTCGGCCGTCTGCGGATACTCGTCCTTGTCGATCATGTTCTTGTCGACTGTCTCGGCCATCAGCTGGGCCGCGTGCGGCGGCATCCAGGTGGTGACGAACGTTGCGAGGTTCAGCCGGGCGTTGCCGTCGAGCAGCAGTTCGCCGGAGATCAGCTCGTACGCGGCCTCGCCGGGCATGCCGTCGTCCGGCAGGCGGTCGATCGGCGCCCGGCGGGCATCTGCGGCACCCGTCCGCGCGGCGCGCCGCGACAGTTCGGCGGCCGTCACTTGATCGCTCAGTCCCATTGCCTCACACCCCGGGCAGCGCAGCGAGGGCGGCGTCGATACGCGCCAGGTCGGCTTCGGCGGCGGTCAGCCGCTCACGCACCTTGGCGACGACGGGTTCCGGCGCCCGCCCGGTGAACGACGGGTTGGCCAACTTGCCCGCGTTGACGTCGCGCTCCTTCTCCGCCGCGGCCCGGTCCTTCGTGAGCCGGGCGCGTTCCGCGCTGACGTCGATCGCGCCGGACAGGTCGAACGCGATGGTGACCTCGGCGCTGACCTGCACGGACGCGGTGCCGGCGAAGCCGTCGCCCGGCTCGGCCAACCGGCTCAGGGCGCGCACGGCCGCCGCATCGACCGGTCCCTCGACCCGAGCCGGGATGCGATAGGACGGCTTGACGCCTTGCTCCGAGCGGAACCGGCGCACCTCCGTCACCACCTGCTGCAGCGACCGGATCTCCGCCTCCGCCGCCGGGTTCGCCCACGCCGGCACCGGAGCGGGCCAGTCTGCGACGACGACCGACTCGCGCCCGGTCAGCGCCGTCCACAACGCCTCGGTGACGAACGGAATCATCGGGTGCAGCAAGCGCAGCAGCGTGTCGAGCACCTCGCCGAGCACTCGCCGCGTCTCGTTCCCGAGCCTGAGCTTCGCGAGTTCGATGTACCAATCGCACACTTCGTCCCACGCGAAGTGGTAGAGGAGGTCGGCGATCTTGGCGAACTCGTACCGCTCATACAGCGCGTCGACCTGCGCGGTCACCGCGTGCAGCCGGGACAGGATCCACGCGTCCGGCCCGGTCGGCGCCGACGGCAACTCACCGTCCACCGTCGCACCGGAGAGCAGCGCGAACCGCGTCGCGTTCCACAGCTTGTTGCAGAAGTTGCGGGTGCCGACCACCCACTCCTCGTTGATCGCCTGATCGGCGCCCGGGTTCGCCCCCTGCAACAGCGACAGCCGCACTGCGTCGGCGCCGTACGCGTCGATCCACAGCAACGGGTCGACCACGTTGCCCCTGGATTTCGACATCTTCTTGCCGGACGAATCGCGCACCAGGCCGTGCAGCACGACCGTGCGGAAAGGCACAGCACGGGACGCCTCTTTGTTTTTCATTGCGTATAGGCCGAACAGCATCATCCGCACGACCCAGAAGAAGAGGATGTCGTAGCCGGTGATGAGGACGGTCGTCGGGTAGTAGGTGCGCAGGTCCTCGGTGTCCTCGGGCCAGCCGAACGTAGAGAACGGCCACAGCGCGGAGGAGAACCAGGTGTCCAGGACGTCGTCGTCCTGCGTCCAGCCCGAGGGTGGTGTGTCGTCCGGGCCGAAGCACTCCTCGTCGCCGTCCGGCGAGTACCAGACCGGAATGCGATGTCCCCACCACAGCTGGCGGCTGATGCACCAGTCGCGCAGGTTGTCGACCCACTGGAAGTAGCGATCGCGCATCGACTCGGGCTCGATGGCGACCCGGCCGTCGCGCACTGCGTCGCCGGCCGCCTTGGCCAGCGACTCGACGCGCACCCACCACTGCAGCGATAGGCGCGGCTCGACGAGCGTTGCGCATCGCGAGCAGTGCCCCACGGCGTGCAGGTACGGACGCTTCTCGGCGACGATCCGCCCGTCCTCGCGCAGCGCCTGGACGATCGCGTAGCGCGCCTCCATGCGGTCCAGCCCGGCGAACGGGCCGGGCGCGGTGATGACCCCACGCTCGTCCAGGATCGTCAGGCTGGGCAGGGTGTGCCGGCGGCCGATCTCGAAGTCGTTCGGATCGTGCGCCGGAGTCACCTTCACCGCGCCGGTGCCGAACGTCGGGTCGACGTGCTCGTCGGCGAGGATCGGGATGCGCCGGTTCGTCAGCGGCAGCGCCACGTCCGCGCCGATCAGGTGCCGGTAGCGCTCGTCGTCGGGATGGACCGCCACCGCGGTGTCGCCCAGCATCGTCTCGGCGCGCGTCGTCGCGACCACGATCGACGTGTCACCCTCCCCATAGCGGATGGAGATCAGCTCGCCGGGCTCCTCCTCGTGATCGACCTCGGCGTCGGAGAGCGCGGTGAGGTCGCGGGGGCACCAGTTGATGATCCGCTCGGCGCGGTAGATCAGCTCATCGTCGTACAGCCGCTTGAAGATCGTCTGGACGGCTCGGGAAAGGCCGTCGTCCATGGTGAACCGCTCGCGAGACCAGTCGACGCCGTCACCGAGGCGGCGCATCTGGCCCAGTATCTGCCCGCCGTAGCGCTCCTTCCACTCCCACGCCTTCGCGACGAACTCGTCGCGCGGATAGTCGAAGCGGCCCTTGCCCTCGGTCTCGGTCAGGTGCCGCTCGACGAGTGCGTGCACGGCGATGCTCGCGTGGTCCATGCCGGGCAGCCAGAGCGTGTCGAACCCGCGCATCCGGGCGCGCCGGGTGACGGCGTCCATCATCGACTGCTCGAGTGCGTGCCCGATGTGCAGGCTGCCCGTGACGTTCGGCGGTGGGATGACGAGGGAGAAATGCGGCTTGCCGCTCTTCGGGTCCGCGGTGAAGTAGCCGCGCTCGACCCATTGCTCGTAGAGCGGCCCCTCTACCTCTGCCGGGCGGTACTGGCTCGGCAGGGCAGGTCGCTGGGCCGCGTCGTCATCCACGCCTGGATTCTATGGACTGAATCGATACCGATATGCGCTGGCGGTCGGCGCTGCGCGAGACGACGATCGTTGGGTGACCGTGGGCACGACGACCGACACGGCAGAGATCCTGGGCCGGATCGAGCCGGTGCTCATGGCTGACCCGATTCGGAACAACGTATTCGGCACGGTCCGGCTGCACCTGCGCGTCGCGAGCGACGGCGGCTGGTGCGCGCACAACGGAGTGGCGCTGGCCGTGCGCTGCAGCCCCGACCACCCGATCGCGCTCACATCAGGATGGACGGACCTCGACGCGCTGTGCGCGGCCGTTCGGGGGTTGCCGTCCGTCTCCGGGATCGGCGGACCGGTCGATACCGTCGACGCGCTCGTCGAACGGCTCGCCCGCGAGCCCAGCCACCGGATGGCCGAGCGGCTGTACCGCCTCGACCGGCTCGTCGAGCCGAGTGGTGTCGCCGGCCGCGGGCGGCTCGCGGGCGCGGCCGATACCGAACTCGTCGCCGGGTGGCTCGCGCCGTACACCTGCGAGACCTACGGCGAGCTGCCGCCCGGCTTCGACGCGGTGCGGCTCGCGGCGGCGATGGTCGGCGTCTCGCGCACCTGGCTGTGGCTCGCTCCGGACGACCGGCCGGTGTCGATGGCCGCGCGCCGGCCGCCGGCCGCGGGCGTCTCGCGCATCGGGCCGGTTTATACGCCGCCCGACCAACGCCGTCGTGGCTACGGCACCGCGGTCACCGCGCGCGCTGCGTTCGACATCCTCGACAGCACCGCCGTGCCGGTGCTGTACACCGATGTCGCCAACCCGACGTCCAACAAGATCTACCGGGCGATCGGCTTCCGGCCGGTGGCCGATCGCGCGTCAGTCAGCTACTGACCGGCAGCGGTTCGCGGTCGAGCCATTCGGCGAAGGCGTCGAACGAGAACGGTCGGCCCAAGAAGTCCGTCACCAGGTCCGCGGCGTCCTTCGAACCGCCCGCCGCGAGGATGCAGTCGCGGTAGCGACGCGCGACGGTCGGCGCGTAGAGATCGGTGGGGTCGAACGCGGCGAACAGGTCCTTCGCGATGACCAGGCTCCACAAGTACGTGTAGTAGGCCGACGTGTAGCCGGACAGATGGCCGAAGGCCGCATGGAAGTGCGTCCCATCGAGGTAGTCGACCAGGTCGAAGCGCGCCTGCGCGTCGATGACCGCCTGCGTGTGATCCTCGGGAAGATCGCGGTGCAACAGGTAGGAGATCGCGGTGTAGAAGATCTGGTTGCGCACCCACACGCCCTTGCCGAAGTCCTTCGCGGCGCGCATTCGAGTGACGAGGTCCGCCGCGATCGGCGTGCCCTGCCCGTCGACGGCGAAGGTGCGCAGCACATCCGCATCCCAGGCCCACTCCTCGAGCATCTGGGACGGCGCCTCGACGAAGTCCCATTCGGTGGCGACTCCCGAGTAGCGCGCCCAGTGCTGCTGTCCACCGAGCACGTGATGGACGAGGTGCCCGAACTCGTGGAACAGCGTCACGACGTGCTGGTGCTCCATCAGGCCGCGCGGGAAGTTGCACGCCAGCACGCCTTCCGGCAGCTGGCGCCCGGCGATGCCGTTGACGAGATCGAACTGCGCGGCGTGCTTGTACTTGCCCTCGCGCGGATGCAGGTCGAGATGGATCCGGCCGCGCAGCTCTCCGTCGGAGACGACGTCGTAGACCGCGACGTCCTCGTGCCAGCTCGGCGCATCGACGGGGCGGTACTCGACGTCGAAGAGCCGGCCGGTCACCTCCAGCAGGCCGCGCCGCACGTTGCCGAAGTCGAAGTACCGGCGTACCTTCTGCGCGTCCACGTCGAAACGTTCGCGGCGGACGAGTTCGGTGTAGTACGCGACCTGCGACGGGTCGAGGGTCGTCGCGTCGGGGACGTCGCGCCGTTGCCGGTCGAGCAGCACCTCGCGGTCTCGGCGGCCGGCCGAGTCGGCAGCTTCGGAGATGCGCTCGATGAACTCGGCGATCGCGTCCGACGTGCCGATCATCTTCACTTCGGCGTCGTAGTCCGGCCAGTCGCGATAGCCGAGCAGTCGGGCCTGCTCGTCGCGCAGGCCGAGCATCTCGTGCAGGACCGCGTCGTTGATCGGCCAGCCACGGTTGAGGAATTCGGCGGTCAGCTGGCGGCGCGCGTCCGCGTCGCGGGCGAAGGTCCGGAACGGCAGGTAGTCCGGGTAGTCGGTGGTGACCGTGACGAGGCCGTCATCGCCTGCCGGATGGCTGTCGGCGAAGTCGCCGGGCAGCCCGTCGAGCTGCGCAGGCGTGATGCGGATCGAGCGGACGTCGTCGCGGATGTTGCGGGAGAAGTCCTGGTCGAGCACGGTGAGCCGCTCAGCGATCTGCCGCAGCCGGTCGCGGGTGGCGTCGTCGCGATCGACGCCGCTGCGCCGGAAGTCGCGAAGGACGTGCTCGTGCACGCGCGTCGCCGGCTCGTCAAGATCTGTCGAGTCGATCGCATGGATGACTTCGAACAGCGCGCGATCAAGGCCGCGCTCGGTGCGCACCCGGTCGATCTCCTGCCCGCGCTGCTCGGCGAGCGCGCGCACGTCCTCGTCCGGGTGAATCTCCTGCAGGACCTCGGTGAGCGCCTGCGCGCCGCGCAGCGCGATGTCCGCGTCGTTCCAGAGTTCGAGCGCCTCGCTCGCGTCTCGTGACGTGCCGTCCTTCAGCCGGTCGAGCGTCTCGCGGGTGGCGTCGAGCAGGGCGTCGACGCGGCCGGCCAGCCAGTCGGACCAGTTGCCGGTGGGCAGCGAGAGTGGTTCGAGTGTCACTCGCCAGACATTACGTGTCCTGCTTCGGCTCGTCCGTAGGAAATAGCAGCATCGCAAGCCGCATCCGCCGCGCGCCGAGCGGACGCGCGTCGCGCCGGCCGCGGTACTTCGCCATCGCGTTGACGAACTCGTTGCCGATCGCCTTCGCCTCTTCGGGCAGCAGCCAGACCTGGCCGTAGCTGGCCTCGACCGCGTCGAGCCACTCGCGCGGCTCGCTGCGCCTACGTGCCAGATACGCGTCGAACTGCTCGACGGTGCGGCCTAGCACCGTCGAGCTCAGCGCGGCGGAGGCGGCGAGCTCCCCCGCGCCGCCTCCGGTGCTGTCGACCTGCAGGTAGCTGCCGGCCGCCCGCCACGGACGCTCCCGGCCGTCGCCGGCCGAGTCCGCGCGCTCGACGATGCCGGCCTTCTCCAGGCTGCGCAGGTGGTAGCTCATCGCGCTCGGGCTCAACCCGGCGATCTCCGCGCACTCGGTGGCGGTCAGCTCGCGACGGCCGGAGTAGAGCTCGTCGATCACCGCCAGGCGAGCGGGATGCGCCAGCGCCCGGATCGCCCGTGGATCGGTGAGCTTGACGGGTGGGCGGTCCTGCGGCTTCTTCTGGCGCGGCGGCACGTCTGCAGACGCTACTTGACGGCCGACTTGTGAAGCGATAGTTTCGAAATATGTCCTTCACATCTAGCCGCCGGGATGTGTCGCTAATCGTCGTCGCGAAGTCGGTGTCGTGGCTGGGCGACATGCTCGCCGAGGTCGCGCTCGTGTTGCGACTCCAGTCGCACGGCGCGGGTGCCGGCGCGGTCGCCGCACTGCTCATCGCCAACGCGCTGCCGATCGTGCTGCTTGCCGGCGTCGTCGGCCGGGTCGTCGACCGCTTCGACAACCACCGGTTGCTCCTCACCTCGAGCCTCGCACAGGCTGCGGTGTGTTCCGTGGTGGCGTTTGTGACGCCGACCCCGGTCGTCCTCGCTCTGGTGGCGGCGCTGGGCGCCGGGCAGGCCGTGAACAGCGCGTGCTGGCAGGCGTTGCTGGCGACGGTCACGTCCGGCGACACCTTGACGCGGGCGATCGGGCGCGCCCAGGCCGGGCAGATGATCGCCGGCATCGTCGCGCCCGCAGTGAGCGGCCTGCTCGTCGGGTTCTACGGCGCAAGGTTGCCGCTGCTGCTCGACGCGCTCGCCTATCTGCTCGTCGCCTGCGCCGCGGCGCTGATCGCGACGCGACGGATGGTGGCCGTCGCAGCGCCGGGCGAGAAGCAGCGCGGTGGGCTGGCCATCGTCCGGGCGGACAGCCTGCTACGGCCGCTGTTCTTCCTACTCGGGTTGTTCGTGCTGCTGGGCAGCATGGTGAACGTCGTGGAGGTCTTCCTGGTGCGCGAGACGCTCGGCGCCAGCACGACGTGGTACGGCTTCGCGGGCGCCGCGCTCTCGGTCGGCGCGCTGGCCGGTGCGCTGCTCGGCGGGCGGCTGCGCGGCACCGCAGGGCTCGCGCGCGGGTTCGTCGGCTCGGCCGTGCTGCTCGCGGCGGGCATCGTCGCGGCCGGGCTCGTGCCGACGATCGGGTGGCTGCTGCCCGCGATCGGCGCCATCGGCCTGATGAACGGCATCCTCAACGTGACGCTGGCGTCGCTGGTGATGGGCCGGACGCTGGCCGCCGAGCGAGGCCGGGTGAGCGCGCTGCTGACCGGCGTGGCGTCCGGGACCCAGCTGATCGCGTTCGCGGCCGGCGGCGCGTTGGCGTCGGTGTTCGCGCCGCGCGCGATCTTCGTGGCCGCCGGCGTGCTGGGCATGCTGGTGCCGCTGCTGCTCGGACGCGGCCTGATCCGGAGTGCGTCGCGTGCCTCGAATGACGCGGCGCCCCCGCTGGCTACGGTCGTGGCCGCTGCCTAACCCGGTGCGTGGCGACGCAGCGGGGTGACACGCCGCGCCGGTACCCGCAACGGCGCCACGCACCATGTGGGCTCCGCTGCCTGCGTGGCGACGCAGCGGCGTAACACGCCGCGCACGCACCCGCAATCTCGCCACGCACGATGTGCGAGGTCATCTCGTCTCCCCATTCCCCCGGGCGTACTGCCGGGCGTGGAATCTGGACTGTCCGCCGGTCCGCGAGCGCGCCGCCTTGGCGAGCGTCGGCCAACCGTCTGCTCTCTCGCACGTCACAGCGCTGCGGCTGTGACGTCCACGGGTTGTCGGTGGTCGAGCCTGCCGTCGCGGTTGCCCGGTCGTGGCCGATGTTGGAGGGGCGCGACCAACGGGCGCCGGCAATCGCCGCAGTCCGCAAGCGGTTGGTGACGCCTGCCGAGCTGGACGTCGCTGCTACGCGCGCGGTCGGCATGCGGGGCCGGGCATCGCTGTTGCGGCTGGTCGCCCTGCTCGCGGCCGGTTGTGAGAGCGAGTTGGAGTTGTGGGGCTATCTCAGCGTGTTCGACTATCCCGGACTGCGGCACGCGGTGCGGCAGAAGGTCGTCCAGGTGCACGGGCAGTTCTACCGCCTCGACGTCGCGTTCGAGGAGGAACGCGTCGCAGTCGAGCTCGACGGCTACCGCTACCACTCGACTCGTGAGCAGCGCGAGCGCGACATGCAACGCGACGCGGCCCTCGCGTCCATCGACTGGCTCACGCTGCGCTACTCACACGAGCGGCTGCACGAGGACGTGCCAGACTGCCGACGAGACACGCTCGGAACCCTGGCTGCCCGCCGTGCGTGGCGCCGCAGCGGGTGACCTTGCGGCGTGTCACCCCGCGCCGTCGCCACGCACCTCGACGGCGTGGCGAAGCTGGAGCTACGCGCTCTTCTCGCGGCGCTCGCGCTTCGGTGGCTCGCGCGGCACCAGCGTCGGGTAGACGTGGTCGAGGACCGTCTCGCGGGTGATCACCACGCGCGCGACGTCCTCGCGTGACGGCACCTCGTACATGACCGAGAGCAGCACCTCTTCGAGGATGGCGCGCAGTCCGCGAGCACCCGTGCCGCGCAACACGGCCTGATCGGCGATCGCCTCGAGCGCGTCGTCGCTGAACTCGAGTTCGACGTTGTCGAGCTCGAACAGCTTCGCGTACTGCCGCACCAGCGCGTTCTTCGGCTCGGTGAGGATCTGCACCAGCGCGTCGCGATCGAGCGGGCGCACTGACGTGATCACCGGCAACCGGCCGATGAACTCCGGGATCAGCCCGAACTTCATCAAATCCTCGGGCATCACGTCGGCGAAGACGTCGCTCTGGTCGCGCTCGAACTTGGTGTGCAGTTCGGCGCCGAACCCGAGGCCCTTCTTGCCGACCCGCTGCTCGATGATCGTGTCCAGCCCGGCGAACGCGCCGCCGACGATGAACAGCACGTTCGTGGTGTCGATCTGGATGAATTCCTGGTGCGGGTGCTTGCGCCCGCCTTGCGGCGGCACCGAGGCCGAGGTGCCCTCGAGGATCTTGAGCAGCGCCTGCTGCACGCCCTCGCCCGAGACGTCCCGGGTGATCGACGGATTCTCGGCCTTGCGGGCGATCTTGTCGACCTCGTCGATGTAGATGATGCCCGTCTCGGCCCGCTTGACGTCGTAGTCGGCGGCCTGGATGAGCTTGAGGAGGATGTTCTCGACGTCCTCGCCGACGTAGCCCGCCTCGGTCAGCGCGGTTGCATCAGCGATCGCGAACGGGACGTTGAGCATCCGCGCCAGCGTCTGGGCGAGCAACGTCTTGCCGGACCCGGTCGGCCCGAGCAGCAGGATGTTGGACTTCGCCAGCTCGACATTGGAATCGGCGTTGCGCGGCTTCGTCTCGCCGCCGGCCTGGACGCGTTTGTAGTGGTTGTAGACGGCGACTGCCAGCGTCTTCTTCGCTTGGTCCTGGCCGACGACGTAGCTGTTGAGGAAGTCGTAGATCTCGTTGGGTTTCGGCAGCTCCTCGAAGCTGAACTCCGTGCTCTCCGCGAGTTCCTCTTCGATGATCTCGTTGCAGAGATCGATGCATTCGTCGCAGATATAGACGCCGGGTCCAGCGATCAGCTTCTTGACCTGCTTCTGGCTCTTCCCACAGAACGAGCACTTGAGCAGGTCACCGGTCTCGCCGACGCGTGGTGCCACTGGCGACCATCCTCTCTGGTGCGTAGAGCTGTCGGAGCCTGTTCGGAGTCGATATGAAAAGCCTCGGTGGCGTCGTGATTACCGCCGAGACCACGCACGCTACCCGGAAAAGCTGCGGAAGTCCGCTGGAAAGCGCGCGTCGGGCATTACGTGTCGGGCACCATCTTCCGCGAGGAGATCACCTCGTCGATGATTCCGTATTCCTTGGCCTGCGCGGCTGTGAATATCTTGTCGCGTTCGACGTCATCGTGTACTTGCTCGACGCTTTGCCCGGTATGCCGGGCCAGGATCTCCTCCATCAGCGCCCGCATCCGCTGGATCTCATTGGCCTGAATCTCCAGGTCCGAGATCTGCATCGCGCCCTCGGTGCCGCCGGACGGCTGGTGGATGAGGATGCGCGAGTTCGACAGCGCGAACCGCTTCCCCTTCGTCCCGGCGGACAGCAGCACCGCCGCGGCGGAGGCGGCCTGCCCCATGCAGATCGTCTGGATCTCGGGGCGGACGTAGACCATGGTGTCGTAGATCGCCGTCAGTGCGGTGAACGAACCGCCCGGGCTGTTGATGTAGATCTGGATGTCGCGATCCGGGTCAGTGGATTCCAGCACGATCAGCTGCGCCATCACGTCGTTGGCCACGACGTCGTCGATAGGCGCACCGAGGAAGATGATGCGCTCCTCGAAGAGCTTGTTGTACGGATTTGACTCCTTCATCCCGTAATTCGTCCGCTCGACGAAGGACGGGAGCACGTATCGCGAACTCGGCGTCTGAAGGTTCATCGCTACTCCTATTCCGGGCTGACGTTGCCGCTCGGGAGCTCGCTCGCACGGCGCACGATGTGGTCGATGAACCCGTAGTCGAGGGCCTCCTGCGAAGTGAACCACCGGTCGCGGTCGCCGTCTTTGATGATCTGTTCGACGGTCTGGCCGGTTTGCTGCGCGGTGATCTCGGCCATCTCCCGCTTGGTGAGGTTCCACTGCTCGGCCTGGATCTTGATGTCCGACGCGGTGCCGCCCAGCCCGGCCGAGCCCTGGTGCATGAGGATCCGCGAGTGCGGCAGGGCGTAGCGCTTGCCGCGGGTGCCGGCCGAGAGCAGGAACTGCCCCATCGACGCGGAAAGCCCCAGCGACCAGGTGGCGACGTCGCAGTCGATGAGCTCCATCGTGTCGTAGATCGCCATGCCGGCAGTCACCGAGCCACCGGGAGAGTTGATGTAGAGATTGACGTCCCGCTTCGGGTCCTCGGCCGAGAGCAGCAGCAGCTGGGCGCAGATCTGATTGGCGATCGCGTCGTCGACCGGCTGGCCGAGGAAGATGATTCGCTCACGCAGCAGCCGGTCGTACACGGAGTCGTTCAGCGTCATGCCGGCGCCCGGCACGCGCGACTCGACGACGCGCAACGGCTGTGGATCAAACCTGCTCACGATCTCTCCTCCGGGTCTGGCGGATGGTCTTGCTCCCACCGACCCTAACGAAGCCGGGCCGGCCCAGACTCCCCCAAATGGGCCAAGTTCGCTCAGGGCGTGACCGGGTCACTCACCCGGTTCCGCACCGTCGTCCGGCGCCGACGCGACAGCCGCCGCGTCGCCGGACGCGGCGTTGAGGTCGACGGCATTGCCGGACGAATCGGTCACCTTCGCCGCCTCGAGCACGCTGGCGAGTGCCTTGTTGCGACGGATGTCCGCCACCATCATCGGCAGGGAGCCGGACTGCATGACCTGATTTGCGAATTCTTGTGGCGCCATCCGGTACCGATCGGCCTGCCGGACGAGGTATTCGGTCAGTTCCGAATCCCCGATCTGCACGTCCGCCCGCGCGGCCACGGCGTCCAGGATGAACTGGACCCGGACGGCCTTCTCGGCGCTCTCGCGCAGGTCGGCGTCGAACTCCTCTCGCGACTGGCCCTGGGCCTCGAGGTAGTTCGCCAGCAGCGAGTCGTCGTGGCCCAGAGAGTGCACAATCTCGTGCTCGCGCTGCTCGACCTCCGCCTGCACCGCCGAATCCGGCAGCGGGAAGTCAATGGTGCCGATGAGGTGCTCGAGCAGCTTGTCGCGCGCCTGCGCCCCCTGCTCGAGGGTCTTGACCCGGGCAAGCCGTTCGCGCAGATCGTTGCGCAGCTCGTCCACGGTGTCGAACTCGCTGGCGAGCTGCGCGAACTCGTCGTCCAGCTCGGGCAGCTCCTTCACCTTGACGGACTTCACCGTCGCCTGGACATCTGCGTCCTGACCGGCGTGCTCCCCCTGCCGCAGCGCCGTCGTGAATTCGGCCGATTCGCCGGCGGCCTTGCCCGTGACCGCGTCGTCCAGGCCCTCCATCAGGTCGCCGGATCCAACGACGTAGGAAAGCCCCTTGGCCGAGCCGCCGTCGACCTCCTCGCCGTTCACGGAGCTGACGAGATCGAGCGACAGGTAGTCGCCTTCGCCGGCCGCGCGCTCGACGACCTTGAGCGTGCCGAACCGCTCGCGCAGCTCGGCCAGCTGCTCCTCGACGTCCGCGTCGGTGACCTCGACGTCGTCGACGCTGACCGCGATGCCGTCTAGGTCGGGCAGCTCGATCTCCGGACGGACGTCCACCTCGGCCGTGAAGGAGAAGCTCGACCCGTCGGCGACCTCGTCGAACGCGGTGATGTCGGTGATATCCGGCTGGCCGAGCGGCTGCAGCTCGTGCTCGCGCGCCGCCTCCCCGTACAGTCGCGGCAGCGCCTCGTTCATCGCCTCCTGCACCACGGCGCCGCGCCCGACGCGTTGATCGATGATGCGGGCCGGCACCTTGCCCGGCCGGAAGCCCGGAATCCGGACCTGCTGCGCAATCGCCTTGTACGCCTTGTCCAGGCTGGGTTTGAGGTCGTCGAAGGGCACCTCGACGGCGAGCCGAACGCGGGTCGGGCTCAGGTTCTCGACGGTGCTCTTCACCTACGTGTACTCCTCGGACGGCTTGACGGGCTTGTTCCGTCGGGGCGGCGGGATTTGAACCCACGGCCCCTCGCTCCCAAATCACGGGCACCCCGTCCGGCGAGTCTATAGGTCCCATTTTATGGGCCCTACGTCCGGCCGCCATCCACGGAATCGACCCGATCCGACCGTCCCCGAGAAATTCCGTGAGAAGCCCGTGAGAGATGCGCGATCGAGGAACTTGGGTCCCGATCCCCGTGAGTGCATACCGGGGCGGGTATGTACCCCTTTGATCACCATTCACGAAAGGAGCGAGTTGACGGCCCTCAAGATCGACTTGACTGTTCCGGGCCCCGTCTTGTCACCGGAAGAGTCGTCAATCGACGCTCACGCCCGGCGGCGCCGGAAGGCGGCCCCGGCGGACGATGCAAGCCTTGACCGCAGAGGCTCGCAGTGGTTCTGAGACCTCTGCCTGCATTGCCATGCCCAGCGCCATCCTCCATCACCGGCACAGCTTCACATCCGAAGATCGCGATCTCTACATCGCAACCTCCCCACCGAGTTCTGGTCCACGTGCTATTACGCTTCGCGCGGCGGCCCAGCGATGCGGCGGCCGCTGGCCCGGCGCGGCTTGGGCGGAGCCGCAGCTCGCTCGGCTAGGTGCAGGTTGGCGGTTTGGTTGTGCACCCGCTGGCCTGCGCAGGTGGCCGCCCACGTCACAGCGGAAGCCTCCAATAGCGCTTTCGAACACGTCGCGAAACGCACGCTAACGGCTCCCCGTCACTTACGTTCATGATGGTGCGCACGCCGTCAGATGGGCCGGTGGCCAGCCACCGAAGGGGCTGGCCACGTCGAGGTAGTGGTGATCGATCAGGACACCGTGACCGGGATGGAGCTGTTGGTGGTGGTGCCATCTCCGAGCTGGCCGGTGCCGTTGTAGCCCCACGCCTTGGTGGTGGCGTTCTTCAACAGTGCCAGCGAGTGGTAGGTGCCGCCACCGATGTCCGCGACGTTGTGCAAGCCGGCGACTGCGGTCGGGGTGTGTGCGTCGGTGAGGCTGCCGTTGCCGATTTCACCGAAGCCGTTGTAGCCCCAGCACAGCACGTCGCCCGACGCGAGCACGGCGCAGGCGTGGTAGCCGCCGAGCGCGAGTTTGGTGACGTTGCTGAGCCCGGAAACGGCGACGGGCTGAGTCGACGAAGAGGTGGTGCCATTGCCGAGTTCACCGTCGCCCCCATATCCCCAGCAGGCGACCTTGTGCGCGGCGTTGAGCACGCAGGAGTGATACTCACCGAGCGCGGTCGCCGTGGCGTGCTGGACGCCGACGACAGGAGAGGCGACATGGCTGTCGCTGCTGGTGCCGGTACCGAGCTGTCCGTAGGCGTTGTAGCCCCAGCAGTACTCGCGGCCATCAGCCCTCGTGGCGCAGCTGTGCCCATACCCAGAGCCGACGTCGACCGCGTTGTGCAGATTCTGCACCTGGACGGGGATCGCCGAGTTGGTTGTGGTGTTGTTGCCTAGCTGGCCGTACGCGTTGTAGCCCCAACACCTCACCGTTCCACCCACGACCAACGCGCACGTGTCATACGCGCCGGCGCTGATGGCGACCGCAGGGCCGCCCAGACCCAGCACTTGCACCGGTGTCGAGCTGTCGGTGGTGGTGTTGTTGCCGAGCTGGCCGTACCCGTTGTAGCCCCAGCATTCGACGGCGCCGCCCGCCCGGAGCGCGCACGAGTGGTAGTAGCCGGTAGCTACCGAGACATTGTTGGACAGTCCGCTCACCTGAACGGGACTGTGGCTGTCCGTGGTGGTCCCGTTGCCGAGCTCACCGTAGGCGTTGTAGCCCGAACACCGCCCGATGCCGGTCCCGAGCGCCTGGCAGGAGTGGTAGTAACCCCCGTCCAGCCGGCGCCGAACCTGGAAGTAGAACTTGTCATGCCCGTTGATGTTGGAGGTGCCGACGTCGGTCGTCACGCGCACGTCAACTCGTCCGGCCGGATGCGCGGGCGCGGTGACCGTGAGCTTTTGTTGCGAGATTACGTGCACGTGCGTGCCGGGCGTACCTCCGAAGGTCACCTTGTGGACGCCGACGAAGTGCGATCCTGGACCGTGACCGTGGCACCGCCACCAACACCGCCGCTCGGGGCGTGCAGGTTGTTCTCGAAGACATTCGAGATGCTCGGCTTGGCCGGCGCCGCGGCGCTGGCGGCGGCTGGCACGGTGAACGCGGCGATTGATCCAGCGGCAATGCCGGCGGCTACGACCGCCATCCGTCGCGTCCGTCTGCCCTGTTCGATGGTGTGCATGTGATCCCCTCCTGGGTGCGATACGTGGCCGCGAGCAACCTCGCGGCGGTACGAACCCGGAGAGACCTAGCCAAAAAGCGGCGATACGGCGATCGCAGCTCGGCGCGCAGTGTCCGGGTCCGCACTCGTGACACCGCTCGTCCAGGCCAGCGCGTTGACGCGCCGGGACCTGGTCGGGGTTGGTTGGCTTGTCGCGTGTCATGCGCCATCCGAGGGTTGCCCGCCGCCTCGTCTGGCGTCGGCCGGACTACCGAAGCCGGTGGACCCGCCCGACGTAGTCCCCGGCCGACACCGACCGATGCCGACCTCCAAGCCGTGCGCGAGGCGTACGAGGCGGTCGCTCGCGGTCCTTCGGAGTTTCGGCGCCATCCAGGAGGGTCGCCCATGGTCGACACGACGTGCGGACTGGTGCGACGCCACGCAGCGTGCTCGCCGGCCCACCGCGTGTGGCCGGTCGCACCTACGCGCGATCAATCTGTGCAGGTGGTGGACCGCCGTGTGGAGTGCAAGAAAGGAAGACTCATGAAGCGGGCAGCGGAACTGTTCGCCATCGACGAATGGGGCCTGGACTCGGATTTCGTCGAGAAGGCGTGGACAAGCCACAGCGAGCCGGAGCCGGCATTCATCTCAATCGCTGCGAGCCGCTGGCAGATCGTGGTGACGACCCAGCGCGACGTCACGCAGCTGACGGTCCGAGGCCCGGAGACCAGAGCGACCGTCACGCCCATACCAGCCGATGCCGAGTTCTTCGGGATCGTGTTCAGCCTCGGGACATTCATGCCAGCCATCCCGCTCGCCCGCCTGGTCGACCGGGAGGTCACGCTGCCCGCCACCACACCGAGATCAGCCTGGTTCGACGGCGACCGATGGGAGATCCCCACCCCCGAGAACACCGACGTGTTCGTCGACCATCTGGTCCGCCAAGGCCTGCTCGTGCGCGATCCGGTCGCCGCTGAGTCGCTTCAGGTCGACGTCGACAGCCCGTCTGAGCGGACGCTGCAGCGCCGTGTGGCTCGAGCGACCGGGCTCACCCGCAGCACGATCAGGCAGATCGCGCGGGCCGAGAAGGCCGTCGAGGCGCTCGGACAGGGCCTGCCGCCCCACGCGGTGGCTACGCTGCTCGGTTACGCCGATCAGGCCCACCTCACCCGGTCATTGAAGCGATTCATCGGACAGACAGCCACCCAGATCAACCATGGTGGCCACTGGTCAATCGATTCCCCGGTCGTCCCTCGCTCGTCTCGTGATCGGTAGTTGTCGTTTTCCTTCAAGACACAAGATTCGGTCGCTGTGTAGCTTCGCTGCCATGCGAAGGACGGCGATCGAATGCGGCTGACGGTGATGTCCCATCTCACCCTTGACGGGGTCATGCAGAGCAACGGGAAGCCCGAGCCGGAGCTGCACGACGGGTTCGAGCAGGGTGGTTGGCAGGTGCCCTACCTCGACGAAGACTTGGCCAGGCTGGTCGCGGACGGGATCGCCGCCGCCGACGCGTTCCTGTTCGGACGCGGCACCTATGAGCTGTTCGCCGGGCATTGGCCGTTCGTGACCGACCCGAACGACACCATCGCGACCCGGCTGAACAACATGCCCAAGTACGTAGCGTCGACCACTCTGCAGCGAGCGGAGTGGAACAACTCGACCTTGGTTCATGGGGACCTGGTCGAGCAGGTCACGAGGCTGAAGCAGCAGCCCGGCAACGAACTCCAGGTCCACGGCAGTGGGACACTCATCCAGACCCTCATGCAACACAACCTGATCGACGCATACCGCCTGTTCATCCACCCCGTCGTGTTGGGCAACGGCAAGCGCCTGTTCACGACCGGGACAACGCCGACCGCCCTCAAGCTCGTCGACATCAAGACCACCAGCCGCGGGGTCGTAGTTCACGCCTACGAACCGTCAGGCACGCCCGAGTACGGAGCGGTCGCCCGCGGAGCAAGAGTGTGACGCCGCCACGGACTCTCCCTGAGCCCGTACACGCCCGGTCCGGAAGGACGCATGAGTATGGATCAGCGCGGGCCAACGGTCGGTTCGGGGTCGGCGATCGGTCTACATATCCAATCGTGGCCGCTCCCGGACAACGGAGCTCTGAGGTAGCCGCGCTTCGCACGGGGTCCCACCACGCGCTGCCCATGTAGGCGAATGTCACGCCGAAGGTGTTCAAGAGTTCGTGGACATTTGAGACGGTGTCGCTATCGGTCCAACCCGGCGTAGCCGCAACCGTGTTCCGTATTCGCCACTGAATCCAATCGCGCGATCAGCGAGTCATGTCCACCGCTGCTGTCGGGATGTCGCAGCCTCCCACCCTCGCTCATCGAGAATGGCCCGTGCCTTCCAGTCGGTCGATCCCGTTGGCGATGCCACTGAAAGGATGCTGCAGGAGGCGGGTTGGATCGAGCGGCGCGTCACGCACAACTGCGAGTCGCTGGACAAGGTTGCTGAGCTTGTCGATGCGATTGACCTCGTGGGCGATCGTCGCGTGCGCGGAGATATCGGCGCCGCACCTGTCGAGCACAGTGCGCAGAACCTGCTCGACACTGGACTGCTCCCGCTCGCCCTCGCTGGTATCGACGTCCGGGTCCGCGCAGATGTCGATGTAGATCGTGTTCGATCGGCGTCCACGCGAGGCGGAGACATAGAGCGCCTCGCGTGTCGTCGTGTCGCCGACGAGTGCGTGCGTCGTGTCGACGGTGCCGCCTTGGGCGCGAAACGCGGTCGCAGCGTAGCCGAGTTCGACGTGGTTCTGGACGTAAGCAGCGGGCAGTACGACCTTGCCACGGCCGCTCTCGCGTTGCACGGTCAGCCAACCGTTGCGGCCGATTTTGCGGACTATCCAGGCGTCGCCGTTCTTGACCCAGCCGCGTCCGGTGGTAAACCGGCGGTCGTTTTGGCGAGTGATAACGCGATCGCCGACGCCGGCGACACCGTCGTCGGCGATCGGGATGCAGGTGGGCTTGACTTCGCCGGCGGCGACGCGGTCGGCGCGGGCGCGGAGGTTGAGTTCGGCCACGGATTCATGGTCGCCGGCGATCATCAGTGAGGTGAGTCCGCGGCTGGTGTCGTCGTGCCAAGCGCGGTAGAGGGCGTCGAGCATCTCGGCGCGGTCGCCGGACCTGATGCGGTCATGTGCGGCGTATGTCGCGATGGCGGCGTGGTCGCCGACGCGGAGTTGGATG
This sequence comes from Jatrophihabitans sp., assembly GCA_035642535.1. Taxonomy (GTDB): domain Bacteria; phylum Actinomycetota; class Actinomycetes; order Mycobacteriales; family Jatrophihabitantaceae; genus Jatrophihabitans. The sequence continues at coordinate 11,458 of DASQSE010000091.1, read as the reverse complement.
CTCGCTCCTCGTTCCCAGTCGTTCTGGAAGCGGCGGACCTCGGTGAGTTCGGGCGGGTCGGTGCGGTCGTTGACCAGCATGGCGAATGCACCGCCGGCCTCGATCGCGCACAGTTGTGCCCAGTCGCCGGCGAGCAGCACCTTGGCACCGGCGTCGACGGCTTGGGCGACGATTCGGTCGAGGGCAAGTGTGCCGGCGAGGCTGGCTTCGTCGATGATCACGAGTTGTCCCGGATGGATCGTCCAGCGCTCGTAGTCGGTGTGGATCTCGCCGAGTTGGCTTCGTAGGCGGCGGGCGAGCGTGGTGGACGGGCTGCTGGTCGAGGCGTGCAGCCTGTCGATGAGCGCAGCCATGCGGTCGAGTCGTTCGTTCTCACGGGCGGACTCGTGCAGCCATTTGGCGGTGTTCTCGGTGTCGATGCCCAGTTCATCGGCGAGCACCTCGGCTGCCGCAGCGGAGGGCGCGAGGCCGATGACCGACCCGTTGCCGTGGACGCTTTCCCATGCCTCGCGCAGTCCGGCAAGCGAGGTGGTCTTGCCGGTGCCGGCCGGTCCAACGAGGACGTCGAGCACGCGTCCCGAGGTCGCGATCGCCCGCACCGCCGTGGCTTGATCAGGCGCGAGGCGGTGATCGCGCCCGGGCAGCTCGCAGTTCGCGACATCGGCAACCACAAACGCCGCAACGCCCGGCCCGTGCGTGCTTCGACCGGCGTCGAGCAGCCGCGTCTCTGCGTCCAGGATCTCGCGCGTGGTGAAGATCTCGGCGCCGCGGTGGCGCAGCTTCGAGGTGCCGTCGCGCCGCAGCAAGCGCTCGGGAACTGGCGTGTGGCCGGGCGGGGTGAGCAGCAGCGCCTCGTCGAGCGCGATCGCGGTTGTGCCGTCGGCGACAGTGAGCCGCTCGTCCGGGTCGGCGAATCGGACGCCGTGCAGCTGCCGGTGCACCTCGGCGAGCACGTTCGCGTGGGTGAACGTCGCGCGCTTGACCGCGACGCTGTCCAATGCGATCAGCGCGACGTCACGCAGCATCCCAGTGTTGAGAGCGTCGGCGCGAAGCGATGGCAGCGGACAGCGATCGCGAAGCGAATCAGCCCAGGCGACGGTGTCGCCGCCGACAAAAGGGCGAGCCCGCTCCCGCCACTGTTCGGTGAGTTCGGCCAGCGAGCGGTGCTGCTTATCCGGCCGAGTTTCCAGCGTGGCCTGCTGCCGCAGCCGGAGTACCTCGGTCTCGGTGGGCTGCCGCCCGTGCGTGCGCGCGAACAACGCGACCAGCTCAGTCTTACGCACTTCGATGTCCTGCGAGCGACGGCTGTACTCCTCGATCAGCTGCTCTGGCACGCCCAACAAGTCGTGCCGCGGCACCGGGCTGTGCCGCCGTGCCCGCTCGTCCCAGCCGTAGCCGAGGCGCGCGGTGAGCAGGTCTTCGACCATGCCCTCATGGAGCTCGGAGAGCGCCACGACGTACTTGAAGAGCGTGCGGGAGTCGAGGGTGCGCCAGGTGCCGTCCAGCGACTGGGCACGGTTGGCCACGACGACGTGGGTGTGCAGGTGCGGGTCGCCGGCGCGACTGTCCCAGTGGTCGAACGCGGTCGCGACGACGCCGCGGATGTCCTCCTGCACCACGCCATTAGTACCGCTGCGCGAGAAGAAGACGTGCCGCTCGGCGTAGGCGATGGTGCGGCGGATCGCCTCGAGGTGCGCCTCGTAGATCACCGCCTGCGTCGCGGGGTCGGCGACCGCCCACACGGTGGACACCGACTTTGGCACGCTGAAGGTGAGGTCGAAGCCGGCGACCGGGCGCGTGATGTGCTTCTCCCGCTCGTTCTCGTCGACTTCGATATCAACAACCGCACCGGCGCGCGCGGCGTCGGCAAGATCAGCTGGAAGGAGGCCTACGCGTAGCCGGATGCGGTCGCCTAGCGGCGTGGGCCAGCTCCGGGGGCGGCGTCCGAGCGGCTCGCCGGTGACCGGGTCGGTGAGCATGCCGAGCAGATTGAACAGCATCTGCTCGGTTACCACGGCGCCCTCGGCGACACCGCGCTCGCCGTTGAGTCCGGCCAGGCCCGCGCCCAGGAGGCGCCCCGGTGGCGTGCCGGATTCGGCGTAGTACCGAGTCAGCGGCGACGCGGCCGCGACCGCGCCGTCACCATGCGCCACCGAGCTGAGCAGATACTCGTATCCCTTGCCCAGGCTCATCCGCCTGATCGACACCGTCACGTCTACCGGGCCCGACGTCGGGGATTCGGCGGACGCAGCCACGGCGGAGTGCATTGGAAAATGCCAGACGCGTGGAGCGACGGGACAGTGTGCCGGGCTCGGATTGGCCGGATTTGTCATAGGCGGGGGTCATGCTCGGGGCGTGTCAAGACGGGACAGGGCTGGAGAGGCGGCGGCTGGGGAGGGCGGGTCGCGTGGCCGCGAGGGTTCGGGTGCGCAGAATCCCCGACGCCAGCGCCATCGGATCAAGGTCCGCGAAGGCCGCGGACTTTGTCCGAGATGGAGGCGTCACCAGATGACGACCGGATCACCGCACACCGCCCGGATGCCGCGCGACGTCCGCGCCCGCGAGCGGCTGCGTGAAGCACAGCAGCAAGAGGCCCAAGCGCTGGCTGCGGTGTGCGCGGCCCAGGACAGGCTGGCCAAGGCGGACGCGAAGCGCAACGCGGTCCTCGCGGCTGCCACCGCGAAGGTCGGCCAGGCGCAGGCGGGCGTCGACTCCGCGCAGGGGGCGCTCGTCCGCGTGTCCGGGCTGGATCGTGCCGCGCTGCTCCTCGGCATCGACCCGGCCGAGCTGCGCAAGATCGCCGGCGCTCGCAACGGACGGAGGACCGAGTCGTGACGGACGAACTCGTCGAAGCGATCCGCGATGTCCTTCGCGCCCGAGCGACGCAACTCGCCCTCGACCCGGCGTCGATCACCTCGCCGTCCCCAACAGCGATCACCGGCCGCGCGGCGAGTGGGCGCGCTACTCCGCCTGGACGTCAGCACCTATCAGCCCGCGGAGCTGGCGCGATGAACCGGCATTACCGTGCGCGACGCAACCGCGCCGAGCGAGCGGTCGGTGGTATGCGCAACGCCGCCCGCGCCGAGCAGCTGCGCGCGGTCGGCATGTCCGACCGCGCGGTCGCTCGCAAGATCGGAATCCCGGTCGAGGCGGTCTCTCGCTGGTTCGCGCTGCAGGACGAACTCGCCCTCACCGGCGACGTGGACGGTGCCGCGTGAGCGAGGACAGGACACTGACCAAGATCGCCGCATTGCTGCGCCAGGCCGAGGGCACCGACAACCAGCACGAGGCAGACGCGTTCATGCAAGCCGCACAACGGCTCGCCACGGCCGCTTCCATCGACCTCGCCGTGGCGAGAGCGCACACGGCGGAGCAGGAGAAGCCGACCGTCCCGATCCAGAGATCGATCCGCATCGGCGAGCCGGGCACGCGCGGGCTGCGAACCTACGTCGAGCTCTTCCTCGCGATCGGCCGCGCCAACGACGTCACCTCCGACATCGCGTCCAATTCATCGACGGTGTACTGCTACGGCTTCGAGAACGACATCGCAACGTGCGAAGCGCTGTACGCATCGCTGGCGGTGCAGATGGTCCGAGCGTCGGACGGATACATCAAGTCCGGGGCGTACCGAGTGGAGAAGGTGGGCCGGCTCGTGACTGAGCGCGAGCCGTGGGGCCCGGAGCGACGCTGGGTCGAGGCGCCAGTACGTGCGACCACGGCGCGGATCAACTTCCAGCAGGCGTACGCGCACCGCATCGGTGCGAGGTTGAAGGAGGCGCGCGAGCAGACCAGGCAGGAGGCCGTCGACCGGGACGCAGTCACGCCGGCCGGTTCGACAAGCACCGAGCTGGCGCTGCGCGGCAAACAGCTTGAGCTGCGCGACTTCTACAAGTCGCATTCGAAGGCCCGCGGCACCTGGAAGGGGTTCCGCGCGCAGGCCGGCCACTCATCGCACGCACGGATGTCTGGCGACCTGGCCGCGCAACAAGCCCGGATCGGCGCCGAGCAGGAGATCGGCGGAACGCGTACCGCCCTTGGACCAGGGGACGGTATCGCACTGTGAGAGACGTTCAGCGATCGAAGGTCTACGCGGCCGAGTCGCTCGTCTGCCGCATCTACGACCGCGCCGAGCAGGCCGACACCCGGACCGTCGAGCTGCACGGATCGACGATCACCCTGCCGATCGAACGGCGCTTCGCCTCTCTGGAGTCGATCCAGCGGTACGTCAACGCAGTGCTCGCGCTGCGGTGGGTGCGCGCCAGATGGCCGACGCGGGCCACGGTGCCCGTCACGGTCCGCGCTCGGCGCGGCCACGCGAAGGCGCACTACGAGCAGGCGAATGCCACGATCGCGATCCCTCCGCACGAGCAGAACCGAGCCTGGGCGATGCGCGAGCTCGTCCTGCTGCACGAGTTGGCCCATCACCTCGAGCCGAGTGAGGTCGCGCAGCCGCACGGACCGGAGTTCACGGAGCGCTACGCCACTCTGGTCGCCGAGATCGTCGGGCCCGAGGCGGGCCTGCTACTGCGCACTGCGATGCACGAGAGCGGCGTGCGGATGACCGATGGGATCCAGCTGTGATCCGTGGGTTGTCCACAGGCACGCGCTCGACGGTGTCTGATTCGTCCCGTCCGTGCGAGGATAGCGAGTCATGACGGGCCCGAGGGCAGGGCTGAGCATCGGTGAGCGAGTGGCGTACCACCGACGGCGCCGCGGGCTGACCCAGGAGGCGCTCGGCGGTCTGATCGGGAAGACGACGAGCTGGGTCGAGAAGATCGAGCACAGGCGCGCACCACTCGACAGAATCTCTGTGGTCCGCGACTTGGCTCACGTACTTGGCGTTGCATTCAGCGATCTCGTTCGCGACGAGGTTGAACCCGACATCGCGGCCGGGTCGAAGATGAGGGACGACCTCACACTCAGCTACTTCGCCGTGAATCCCCGATTCGCTGTGCAGGGTGCGCACGTGCCGATCGTTGGTGTGACCGAGCTGCGGCGGCAGGTCGATGACGTCTGGAAGGCCTACCAGGACTCACGCTGGGGCTACGTCATCATGCGGCTCAACCAGTTGCTGCCGGCCGCCCACCTCGCCAAACAGCGCGAGGACGCACATCGGACAGCGACCCGCGCGCTCGCGCACCTGTACCACGTCGCGGCGAGCGTGCTCGTCAAACTCGGCGACCTCAAGAACGCACAGATCTGCGCCGAGCGGGGCGACATGCACGCCCGCGAGATCGACGACCCGGTCATGCTCACCTCGCTTCAGCGCGGCGTCGCACACGCGCTGCTCAGCAACGGCGAGTACGAGAACGCGGTGCGGGTTGTCCGTGACCGTCTGATCGAACAACCCGAGGCAACTGGCCCTGCTGGTCTGTCGGTGACCGGCACGCTAATGCTCGTCGGTGCGACAGCCTGCGGTCGCGCCGGCGAGCGCGCCGAGGCGATGGCGTTCCTACGCCACGCCAATCTGCTCGCCAAGCAGCTCGGACGCGACGGCAACGAGGTGTGGACATCGTTCGGCCCGACGAACGTCGCGATCCACCGAGTCACAGTGGCGGCCGAGCTCGGAGACTTTCGCCAAGCCGTCGACCTGGGGGCCGCGCTGGACGTCCGGACAATGCCGCGCGAGCGCCGTGTCCGTCACCGGCTTGAGGTCGCCCGCGGGCTTTACCACCTCGACCACCGCGACGACACACTGCACACCATCCTCGACATGGAGCGCGCCGCACCCGAGCAGGTACGGCATCACTTCCTGACGCACGAGCTCGTGCAGGGGTTGATGCGGACGACCAGGGCGCGGCCGGATCCGGACCTGGTGGCGCTGGCGCGGAGACTCGGGCACGCTGCATAGTTGTGTCCGAAGAATTCCGCGTAGCTACGCCGCGTGTCGCCGCCGGCGTGCTATTCGTAGACGAAGCCGACCGTGTTCTCCTGGTCAAGCCGACCTACAAGGACGGCTGGGACATCCCCGGCGGCTACGTCGAGCCCGGCGAGAGCCCCAAGCAGGCGGCAGCGCGCGAGGTGAAGGAGGAGCTGGGGCTTACCCATCCGATCGGCCGGCTCCTCGTGGTCGACTGGGCGCCCCATCCCGCCGAAGGCGACAAGCTGTTGTTTATCTTCGACGGCGGCAAGCTGGGTGAAGACGTCGGGAATCTCGTCATCGAGAAGGAGGAGATCGACCGCGTCGAATTCGTCGATCTCGCCGCCGCTGCCGAACGAATGCCCGCCCGCCTCATCGAACGGCTGGTGAGCGCTCGGGCCTCCTCCACCGACGCGTATCTCGAGCACGGCACACGTCTCACTGGAGCCTGACGGCGCGCTCGTACGCTGAGCACCGAGGCGCTACCGCACGAGGTAGCTCCCTGTGTCCTTGTTCGCGATCGTGACTCTGAATGTTTGGCTGCCGGCTGCGGTACAGGTGAATGTCTGCCCGTCCGCAGTCATTTCGACGTCCGCGCCACCATTGCAAATCACGCGGTGTGCTCCGAGATTTGACTCGATGTATCTCTCGACCGCCGTATGGCTCAGGACCCTTGCGCTGCCACCACTGTCGCGCGTGGTGAGGATGACGATGAGCGCAATGAGGCCGGCTACGCCTACCGCGGTGCCTGCCCCCAGCCAGGCCCGCCGTTTGGTGCGGGCCGGTGACACCGGTGGTGCGGGTGACCATCCGGTCCGTGCTGCGCTCCGTGGAGTCGTTGCTGGAGCCGGCCGAGTAGCTGGCATCCACCGATCGCCGTCCCACCAGCGCAAAAAGGCGGGGTCATGAGGATCGACGTACCAACCCGGCTGACTCGCACGCGTCGGCACGCCAAACGGGTCCACGGCAGTCCAGCCTAGATCGCCGCTCGCGCCCGGCGCTTCACAAGCCAAGCATCACACGGCGACCACGCTGCCTGTAGCGACCACCTAGGCAGGGCGGCGACACTCGAGAGCCGCCGCAACGAACCCGGAGAGATTTTGCGGGTCGGCATCGGCGCTCGGGTTGACGCTGCGGGACATGGAGATCACTTTCGACGCCCGAACCAGCCCCCATGTTCCCGGTATCCCGCGCAAGCCGCTCGATCAGGAGCCTCGGCCGAAGCCGACCTACGCGACAGACGGCGAGCTCACACTCGTGCTCGAGGGAGTGCTGCGAGACGTGCCGCGCGATGTCGAGGTAGACCGGCACGCACCATTCCCGCTGCTCCACGGACTGATGGCGCTCGACGCCGCACGAGGGACGGATACCGCACGTCAGCTCATCTTCATCGCGGTAGCCAATCACCACACGGCTGACGAGCGCCGCACCGCGGAGTATCTCCTTCGCCACCGCATTGAGGTAGCCGACGGGCGGTGCTCGGCATCGAAGCTGCTCCGGTCGGCACGATGCGCTGCCGAGATGGATGTGCGTCGCATCCAGCTGCGCGAGGTGCCGCTACCGCGCGAGACGTTGGCGTTCTGGCTGGCCGAACAGCCTGCGGCGCGCAGGGAGGATCCCTCCGTCGGCGAGATGGTCCTCGACAAGTTGTGCGCTGCGACCGGTTACGGGCCCACGACCGAGCGCTGCACCGAGTGGCTTCTCAACGCGTTCCCGATCGCTCTCGCGCTCGCTGAGCGACACGTCACCAACCCGCGGAGCAAGGGCCCGTCGCTCATCGCAATGCGGTCCGACGCTCGCAAAGAGTCGCGGCTCGCTACACACCTGCGCGACGAGCTCGGAGACCGCACCGTCTCCGGCAGGATTGCCCGGCTGCTCGTCGGCCCCGAGGGCAGCTCGATCGAAACGGCACTGCTGTGGTGGAGCGGCCACGCCGACTTCAGCCCGGTCGCCGTGCCGAAGGAGATCCGCGGCCGCTGGCTTCGGGAGTTTCAGGCGGCCGACCGTGCCTTGGCGCCGCGTCATACGTGAATCCGTCTCGTTCATTTCCCCGACCCGCATCCCTTCACCGCGGGTGGTTCCGCACGGAAGGACGGATTGCCGAATGCGCCGGTTGAACCTACTGATCGTTGGCCCAACGCTCGCTTCGGTCGGGCTGCTGGCGGTCGTGGCGGTCGTCGCCGCGCCAGCGACCATGTCCGCTGCACAAACACCGGCGGCGGTCGACGACACATGCGCCGTAACCGCAGATCAGAGCGGTGTCGCCGAGAAGGTCGACGGCGTCCACCTATCGGCCGATCAAGTCAGCAACGCGCGGGTGATCGCCGGCGTGGTTCGGGCGCGCCACCTGCCAGAGCGCGCCGCGCAGCTCGCGCTGATGACCGCGATGCAGGAATCGGGTCTCACCGTGCTGCACCACGGCGATCGAGCCGGTCCGGACTCGCGCGGCCTGTTCCAGCAACGCGACTCATGGGGACCGGAGAGCGTCCGGCTCGATCCCGCAGGCTCAACCGGCTTGTTCCTGGATCGGCTGGTCGCGGTGCCGGGCTGGCAGACGACACCGCCACAGCAGGTGGCGCACGAGGTGCAGCGCAACCGCGACGCCCACGACTACGTGAAGTGGATCAGCTTCTCCCAGGCGCTCGCCGCGAATCTCGACGGCCACGGTCCGGTGCAGGTGCAGTGCTCAGGCGCCGTGGCGGCTGGCGGGGCGCCGCGGGCGCGAGCGGCGCTGCAGGCGGCGGCGTCGATGCTCGGCAAACCATATTGCTGGGACGGCGGTGACGCGCACGGCCCGACGCACGGTGCCGGCGGCTCCGGGTGCGGGCGCAGCGTGGTCGGCTTCGACTGCAGCGGGCTGGTGCTCTACGCGTGGGCGCAGGCCGGGATCGATCTGCCGCACCTGGCCTCCGCGGACACGAAGGTCGGCCGGCAGATACCGCTCGCTCAGGCGCAATCCGGCGACCTGGTGTTCCTAGCCAACCAGCCTGACGGGATCCACCACGTCGCGATGGTCTGGTCGATCTCACCAGGCACCGCGACGGGCGCGGGCCAGATCATCGAGGCCCAGGATTTCAACGTGCCGGTGCACATACGGCCATGGCGCGGCACCGCGGAACCGGGTGCGTTGCCGTTCGCCGTGCGACTGACCGGATAGCCGTGGGAACGCGATTGGAGAAGCCTTTGAACGGACACGCGTCACACCTGGTGCAGCTGATCGCCTCGATCAAGCACACACCGTCCGCGGCACCGGATAGGTGCACCAAGCATCCGGTGACCATCAACCTCCTCGACGGCACCAACGCGCCGGGCCTCGATGCGCTGCAACATGTGATCAACATCGGCGCGGTGCTCGTCCTCGCGCTGTGCGCACTGGGCGCGCTCGGCGGGCTGGCATGGATTCCCGCTGGCCGGACGATCGGCGTGCATCACGCTGGCCAGCAAGGACGGATCATGGTGGTCGGCGCAATCATGGTGGCGTTCGCCGTCGGCCTGCTCGCCGTGCTGATCAACCTGGCCTACAGCTGGGGCAGCGGAGCTTCGTGCTGATGGCGACCTACCCAGGGAAGAAATCTTGGCGCGCAGCGGTGGCGACGGCGCTGGCGGTCGTCGTGGCACTGGGCGCCGGCGGGTTCGTCGGCTGGGCAGTGTTCAGCGACAGCTCGAAGTCGTCCGCGTTGCCGGCGCCGCTCTGCGCTGGCGGCCAGCACGGTGAGTTCGAACAGGCCAGTGCGGCGGCGTGCCTGCTCGATGCGTACCTGGCGCTCGTCACCGAGCCGGCGGCGACACGCGACGCGCGGCTGGCCGAGATCGTCCTGCCGGCACGCTTCGCCGCTGAGCGCAAGACCTACCGCACGCCCGACACGGCGCCCGTCAACCCCCCGGGCAAGCCGGCCGAGTTCGAGAGGGTCACCGCCGAGTACGCGTCGGTCGCCGCGGTCAAGGCAGGCACCTCGACCGACCCGGGCGCCTACCGCGCACCGGACGTCGGCTTCACCGCCTGGGTATCCATCGTCGACTCATACGACGACGGCTCCACACCGCTGGCCAACTGGTATCTCGGTCACTTCGCGGTGCGCTGGCAGGACGGCCGCTGGTGGCTCACGGACCGGTTCCACGCCGACGAGAACGCGACACCGATGACCTACACGCAAGGCCCGGAGAACACCGCATTCGGTCCAGGCTGGGTGGGGGCTTGAGGATGCGAACGCGACTACTGCGTGCGCTGAACCGCCCGGCCATTCCGCTGGCCGCGTTTGCCATCTCATTGCTGCTGTCCATGCCGGCGTCGGCTTACCCGACGTCGTCGTCGAGCTGGCAGCTGCCGGAGACATCCGGCATCCAGACGACCACCGACTCTCGCGGCGTGCATTACTCGTACGTAACGCTGCCGACCGGCGGCCGCTGGTACCTGGAATGCCCGCTCGAGCCGACCAACGGCGGACCAGCCGGGAGCGATCTCAAGCCCTCGATCCCGTTGGACAGGGACCACGACAGGTGCGGCAACGACCAGGGCGAGAACGCCGCCACCTACCCGGGCGCGCCCTGGACGACTTCGACGTTCGCCGACGTCAACATCGACCCGAACGACGTGCGCTGCGGGCAGCTCGTCGCGCATCGCGCCGACGCCAAGCCGCCGGATGCGGTCGGTCCGATGTTCTGCACCGACCGGGTGCTGCTGTACCCATCCATGAATCCGAACGTGGCCCAGGCGCTCGCGCATTGGTGGCCGACCCAGGTCTTGGACTCGTGCCCACAGACCACCGACCTGCTCACCAACCCGCACTCCGGCCTGCGCTGCGAAGGCTGGCAGACCGGGGACTTCGCCAACGACGACCCGCCCGTCCCGCTGCAGTGGTGGCACAAGGACGGGCACGGCGGCGTCGACTGCGCCCGCATTCCGAACGATCACATCCCACCGTCGATCGATGCCTGGGCGCACGGGAACCCGACAGCGCTGCGGCAGGCGTGCGAGGTGATGAACAACTTCTTCACCGCAGCGCCGCTCGGGTTCGTCCCCTCCATCGACCTGTTGAACGCGGTGCGCGCGGCACTCGCCGAGTCCGGACCGGACAAGCATCCGAAGTGGGCATGGGCGGTGTGCTGCGGCGATACCAGCGTGCACGGCGACGTGGACTGGCAGTCCGTCGCAGCCACCGTGGGCGGTTGCCTAGTTGGCGGCGGGATCGGCGCGGTAGCCGCGAACGTCCCGGGCGCAGTGTTCGGCTGCGCGGCGGGCGGCTTTGCCGGGAACCGAGTGAACGACTGGCTGGAGCGCCAGGACTGCGCGCTGACGAGCTGGACGTGCATCGTCAACGCGGTCGGCCGGTGGGCGGCGAACGGCTTCATCAGCGAGCTCAAGTTCGGGCTGCATCAGCTCACGCACGGCATGGCGCCGCAATCGCTCTTCTCGCAGGACGCGTTCATCCGCATGTGGGAGGCACTGGCTCTCGTGTCGGCATTGTTGGCGGCGTTGTACGCGCTCGGTGCGTTCGCGGTCTCGATGGGAACGCTCCGCCCGTCGGTCGCGCTGGGCAGCATCCGCAATATCGCCGTGTGGGGATGGGCGCTGGCCGCGGCGATCCCCTTCGCCCGCTT
>DASQSE010000090.1:0-2157 GCA_035642535.1 Jatrophihabitans sp. | reverse complement strand
GCCGTTCTGGGCGGGCGTGTGGGCGATACTCGGCGGCGCGATCATCGCCTACGTTCCGGCTACCGCGTTCAAGCTTTTCCTCATCGCCAGCTCCTCGCTCGTCATGGGCGTCCTCGTCGGAGCACTCGTCGGCTTCTTCGGCCTGATGCTCTGGTTCGCCCGGCCGCTGCGCGTGCTACTGGGCGTCCTCATCCTGCTGCTCTCGCTCGTCTCGTTCATCACCTCCGACTTCGGCGGGCTGATCCTCGGCATGCTCATGGGACTTGTCGGCGGATCGCTGGCGCTCTCCTGGGTGCCGACGAAGGTCACGTGGGGGGAACGCCGGCGCGTCCGCAAGCTGATCAAGGCAGGCGGAGCCCAGACCGAAGCCGTGGAGCAGGCGGCCGAAACTGTCGCGCTGCCTGAGCCGGACTCGGCCGAGGAGGCCGCCACACCCGACCTCGCCGATGCCCTGCTCGAGGGCGATGTCATCGACCCGGAACAGCCCGCGCCGCGTCGCTTCAGGTCGCGGCGGATCGGCCGACACGGCGCGCCCACCCGACACAGCTGAACACGATGTACCGCAAGCAGCACGGCCGCGGACGATCACGATCGTCCGTACGGGTCTGCACGCTGGCCGGTACTGCGCTGGCAGCCGGCGCCCTTTACATCACGGCCGGGAACATCGAGGCGGGTTACGCGAGCGACCCGAGCCCCACCGCGACGTCCTCATCTGCCACAGCATCTCCGGCGGCCGAAACCCCGACGTCAACCGCCGCATCGGCATCGCCGGCATCGTCCGACACTTCGTCCGCAAGCGTGCCGACCAAGACGCCGTCGCCCTCGTCGGCACGTACCTCATCGGGCACCAAGCGCTCGGCCGGCAAAGTGAAGTCCACAACGCGTGCGCGTCGCGGCGCCCAACGCGATCCAAGAGCCGCGCGCGACGCTGCCCAGCCGAATGCACTCGCGGTGGCCTCGTCGCCGTACGTCGTACTGACCGCGAACAGCCTCGACGCGCGTGGATTGACGTATACCGGCACGTTCGACCTGTCGCAGCCGTCGGGCACCGTACAAGTCCTGCGCTTCACCATGACGAGTGGTTCGCTTGCCGGGATGAGCTTCTCGCAGCCGTGCGTCGACGCCATGACCACCGTCACGGCGGCCGACTCGGCGTCGCTCGGCAACACGACGTTCGACGCGGTGCGCCTCGTCGCGACCGTGGGCGGCACGCCCGTGACGTTCACCGCGGCCAACCCGCCGAGCACGGAGTTCCCGAGCGAGATCGTGCTACAGGACATGACGCTGACATTGACGACCGTGTCGGCGGACACGTTGGACGCGTCGTCGCTGGCCGTGCAGACAGCCACCTGCTGAAGGGTGAATCTCGCTTGTCGGCGGCAACTCCGCCGCCGATGATGGCGGCCATGGCCACGACCCGACGCGCCGACATGTTCACCGCTGACGGCAAGCCTTCCGACGACGACCCGCGAGAGCATCGAGCGAGGTTGGGCGATGAGCGCACCACGCTCGCCGAAGCGCTGCGCGGACTTCGCCTGACGCTGGAGATGAAGTGTGCCGACCTCGATGCGGATGCGATGGCGCGGCGTGCTGTCGAGCCGTCGACGATGTCGCTGCTCGGCATCGTCCGGCACCTGGCCGAGGTGGAGCGCGCGACGTTCCGCAGGTTGATGGCCGGCGACGACGCACCCCGGCTGTTCACCTCCGAAACCGACCGGGACGGTGACTTCGACGGCGCTGTCGCCGATCCGCAGGTCGTTGCCGAGGCGTGGGCCGCCTGGCGCGCCGAGGTCGAGTTCGCCGAGCGATTCGTCGCCGACGCGCCCACCCTGGACATCACGGCCGACGATCCGTTGAACCAGCACGGCAGCGGTGGTGGGGCGATGTCGCTGCGCGAGGTGCTGGTCGGCACGATCGGGGAGTACGCCCGTCACATGGGCCACGTCGACCTGCTGCGTGAACGGATCGACGGACGGTTAGGGCAGTAACGATCACGGATATGCCTGGCGCGCCGGAGCTGAGCGCCTGGTCCGGTGTCGAGGTGATCCGGCGGCTCTCCGGCGGCGCGCGCAACCCTGTCTATCTGGCGCGCCGGGGCGCGGAGCGACTTGTCGTCAGGGTCTCCGGCCGCTCTCTCGACGCGCTGGCGTGGGAGCT
>DASQSE010000089.1:0-71496 GCA_035642535.1 Jatrophihabitans sp. | reverse complement strand
AGCTGCCGGAGCGGCCTGGGCGGCCGGGGCGGGAGCGGGTGTCGTCGGTGCGGGAGCCTGCGCCGGGGCGGGCGCCTGCGCCGGGGCGGGAGCCTGCGCCGGGGCGGGCGCCGGCGTCGGTGCGGGTGCCGGGGCCGGGCTCGGCTTCGTCTCGGCCCGCTGGGGTTCCGGTTCCGGCTCTTCCTGCTTCTGCTCGGGTTCGGGCTCGGGTTCGGGCTCGGGCTCGGGCTCGGGCTCGGGCTCGGCCTGCTCCGCTTCGGCCGGCGCAGTGTCCGGCCCGCCGGTGTCCTCACCGGAGTCGCCGATGAGGGCGAGTTCGACGCCGATCTCGACGGTCTCGTCCTCCTGCACCTTGATCGAGAGCAGCGTGCCGGACGCGGGCGACGGCACCTCCGTGTCGACCTTGTCGGTCGAGACCTCGAGCAGTGGCTCGTCGGCGTCGACGTGATCGCCCTCGGTCTTCAACCATCGGGTGACTGTCCCCTCGGTGACGCTCTCGCCCAACTGGGGCATGGTCACGGACGTCGGCATGGTCGCTTCTGCTCCTTCGCAGGTGGTTGATCGATCACTCGTGGACGTGCAGCGGTTTGCCTGCGAGGAGCAGGTGCGCCTCGCCGATCGCCTCGGACTGGGTCGGGTGCGGGTGGATCAACTGCGCGACCTCGCTGGGCAGCGCCTCCCAGTTGTAGATCAGCTGCGCCTCGGCGATCAACTCGCCGACCCGATCGCCGACGATGTGGACGCCGAGCACGGCGCCGTCCTTCGCCGCAACGAGTTTAACGGCGCCACGGGTGTTGAGGATCGCGCTGCGGCCGTTGCCGGACAAGTCGTAGGTGACGGTCGTGATGTTGTCGGCGCCGAACTTCTCGGCGGCCTGCGCTTCGGAATAGCCGACCGCCGCCACCTCGGGCTGGGTGTATGTGATGCGCGGGACGCCGGCGTAGTCGATCGGCACCACCCGCAGCCCCGCGATGTGCTCGGCCACCATGATGCCCTCGGCGAAACCGACGTGCGCGAGCTGCAGGTGCGGCTCGCCGCCGATCGAGATCAGGTCGCCGACGGCGTAGACGCCGTCGACCGAGGTGCGCAGGAACTCGTCGGTGACGACGAAGCCGCGCTCGATGCGGATGCCCTGCTCCTCGTAGCCGAGGTCGGCCGAGACCGGGCCGCGGCCCACCGCGACGAGCAGCACCTCGGCCTCGAGCGACTCGCCGCCCTCGAGGGTCACCCGCACGCCTTCGTTGGTCGGCTCGGCCTTCTCGAACCGGGCGCCGACCTTGAAGCCGATGCCGCGCCGGCGAAACGCCCGCTCGAGCAGCTTGGAGTTGGCCTCGTCCTCGAGCGGGACGAGGTGGGGGAGCGCCTCGATGACGGTGACCTTGCTGCCGAACGACGTCCACGCGGACGCGAACTCGCAGCCGATCACGCCGCCGCCCAGGACGATCGCCGACGTTGGCACGTGATCGAGCTGGAGGGCGTGCTCGCTGGTGATGACAGCGCCGCCGTCGATGTCGAGACCGGGCAACGTCCGGGAGTACGAGCCGGTGGCGAGGATCAGGTTCGTCCCGGTATAGGTGTCCGCGCCGACCTGCACCGTCTTCGGCCCGGTGAGCCGACCCTCGCCCTCCACGGTCTCGATGCCGCGGCCCTTGATCAGGCCGGTGAGGCCCTTGTGGTTCTTGGAAACGACGCCGTCCTTGTACTTGTGGACGCCGGCCATGTCGATGCCCTCGAACGTGGCATTCACGCCGAAGGTGGCGCTCTCGCGCGCCTGGTCGGCGATCTCGCCGGCGTGCAGCAGCGCCTTCGTCGGGATGCAGCCGCGATGCAGGCAGGTGCCGCCAACCTTGTCCTTTTCGATCAGCACCACGGACTTGCCCAGCTCCGCGGCGCGCAGCGCTGCCGCGTAGCCGCCGCTGCCGCCGCCCAGAATGACGAGGTCGGACTGGTTGTCTGTCACTGGCGCTCCCGCTGTTTCGATGGCTGTGTCTCGAGGCTTAGCCAGATTCCATCTTGGCATTGCGGCTAAACCGGCCGAATCCGCAGTCGATATCTGCGGCGAGCGGCCGGCCGCCAGTGCGCCACTATCGAAGTTCTGAGGTGTCGATGGGATCATTGGCCCGGTCTCAATCGGGGGTAACGGAGCGGACAGGAGTAGGACGTGGGGCTGTTGCCGCGGAGGAAGGGCCGCCCTGGGACGCTGCGTGCGGCCTCGTCGGGCGACCTGGAGCACCTCAAGGAGTTCATCGCGACGCGGGACGGCGTCGAGGCGTACCTCGAGCCGCGCACGGCCGTGACCGACACGACCATCGTGCTGGTTGCCGGCAGCGGCGAGTGGACGCGGCGCCGCGTCGACAGCCCGGAAGCAGCCGCGGCGCTGGCCCGCAAACAGTCGATACCGCTGTATGAAGCAGCGAAAGTCGGGTACCCCAAGCGCATGCGGGACTGGACGGCCCAACGCAAGGCCGCCGGCGGGGCCAGTACATGACCAACGCGCCGCGCCCGCGTCCGCTGCCGTTCCCACGCGAGGAGCGGCCGGCGGCGCCCGGCGCGGCGCGATCGGCCGACCGGTTGCCGCTACCCCGCTGGATCGGGGCGCTCGCGATCGGCACCGTTGTCGGATTCCTCCCGTGGATCATCTACCTGGGTTTCACGCTGCCCGCGAGGGTGCGCGCCGAGCACTACGACATCGCCTGGCTCGGCTTCGACTGCGCGATGTGGACCCTGCTCGCCGTCCTGGCCTGGGCGGTGCTGCGCCGGCACGCCGCGACCGGGCCGGTGGCGGCGATGGCGTCCACGATGCTGATCGTCGACGCGTGGTTCGACATCTTCACCAGCTCGACCCAACACGGCGAGATGGTGCTCGCGATCGTCCTCGCATTCTGCGGCGAGTTGCCGCTCGCCATCCTGTGCGGCTGGGTCGCGGTGCACGCCGAGCGGATCCGGACCCGCGCCTACCGCAGCCTGCACCTGCGCTTCGAGCGTGCGGTGACTCGCGCCGGCAGTGCCAACGAAGCGGTGGCCGTCAGCCGGAAGCCGCGAACCGCTCCGCGGCCGCGATGATCGTCCGCACGCCGGCGCCCGTGCCGCCCTTCGGCGTGTAGTCGCGGGCGCCGCCGTTGTTGAACGCCGGCCCGGCGATATCGAGGTGGACCCAGGGCAGCCCGTCCGGGACGAACTCGGCGAGGAACCGCCCGCCGACTAGCATGCCGCCGAATCGCTCGACCGGGACGTTGACCAGGTCGGCGACGGGGGAGTCGAGGTCGGAGCGCAACTCGTCCGGCAGCGGCATCGCCCAGGCGTGCTCGCCGACCTCGTTGGCCGCGGCTGCGACCTCGTCCCGCCAGCCGGATTCGCCCATCACGCCGATGACGCGCGGGCCGAGCGCGATCAACTGCGCACCGGTGAGCGTCGAGGCCTCGATCAGCCGGTCGGGCCCGTCCTCGACTGCCCGGCTGATCGCATCGGCCAGGATGAGCCGGCCCTCGGCGTCCGTGTCGCCCACCTCGACGGTCTTGCCGTTGCGCATCGTCAAGATGTCGGAAGGCCGGTAGGACGTCCCGGACGGGAGGTTCTCCGCCATCGGCACCGTGGCAGTCACGGCGAGCGGCACCTTGAGCGCGGCGAGCGCGAACGTGCTCGCGATGACCGCGGCGGCGCCGCCCATGTCCGCCTTCATCCAGGTGAGGTTGGCGGTCTTCAGATTGAGCCCGCCGGAGTCGAAGGTGATGCCCTTGCCGACCAGCGCCACATGTCCCTTGGCCCGCGTCGGGCGGTAGCTGATCCGCACCAGCCGCGGAGGATGCGTGCTGCCCTTGCCGACGCCGAGGATGCCGCCGTACTTGCCGCGCCGCAGCGCGCGTTCGTCGAGCACCTCGATGGCGAGACCGCGCTCGGCCGCCAGCGCCGCGGCCCGCTCGGCGAACGACTGCGGGAAGAGGTCGTTGGGCGGTGTGTTGACGAGATCGCGGGTCAACAGCACCGCGTCCGCGATCGTGGTGGCGCGCCGCAACTCGGTCCGCGAGGCCGTCCCCGCGGCGATCGCGATGGTGCGCAGCGCTTCCTTGGCCGGCGCCGACTTGTACGCCGTGAATGCGTACGCGCCGAGCAGCGCCCCCTCGGCCAGCGCCGCGACCGACGCGTCGATCGCGATGTGCACCCGGCGGGAGGCGGTCAGCGCGCGGATCGCAGCGCCCGCCGCGCGGCGCGCCGCCTCGGCATCGGCCGGCTCGGCGCCGAGCCCGGTCGCGATCACGAGTGGGAAGTCGGCCAGGCCGAGGGTCGGGATCTTCGCCACCTCGTCGGGCTTGCCCTTCAGGCGCAGTGCCTCGACCGCCGCGGCGAGCCGCCCGTCCATGGCCGCATCGACCGGCTCGGCACCGGACGCGAGCTGTCCACCGTCCTTGCTGCTGTGCACGCCGACGACGACGGCGTCGGCGCGGATCGAGGCACTCGGGGAAACGACGGAAACGGACGGCATGCGCTGATCGTATGCATTTGCCGCTTCTTCGTGGGTTCGGGTGGTGGGTAGGTTGTCGCGCATGGCTGATCTGCTCCGTTCGCCGCTGTACGACCGGCACGTCGCCCTCGGTGCGAAGCTCGCCGACTTCGGCGGCTGGGAGATGCCGATCGAATACACCGCGGCCGGTGGCGGCGTGCTGAAGGAGCACGCCGCGGTGCGCGAGGCGGTCGGCGTCTTCGACGTCTCGCACCTCGGCAAGGCGACAGTGCGCGGGCCGGGCGCGCGGGCGTTCGTGAACTCCTGTCTGACGAACGACCTCGACCGCATCGCGCCCGGCCAGGCGCAATACACGCTGTGCTGCGACGAGTCGGGCGGCGTGGTCGACGACCTGATCGCCTATCTGGTGGACGACGACGATGTCTTCCTCGTGCCGAACGCCGCGAACACCACCGAGGTCGTGCGCCGGCTCGCGGCCGTCGCCCCGGACGGCATCGAGGTCACCAACCGGCACCGGGACTTCGCCGTCCTCGCGGTGCAGGGCCCGCGCTCGGCCGACGTGCTCGATCGGCTCGGGCTGCCGTCCACGCAGGACTACATGGCGTACGCCGACGCGGAATGGGACGGCCGTCCGGTGCGGATCTGCCGCACCGGTTACACCGGCGAGCACGGCTACGAGTTGATCCCCGCGTGGGGCGACGCGCTGGCGCTGTGGGATGCGCTGGCCGAGCAGGTGCGCGGCGCGGGAGGCATGCCGGCCGGCCTGGGCGCGCGCGACACGCTGCGCACCGAGATGGGCTACCCGCTGCACGGGCAGGATCTCTCCCTCGACATCTCGCCGCTGCAGGCGCGCGCCGGCTGGGCGGTCGGGTGGAAGAAGGACGCCTTCTGGGGTCGGGACGTCCTGGTCGAGGAGAAGGCCGCAGGTCCGGCGCGGACGCTGCGCGGGCTCGAATCGCTGGAC
This sequence comes from Jatrophihabitans sp., assembly GCA_035642535.1. GTDB lineage: Bacteria > Actinomycetota > Actinomycetes > Mycobacteriales > Jatrophihabitantaceae > Jatrophihabitans. The sequence goes on along the minus strand of DASQSE010000089.1, from coordinate 66,073 downwards.
CGCGGCATCCCGCGTGCGCACATGCCCGTCCTGAGCGAAGCCGGCGAGGTCATCGGCGAGGTGACGAGCGGGACGTTCTCGCCGAGCCGGCGCGTCGGCATCGGGCTCGCGCTCATCTCGGCCGACGCCGGCGTCGCGGACGGTGACGTCATCCAGATCGACGTGCGCGGCCGGCGCAGTCAGGCGCGGGTCGTGAAGCCGCCGTTCGTCGAGTCACACGTCCGATAGAGGTTCGGCGGGATCGTCCAGCTGCTCGTCCTTCTCGAGCACCGGCGGCTCCGGCGCGTCGGCCGGTCCGGCCGGGTCGGCTCGCAACGCGTGGATCGTCGCGTTGAGGAACGCGACGAGGGGCACCGCGAGCAGCGCGCCCACGATGCCCGCGAGGAGCGTCCCGGTAAGCACCGAGAGCGCCACCGCCAGCGGATGGATCTCGACGCTGCGGCTCATGATGAGCGGCTGCAACAGGTGCGCCTCGAGCTGGACGAGCACGACGATCGCGATGCCCACCACGATGGCTCCGGTGACGCCGTGCTCGAGGCCCGCCACCGCGACAGCAAGCGATCCTGTGACGGTCAGACCGATCAGCGGGACGAACGAGCCGAGGAAGATGAGGACGCCGAGCGCGGCGGCGAGCGGCACGTTGAGGATGAACAGCACGATCATGATCGACACGCCGTGCAGCAGCGCGATCAGCACCTGCCCGCGCATGAACCCGCCGAGCGTGCGCCAGCCGACCCGGCCGGCGTGGTCGAGGCGTGGCTGCGCCCCGCGTGGGAACAACCGCAACGTCCAGCCCCAGATCTGCTCGCCGTCACGCAGCAGGAAGAAGGTGGACAGCAGGGTCAGCAACCCCGCGCCGAGCAATTCGACAACGGTGCGCACCGTCTGGATGGCGCCGCTGACCAGTTGGCTCTGATGCTCCTGGACGGTCGACTTGATCTTGTCGACGATGTTGTCGAGGTCGGACGATTTGAGGTGCAGCGGGCCGGTCCGCAGCCAGTTGCGGATGCTGTCGACGAAGTTGTTGATCTGGTCGCCGAGCTGCGCCGAGTGCTGCGTGATCTGCCACGTGACGAACCAGCCGATGCCGGCCAGGACAGCGAGCCCGACGAGTAGCGCGAGGCCGGCAGAGATCGAACGCGGCCCGGGGATGCGGCGCAGCAACACCTCGAGCGGGTGCAGCACAGCCGTGAAGAACAGCGCGAGGACGAAGGAGAAAGCGACCAGTTCGATGCGGTTGAAGATGCGCGCCAGGATGAGCACCGCGAAGCCGATGACGATCAGGCGCCAGCTCCACGCCGCGGCGACGCGCACCGGCCAGGTGACCGCTTCGACGGCGTCCCGGCGCGAGGCGGGCAGCGGCCGGTCGGCCTCACTCATCGCGCCCGCTCGCTACGACTGCGGCATGGAGCACCGCAACCGCCAGGGCCCCGGCGATGCCGTCGCCGGTGTCGGTGCCGAGGTCGAGCAGCGGGCGCAGCTCGAGCTGTTCCCGTGCGCGGGCGTGGGCGCGATCGGGGGAGGTGTCGGCGACCTGCCACCACTCGCGCGCGCGAGGCTGGGAATCGGCGCACAGCAGCCCCGCGGCGACCGCGGCAGTCCCGTCGAGCACGAGCGGCGTGCGCCTGGCCGCCGCGCGCAAGGCGAAGCCCGCTGCCGTCGCGAGCCCCGGGCTGCCGAGCTCGGCGAGCAGCTCGTCCGGGCTGGCGCGCAGCTGCACGATGCGTCGCCGCAGGCTCCGCATCCGCGTCGCATCGTCGACCCACCGAGCGGTGTCGACCGCGGCAGCGCCGCGCGGGAGCAGCGCGACGGGTTCGGCCCCCGCGATGACGCTGACCACCGCGGCCGGCGCAGGCGCGTCGTCGTGACCGGCGAGCACCAGCAGGTCGGCGCCCGCCTCGATCTCGTCGTCGGCCGTCTGCACGCCGAGCGATAGCGCGGCCGCGGCATCGACCGGCAACTCGACGCTCACCACTCCGATATCGAGCGTCGCGGCGAGCTCGACCAGCGGGTCCGACGCGGAGCCCAACACGATGCACCGCGCGCGGCGTGGCAACTCGGGCCGGAACTTGCCCTGCGTCGCGGACAGCCACTCGACCAGCTCGCCGAGCCGTCCCGCGGGCCGGTCCGTGTGGGTGCGGGCCGCACCCGCCGCCTCGGCGTCGGGCCATCGCACGTCGGCGCCGAGGTCCAGCAGGGCGGCGGCGGTCACCGGGCCAGTATGTACGCTGCCACCGATGACTTGGTCATGGCGCCTCGAAGGCAACGACGGCAAAGAACTGTCGAGTCCGAGCTCGCCGACTCATTCCAACCAGTCGGACGCCGAGAGCTGGCTGGGCGAGCACTGGCGCGAACTCGCCGGCGTTGGCGTCGTGCAGGCGACGCTGTTCGACGGCGAGCGCAAGGTTTACGGCCCGATGCTGCTGGCCGACAGCTGACGCGCGCCTCGCAACGCCGCCCGCCTCGTTGATCAACAGGGCCGAACCGTTCGGTAACGACGGTTCGGCCCTGTTGATCACGGATGAGGCGAGAGTCAGACCGACACCAACTCCGGCTCGCGCGCCGTCGACACCGCGCCCGCCCGCACGCGGCCGGGCCACCAGTTCCACCTGCCGAGCAGCATCATCAGCGACGGCAACACGATCGTGCGCACGACCAGCGCGTCCACGAGGACCGCGATCGCCAGCCCGACGCCGAGTTCCTTCATCTCGATCATGTGCAGGCCGGCGAAGATCGCGAACACCGAAACCATGACGAGCGCGGCGCTGGTGACCGTGCCGGCCGACCGCGTGATGCCCTCGCGAATCGCATCCCGGGTGGACAGGCCACGTGCCGCCGCCTCGCGGATCCGGCTGATGACGAACACGTGATAGTCCATCGAGAGGCCGAACAGCACGACGAAACAGAACAGCGGGATCCAGTTGATCAAGGCACCCGTCGACTTGAAGCCGAGCAGCGACTCGGCCCACGAGTGCTGGAAGGTGAGCACGAGCACGCCGAAGGATGCGCCTGCCGAAAGCAGGTTCATCACGGCCGTGGTCAACGCGATCGTGACGGAGCGGAACACCCAACCCATGATCAATACGGTCAGCCCGACGACGAAGCCAATCACCCACGGCAGCCGGTCGGACATGTGCCGGTCGATGTCGAGGTTCTGCGCGGTGTCGCCACCGACTGCGAACTCCGCGCCCGGCACGTCGCGTAGTGCATGCGGCACGAGCTCCGAGCGCAGCAGATCGATCCCGGCACGGGCCTTGGGCGCCTCCTCGTCGTAGGGCGCGTCGAGTTGCATCACCTGCACGGTGTGGTCGGCCGAGACGCGGATGTGCTGCGTGTTGCGCAGGAACAGCCCGCTGTCCGCGGCCGAGGTCGCGAGCTGGCGCAGCGCGGTGTGCACGGCCGGTGCGTCCACCGCGGCCGAGCGGACCACGACCTGCTGCTCGGCCTGCTTGTCCGGGAACGCGGTGGCGAGCCGGTCGAGCGTGTGCGTCTTCGCGATCGAGGACGGCAGCGACTGCGCGCTGTCCGAGCGCAACTTCATGCCGAGCGCCGGTATCGCGACGGCGCTCAGGGCCAGTACCGAGATGAGCAGCGTGCGGCCCGGGCGTTGCAGCGACGGACGCAGCAGCGCGGCCCACAACCGCGGTTCGCGATCCAGCGTGGTCAGGCGCCAGAGCACCGGGATGCGCGGCCGGTCGATCCCCCTGCCGAGCTTGACGAGCACGGCGGGCAGCACCGTGAGCGAGCCCAGCACCGCGACCGCGACGACGATGATCGCGCCCGTCCCGAGGCCGGCGAAGGTCGCGTCCGCGGAGAGGTAGAGCCCGAACATGGAGACCAGCACCGCTAGCCCGGAGACCAGCACCGAGTGGCCGGCCGTCTCGGCGGCGATCTCCACCGCGTCGAGTTGGCTGTGCCCGCGGTGCCGCTCGGCGCGGGCGCGCTTCACGTAGAACAGCGAGTAGTCGACGCCGACGGCCATCCCCATCAGCAGGATCACGCTCGAGACCGACTCGGTGCTCGGGATCAGGTGCGAGGACAGCGCCGTGAGCCCGATCGCCGAACCGACCGCCGAGAGAGCGAGCAGGACCGGCACGCCGGCAGCCACGATGGCGCCGAACGCGATCAGCAGGATCACCAGCGTCACCGGCAGGCTGTACTTCGCCGCTGCCGACAGGTCGCTATTGACCTGGTCGTTGACCGCGGCGTCCATCGACACCGATCCGACCTCTTCGACCCGCAGGTGGGGGTACTGGCGTTGCGTCGCGGTGGTGGCGGCGAGGACGGGTTTGATGTCCGCGTTGTCCTTGAGGGTCAGCTGGACGGTCATCGCGCTGCCGTCGGCGGAGCCGACCGGGTTGCCGACACGGGTCACGTCAGACAGCGCCCGCATGCGGTGTGCGGCCGCGGCCAGCGCTTGCCGGGCCTGGTCGGCGTCGAGGCGGCCGGAGCGGGCGGTAACCAGCACGTTCTCGGTGTCCGGTGAGTCGAGGTTGGCGTCGTCGAGCCAGCGCTGGGCCTGCTGCGACTGGCCGGTGAGCTCCTGGACGTCGCTCGTCGTGTGCAGGCCGGAGAGGTTGCCGATCGCGATGGACGCGGCGACGAAGACCAGCCACAGCGCGATAGCACGCCAAGGGTGGGTGGCGCTCCAGCGCGCGACCCGGACGGTGACGGGCCGGCGCGCAGAGGCTTGGTGTTGAGACACGGCGCTTGCCTTTCAGTGCGGGGTATTTGTCTGCACCGATGACGTTGCCGCCGGCCGGTGGCGGAAACACTGGGCCTGGGCCCCCGCTGATGGTGGAGTTTCCTCTACCTGCGGAACCGGTCCGATGCGTCAGGATGAAGGCGTGATCGGCGCGTTGAAGTTGCGAGTGCGGCTGCTGTGGTGGGCGCCCGTCGTCACCGCGTTCGCCGCGGTGAGCCTGGTGATGTTCATCCTCACCGTCCTCGGCTCGGCGCTGATCGTCGTATGGGTCGGCATCCCGATACTGCTGGTCGCGATGGCGGTGGCCCGTCCGATCGCCCAGTTCTATCGCCGCCGGCTGACGAACATCGACGGCAAGGGAACCATCGAGAGTCCCTACCTCGCCTCGCGCTCGGGCAACCTGCTGGTTCGGGTGCAGGCGCTGTTCCGCGATCCGGCCCGGCGGCGCGACGCCGTGTGGCTCATGGCCAACGGAACGGTCGGCCTGGCGCTCGGCATCATCGGGATCGTCGAGGCGGTCCTCGATCTGATCTTCTGGTGGCTGCCGCCCGGCATGGCCGTGCGCGCCCACGCGGCGTTGTCCCGCGCGCTGCTGTCGGTCTCGGAGAAGAGCCGGCTCGCGCTGCGGGTGGAACAACTCACCGAGTCGCGCGCCGAGACCGTCGACACCCAAGCGGCGGAACTGCGCCGCATCGAGCGCGATCTGCACGACGGGGCGCAGGCGCGGCTGGTGGCGATCGGCATGAATCTGGGACTCGCCCAGGAGCAGCTCGAACGGGACCCGGAGATGGCGAAGTCGCTGTTGAGCGAGGCACGGGACACGGCCACGGACGCGCTGGCCGAGCTGCGCGAACTTGTGCGCGGCATCCACCCGCCGGTGCTGGCCGACCGGGGGCTCGTCGAGGCGGTGCGGGCACTCGCCACGGCGGTGCCGGTGCCGGTGGACGTGCGCAGCGACATCTCGGGACGGTTGCCGGCGCCGGTCGAATCCGCGACGTACTTCGCGGCAGCCGAGGCGCTGACCAACGTCGTCAAGCACGCATCGGCGAAGCAGGTGACGATCCGGCTGAACCGGGTGGCGAACGACATCGAGTTGCGCGTCGAGGACGACGGGATCGGCGGTGCGGACGCGAGCCGCGGCACCGGGCTGCGTGGCATCGCGCGACGGCTGTCCGCATTCGACGGTGTGTTGACCGTCGACAGCCCGCCCGGCGGGCCGACCGAGGTCGTCATCGTGCTGCCCGGCGCGTGGTCGACGCCGAAGACGCTGCCGTCTGCCGGGAAGGGGTGACCCGGGAAGCACAAGAGACTGGCCCGGTCTGCGTTGACCGGGCCAGTCTCTCCCCGCGGTTGCGGCTCGTCAGGGCTTGAACTGGCGCAGCGGCCCGTGCCGGTCGTCGAACTGCCGCGTGCTCAGGGCCTGCGGTCCGGCGTTGTGATCGCCGTTGAAGGGCGTCGGGAGCGTGGTGTCGGTGGCGCAGCCGGCGTCGATGGCCTTCTGCAGCGAGTTGAACCAGACGCCGACGTGGTAGGTGTGCACCGGGGCGAAGGCCGGGTTGGTGGTGGCGTCGGCGATCGGGTCGTGGTGCACGACCGGCGCCGCCCCGCTGCCCGGCGCGACGGCGAACGTCTCGACGCTGAACCGCCCGATGAAGGTGACGTGCGCGTCACCGTGCTTGTCGCTGTGCAGATCGCCCTGGTACCACGAAACGCCGAACGGCGCGTTCGGAAGCTGGTTGATGAAGACGTCGAAGCCGGTCCGCTTCGGCAGGTTGTGCGCGTCGATCGTCATGATCTCGACCTGACCCGCATGCTTGACGTGCACCGTTGCCCGCGCATCGTCGAGGCACCCGGCCGCGACCGCGCCGGCCGAGCGGATGAGATGGAACGTGAGGCCCGAGCCCGCGGACTGCGCGCTGGGGGCGGTGGCCGCGGTGGCCACGCCGCCCGCGGCGAGGACGGCGGCCGTGGTGGCGGCGGCGGCCTTCAGAGACAGTTTCATGCGTTCCTCCGAGTGTGCTGCGCCGAGGCCGTCTCGACGCGTTCGGCAGGGGTACGCGGCTTGTCCCGCGATCGGTTCTCGGCCAGGTTCTGCTCCCGTCACCCGTTACCGGATTGCGTGCCGAATGCGTGCTCGGCACGGATGTCCGCGTGCGCCCGGTGCGGCAGGATCCCGTAGGTCCCGGCAGCAGGCGCAGACAGATATTTCGAGGGGGACCGATGCGAACGCGAACCGGTGCCGTCCCGACGTACGTACCTACTACGCGATGCCGACAGTCGTGGCGGGAGGCCCACATTGCGAGCGGGCGCGGGTAGGGTGCTCGACGTGGCATCGGGGGACGCCCAGCTGGCGGCCGATTTCGCAGCGGGCGACCCGGACAGCGTCCGCGCCGTCTATGAGAGCTACGGCCGGCTCGTCTACGCGGTTGCCTACAAAGTGCTCGGTGACTCGGGGCTGGCCGAGGACGCAACCCAGCAGGCGTTCGTCCAGGCGTGGCGTTCGGCGCACCGATTCGACCCCACTCAAGCGCTCGGGCCATGGCTCGCGACGATCGCCCGCCGCGCGGCGATCGACATCTACCGGCAGTCCCGGCGCAACCGCGGACACGCGAGCCTCGAAGCGGCCGAGCCGCTGCTGGCCAGCGCACCGCCCTCGGCCGAGCAGATCTACGAGGTCTGGGAGGTGCGTCGTGCAGTCGATTCGCTGCCTCCGGACGAGGCGCAATTGGTCCGGCTGCAGCACTTCACGGGACTGACCCACAGCCAGATCGCCACGCGACTCGGCGTACCGGTAGGTACCGTCAAGTCGAGGACACACCGAGCGCATCGACGTCTCGTCGGCTTGCTGGATCATCTGCGGGCGGGCGGTCCGGGCGCCCCGTCGCGGGAAGCGGGAGGTTGATCGTGACCGACGACCAGCGCGCCGCCTACCTCGCGGGCGACGACGCCGCTGCGCACGAACCCGTCGCCTTGCCGGCCAGCGATGTCGCGGCGCTCGACGACCTGCGCGGCCTGCTCGCCGATCACGCCCTGTGGGCCGAACCGCCGGCCGAGTTGGGCGAGCGCGTCGTGGCTGCGGTCGCGGCCGCGCGAGAGAACCCGGCCACTGGCCCGACGCCGCTGCATGCGGTGCGGCGCGCGAGCCACCGGCGCTGGATCATGTTGAGTGCGGCCGCGGCGGTGATCATCGCCCTCGCACTGGGTGTCTTCTTCGGCACGCGCACCACCAGCAATCCCGAAAAGTTCGCGGCGACGCTGGCCGCGACCGAACTCCAGCCAAACGCATCAGGCGACGTCACGCTCACGAAGAGCACCAGCGGATGGCGCATCGAACTGCATGCCGACGGGCTGCCCCGGCGCGACAACGGACGCTACTACGAGGCCTGGCTCAAGAGCGCCGACGGCGTATTGGTCCCGGTCGGGACGTTCAACGACGGCCGGGACGTCACGCTCTGGTCGGCCGTGTCGCCGGCTGATTTCACGACGTTCACGATCACTCGGCAGGTCGTCGGAGCTGGTGAGGACTCGAGCGGTCAGGTCGTCCTGGCCGGCACCACGAAGCGGGCCTAGTCCGCAGGCCGCGGCGGCGGGCCGACCGCAGTCGTTATCGTGCTGCCGTGCGGGTGGTGATCGCAGAGGACCTTGCCCTCCTCCGGGAAGGCCTGATCAGGCTGCTCGAAACGCACGACTGCGAGGTCGTCGAGGCCGTCGACAACGGGCCGTCGCTGCTGCGCGCCCTGACGACGCACAAGCCGGACGTCGGGATCGTCGACGTGCGGCTGCCGCCGACGTTCACCGACGAGGGGCTGAAGGCGGCGATCGAGGCGCGCGCACAGGTGCCCGGGCTGCCGATCCTCGTCCTGTCGCAGTACGTGGAGCAGCGCTACGCGCGGGAGTTGCTGGGCGACCGCTCCGGCGGGGTCGGCTACCTGCTCAAGGACCGGGTGTTCAACGTCGGCCAGTTCGTCGACGCGGTGCGCCAGGTCGCGGCTGGGGGCACCGCGATGGATCCCGAGGTGGTGGCCCAACTGCTCACCAGGCGCTCCGCGATCGACGAGCCGCTGCAGACGCTGACTCCGCGCGAGCGGGAAGTGCTCGCGCTCATGGCCGAGGGGCGATCCAACGCGGCGATCGCGGGCCGGCTGTTCGTAACCGAGAAGGCGGTCAGCAAGCACACGAACAGCATCTTCAACCGACTGGGTCTGCCGCAGTCCGAGGACGACAACCGCCGGGTGCTCGCCGTGCTCGCCTATTTGAACGGATGACGATGACGATGCGCACGACATGGACAGTTCCCGCGCCCGCACCCGTCGACGGACCGCTCACCGGGTCCGACCGGCCGATACTCGAGGGTTATCTCGGCTGGCAGCGCAGCACCCTGCTCAACATCTGCGCCGGCCTGACCGGCGAGCAGTTGGCCGATCGTCCGCTCCCGTCGTCCAACCTCTCGCTGCTCGGACTCGTGCGCCACGTCGCGAAGGTGGAGCGGATCTGGTTCCGGCAGCGCGCCGCCGGCGAGGGCATCGCGCCGATGTACGACCTCGCGCTCGGCAAGGACCACGACTACGACGCGCTCGACCCGGCCGAGGCGCCCGACGCGGTCCGGCGACTGCAGGACGAGTGGCGCAGCGCCGATGCGGCGGTCGCGGGCTTGGATTTCGCGGACACCTTCGACTTCGACGGCGAGCCGTTCTCGCTGCGGATGGTGTACGTCCACATGATCGGCGAATACGCGCGGCACAACGGCCACGCCGATCTGCTTCGTGAGGCCATCGACGGCACGACGGGCCGCTGACGGATCGCGCGGAGCCGGTTCAGCGCGCCAGTTGCAATCGCACGAGTTCGCGCAAGTCGCCCGACTCGTCGGATGACGCAGAGCGCTCGAGCACGAACTCCGCCTGGCGCCCGTCGATCAGCAGCGTCGCGATCTCGTTGCCGAACGACGGCCCGTGCAGCCGCTTCCACTCCAGCGAGGGACGTGGCACCGGGCCCGACAACCGAAGGAGGTTGCTCATGACGCGTTCGGCAACCGGGCTCCAGGCCGCGCGGAACGTAACTTTCATCGCTCGCGGCACGAAGTTGTGCAGCGGCGAGCAGGTGAGCTGGTAGACGGGCGCGGGCGTCGCGTCGCGATACTGCGCCTGGGCGGCGTAGGCGTGGTGGACATCGCCGGAGAGCACGCACACGGAGGCCGGCGGCCGGTCGGGGCTGCGCTCGCCCCTGGCCACCTCGCCCAGCAGGCCGGTCAACGCTTCGAACGAGCGCCCGAACGCCGCCCAGTGCTCGAGGTCGGCGGCGCGACGCAGCCGCTCGGCAAAGCGAGCCCGGCGCCGACCGTGTTCGCCCGAGGCCATGGCCTCGTTCCACGCCTCCAGGTCGTGCAACGCGCGGGGGAGCAGCCAGGGCAGCGACGTGCCGAGCAGAAGATGGTCGTAGTCGCCGTCCACCTGCTCCGCGATCCAGGCGAACTCGTCCTCGCTCACCATGCTGCGCGCCCCGTCGGCGAGGATCCGTCCGCACCGGGAGTCGATGATGACCACGCGGGTCCGGCCGAAGTCGCGGCGGAACGACCACCGCGCGCCCTTCGCGCCGTCGGCCTCCCGGTCCGCAGCCTCGACGAACTCGCGCAGCAGCGGCTCGGCGTCCCCGTCGTACGAGCGCACCCGCTGGTACAGGTCGTCCTTCGCGAGGTCGTCCGGCGAGAGGTTGCCGATGTGCTGGTAGACCCAGTAAGAGGACAGCCCGCCGGCGATGCGGTCCTGCCACCAGGACGTGCGGCGCATGTCCTCGCGCCACGAGTGAGAGGTGTTCCAGTCGTCGCGCACGTCGTGGTCGTCGAAGATCATCGAACTCGGCACGGTGGACAGCAACCAGCGCACGTCCGGGTCGGTCCACGACTCGAGGTAGAGCCAGGTGTACTCCTCGAAGTCGGCCACCTGGTCCTTTGCGCCCTGCGTGATGTCGCGCCTGGCGCGGATGCGGCGCCTCGTGGCCTCCGACGTCTCGTCCGCGTACACCTGGTCGCCGAGCATCAGCAAGGCGTCCGGCCAGGTCTGCTGCGGCTTGCCGACCATCCGGCGCGCGATGCAGGCAAGGGCATCCACGTCGAAGTGCGGGTCGTCGAGCTTGACCGCGACCCGGCCGTAGCGGCACGAGCCGAACGCGATGCGCAACGAGCGTTCGTCGCCGAGCGTGCGGATCACCGACGCCGGCCGGTCACCGGTCAGCGGCGGCCATGCCGGCTCACCGTCGAGGTGAACCTCGTACGGGACGGTGCTGCCGGGTTCGAGGTCGGTCAGCACCACCAGCGCGTAGTGGTGCCCGGCCACCGTCCAGGTGTGTTCGCGGGTGCCCAGCACCGTCACCTCGCACGGCGTGTCCGTCTCCACCCAGACGGTGGCGTCGGTACGGCCGACGTGGCGCAGAACGGGACCGATCAGAAGACGAGCCACGACGGCGGTATACCCGGCACGGCGGCGCCTGCATCACCGGCGAGGTGCGATTGCGCCATCCGGTCGGACGAGGTCCACCCACACCCGCTTGCCGCCGCGGTACACCTCCGCACCCCACCGTTGACCGAGAGCGGCGACGATCCGCATCCCGCGGCCGCCCAGCGCCTCGCGGTCCAGCTCCGCGACCGTCGGTTCGGCCACCGACCCGTCGGCGAGCGAGATGTGCAGCCAATCGGCGTGTGCGACCAACTCGAGCTCGACGGTGTCCGTGCCCGGGGCATGCTGGATCGCATTGGTGACCAACTCGCTCACCACCAGCTCGGCATCCGCGATCAGCGAAGCGAGCCCCCAGATGGGCAACAGCGCAGCGACAGCATGTCGCGCGCCGGCCGGGCCGGCCGGCGTGGCCGGAATGTCGAACGACGCCCGCATCTGCCCCACGTATCGCCACCTCCCGGCGCCGCGCCCCTTCGGACGCCCCCGGGCGCGCTACTCCTCGTCCTCGACGTTGGACTCTGATGCCAGGGTGATACCCGTCTGAGCCCGCAGTTGCGCAGCGTGACTCAATCTGATTCGGCACGCCACGAATGTTGCGGTTCGTAGCCGAGGACCCGGCGGGCCTTGTCGATCGACAGCAGCGTCTCATGCGATCCGACCGGTTTTGCGAGCGGCACGTCCGGAAACACCTCGGCGAGCAGCTCTGCATTGGGGCGGGACATCACCGTGTCGGCGTTGGCGATGATGAAGACGTCCGGCCCGACGCTGCGATTCTCGAGCGCGCGGCGCACGGCCTGCGCACCGTCGCGCGCGTCGATGTAGCCCCACAGGTTCCACTTCCGTAGCGCGGCGTCGGCGTCGTAGGAGGGGAACCGCGCGTAGTCCTCGGGATACATGACGTTGCTGAACCGCAGCCCCGTCATCGAGAGATCCGGGTACCACCGGCACAGCTGACGTGCCATCTCCTCCTCGAGCGTCTTCACGAGCGAGTAGGTGCTGTTCGGCCGCGGCGGGTACTCCTCGTCCACTGGGACGTAGGGCGGCGGCTCGTCGAACGGCAGCCCGAGCACCGTCTCGCTCGACGCCCAGACGATCTTGCGGACGCCGGCGCGGACGGCCGCGGCGTACACGTTGTAGGACGCGGTGACGTTGTTGGCGAAGGTGGCGGCGTTCGGCAACAGGCCGGGGGCGGGGATCGCGGCGAGGTGCACGAGCGCGTCGACACCTTGGTGCCGGTCGTCGATCCCGCTGATCGCCTCGACCGCCTCGCCGAAGTCGGTGAGGTCGACGATCGAGGACACGACGTCGGCGCGCGGCGATGGCACGCGATCGAGCGCGACTACGTCCCAGCCGTGTTCGACGAGATGGTCGACCACGACCCGACCCAGCTTGCCGCTGCTGCCGGTGACCGCCACGCGCGCCATGGGAACGGGAGATCGGGTCAGATCGGATCGCCGCGTTCGACCTGCGGGGCCGGCAGTCGCCACCGGCGCGGCAGGTACGCGCGACTGCCGGCGTAGAAGCCGATCGACATGTTGCCGCCCTGCGCCTCGCCGAAGCGCTTCATCGACATCGCGCGGATGCGCCGGCCCACGAAATACCACTCGACCAGCAGCGCGACGAACACGGCGAGCACCACCAGCTGCAACTGCGGCAGCGCGATACCCGCGATCATGAGCGGGAACAGCACGAGCAGGTAGTTGCTCATCATCCGGTGTGAATCGACGTAGTCGCGCGCAAGCTTGCGGGTCTTGCCCTGGTCGCGGCGCGGCAGCACGCTCGGATCGCCGCGCTTGAGGGCGGCGCGCTGCTCGGCCGCCGAGCGTGGCTTCGCGGTGGACCGCGCAGTCTTCTGCTGCTTGGCGAGTTGCTTCTGCCGCGCGTACGCCTCTTTTCGGGTCCTCGGCGCCGACACCGGCCCGCGCCGCCCCTGCGAATCCCGCCGTTTCGGCGTCGGCCGACCCTTACTTGTCGCCGCTTCGGTGTCGGTGGCGTCGTCGGCGACCGTCTCGGCCTCGGCCTCGGCCGGCTTCGCGCGGCGGGTCAGCTTCACGCGCCCAGAATACCTACGGCAGCGCGGCCATCCGGGCCAGTGTCAGCGGGCGTGCGCGCCGATGCGGGCTCGGAGCTTTTGCGTAATCAGGGCCCTAGGTCCATAGCGGACGTCGGAGTCATGGTTACCATGGAATGGTTGCCGGAAAGATCCGGTTGCAAAGGCATCGCTGAAACCGAATCCTGCTGGGAGCACCATGACGAGCACCGAAAGCCCTGTCGAGCTTACGAGCGCACCCGCCGACGCACCGGCCAAGGAAATGGCGCTCACCGAGGCGGCCGCGGTCAAGGTACGCGCCCTGCTCGACCAGGAGGGCCGCGACGACCTCCGGTTGCGCGTGGCGGTGCAGCCCGGCGGCTGCTCCGGTCTGCAGTATCAGCTCTTCTTCGACGAGCGCAGCCTCGACGGCGACATCGAGCTCGAGCGGCACGGCGTCCCCTTGGTCGTCGACCGGATGAGCGCCCCCTACCTCGGCGGCGCCACGGTCGACTTCACCGACACGATCGAGCAGCAGGGCTTCACCATCGACAATCCCAACGCGTCGAGCGGATGCGCCTGCGGCAACAGCTTCTGCGGCTAATACCGCATTTAGTACCGCATTTGTAACCGCCGATACGGCCGGACACGTGATTCGTGTCCGGCCGTCGGCGTCTTTTCGGCCGCTAGTTGGGTAGCGTTCTCCCGTGAGTGTCCTCGTTGCAGGGTCCATCGCCACCGATCACCTGATGCACTTCCCGGGCACGTTCTCCGAGCAGTTGCTCGCCGATCAGCTGCACAAGGTGTCGCTCTCCTTCCTCGTCGATGACCTGGTCGTGCGCCGCGGCGGCGTCGCGGCCAACGTCGCGTTCGGCATGGGACAGCTCGGCGGCGCACCGGTGTTGATGGGTGCGGTCGGCGCCGACTTCGACGAGTACCGGTCGTGGCTGGAACGGCACGGCGTCAACTGCGAGTTCGTCTACGTCTCAGACGTCCATCACACTGCGCGCTTCGTCTGCACGACCGACGAACAGATGTGCCAGATCGCATCGTTCTACGCCGGCGCGATGAGCGAAGCGCGCAACATCGAGCTGGAACCCGCGTGGCAGGCGACCAACGCCGACCTCGTCGTGATCAGCGCGGACGACCCCGCGGCCATGGTGCGGCACAGCGCCGAGTGCCGCGATCGCGGCTACCGGTTCGCGGCCGACCCGTCCCAGCAGATCGCCCGGATGAGCGGCGAGGAGCTGTACAAGCTCGTCGATGGAGCGGAGCTGCTGTTCACGAACGACTACGAGAAGAGCCTGCTCAAATCGAAGACCAACCTCGCCGAGGAGGACCTGCTCGGGATGGTCGACGTGCGCGTGACGACGCTCGGTTCGAAGGGCGTCGAGATCGTCGGCCGCGGCGTGGAGTACGCGCACGTCCCCTGCGCGAAGGAGCGGACGAAGGCCGATCCGACCGGGGTCGGGGACGGGTTCCGTGCCGGTTTTCTCACCGCCCGCGAGTGGGGGCTGTCGTGGGAGCGGGCGGCACAGGTCGGCAGCCTGCTCGCCACGCTCGTCCTCGAGACGGTCGGCACGCAGGAGTACGTCGTCAAACCCAACGACTTCGCCGACCGACTCGCCGCGTCCTACGGCGACGACTGCGCCGCCGAGGTGCTGCCCCACCTGGGCTGACCGTGCGCGTCAGCCGGCGTTGATCAATCCGGCGACGAGTTCATGCACCATGTCGGGACGCTCGAGATACGGAAAGTGCCCGCACCCGTCGATGACACCGAGGCGCGCGCCGGGCATCGCGTCCGCGATACGCGCCGCCATCTCGATCGGGATGAAGTCGTGCTCGCCGCACAGCACCAGTGTCGGGATCGGCAAAGCCGACAGCGCGGGAACGAGATCGTATTCGGGGCGCAGACAAGTCTGCGCGTAGAGACGCTGCTCGATCGCACGGGCGGCGAGCACGGTGTCTTCGGTGAAGTGCGCACGGAGCCGCCGGAGGAGCTCCTCGAGATGCTCGGCGGGGACGGTGCTGCGGAAGTGGATCCGGTAGTAGTCGAGCTCCGCCTGCACGTCACCGGCTGCGTAACGCGCAGTGGCCGCGAGCTGCGCCATCTCCTCGACCTCGCCCGGCGCCCGGAGCGCGCGCAGGTACTCGCGGAAGCGCGCCCACTCGGACGCCGAGGCCGGGCCGGTGTCCATCAGGATCAGGTGTGAGACGCGCTCCGGATAGCGAGCGGCGTACTCCATCGCGAGCACACCACCCCACGAGTGACCCAGCAGGGCCACCGGGTCGGTAGCGACTTCGCGCGTCAGCGCGGCGAGGTCGGTCAGCTCCGACTCGATGCCGACCCCCTCGGCGGCGACCGCCGCCGAACGACCACGGCCGCGCTGGTCGTAGTAGATGAGCCGAGCGGAGGCGGCGAGCCGGTCCAACTCCGGAACCAGGTAGGTGTGGTCGAAGTCCGGGCCGCCGTGCAGCACGACGATCGGGTGCCCGTCGCCGATCTCGCGGACGAACAGCGCGGTGCCGTCGACCTCGACGTACCGCTCGCGCGCCACCGGCTGCCTGGGTTCGGCCGTCTTCGGCATGCGCGCCCCCGCCCGGTGTCGGTGACCAGAGGCTACGCGCGCAGCCGACGGCCCGAAATGCGGTGCGAGACAGGACGAACGTCACGTATCGGGGGGTCGGACGCTCCTGGGCCGAGGTGCCGCCCTCCCGGAGGATTCTCCGCAGGGCTGCTGGCCGTCACCGCACGAGGGGGCGAGGACGGCCGCCAGTTCGACCTCTTACCGGCCGGGTCGACTACGGGAGCGCTGCGGTGATCGCGGCGCGAACCTCGGGCGCATCGGGCTCGGTCCGCGGGCTGAACCGCGTGGCGATGGTGCCGTCCGGAGTCACCACGAACTTCTCGAAGTTCCAGCGAATGTCGCCGCTGTGCCCGCTCGCGTCCTCGACGTCGGTGAGCAGCGTGTAGATGGGATCGCGCGCCGGACCGTTCACGTCGATCTTGTTCGACATGGGGAACGTGACCCCGTAGGTGGCCGAGCAAAACTCCGCGATCTCCTCGGCGCTACCGGGCTCCTGGCCGTGGAACTGATTGCACGGGAAGCCGATCACCGTGAAGCCCTGCGCGCCGAGTTCCTCGTGCAGCGCTTCGAGCTTCGCGTACTGCGGCGTCAGGCCGCACCGGCTCGCGACGTTGACCACCAGTGCCGTCTTGCCGGCGCTCAATTCGCCGAACGTGGTGGCCTCGCCCTGCAGGGTGGTGACGGGCAAGCCCAAGAGATCACTCATAGTTCCTCCTCGTACGCTGCGGTCGGCCGCTGGAGATGACGGCTTCCCTCCTGCGCTGCTCGGCGCTCGTTCCTCGCGCCTACGCTGCTCGTCAGTCCAGCCGTCATCGCGGCCGCCCTCCGCTCGCACCTTGCTCCTCGCGTCCTTGTCCAGCCAGCCTGTCATATCCGGCAATCACCGCAATTGTCCCAGTGTCATCACCACGGATCCGCCACGCTGGAGGGCGGGAAAGGAGTTGGCGATGGATGTGCAGCAACTGATCGGGCAGGTCAGAGACGCGATGACTGTCAAGCGGGTGTTCGGCGAGTCGTACGACTCGGACGGCGTCACGGTCATCCCGGTGGCGAAGGTCATGGGCGGTGGTGGCGGCGGAGGCGGCCAGAACCCCAAGGACGACGCGCAGGGCGAGGGTGGTGGTTTCGGGATACGGGTCCGGCCGGTCGGCGTCTACGTGATCCGCGGGAGCGACGTCACGTGGCGACCCGCGGTCGATGTCACGCGGCTCGCGCTCGGCGGCCAGCTCGTCGCATTGGTCACGGTGCTGTCGGTGCGCTCGATCGTGAAGGCCCGCGCGAGGTCTCGACGCTAGGCGTCCGCGCTACAGGCGCACCGGATAGGCCGGCTCGGGGACGTCCGGCGTAATGCGGCCCTCGACGAAGATGCCGTGCCAGGTCAAGAAGACGAGCAGCGTCCAGATCTTGCGCGAGTAGTCGTGCGGCCCGCCCCGATGCGCGTCCAGCAGGCGAATCGCGGCGTCGCGATCGATGAGTTCGTCGGCTTGGGACTCGGTGATGATCGACCGCGCCCAGTCGTACATGACGTCCTTGAGCCAATGGCGGATCGGCACCGGGAAGCCGAGCTTCGGACGGTGCAGCACGTGCGGCGGCACGATCTGCTCCAAGCCGCGGCGCAGCGCGTACTTCGTCGTCTCCCTGGTGATCTTCAGATCGGTCGGGATGGACGAGCCGATCGCGAACACCTCGGTGTCGAGGAACGGCACGCGCAACTCCAGCGAGTTCGCCATCGTCATCTTGTCGGCCTTGACGAGGATGTCGCCGCGCAGCCAGGTGAACAGGTCGACGTACTGCATGCGCGTCGAGTCGTCGAGATGCGTCGTCTGCTCGTAGAGCTTGCGCGTGACGTCCATGTACGAGACGTCCGGGTCGAAGCGGCGGAACAGGCTCTGCATCTCGTCCGGCCGGAAGATGCGGGCGTTGCCGTAGTAACGCTCTTCGATGCCGATTGCGCCGCGGCGCAGCAGGTCCTTGCCGCGCCGGCCCTCGGGGAGCCGGGTCGACAGCTTGCCGAGGCTGCGCCGCGCCGCCGCCGGCAGGTGGCCGAACGCGCGCAGCGAGATCGGCTCGCGGTAGATCGTGTAGCCGCCGAAGAGCTCGTCCGCGCCCTCGCCGGAGAGCACGACCTTGACGTGCTTACGGGCTTCGCGGGCGATGAAGTAGAGCGGCACGAGCGCCGGATCGGCCACCGGGTCGTCGAGATACCAGACGATCAAGGGCAGCGTCTGCATCATCTCCTCGGCGCTGACCACCTTGGTGATGTGCTCGACGCCGATCGCCGCGGCCGACTCGGCGGCGACATCGATCTCGCTGTATCCCTCGCGCTCGAAGCCGGTCGTGAACGTCAGGAGCTTGGGGTTGTGCCGCTTCGCGAGCGCGGCCACCGCCGTGGAGTCGATGCCCCCGGAGAGGAACGAGCCGACTGTGACGTCCGCGCGCATGTGCTTCGCCACCGAGTCCTCGAGCGCCTCGGTGATCTGCCGGTAGAGCTTGTCCGCCTCCGAAACCGGCTTGATCGCGAAGTCCGGGTGGAAGTAGCGGTGCGTACGCAGCGGCTCACCGGGCTTGAGGACGAAGTAGGTGCCCGACTCGACGCGCCGGATCGACTGGTGCATCGACGCGGGTTCCGGGACGTATTGCAGCGTGAGGTAGTGCTGCAGCGACGTCGCGTCGACGGCTTTGGCGGCCGCGGGGCCTGCGACGTCGAGCAGCGATTTCTTCTCGCTCGCGAAGAACGTGCCGCGGCTGTCGGCGTAGGTGTAGAGCGGCTTGATGCCGAACCAGTCGCGCGCACCGAACAGCACGCGCTCCTGCGCGTCCCAGATCAGGAAGGCGAACATGCCGCGCAGCTCGCGCACGACCTTCGGGCCGAGGAAGTGGTACCCGGCGACGATCGCCTCGCCGTCCCCGTCGGTGTCGAACAGCGCGCCGAACTCGCGGGCCAGACGCTCGCGCAGTTCGAGGTAGTTGTAGATCTCGCCGTTGAAGATCAGCTGGTAGCGGCCGTTGCGCCAGGGCAGCGGCTGGTGGGAGTGGTCGATGTCGATGATCGACAGCCGCCGGAAGCCGATCGCGACGTCCTTGTCGTGCCAGACGCCACCTTCGTCCGGGCCGCGGTGCCGCATGTCCTGCAGCGAGCCGTCGACCTCGGGCGCTGTTTCAGCCGCCGAGCCGTCCGCCGACAAGAAGCCGATGAGCCCACACACGTCGACCAGTATCGCGGTAGGTGCGAGCGGCATGATGCGCGCTATGGCGGATATCGAGATTCGTGTCGCACCCGAGTTGCCGTTCGACGGCGTGCTGGCGCTCTACGAGTCCGTGGGGTGGGTCGCGTACACGCGCGATCCGGAGCGGATCCGGGCCGCGCTGCGCGGGTCGTCGTTCGTGGCCGCGGCGTACACGGCCGGGCGGCTCGTCGGCCTCGTCCGGGCCATGTCCGACGACACCATGATCAACTACGTCCAGGACGTGCTCGTCCACCCGGACGCCCAGCGCAGCGGGATCGGCGCGGCGCTCATGGGCGCAGTCGCGCAGCGCTACGCGCACGTCCGGCAGCACGTGCTGCTCACCGACGACGAGCCGCGTCAGCGCGCCTTCTACGAGAGCCTCGGGTACGCCGAGATCAGGGATTTCGGCGAGGGAACGCTACGCGCGTTCGTCCGCTTCATATGAAGGCCACGGGCCGGCTACGCAAAGTTGATCGTGGTCATCCCGAGCCACCCGGCGAGTGCCTCGATCTCGGCGTTGACGGCCTTCGTGATCGCCTTGGTGAACGTCACGTCCTGATGGATCGCGGCCACCCGGAATACGGACGTCTTGCGATCGGCGGTGGCGTCGAGCTTCCCGACCAACCGGTCCGCCTGCAGGACGGGCAGCGCGAAGTAGCCCCAGCGCCGCTTCTCCTTCGGTTTGTACATCTCGAGGTAGTACTCGAAGTCGAACAGGTCCTGGGCGCGGTCCCGGTCGTGGACGAGGCGGTCGAACGGCGACAGCAGCGCCGTCCGCCCCTCGAACTCCGTACCGATCGCTTCGGGGTCGACGAGCCACGTGCCCTTCGTGTCCTCGACCTCGACCGTTTCCCCGATCACGTCCTCGACGAAGCTCTCGCCGTAGACGCCGGATACCTCGGGGCGGGCGATGCCCAGTGAGCGCAGCCGCCGGACGGCCATGATGCGGCGTGCCTCGGTGAGCGACACCGCCTCGACGGTCGGGTACAAGCGCTCGGCGAGATCCCACAGCCGTTGCCGTCCATTGCGCCGAACGGTGGCGACCTCGCCGCGCGCGGAGAGGAACTCGAGCATCTGGGTGACGTTGCGGTTGCCCGTCCAGCCGGTCGACTGCCAGGGGACGGCGCTTGTGTCCGGGATGTCGCGCGAGAGCAGCGGACCGGACGTGCGAAGCAGCTCGAGGATGTCCTGCTGGAATGCCGCGTTGGCCTTGAGCCATCGGTCGGCGGCTCGCCCGGGCGCCGAGACGTGCCGGGCGTCTTCGGTCGGGAACGGCCAGACCCGCATCGCGGCGAGGTGGAGTTCGAGGTCGGCCATCGGCCGGATGATGGCGCGCACCTCGTACATCGTGCGGTCGCGCTCGATGGCGTCGGTCAGTTGGCTGGGCCGGTAGCAACTGCCCAGCCTCGTCCACGCGACGAGGTCCGCGCTCGGCGCGATCGCTGCGGTGGGGTCGAGTTGGAGGAACGTCAGATGCGTGACGAGATCGAGCAGGTCGGTGGGCCGCCTGGCGTCGAGCAGTTGCGCGCGAATCGCGATGCGCCGGGCCTCGGCCTTGCTGAGCCGCTGCATGGCCGCAGGCTAGTTGGCGGCACCGACGCGGTGCGCCCCGGCCATCGCGGCCACTGTGAACGCGACCGGGGGAGTGAAGCCCTGCCGCGCGAACGCGCTGGTCACCGCGTCGGCACACGCGTCCACCTGGTCGGCCGGCACAAGCACGATGACGCTGCCGCCGAAGCCGCCGCCGGTCATCCGCGCCCCGAGCGCCCCGGATGTCAGTGCGGTGGCAACTGCGAGATCGAGTTCCGCGATCGTCACCCGGTAGTCGTGGCGCAGCGATTCGTGTGAGGCCGTGAGCAGCGGGCCGATCGCCGCGATGTCGCCGTCGTCGAGTCGCGCGACGGTCTGCTGCACCCGGTTGTTCTCGGAGACCACGTGCCGGACGCAGCGGCGCAACGTGTCGTCGCGCAGCCGCGCCAGGGCGGCGTCGAGGCCGTTGGTGTCGATGTCGCGGAGCGCCGCGACGCCGAGCAGCCGGGCGGCTTCCTCGCAGGTGGCGCGCCGCGCACCGTACTCACCGGTCGCGTGGCGATGGCTCGCGCGCGTGTCGATCACCAGCATCGCGAGGCCGGCGGCGGCGAGGTCGAACCGGACCTGGCGGACGGTGACCGCACGCATGTCGCACAGCAAGGCGTGTCCTGCGGTGCAGCGCAGCGCGGCGAGCTGGTCGAGGCCGCCGGTCGGGGCGCCGACGAATTCGTTCTCGGCGGCGCGCGTGATGGCGAGCAGTTCGTCCGCGGCCAGATCGAGACCGAGCAGCTCGGCGATCGCGGTGGCGACCGAGCAGACGAGTGCGGCCGAGGACGACAGCCCGGCGCCGCCGGGCACATCGCTGTCAAGGTGGACGCGCAGCCCGGGCATCGTCAGCCCGCGCTCGCGCATCGCCCACACGACGCCGAGCGGGTAGCGCGCCCACCCGGTGGGCGCGGAGTCGAGGTTCGCAAGGCCGACGCGCACCGCTTCGTCGCGTTGGGCCGAGGTGACCTCGACCTCGTCCGCGTCGCCCCGTTCGACGGTGGCGGTGCAGCCCTGCGCGATCGCGAAGGGCAGCGCGAAGCCGGCGTTGTAGTCCGTGTGCTCACCGATGAGGTTCACCCGGCCGGGCGCGCGCCACGCTATGCCGGATTGCATCGCGTTTTCCGTCCCTTCACCGATCAGGGCTGGTCATTTGTGTTATATCGTGTTGGACTCTGTGGAAAACGAGGGCGCCGACTTCCGAGTGGAGGAGCCACATGCTCGCGCATCAGCGGCAGGTCCGCATCCTCACCGAGCTCCGGCGCACGGGTGCGGTCCGGGTCGCCGCGCTCACCGAACTGCTCGGCGTCTCCGACATGACGATTCGGCGTGACCTCGAACAACTCGTTGCGGAGGGTATCGCGACCAAGGTGCACGGTGGCGCAGTGCTCGCCGGCCAGGTCGCGCACGAACCGGGCTTCGCCGCCAAGAGCCAACTCGAGCAGTCGGCCAAGCACGCGATCGCCGCACAGGCCGCCACGCTCATCCGGCCGGGCGCCGCGATCGCGCTGTCCGCCGGCACGACAACGTGGGCGATGGCGCGGCTCGTAGTTACGATCCCCGGGCTCACGGTCGTCACCAACTCGACCACGGTCGCCGACGCGATCGCCACGCTCGACCCGACCAACCAGGTCGGCGTGATCCTCACCGGCGGGGTCCGGACGCCGAGCGCGGCGCTGGTCGGTCCCGTCGCCGACCGGACGATCGCGACGATGCACGTCGACCAGCTCTTCCTCGGCGTGCACGGCATGGACGAGCACGCCGGCTACACCACCCCCAACCTCGCCGAGGCGACGACCGACCGCGCTCTGATCGGTGCTGCGCGCGAGGTGATCGTGCTCGCCGATTCGTCCAAGTGGGGTGTCGTCGGCCTAGCGGACATCGCGCCGCTGTCCGGTGCAAACGTGGTGATCACCGACGACAAGTTGCCACGCGATGCCGCGCGCGCCCTGGAGGAGAGGGTGGACACCGTGCTGACCGTTCACGACGACAAGTCACGTGAATGACGGTTCGGCAGGCAACCACGCTCGCGGACGGCCGCGAGCTGTTCTACTACGACGCTGCACCCGGGCAGGATCGCCGCGGCGTAGATCGGCGCGGTGACCTGCCCGCGACGTCCACGACGTCGCAGGTGCGTTGGGATCCGCTATTTCACACGCACACCGTCATCGCCGAGCACCGGCAGACGCGGACGTATCACCCCCCGGACGACCTGTGCCCGCTCTGCCCGTCGCGCAACGGGATGAGCACCGAGATCCCCGCATCGGACTACGAGGTCGTGGTCTTCGAGAACCGGTTCCCGGCGTTCTCCCTGCAGGCGGCCGAGACGGTGCCGTACGTCACCGATCCGCCGTTCCGGTCCGCACCCGGCGCCGGGCGCTGCGAGGTCGTGTGTTTCACCCCGGAGCACACCGGGTCGTTCTCGTCGCTGACCGCGCGCCAGGCGCGCACCGTCATCGACGCATGGGCGGACCGGACGACCGAGCTCAACGCGCGCGATTCGATCGAATACGTCTTCTGCTTCGAGAACCGCGGCGAGGAGATCGGGGTAACCCTTTCCCACCCGCACGGGCAGATCTACGGCTACCCGTTCGTCCCACCCCGGTTCTTCAACGCCGCGCACACCGCGCTGCGCTACCGGGAGCGGACGGGGGAGTGTCTGCAGTGCATGCTGCTGCGGGCCGAACTCGGCGACGGCAAGCGAGTCGTCGCGACGTCCGAGCACTGGACGGCGTACGTGCCGTTCGCTGCGCGCTGGCCCTATGAGGTGCGGGTCGTGCCGCACGCACACGTCCCAGACCTGCCTTCGCTCGGGGAGGCGGAACGCGACGACCTCGCGCTCATCTACCTCGAGGTGCTGCGCAAGTTCGACGGGCTCTTCGACGCGCCTACGCCGTATATCGCCGGTTGGCAGCAGGCGCCGGCGCATCAAGATCGCGACGTCTGGCACCTGGCCGCCGAGATCCTGACGATCCGGCGGGCGCCGGGGAAGTTGAAGTATCTGGCCGGGTCGGAGTCCGGTGCCGCGGTGTGGATCAACGACGTCGCGCCGGAGGACGCCGCCGCTCGGTTACGAGGTGACGACTCTTAGCGGCCACCCCTTGACAAATCCAACAGGTCAAACTTTGCTTTGGGTGGTTGTGATGGAACACGTTGAATGTTGTCGCAAGCTGTTCGGTCATTGCAGTCATCCCGAGCTGTAGGAGGCAGAGATGCCCGACCTGTCCGGTTCCTTCCCCGAGCGGCGCAGCCCCAGCCGGCGCTCCATGCTGAAAGGCATCGCCGCCGCGGGTGCGTTGTCCGCAGTGCCGGGCGCCGTCCTCGCTGCGTGCAGCAGTAGCGGAGGGGGCAACACCCCAGCCCCGACCGGCGGCGGTGCGAGCACCGGCGGCGCGGGCGGCGGCAGCATCTCGTTCGGCTCGAACTATTCCGACCCGGCGCCCAAGGGCGCGTTCGCCTCGCTGGTCAACGCGGCGAAGTCGCAGACCGGTGTGGGCATCTCTGTCAACACCGTCGACCACAACACCTTCCAGGACAACATCAGTAGCTACCTGCAGGGCACCCCGAACGACCTGGCGACATGGTTCGCCGGGTTCCGGCTCCAGTTCTTCGCCGCGCAGAAGCTGCTGACCCCGATCGACGACGTGTGGGAAAAGATCGGCGGCAACTTCAACGACGCCGCGAAGAACCTCTCGAAGGGACTCGACGGCCAGTACTACCTGGTGCCGATCTACAACTACCCGTGGGTCGTGTTCTACAACAAGAGCACGTTCAGCCAGAAGGGTTACGACATCCCGCAGAGCTGGGACGACTTCATCAACCTGTGCAAGAAGATGAAGAGCGACGGCCTCGTTCCGTTGGCCTTCGCGGAAAAGGACGGCTGGCCCGCGCTGGGCACGTTCGACATCCTCAACCTGCGGATCAACGGCTACGACTACCACATCAAGCTCATGAAGCACGAGGTGCCGTGGACCGACAAGGGCGTCACGGACGTGTTCGACCACTGGCGTGAACTCATGCCGTACCTGCAGAGCGGCGCGAACGGGCGCCTTTGGCAGGACGCGGCCACCACGCTGGAGAACAAGAAGGCCGGGATGATGTTCCAGGGCTCGAACCAGGTGGCTGCCAACTACGACCCCTCGAACCTGGGCGACCTCGACTTCTTCCCGTACCCGGTGATCAACGAGGCATACGGGCAGGACTACATGGACGCGCCGACCGACGGGTTCATGTTGCCGGCGAAGGCGAAGAACGTCGACGGCGCGAAGACCGTGCTCGAGTACCTGGGCACCGCCGACGCCGAGAAGACCTTCCTCAAGACCGACCACTGGGACGTCGGGCTCGCCAACGGCCTCATCGCGCCGACCTACAACGCGATCCAGAAGAAGTCCGTCGACGCGATCAGCCAGTGCAAGGCAGTCTCGCAGTTCATGGACCGCGACACGGTGCCCGACATGGCTACCGCGATGATCACGCAGATCCAGAGCTTCATCGACAACCCGAGCACATCCAATGTCCAGTCCATCCAGAGCAAGGCGGAGCAGCAGGCCAAGCAGATCTTCCAGTGACGGCCACAGCGCGCGATTCACGACCGGCGGCGACGCGCCAGCGCCACCAGCGCCGCCGGCGTCGCGTTCGGATCCTGACCCGGCGCGATCGGGTTGTCCTCGGCCTGCTGATCGGGATCCCACTGCTGCTGGACATCGCGTTCGTCTGGTTCCCGGCGCTCGCGTCGGTGGGGCTGTCCTTCACGAACTGGACGGGTGTCGGCGGCATTCGCCTGCACTCCTGCGACCAGTACCCCACCGTGCCCGGCATCCCGCGCCCGTTCGGCTGTCTCGACGGCGCGGAGAACTACCGCGAGGCGTTCACGATCGACCCGCAGTTCTGGCCGGCCGTGCGGCACAACGCGATCTGGCTGGGCGTGTTCATCGTGCTTGCCACGCCGCTCGGCATGCTGTTCGCCGTCCTGATCGACCGCGGACTGCGCGGCGGCCGGATCTACCAGAGCGTGCTGTTCCTGCCGGTCATGCTCTCGCTCGCGCTGATCGGCATCATCTGGGAGCTGATCTATGCGCCCGACCGCGGTTTGATCAACACGGTCATCGGCCGCAACCACAACAACAACCTCATCGACTGGCTCGGCGACAAACACCTCAGCCTGTGGTCGATCCTTGTCGAGGCGAGCTGGCGACAGGCCGGCTACGTGATGGTGCTCTACCTCGCCGGCCTCAAGGCCGTCGACCCGGCGCTGCGCGAGGCGGCCACTGTCGACGGCGCGAATGCCTGGCAGACATTCCGGCACGTCGTGTTCCCGGCGCTGAAGCCGATCAACGTCGTCATCCTGGTCGTCACAGTGATCGAGTCGCTGCGTGCCTTCGACCTCGTCTACATCACCTACAAGGGGAATCCGCACCTTGGCACCGAGTTGCTTTCGGTGCTGGTCACGCAGTACATCGTCGGCGAGACGCAGCGCATCGGTCTTGGCTCGACGTTCGGCGTGATCCTGCTGGTCATCGCGCTGGTGCCGATCACGATCTTCCTGGTGAACAACTTGCGCCGCGAGGAGAAGCCGTAGATGGCCGTCGCAGCCGCCGAATCGCCCGCCCACGTCGCAGCGGCGCCGCGGCCGACCCCTCGCGGCCGGTCATCCGTCGGCCGAGTGGCCGCACACGTGTTCATGATCGCGGCGACGATCCTGTGGATCACCCCGATCCTGTTCGCGCTCTACGTCGCACTGCGCCCGTTCACCGAGACCAACCGGCTCGGCTACGTCTCGATCGCCCACCACCTCACGTTCAAGAACTTCACCGATGCGTGGACGCAATCGCAGATGTGGCGATACTTCTTCAACTCGGCGATCATCACCGTGCCCGCGGTGATCATCACACTGCTGCTTGCGTCCAGCGTCGCGTTCGCGGTGTCCCGGCTGGGCATCAGGTTCAACATCGCGCTGCTGATCCTGTTCACCGCCGGCAACCTGCTGCCGCAGCAGGTAATCATCACGCCGCTCTACCGGATCTACCTCTACATCCACGTCCCGCATTTCATCAGCGACAGCGGACTGCTCTACGACTCCTATGCCGGGCTGATCCTGATCAACGTCGCGTTCCAGCTCGGCTTCTGCGTGTTCGTGCTGAGCAATTACATGATGACGATCCCGCGCGACATGGACGAGGCCGCGATCGTCGACGGGGCGTCACTGTGGACGCGGTACTGGCGGCTGACGCTGCCGCTCTGCCGCCCGGCGCTCGCGGCACTGGCGACGCTGCTCACGACGTGGATCTACAACGACTTCTTCTGGGCGATCACGCTGATGTCGACCGGCAACAAGCGGCCGATCACCTCAGCGCTGCAGAACCTGCAGGGGCAATTCGTCACCAACCAGAACATGATCTCGGCCGCCGCGCTGATGGCCGCGATTCCGACGCTCGTCGTGTTCGTGTTCCTGCAGAAGCACTTCGTCGCGGGCCTCTCGCTGGGCTCTGCGAAGGGTTGATTCACGCCTCGGTCTGGACCTCGTAGCCGGCCTCGAACGCGGCCAGGCTCGCCGGGGGCGTGATCACCTCGACGTCGCCGCGCTGCGGTCGCGCTCGGGGCTCCGCATAGCCGGAGGTCGTCCAAGGCAGCACCGTGTCGTGCCGCACCCGTGCCGGCCCGTCCTGGAGCAGGACGAACGCTGCACTGGGCAGCGAGCGCCACGACCGGCGGTGCAGGCGGCGCCGGTGAGTGCCGCGCACGAGCCGCTGCGCGTGCAGCACCCGATCCATTTCCTTGGCGCGCGGGAGGTCTGCGTCGAGACCCTGCGCCCACGCTGCGCGGAACGCGTTGTAGTCGGCGCGGCGGCACTCCGCGCAGGGCCGGTGTCCGGCGGCGAACGAGACCGCCTCGTCGTGGAAGTACAGGTGTGTGTAGTGGTGCGGCTGCCACTGCTTCATGTGCCGGTCGCGGAACCGCAGCCGGCAGGTGATCCAGAGATCGCTCGCGTGGAAGCGGCGGATCTCGGTGTTCTCGTGCAGGACGCCGCGGTTGCCGAGCCAGGCGCCGCGCAGCTCGATGGCCACGATGTCCCCCAACGGCGTCACCCGGTTGCGCATCGGCATGCCACGGACGCTACGTCCGGCCAGTGACGACGACGCACCCGTGGGCCTCCCCCGGAGGGGTGGCGCAGGTGCGGTCCAGTAGGCTCCGAAGCGAGTAAGAACGGGACCGGGAGGCGGGTTGCACGTGCGTCGGAGGCGTTGGGTTCGCGCTGGTCGCACGGCCGCTTTGCTTGCTCCGCTGGCGCTAGTGCTGACGGGATGTTCGCGCGACCAATGGGAGCGCAATCTTCGCTTCGGCTTCCCCAGCGGCGTGACGAAACAGAGCCACGAGATCCGCGTCCTGTGGACCTGGGCCGGCGTCACCGCGCTCGCCCTCGGGGTGATCGTTTGGGGCCTGATCTTCTGGTGCGTCATCCGCTACCGGAAGAAGGACGACGCGCTGCCGCGTCAGACGAAGTACAACTTCACCGTCGAGGCGATCTGCTTCACCTTCCCGTTCATCGTCATCGCGGGACTGTTCTATCGAACCGTCGTCGTCGAAGACGACGTCAACCAGCTCTCCGCGAACCCGGACGTCCGGATCCAGGTCGATGCCTTCAAGTGGAACTGGCAGTTCGAGTACCACCAGTACACGATGCCGGGCGGCAGGGTCGTCAACACGTCCTACCCGGGACAGCGCAACCTGACCGCGGAGAAGGTCACCGGCGAGCAGGTCTGCGACGAGGCGTCGAGCAACATCTCCGTCAACTGCGGCGCGAGCGGCGGGGACGACACGCAAACGGGGAAGCTGTACTACTCGACGGTCGGATCGCAGTTCGAGATCCCGATCCTCGTGATCCCGGTCAACCACTCGGTGCGCATCGTGGAGCACTCCGAGGACGTCATCCACTCGTTCTGGGTGCCGGAGTTCTTGTTCAAGCGCGACGTCATCCCGTACGGCACCTCGTCGACGGGCCGGGACAACCAGTTCGAGATCACCGCGACGACGCCGGGCCACTACGTGGGCCGCTGTGCGGAGCTGTGCGGCACCTACCACTCGCAGATGAACTTCGAGGTCCGGGTCGTGCCCTGGAACACGTTCGTGGACTACATGGACGCGCTGGGCAAGGTCGGCCCGACCGACCCGAACCGGCAGGCAGTCGCGCTGCACATGGCCGGCATGCAGCGCTACGCCACGACGACGTACCCGTTCGAGACCGATCGCACCGCGCGGCACGCCGCGCACCCGCCGGGAGCCTGACATGAGGGTCGAAGCACGGCTGTTCCTGGGCGTCGCCCTGTTCTTCTGGCTGGCCGCGATCGCGTACGGCATCTGGTCCAACCAAACCCAGCAGCACGTCGAGGTCGTGGGCGTCGCGGCGCTGATCCTGTCCGGCGGCCTCGTCGGAATCCCGGGCGCGTTCTTCTGGTTCGTCTCGCGCCGGATCGACCCGCGTCCGGAGGACCGCAGCGACGCCGAGATCGCGGAGGCGGCCGGCGACGTCGGGTTCTTCAGCCCGGGCAGCTACTGGCCGGTCACGCTGGCCGGCGCCGCCAGCGTCATAGGCATCGGGCTGAGCCTGGCGCAGGTGTGGCTGGTGGTCGTCGGGGTGTTGTTCCTGCTGTTCTCGATCGGCGGTCTGCTCTTCGAGTACTACGGCGGCGGGAACCGCCCGGCCTAGCCCGGCATTCGCCGGAGCCTGGTGGTGTCCTCGCCACCCTTTGCTCTGCTCGTTCGGAGCGAGCATTTGACCAGCCGGACTGAGCAGAGCAAACGGTCGCGGGTGGCTGGACCCTTGGGCCCTTTTGCGTTTGCTTGATGTTAGGTAGCCTGTTGCTCACGTTACGGCGGGGGCTGAAGCGCTGAAAGGCCACCTCTGATGCAACTGAGCCCCGCCCGTCCCCGCCGGAGAACCCGACTTGCCGCGGCCGGATGTGCCGCACTCCTCGCGCTCGCGCTGGCGAGCATCACCCAATCCGCCGCCGCGAACCCGGCCGGCACGCACGACCCGATCGGCGCGGTGCGCAGCGTCAAGGCCGTGTCCGGCGACATCCGGTTCACCGGCTGGGCCGCCGACCCCGACGCGCTGACGACCAATGTGCGCGTGGGACTGCTCCTCGACGGGCGCAGGTGGCTCACCTCCGCCTTGACGTCGGTCCCGAACGACACGATCAGCGCGAAGTTCGGGACGGGGCCGACGCCTGGCTTCTCGCTCACGGCGTCGGTGAACACCGACCCGCACACGCTTTGCGCCGTCGCGCGCGACATCGGCCAGGGGCTCGACACAGTTCTGAAATGCGTCCCCACGCCGCTCGGCAGAGGGCTCAGCGCAACCGAGCGCGCGGCGCACAGCCCGACTGGCCGCATCATGCGGTCCGGAGCCGGCAACGGCGCGCTGCACTTCCGCGGCTGGGCCAGCGATCCGGACGACGTCCGCCGGCGCACCACCGTCGTGCTCTACGTGGACGGTCAGTCGGCCGCGACGGTGACGACGCACCGGTTCCCGCAGCCGCGTCCGGCAACCGCCAGCGCGCGCTCGCGGTACGACATCAGCGTGCCGGTCAGTGGCGGCATGCACATCGGCTGCGTCTGGGTGGTCGACGTCGGCTTCGGCAGCAACACATTCCAGGGCTGCAAGGCGCACGACACGCGCGGGCGGGCCGGCACCGGCACTGTCACCGAGCCGAGGCTCAACAAACGCGTGGTGCGAGAGGCGAAGACCCACATCGGTGAGCCGTACGTGTGGGGCGCAGAAGGTCCACACAAGTTCGACTGCTCGGGCCTGGTCATGTTCAGCTACGGCAAGTTCGGCTACGACACGCCCCGCGTGTCCGAGGACCAGGCGCACGCCGCCCGGCTGATCCCCGCGTCACGAGTAGTGGCCGGCGACCTCGCGTTCTACCACGACGCGGAGGGCGACGTGTACCACGTCGGCATCTACCTCAAGCCGGGCCTCACCGTGGCGGCGATCGACACCGCCGAAGGCGTCGACTACCAGAAGATCTGGGACCCGTCCGTAACGACCTACGGGTCCTTCACGCACAAGTAGCCGCGTTGCCGCGCTCGGCAGTCGTGCGCGGGCGGCCCCGGGTTAGGCACAGAACGTGTTGGCGTAATGCACTATGCGGGCTACGCGAACGAGGTCGGCGGATACGTCAACCAGCCATCCGCTGAACAGAATCACGTGTTCGGCGGCGAGGTCGTCGACCTGACGCGGGACAAGCAGCAGGCGGCGGCGTGGGGCGCAGCCGCCTCCGGGGTGGAAGCGCGGATTCGCGCCGCATTGACCGGCGGCGCGCCGCCCGCGACCCTGGATCGGCTTACGGTCCGGCTCGAGCGGGTGGAGCGAGAGCTGCTCGTGGCGGCCGGGCTGCCGGGGCGGCCCTGGTTCCGGCACCAGATCTACGCGCCCGGAGTCAACTCCGGCGACGGGACGCAGCTGCTGCCGGGCATCAACGACGCGCTGTTCCTGCGCAACAACACGGACGAGGCGCGCCACGTTGGGTTGACGCCGCAGGGCTGAACCGCGGGGGAGACGCGCCCGGCTAGAGGTGGTTCGCGCCGGGCGCGTCGACGTCGATGCAGAGGACGTGGCCGGTGCGGTCGGCGATGAGTGCGTCGACCTGATCGAAACCGCGCCAGTGCTGGCCGACGATGCAAAGCGTGTTCCCGTTCGGGCCGCCGAGCGTGCAGGAGAAGCACGGCCGGTCGAGCTCGATGCGGTCGAGGATCTCGCCGCCTTCGCGAACGCGGACGAGCGCGCCGCCCGGGTCGGTGTCGCGGCCGGTCATCGCGCGCACGTCCGCAGCCCCGGTCCAGACAGCGCCTTCGGCATCGATGCAGATGCCGTCCGGGGCGACGTTCTCGGCCCACGCGCGCCGGTTGGTGAGCGAGCCGTCCGGCTCGATGTCGAAAGCCGTCAGCCGTCCGGCGACGGACTCGGCCACGATCAGCGTCGAGCCGTCCGGGGTGATGACCATCCCGTTCGGGAACTGGATCTCGTCGGCGACGCGCCGGGCGGTCCCGTCGGCTGCGACGACGGCGATGATGCCGGGCGGCGGAAACTGCCCGGCGAGCAGGTCGGCCGTATCGGCGCCGTCGAGGTAGATGTTGCCGCGGCGCCGGTCGACCACGATCTCGTTCCAGTTGTGTTGTGCCACGCCGGTCAGGTCGGCGTGCGGCACGAACGAGCCGTCCGGCTCCTGCCGCAGCAGCGATTCGCCGGTGACCAGGAGCCGGCCGTCCGGCAGCCAGTCGATCGACCAGCCCAGCGCCTTGCGCCCCGGCGCGACGACCTCGCTGTGCCCGTCCAGATCGGTGGCGACAATGTCGCCGACACTCCAGTGCGCGAACCACAGCCGATCGCCGTGCCAGCGCGCGGACTCCACGAAGGCCAAGCCGTCCAACACGACGCGCGGTTTCATCGCAGAATTACCTTCCATTCGAGAACTAGACCGTACAGTACAGTTTCAAAGACTAGACCGTCTAGTATGATTTGGTCATGACGTCCGCTGTTACCGGCGAAGCAATCGATGAGCGCCGCTCAGCCCGCAAGCGCCGTGCCATCATCGAGGCGGCGACCACAGCCTTCCTGGAACACGGCTACCGCGGCACGAGCATGGATTCGGTCGCAGCCGCTGCCGGCGTGTCCAAACAGACGGTCTACCAGCATTTCGGCGACAAGCAGCGGCTGTTCCGCGAGCTGATTGCCGCGACCGTGCAAGAGGCGAGCGACCCGGTGTATGACGAGGTGCGCAGACTGGCCGACAGCGGTCAACTCGAGCACGATCTGCGCGATCTCGCGCGACGGCTGCTGAGGCTCGTGCTGCAGCCGGCCATGATGCGGCTGCGTCGCCTGGTCATTGCCGAGGCCCAGCGATTCCCCGACCTCGGTCGCGTCTTCTACGACCTGGGTCCAGGGCGCACGATCGCGGCGCTCGCTGAAACCTTCGCCGAGTTGCATCGGCACCGCCGGCTCGACGCGCCCGACGCGACTCTCGCGGCCACCCAGTTCAACTGGCTCGTCATGGCCGCGCCGCTCAATCGCGCGATGCTGCTCGGCCACGACGATGCGCCGACGAGCCGCGAGATCAACAAATGGGCCGCCGCCGGCGTACGCACCTTCCTCGCCGCATACGCGTCCTGACCTGCTTACCCTCAGTCCGTCAGTTGCTTCGGGCCCTCGGCGGACTCCACTTCGGCCTGCTCACGTGCCTCGAGTTCGTCGAGCGCGGCCTGGATCTCGGGCTTCTCCTTGACCGGGTAGAAGAACCCGCGGATATGCCTGAGCGGTGTGGACGCACCGAGCTGGTTCATCCGTTTCGGCACCGGTGCGCCGGCGTAGGGCAGCACGCCGTGGCCGTGCTCATCGGTCGGGCCGAGCGGCTGGTGCACCTCGATGTACTCGCCGGTGGGCAGCAGTTTGATGATGCCTGTTTCGACGCCGTGCTCGAGCACCTCGCGGTCGTGCCGCTGCAATCCCAAACACACCCGGTACGCGAAGAGGTAGGCGAGCGGCGGCAGGATCAGCAACGCGATCCGGCCGCCCCACGTCATCGCGTTGAGCGAGATGTTGAATGCCTTGGCGATGATGTCGTTGCCGCCGGAGAGGAACAGCACCAGGTAGAACGTGAGCGCCATGCAGCCCAGCCCGGTGCGCACCGGCACGTCACGCGGGCGCTGTAGCAGGTGATGTTTCTCCCGGTCGTTGGTCATCTTCGCTTCGATGAACGGAAAAGCGCCGGCGAGCGTGAACAGGATGCCGGGTAGTACGACCGTCGGCCAGAACAACGGCGGCACGGTGTGGTGCCACAGTCGGATCTCCCAGGACGGGAACAACCGCGTCGAGCCGTCCAGGAACATCATGTACCAGTCCGGCTGCGAGCCCGAGGAAACTTGCGACGGCGTGTACGGCCCGAACAACCACACCGGGTTGATCTGCGCGAGGCCGCCCAGGGCAGCGCACACCCCGAAGACGATGAAGAAGAACGCGGTCGCCTTCGTCATGTAGTACGGCATGAACCGCTCGCCGCCGACCGTCTTCTCCGTGTGGCCGCGACGCGGGAACTCGGAGTGCTTCTGGATGACGACCAGGCCGATGTGTGCCGCGATCAGGACCGCGATGATGGCAGGTATCAGCAACACGTGGGCTATGTAGAACCGCCCGATGATGATGTTGCCGGGGAACGGCCCACCAAAGATCAGGAACGACGTCCAGGTGCCGATCACCGGGATCGACAGCATGATCGCATCGGCGATGCGCAGTCCGGTGCCCGAGAGCAGGTCGTCGGGCAGCGAATAGCCGACGAAGCCCTCGATGATGCCCAGCCCGATGAGGCTCAGCCCGATCAGCCAGTTCAGCTCCCGCGGCTTGCGGAACGCGCCGGTGAAGAAGACCCGGCACATGTGCACGAGCATCGCCGCGAGGAACATCAGCGCTGACCAGTGGTGGATCTGGCGCACCACCAAGCCGCCGCGCACATCGAACGTGATGTCCAACGTCGACTTGTACGCCGCGGACATCGTGACACCGTGCATGGGCACGTACGTGCCGTTCTTCGGATAGACGACCTCGGTCATCGACGGGTCGAAGAAGAACGACAAATAGGTACCGGTGAGAAGCAGGACGATGAACGAGTAGAGCGCGATCTCGCCCATCATGAACGACCAGTGATCCGGGTAGAGCTTGTTCAAGGTCGCCCGCGTCCAGCGCGCGGCCGTCAGCCGGTCGTCGAAGAACTTGGCGAGCTTGCCCTGCGGCGTACGCGGGGCGTCCGTCCTACGAGTAGGTGCTGTGGTGGTCATCGGCGCTCCCAGAAGCCAGGACCGATCGCTTCATGGAAATCGGACACCGCGTAGAAGTACAGCCGCCCGTCGTCACCCTCGCGCACGGTGATCGGCAGCTTGGGCAGGCTGCGCGTGGCCGGGCCGAACACTGGCTTGGCGTCCTCCAGCACCTGGAACTGCGACTGGTGGCACGGGCACAGCAGTCGTCCGGTCTGCTGCTCGTACAGCGACGCCGGGCAACCCGCGTGCGTGCAGATCTTCGAGAACGCGATGTACTCGGGGCTTTCCGAGGGCCAGCCCCAGCCGGCCTGCCCGGCGCGCGGTTTGACGGTCTGGCCGGGCCGCAGCCGGATGAGCAGCGTGGGGGAAGCGGCATCGGTGAGGCCGTCGGTGCCCCATGCCGTCTTCTGCCGCACGCCTGGGAAGACGGTGGCGATGGCGCCCGGTTCCATGTCGTCGGGGCTGACGGGTCGCCAGAGGCCGTCGACGATCGGGACCATCCCGTCCGAATTCGGGAACAGCTTGGAGTTGCGGCGATACAGCGTGTGCAGCAGCTGCGAGCCCGGCTTCTTGAGCATTCCGCCGACCAGCGCGATGAGTGGCACGGTGGCGACAGCGCCGCCCGCGAACATCAGCGAGCGCAGGATCAGCCCGCGGCGCGGCAGGCCGGTGTCCTCGAAGCCGACGACCAGCGTCGCCTCGGTCATCAGGTTGTCCTCGTCGTTGGACGGCCCGTCGTGCCGGTCCTGGACCACCTCTTCCTCGGGCATCAGCCACTTGACCCAGAGGACCATGCCGATGCCGAGGAAGATCAGCATGATCGCCAGCGTGCCGCCGAGGATCGGCGTGTAGTACTGGAAATCCTGCGAGGTGCCGGGCAGGTGCCAGCGCCAGTGGCCGACGATGAAGTACACGATGAACGCGACGCCGGCCAGCCCGGAGACGGCGAAGGCGAGGGCGACGCCGCGCTCGGCGCGCTTCTCGGCCCTGGTGCCGCGGATCGGGAACCGGTCGCGGCGGTGGATGACGTGCACGCCCGCAGCCTTGGCGCTGGCGATCATCGCCTCTTCCGACGTCATCTGCCGGAGTTCGTCCGCTGTCGGGCCTTCCTCGGGCCTGTGGTCACTCACCGGTTCCTGGCTCCGATCCACAGAATCGCGATCATGATCGCGCCGACGCCGCCGACCCAGGCGACGATCGCCTCGGAGACCGGGCCGATGCGGTCGATGCCGGCGCCGCCCGGGTCCTTCGACGCCTTGAGCGTCTGGATGTAGGCGACGATCGCGCGCTTCTGGTCAGGGGTGAGCTGGTTGTTACTGAAGACCGGCATCTGCTCGGGGCCGGACAGCATCGCCGTCACCATCTGCCTGTCAGTCGCGTCGTTGAGCGACGGGGCGACCTTGCCGGCCGAAAGCGGCGCGCCCTTGCCGGTCACGCCGTGGCAGGACGCGCAGTTGAGCCGGTAGAGCACGCCGCCCTCGGCGATTGCGTCGTCGGGGCCGCGCAGACTGCCCTGCGGGACGCTCGGCCCGCCGCCGACGGACTCGACGTAGGCCGCGAGCTGCTCGGTCTGCTGCTCGTCGAACTTCGCTTCCTTGCGAGGGTTCTCGGCGCCCTGCCCGGTGGCCGGCATCCGCCCGGTGGAGACCTGGAAGTAGACGGCGGCGCCGCCGACGCCGATCAGCGAGGGGCCTTGGCCCACGATGCCGTCGAGATT
This sequence comes from Jatrophihabitans sp., assembly GCA_035642535.1. GTDB lineage: Bacteria > Actinomycetota > Actinomycetes > Mycobacteriales > Jatrophihabitantaceae > Jatrophihabitans. The sequence continues at coordinate 29,974 of DASQSE010000089.1, read as the reverse complement.
CGCGCCGTGGCAGGTGATGCAGCTGACCTGGTACAGCTGCCGCCCGGCCTGGATGTCGGTCTTGCTCAACCCCGTGTCGTTCGCGCTCGGCGACGCGGCGAAGGCCGCGTACAGGCTGCCCATCGAGACCAGCGCCAAGGAGAGCACGGCCGTCGCGCCGAGCCGGCGCCGCAGCCTGCCCCGGCGCTTGCGGGGCCGCGGCTTCTCGCGGCTGGGCGCGGCGGCGGCACCGGTGGCCGAGACGGCAGGTTCGAAGCCGAACTCCCGCTCGACGTCGATGTCGTCGTCGTCCTTCACTGCTGCCCCTTCACGGTCGGCTGGTGTAGTGGTCCGGGATCAGCACCGTCATCTGATCAAGTAGATCACCGAGAACAAGCCAATCCACACGATGTCGACGAAGTGCCAGTAATACGACACGACGATCGCCGCGGTGGCCTGCGCCGGCGTGAATTTGCCGAGGGCGGTGCGGGCGAGGAAGAAGATGAAGGCGAGCAGGCCGCCGATCACGTGGAACGCGTGGAAACCCTCGGTGAGGTAGAAGACTGAGCCGTACCCCGTGGCCGAGATCGTGTTGCCCTCGTGGTACTCGAGGCGGAACTCGTTGAACTGGCCGAGCACGAAGATCAGGCCCATGAAGAACGTCAGCGTGAACCAGCGGCGCAGCTTGTAGACGTCGCCCTTCTCGGCCGCGAACACGCCCCACTGGCAGGTGAAGCTCGAAGCGACCAGGATCAGCGTGAACGGCGTGGCGTAGGCGATCTTCGGCACGATCTTGGTGCCGTCGGGCAGCGTCATCGGCCAGTCGCCCGCGTGCACGGAGCGCACCGTGAAGTACATCGCGAACAGGCCCGCGAAGAACATCAGCTCGCTCGAGAGCCACACGATCGTCCCGACGCTGACGATGTTCGGCCGCGTCAGCGAGTGAATCTTGCTGCCGAAGCCGGGCGGCGCGGTGGCGGTCGATGTCACCTACGCATTATTGCCTGCCGGGACGCGCCCGCCACGCTTGGGGGTGGGGGTGTCGGGGCCTTGCAACGGAGGGCGCCGATGGCCGATTAGACCGCCGGATACGATCGCGACGTGACCACCGTGCCGGATCGCGTGACCGTCCTCGTCTATAGCAACTTGGCGGCCGTGCGAGCGCAGGTCCGCACCGCCGTGGGGCGCCGTCCCGCACCCGACACCGGCCGCATCGAATGGGTCGAGTGCGCGAGCCAGGCGGACGTGCAGCGCGAGCTCGACGCGGGGGCCGTCGACGTCGCGATCCTCGACGGCGAAGCACAGCCCACCGGCGGCATGGGCCTCGCGCGCCAGTTCAAGTACGAGCTCGACGACTGCCCGCCGGTCGTCGTGCTCATCGCGCGTCGTCAGGATGGCTGGCTCGCCAGCTGGTCGCTCGCCGACGCGGTGATCAACACGCCGATCGACCCGGTCGAGAGCGCGTCCGTGATCGCCGACCAACTGCGCCGCCGGTACAGCGGCATCCCGGTCGTCCGGTAGGTAGGGCGTGTCAGGCCCTACCTGGCCGGCGCTGCTCAGTGCGCTCATGGGCGGCGCGGAGCTGTCCGCTGACGACACCGCGTGGGCGATGGACGAGATGATGTCCGGCAACGCATCCCAGGCGCAGCTCGCCGCGTTCGCAGTGTTGCTGCGCGCGAAGGGGGAGACTCCGCACGAGCTGTCCGGGCTGGTCCGGACGATGATCGAGCACGCCGCACCGTTGACGATCGAGGGACGCGCCGTTGACGTCGTCGGCACCGGCGCCGACCGCGCGCACACCGTCAACATCTCGACGATGGCGGCGCTGGTGGTCGCCGGCGCCGGGCGGCGAGTGGTGAAGCACGGCAACCGGGCGGCTACCTCCAGCTGCGGGTCGGCCGATGTCCTGGAAGAGCTGGGCGTGGTCGTCGACCTGCCGGCGGCGGGCGTGGCGCGGACTGTCGCCGAGGCCGGCATCGGGTTCTGCTTCGCGCCCGTCTTTCACGCAGGCATGCGGCACGCAGGTGCGGCGCGCCGGGAGATCGGCGTGCCGACGTTCTTCAACTTCCTGGGCCCGCTGACGAATCCGGCGCGGGTGCCGGCTGCGGCGATCGGCTGCGCGGACGCGCGCATGGCGCCGGTGATGGCCGCCGTGCTTGCGGCCCGGGGTGACACCGCGATCGTGTTCCGCGGCGACGACGGCCTGGACGAGCTGACCACCACGACGACGTCGAGCGCGTGGGTTGCCGCGGAGGGCACCGTCGTCCCGGCGACGGTCGATCCGGCGGCGCTGGGCATCGACCCGGTCCCGCCCGAGGCGCTGCGCGGCGCCGACCGGGCGTTCAACGCCGCCGTGCTCCGCGACGTGCTGTCCGGCGGCGCGGCCGGCGTCCGCGACGTCGTGCTGCTCAACGCGGCCGCCGCGATCGCTGCGTACGACGGGCTCACCGCCGAGCGGTTGCACGACGCGCTGGCGCGCGGGCTGCGATTGGCTGCCGAGTCGGTCGATTCGGGCGCCGCCGCACAGGTGCTCGACCGCTGGGTCGCATCGAGCCGCAACGCCGCCGGCTGACCTTCCACATCTCCGTGCCGCCCGCGACTAGTTGGGGCGGCGCGGGTGGTCCCGGCCGGCGCGGATACTTGACCGGGTGAGCTCTCGGGTCCCGCGCCTCGCCGTCGCGGCGTGGACGATCGCCGGCGCGGTGTGCGTCGCACTCGGGATGGGCGTCTGGCACTACATCGGCGAGTCGGACGCCGCGGGGATGGGCGGCATGCACATGGGCTCCGCCGAGGCACTCACCAGAGGCGGTGCTGATGGTCCGGCCGGGCCGCTGCACGGTTGGACGGTTCTCTCGGCGTGGCAGCTCGACGCGATTGCCGTCGCGCTGCTCGTCGTGGCCGGCGCGGCGTACCTCACGGGCGTTGCGCTGGTCGCCGCGCGCACCCCGGAACGGACGTGGCCGCTGCGCCGCACCGCCGCGTTCTTCTGCGGACTGGCGGTTTGTGCTTTCGCGACGAACGGCAGCATCGCGGTGTACGACCAGGTGCTGTTCAGCGCGCACATGGCGGGGCATCTGGCGCTCGTGATGGTCGCGCCGGCGCTACTGGTGGCCGGGCATCCGTTGACGCTGCTGCTCGAAGCGGCCCGTCCGGAGCGCCGCGCCCGCATCGAGCGGATCGCGCGCGGCCGCGTCATCTCGCTGCTGACCGCGCCGCCCGTCGCGCTCGCCGGCTATGCCACCGTGATCGTCGGCAGCCACCTGACCGGGCTGATGGACTCGATCATGAAACAGACGTGGGCGGGGCAGGTCGAGCACCTCGTCTATCTGCTGTTCGGCCTGCAGTTCTTCGTGCTGGTCGTCGGCAACGAGCCGATCCGGTGGCGGCTCGCGTCGCCGGCGCGTTGGCTGCTCCTCGCGATCGCGATGGCGGTCGACACGTTCACCGGCATCGTCCTGATGCAGGGCACGCAACCGGTGGCGATGCTGCCTGCGGCGTTCCACGTCGACGCGCTCTCCGACACGCACACCGGCGGCGCCATCATGTGGTTCGGCGGCGACGGGATCATGGCCCTGATCATGGTCGTACTGGTCGTCGGATGGCTGCGCACCGTCGACCGTGCGCCGGCGGCGAAGGGCTGGCTCGAACAGGCCCGCGGTGCCACGTTCGCCGAGCACACCGGCACTGCAAGCGCGGACGTGGACGAGGACGACGCCGCGCGCTCCGCGTACAACGAGTGGCTGGCGAAACTCAACCGCCCGTAGGTGGAGCTACTCCAGGCCGATGCTGAAGGTCGCCTCGAGGTCGTGACGTGAGTAGGCGCGGAACGCGATGTGCGTGTCCGTGTGCATGACGCCCGGGACCTTGGAGAGCCGACCGGCGATCACGTCCGCGATCGCGTCGAACTCGCGCACCCGCACGATCGCGATCAGGTCGGCGTCGCCGGCGACCGAATAGACCTCGCTCACGCCGTCGAGATCGGCGATCGCCTCCGCAACCTCGGGGATCTTGTCGGTCTCGGTGGCAATCATGACGATCGCGGTAATCACGCAGTGAGCCTAGGGCGCGCGGGACGGCTCACGACAGGCAGCCGTCGCCGGTCGGCGAACGGATCGACCGCGTCGCGCTGGCCGGCCAGGTAGCCGCGCAGGCCGCCGGCACCGAAGGCCGGCATCGACCAGGGCTCGGTGGCGCTGGCGAGGCGCGTGCCGGGCTCCTCGAGCCAGCGCAGGATGCACTCGCTCTCCTCGGCGAGCGCCACGTGGGTGTCGTCGACCACGTCGGCGGTCGCGCGCAGCGCGTCGATGACCGGCATCGGTGCGACGCCGCGCGGCGCGTGCCCGGCCGCGGCCAGCCGGCCGGCACGCACGACGATCAGCTCCCAGCCGCCGTCGCCGTCCGGGCGGGCGGCGACCAATTCGTGGATGGCGGCCAGCGACGCGAGCCGCTGCATCCGCGCGCACGCCCGCACGACGCTCGCGATCCGGTCGCGGACGACGCCGGCCTGCTCGTATCGCTGCGCCTCGGAGAGCTTGGCGAGCTTGCCCTCGAGCGGTCCGACGAGCGGTCGGACGTCGCCCCGCCAGGCCGCCGACACGAGTTCGACGAGCACGGCGTACTGCTCGCGTGTCATCTCGCCCTCGCACGGCGCGCCGCATCGGCCGATGCCGGCCAGCACGCACGCCCGCCGGACCACTCGCCGCAGCGACAGCCGATCGCTGCACTGGCGCAGGGGTACCGCGTCGTGGATCGCGTCGCGCACCGCCTCGGCCTGCCGCTGCGCGCGCAGCGGGCCGAGATAGGCGGCGGCATCCGCCCGGTGCTCGCGCACCACCGACAGCCGGGGGAACGGCTCGACGGTCAGCTTCAGCCATACCGAATGCTCCGGGAACTTGGAGCGCTTGTTGTACCGCGGCTTGTGCGCGGCGATCAGGCGTAGCTCACGCACCTGCGCTTCGAGCGCGTGCGCGCAGGGGATCGGGTCGACGCGCTCGGCCAGCCCGACCATCTCGCCCATCCGGCTACGCGTCTCGCTCGACACGAAGTACTGCCGCACCCGGGACCGGATGTTGCGACTCGTCCCGACGTAGAGCGGGCGGCCCTGCCCGTCGCGGAAGATGTAGACGCCCGGACCGGCGGGCAGTCCGTCGGCGAGGTGCCGCTTGCGCCGCTGCGCCTCGCTGACCTGCGACGTGAACGCCCGTAGCTCCGGCAGCGAGTGCACGCCCAGATTGCCGAGCCGGCCGATCAGGCCGTGCAGGACGTCGACGGTGGCGCGCGCATCTTGCAATGCGCGGTGCGTCGGTGTGGTGGCCGCGCGGAAATGCTGCGCCAACGTGGCGAGCTTGCAATTGGGCACCTCGTCACGCGTCAGGACCCGCCGGGCGAGCACCGCGGTGTCGACCACGGCGAATCCCGGCCAGGCCGTCGCCAACTGCGCACATGCGGATTTGAGGAAGCCGACGTCGAACGGCGCGTTGTGCGCCACCAGCACGCAGCCGCGCGCGAACTCGAGGAAGGTGGGCAGCACGGCCGCGATGCCCGGCGCGCCGCAGACCATCGAGTCGGTGATGCCGGTGAGCACGCTCACGAACGGGTCGATCGCCATCCCCGGATCGACCAGCGTCTGGAACTCGCCGAGGACCTCCCCGCCGCAGACCTTGACGGCGCCGATCTCGGTGATCGCGTCGCCGCCCGCCGAGCCGCCCGTGGTCTCGAGATCGACCACCACGAACGTCGTCGTGCGCAGCGGCTCGCCGAGTTCGTCGAGGCTCAGCTGGCCGCGCATCGCCGCGGTGGTCATATTCCGCAAGTTAGGCGGGGGGTCTGACGAAAACGCGCAGACGCGCCGCTTTCCGGGCCCGATTACGCTCGCGGGCGTGGACCATCAGGACGAAGTTGCGCTCGTCGAGCCGGCCCGCGTCCAGGTCCTCACGATCGCGGCGGACGTGCTGGGCCGGCTGCCGGCCGACGAGGTGCCGACCGCGCTGCGCGCGATAGCCCGCTTCGCGCCGGCGAAGCGGCAGCGACTCGGCGCGGTCGCGCTCGCCGCGGCGCTGGACACCGACGACGCCTTCCGCGGCAAGGTGGCCCAGGTGGTCACCGACGCCTCGCCGGAGCTGACGGCCGCGGTGCGCGCCGGCGTCCCGACGCCGGCCGCCGACCCGGTGGACATCGCGGTGACCGCCTATCTGACCCGTCCGGAGGGCTGGCAGGACGCGCTGAGTGCGGCCAATCGTCGTTGGGCCGCCGAGCGCAGCGCCGCGAGCGGCCAGAAGGACGAGATCGAACGCCTACGGGCCGAGCTGGCCGAGCTGCGCACCCAGGTGAAGGGCGAGTCGGCGCGGCTGCGGGAGGCCGCGGCGGCAGCTCGGGCCGACGTCGAGACGGAGCTCGCCGGCCTGCGCAAGACGGTGCGGGATCGCACGCGCGAGCTGCGCGAGGCCGAGCGCGACCGCGAAGTGGCGCTGGCCGCGGAGGCGAAGCTGCGTGCGGAACTCGATGCGCAGGCATCGGCGCACGAGACGGAACTGCGCCGGCAGCGGGCCAGGCAGGCCGAGGCGGAGCGGTCGGCCGAGTCGGCCCGCCGCGGCTCACGCGCCGAGCGCGACGTCGACGACGCCCGGCTGTGGCTGCTCGTCGACACGCTCGTGCAGGCGGCGAGCGGCGTGCGCCGCGAGCTGTCGTTGTCGCCGCCCGGGTTGCGTCCGGCCGATGCGGTGGCCTCGGCGGAATCGGGTCCGGAGCGGCGCACCGCCGACGACCCGGCCGCGCTCGACCGGCTGCTCGCCCTGCCCAACGTGCACTTGGTCATCGACGGCTACAACGTGACCAAGACCGGCTACAGCGAGCTCTCGCTGGCGGACCAGCGGACCCGGCTGGTCGGCGCGCTCGCCCCCCTGGCTGCGCAGTCGGGTGCGGAGATCACGGTTGCCTTCGACGGCGGCGAACGCCCCCCGGCCCTGCCGGCCACGCCGCGCGGCGTGCGGGTGCTGTTCAGCGCGGCCGACGAGATCGCCGACGACCTGATCAGGCGGCTCGTCGCGAACGAGCCGGCCGGCCGGCCCGTCGTCGTCGTGACGAGCGACCGCCAGGTGATCACGGACACCACGCGCACCGGCGCCTGGGCAGTGCCGTCCCAGGTGCTGCTCGAACGGCTCTCCTAAGCGCGTGTTTGAGGAGTCGATGCTGGGATGACGGCAGGGCGACCGATGCCCACACAGGACGACGTGCTCGGGTACTTCGACACGCTGTCGAACTGGGGACGGTGGGGCGAGGACGACGAGCTCGGCACGCTGAACCACATCACGGACGACGTCCGGCTGGCAGCGGCGCAGGCCGTGCGCCACGGCAGGAGCGTGTCGTGCGCATGGGAGGTTGCCGTGCCGGAGGAGATGGAGCGGTCGACGACGTCGTGCCCGCGCTTCGCCGACATGCCGGGTGCCGAGGACATGCCGCTGCCCGGGTTCCGCAACGACCGGCACTGGGGCTATTCGAATGAGCGGCTCGGCTTCATGTTCCACGGCAACACCGTCACCCACGTCGACTCGCCGTGCCACATCTTCTGGGACGGCACGATGTACAACGGGCGGTCGCACTCGTTGGTCGACGCCGAAACGGGATCGGGGTGGGCGGCCGTCACGGCGGCGGCGAACGGGATCATTACGCGTGGCGTCCTGCTGGACATTGCGAAGGTCCGCGATGTGCCGTGGTTGGAACCCGGGCAGGGTGTGTTTCCCGACGATCTCGAGGAGGCCGAGCGTCGCCAGGGCGTGCGGGTGCGATCCGGCGATGCGGTGTTCCTGCGGACCGGCTATGGCCGAGTCCGGCACGAGGCCGGTGCGGCCAGCGGTTTCACACAGGCCGGCTGGCACGCGTCCTGCCTGCCGTGGCTGCACGAGCGGGAGGTCGCGCTGATCGGCGCCGACACGCCCCAGGACGTTCAGCCGTCAGGGTACGAAGGCATGGCGATGCCGGTTCACACCGTGGGCCTCGTCGCCATGGGTCTGTGGCTGCTCGACAACTGCGACCTGGAGGGGTGCGCGACTACGGCTGCCGAACACGGCCAGTGGGACTTCCACCTCGCAGTCGCGCCGGTCCGCTTCGCCGGTACGTCCGGCAGCCCGGTCAACCCGATCGCCACGTTCTGACCGCGGGATCCTTCTCAAACCCGCGCTAAGGAACTGCCACCTCTTCGAAGGCGATGGTCTCGTCCGGCGAGATGTGGCAAACGGTGACGCCGAGCAGCTGGCCCGTGGACGGTTCGACGCTGAGGATGTTGATGGTCGCGTCGTGGTTCAGCGGCCCCACCGTCAGGCTCGACGCGAAGCTGTGCTCGATCGTCCTGTCGGTGGGCGCGCCACCGGTCGACGCCCCGGTATAGGCGTATCCGGTTGAGCTGTCCGGCAGCGGGATCGGCTCTGGACCGTTCTGCTCGTGAGTGTGTCCGTCGAGCGCCAGCACCGCGTTCCCGCAGCCGTTCTCCAGCGCCGTCCGGCCGGCGCTCGGGTCGTGCAGCACGACGATCACCGGCCCGCCGGCGTCGCACGCAAGGTTGCCCACCCGCTCGCCGACGCCGGAGAGCAGCCGGGCCTGCAACTCCGGATCGGACGGGCGAATGCCTTGGCCGTAGCGGCTGGTGCGCGGGTCGGGCACGCCGAGGAACGTCAAACCCGCGACGGTCACCGGATCACCGTCAAGCACCCGGATGCCCTGTTGCCGCTCGTCGGCCAACGTCATCGGCGAGTCATGGTTGCCGCCCACGAAGACGTCGCTGATGTGTGCGCGTTGGGTGGCGGCGGCCAGGCCCGCGGTGCACGCCGACTCGAACGAGAAGGAGCCGCTGAACGCGTCGTCGCCGCCGCTGACGAGCACGCCGACGTCCAGCCGCTGGAGCAGCGCGACGATGACGCGGTCCATGCCCGTGTTGCAGTGCCGGTCGGTGACGAAGCCGATGTTGACCGCGTCCGAATCGGTCTCGCTCGACGCCAGGATCGGCGGGGCGACGTCTATCTGGTCGAGCAGCTTTGTCCGGAGCTGCTCGTAGTACGTGTTCGTGTCGGCGAAGTACCTGCGGATGTAGGTCTCGGCAGCATCGAACGCCGGCAGCAGCGGACCGGAGACCTGGGCGCCGGCCAGCGGCGTGCCGTCGAGCAGGGAGGTCGGCACGATGCGCGGCCCGTCCGTCGCGCTGTACGCCGAGCTCGGCATGGCGGCGAGGACGGCGAGGACGGCGGCGGCCAGCGCGGCGCGGCGGAACAGCCGCCGGTCGGGTGCCCGGTAGGCGATCGCCGCGGCGCGCATCCGCGGCCCCTCCGGGGCACGGGCGTCGTACCGGTGCCGCCAGCCGACATAGGCGCTGCGCGCGAGCACGGCAAGTAGCGCCGCGGCGGCGCCCGCGCCGACCCAACGCAGCAGATGGATCGCGACCGCGTGCCCGACGTCGCGCGCGACCTGTCCCGGATTGCTGTAGGTCTGGATATACGCAGGCAGCACCTTCGCGTCGAAGGAACCGTTGACGTCGACGAACGGCGCCGTGTCGAGATTGAGCTGCACGCTCACCCCCACCGGCTCGCCGAGCAACTTGTGCTCGGCGGCGCGCCGGCCGGTGAGCAGGCCGGTGAACGCCAATTCGTCATAGCGCTGCCCGACACCCAGCCGCACGGTCGCGCTCGTCCCGGCGAGTTGCAGGTGGGTCGGGGTCGCCAGCCCGACACCGAGGCCCGCGATCGCACCGATCAGGACAACGGCCGCCGCCCGGGCCGCGGACGCCATCCAGGCACGGCGTCGGCGGACCGCCTGCGCTTCACCTGCCGGAGTGCTCACACACCCACCGTAGGAAAACTGTCGGAGGGCGTGCTTAGCGTCTGCGGCGAACCGGATTGCGGTGCGACCGACGGGAGAAGGTGCGAAATGCTGATCGACTGCGACGCCTGCGCAGGGCGCGGGCACGCCTGCCACGATTGCGTCATCACGGTCCTGCTGGGCAAACCACCGGCGCCCGTCGATCTTGACGAGGACGAAAAAGCCGCCATCGACAACCTGGCCGAAGTGGGCCTTCTGCCCCCGCTGCGCCTCGTTCGTCCTGTTTCGGGGGAGAACCGGGGTATTGCGTGACGAATTTGTCTAGATTTTCCACAAACCCGGGGGGTCGCGTTGCAGCGCCAGAAGAGGGGGTCGTAATCTTTCCGAGACCTGGCGGTTCCTGGTGGTCAACATGGCCATCGCCGCGAGGTTCCGCCGAATCGCCGCGGAACCGTGGTCGGCCAACCGGCGCCGACTCGGTGGCGAACCGGGGACCCACGTGATCCCTTGGGGTGAATCGGGGTGCGCGAGGTGACGCGCACGCGCTGAACAGCAGCGCGAGCCGCTCGAACGCACACCGTAGGGCTACTTCCGGCCCGAACCCGTCAGCTAACTCGGTAGGCGGTCGAGGAAGAAGGAGATCTGCCGACCGTGGCGATCGGTATCGCGCGTCGCGTCCGTCCCTTGATCGCTCTGGCGGTGGTTGGCGCTGTCGCCGTCCTCGCCCCCACCCTGGCTTCCGCCGCGCCTCCGCACACCACGCCGATACACGCGCAGCCGTCCGTGACGGACGTGCAGAAGCGGCTCGGCAAGCTCGCTCTGAAGAACTCCCAGCTCGTGGAGAAGTTCGACCGCGCCCGGCTCGCCGTCCAGCGACGCCACAAGGCCGCCAAGGTCGCCGAGCGGAAGGCGTCTGCCGCGCGGAAGGTGTATGAGCGGGCTCACTTCGAGTTCGCGGAGATCATCCAGGCGCAGTACGAGGGCGGTAGCTTCAGCGCTGCCTCCGCCCTGCTCGACAGCAGCAGCGGGAGCAATTACCTCGCCCGGCTCGACATGCTCGACATGGTCTCGACGCACACGGCCCAGGTCGTCGCGGCGGTGTCCCAGGCCCGCAACACGGCGTCCTCCTCCGCAGAGAAGGCCGCCACGCTGCTCCTGGCCGCGCGGCATCAGCGTGACAAGCTCGCCAAGCAGCGCAAGACCGTCGAGAAGCAGATCCGCAAATACCAGAACCTGCTCGACACGCTGACCCAGCAACAGCTGTGGGCATACCAGAACTCCAGCAACCCAACGGTGAGCCCAGGGGCGCTGCGGAACCTGCCGCACGCCACGTCGGCGGCCGCGCAGCGTGCCGTGCAGTTCGCGCTGAACCAGGTCGGCGAGCCGTACTACTACGGCGCGGCGGGCCCGAGCTCTTGGGACTGCTCCGGCCTCACGATGATGGCCTGGCGGGCCGGCGGCGTCAGCCTGCCGCACTCGGCGGCCGCGCAGTACAGCTACGGCACGCACGTCTCGCGCACACAGCTCCAGCCGGGTGACTTGATCTTCTTCTATCAGCCGATCGGCCACGTCACGATCTACATCGGCGACGGGATGATGGTCTCCGCGCCGCAGTCGGGCGAGAACGTCTCAGTGGTGCCGCTCGGCGCGTTCACCAGCGACTACACGGGAGCCACCCGACTCACCGGCTGAGCGCGGCCCGCAGTCCAGACCCGGCCTCGCCGCACCGTCGCAATCACATACGCGACGGTGCGGCTCTTTGGGCCGAGTCTTCCCTCGTCGCTCCCTCCTTCGTCGGTCGACTCCTCGGTCCAGACCCGGCCTCGCCGCACCGTCGCTAGGTTGGCAGGCTGGACGCCGTGATCGTGCGCCGACGTGTCGTGCGTGCGCTGCTCGCGTGCTGCCTGATGTCCACCTTGGTGGTCGGCGGCTGCTCGTCCTCGACGGACCGGTCCGCTCCGTCGATGGCAGACGTCAGGGCGCTGCTCGCCGGGCACGGCGCCGCAGTTCTGCACCACAACCGCGACGCATTCGCGGCCGACCTCGACACGGCAGGCCCGGCGGCCACCTTCCGGGCCCTGCAGCTGCGTGCGTTCGCCAACCTCAGCCGACTGCCGCTGAGCACCTGGAGCTACCGGGTCGAGGGGCGGACCGATTTCCACCAGGCGGAGTCGGCCGCCGCCCGCCGGTTCGGCACCGGCGCGATCATCGTGCGGATCTCGCTGCGCTTCGCCTTTCGTGAGATCGACCAGATCCCGACGACGCACGACCTGTGGTGGACCTTCGTCCGCGACGACGGGCGGGTCGTGATCGCCGCCGACGACGGCCTCGCCAACGCCGGAGGCGTGAGCTGGCAGGGTCCGTGGGACTTCGGGAAGCTGGACGTGCTGCGCGGCCCGCACAGCCTGGTGCTGGGGCACCCGGACAACGCCGCGGTGCTGCCCGAGGTGCAGGCGGCCGTCGACGCCGCGGTGCCCGCGGTGACAGCGGTGTGGGGGTCGCAGTCGGCGCCGGCCGTGCTCGTCGCCATACCGTCCTCGGACCCCGAATTCGCCGCACTCGCCGGCCAGTCTCCAGAACAGGTCACCGACCAGGTGGCCGCGGTGGCCGTTTCGGACGGCCAGGACCCGCTGCGCGGCACCGTGTACGGACAGCGGCTGATCGTCAACGTGGCGGCGTTCGCCCGGCTGAGTGCGGTGGGTCGGCGCATCGTCATCCGGCACGAGATCACCCACCTGGCCACGGAGTCGTCGACAACGGCCGACAGTCCGCAATGGCTGATCGAAGGATTCGCCGAATACGTCGGCAATCTCGGCAGCGGTCAGCCGGTGACGACCACGGCAGCCGAGCTACGCACCGACATCCGGCACGGCCGGCTGCCGACGACGCTGCCGACCCCGGACGCGTTCAGCACCCAGGGGAAGTCGGCGCGCGCCTACGAAGGCGCCTGGCTCGCCTGCCGGCTCATTGCGCAGCACGCCGGGGAACAGGGACTGGTCCGGTTCTACCGGCTGGTCGGCGCCTCGCCGTTCGGTCCCGATGTGGCCGTCGCCGACGCGCTGCGGTTCGTCCTGCACGAGACGACGGCCGCGTTCATCGCACAGTGGCGTGCCTACCTGCGAGCCGAGCTGGGTTCATGAGCCGGCGCACGCTGATCGTCACGAACGACTTTCCGCCGCGGCAGGGCGGCATCCAGTCGTTCGTGTACGGGCTCGCGATCCGGCAGCCGCCCGGCTCGGTCGTGGTGTACGCCTCGGACTACCCGGGCGCGGCGGCCTTCGACGCAGCGCAGCCGTTCCCGGTGCTGCGTCATCCCAGCCGGCTCCTGGTGCCGACGCCGGCCGCGCGGCGCCGGACGGTGGCCGCGCTGCGCGAGTTCGAGTGCACGGCGGTGTGGTTCGGCGCGGCCGCGCCGCTCGGGCTGCTCGCACCGGCACTGCGCAGCGCGGGCGCGCAGCGCATCGTCGCGACCACCCACGGGCACGAGGCGGGCTGGGCAGTGCTGCCGGGCGCGCGGCAGGCGCTGCGCCGGATCGGCGCCGGCTGCGACGTCGTGACCTACCTCGGCGAGTACTTCCGGCGCCGGCTGGAGAGCACCGCCGGGCGCGGCGCCGAACTCGTCCAGTTGACACCGGGCGTCGACACCGAGTTGTTCCGGCCGGATGTGGACGGGACGGCGGTGCGCGAGCGCTACCGCCTGGCAGGTCGTCCGGTGGTCGTCTGCGTCTCGCGCCTCGTCCCGCGCAAAGGACAGGACACGCTCATTCATGCACTGCCGAGCGTGCGCCGCCAGGTCCGCGATGCCACGCTGCTGTTCGTCGGCGCCGGGCGCTATCGCGAGGAGTTGGAGCGGTTGGCCGGATCGGTCGACGTCACCGACTCCGTCGTGTTCACCGGGGCAGTGGCGCACGACGAACTGCCCGCGCACTTCGCCGCCGGTGACGTATTCGCGATGCCGTGCCGCACGCGCCGTGCCGGGCTCGACGTCGAGGGCCTCGGCATCGTGTTCCTCGAGGCGTCGGCCACCGGGCTGCCGATCGTCGTTGGCGACTCCGGCGGCGCTCCGGATGCGGTGCGCGACGGTGAGACGGGCTTCGTCGTCGACGGTCGCGATGTGGGCGCCGTCGCCGATCGGCTGATCCGGCTGCTCGACGACGCGGCATTGCGCAAGCAGATGGGCGCCGCCGGCCGTGCCTGGGTCGAGCGTGAATGGCGCTGGGACGTGCTCGCCGATCGGCTGCACGCGTTGCTCAGCGAGTGATCCGACACCACGCCGGCGGCGAAGAAGGTGTGTGATCGAAAGTTCGGAGGTCGTCGTGCCTGACGCGGTCGCTGCCGTGGTCGTCGAGATGCGCCGGCGCCTCGATGGACTGCCGGCGCACCGCAGCGCGTTCCTCGCGACGTACCACCGCACGACGGAGGCGATCGGCGCGGCGGTGAACGCCGGCTTGTTCGAGGACGCCGACTGGGTGCGGCGCTGGGACCTTGTCTTCGCCGAGTACTACCTGGCCGCGCACGACGCGGAACAGTCCGGCGACCGGTCACAGGTACCGAGGCCGTGGCGTCTCGCGTTCGACGCCCCGGCCGACCTGCCCGCGCTGCGACACGTGCTGCTCGGGATCAACGCGCACATCAACTACGACCTGCCACAGGCCCTGCTCGCAGTGATCGGCCCCGAGGACTTCGACGACCCGGAGCTGCTCGCCCGGCGGCGCCGCGACCACGAGCGCATCGACGCGGTGCTCGCCGGCCGGGTCGGCGCGGAGGATCTGGAGCTGCGTGCCGGCATGACCCGGCTGGACCGGATGCTGGCGCCGCTCAACCGTCGCGCGTCGAAGCGGTTCCTCGCCGAGGCACGGCAGAAGGTCTGGCACAACGCCGCGGAACTGCATGCGGCCCGACTCGTCGGCGACGACTGCTACCGGGGCCGCCTCGCGGAACTGGAGGTCCTCGCCGCGGCACGCATCGCGGATCTGCTCGCACCGGGGCAGGTGCTGCTGCGCCTCGCGGTCGCTGGATTCGGCGTGCTGCTGCCGCCGCCGCGTGCCATGACCTGACTACGTAAGCGGACGTAGCCGCGGCCTGCGACCCGGAACGGACGCGAGCCGCACCGCGCGCCACGTAGCGTTTTGGTCATGGTGCGGGCACAGGTAGGCCGACCGCGGCGGATCAGCCCGCGGTGGCTCTGGGTGCTCGACATCGCCGCGGGCGTGGCGCTCGCCGCCGTGTTCGTGGCAATCAGTTCGCATATCCCGCCGGAGAGCGACCAACGCCACCTCGACGCCTTCGGCTATGTGCTGCTCGTCAGCGCAGGAGCATCGGTCGCGCTCTGGCGGCGCTGGCCGAAGGTCGTGGTCGGCGTGGTCACCGTAGTGCTCGCGTGCATGATCGGCCGCCACTATCCGAACGGTCCGGTGTGGGTCACCGGCTGGCTCGCGACGCTTGCACTGAGCTTGCGGACGAACCGACGCACTGCGCTGATCGGCGCAGCTGCGATGATCCTGGTGCTGAGCGTCGTCGCGCTGACGGTCGACGGCCGGCACACCCCGTGGATCTTCCCGCTGATCTTCGTCGGCTGGTCGGCGGCGGCCGTGCTGCTCGGCGAGACCCTGCGCAACCGGCGTGCGTACTTGACCAGCCTGGAGGAGCGGGCCCGCAACCTGGAGCACACCAGGGAGGAGGAGGCGCGGCGTCGCGTCGCCGAGGATCGACTGCACATCGCCCGCGACCTGCACGACAGCGTCGCGCATGCGATGGCCACCATCAACGTGCAGGCCGGTGCAGCTGCGCACGTCCTGCCGCGCCGCCCTGAGGCGGCGCGGGAAGCGCTGGCCGCGATCCAGCGAGCGAGCGGTGACGTGCTCGACGAGCTCAACGCCATGGTCGGCCTGCTGCGCGACTCGACGGAGTCGGCCCAGCGTGCGCCGACGCCGAGCCTCTCCGAGATCGACCACTTGGTCGAAGCCACCCGCGACGCCGGCGTGTCCGTCTCGTTGGTCGTCGACGGGCCGACCGAGTTGGTGCCGGCCGCAGTCGGCACCGCGGCCTATCGCATCGTCCAGGAATCGTTGACGAACGTGATCAAGCACGCCGGGGCGAGTGCCGCACAGGTGCACGTCCGCGCCGGCCGCGATCGCGGGCTCGCCGTGGAGGTGTGCGACGACGGCACGGGCGGCAGTACCCGATCCGCCGGCGCCGGAGTCGGCATCCGCGGCATGCGGGAGCGAGCTGCCTCGACAGGCGGCGTGCTCGAGGCCGGCCCGGGCCCGCGGGCGGGATTCGTCGTCCGCGCGGAGTGGGACGGCCGGGCATGATCCGCGTCCTGCTTGCCGACGACCAGCCGTTGGTGCGCGCCGGCTTTGCGATGCTGCTCGGCGCGGAGGACGACATGCACGTCGTCGGAGAGGCCGACGACGGCGCCGCGGCGCTGGCCCTCGTCCGGGCGGAGCAGCCGGACGTGGTGCTGATGGACATCCGGATGCCCGGGATCGACGGACTGGAAGCGACGCGCCGGATCGCCGGCGACGAGCAGCTGTCCGGCGTCAAGATCCTCATTCTCACCACGTTCGAACTGGACGAGTACGTCTTCGAGGCGCTGCGGTCGGGCGCGAGCGGATTCCTCGTCAAGCACACGCAGCCGGCCGAGCTCGTGCACGCAGTCCGGGAGGTCGCGCGGGGTGAGGCACTGCTCTCGCCGAGCGTCACGCGGCGGCTCATTGCCGAGTTCGCGGCGCGACCGACCCGGCCTGCGCTGACCCCGCCGGCGATGACCGTGCTGACCGAACGGGAGCGCGAGATCGTCGGGCTCGTCGCGCAGGGCATGACGAACGATGAGATCGCCGCCGAGCTCGTGTTGAGCCCGGCCACGGCGCGTACGCACGTGAGCCGGGCGATGGTGAAGTTGCAGGCGCGGGACCGTGCGCAGCTCGTCGTGTTCGCATATCAGTCCGGACTGGTACGTCCTGGGTCGTAGTGGAAGTGTCGCCGCTCGACGGACGACTGAGCGCCGCGGCGACAGCACGCTGGACCGCATGACAACATCACTCCCTCCCGCGATCGAGATTCAAGGGCTCACCAAGCGCTACGGCGACCGCGTCGCGGTCGACCAGCTCAGCGTGCAGATCCCGCGCGGTGCCGTTGCCGGGTTCATCGGCCCGAACGGCGCCGGCAAGACGACGACGATGGCGATGCTGCTCGGCCTCGTGCGACCAACCTCGGGCGACGGCACCGTGCTCGGCGAGCCGATCCGCCGCCCCGAGCGCTATGTGGGCCGGGTCGGTGCGCTGCTGGAGGCGCCGTCGCTGTGGCCCGCCCTGAACAGCTTCGAGAACCTGCGGGTGCTGGCCCGGCTCGGCGGGCACGACGAACGGCGCATCCCCGAGGTGCTCGACCTCGTCGGCCTGCGTGCGCGCGGCGGCGACCGGTTCGGCCGCTACTCGCTCGGGATGAAGCAGCGGCTCGGCATCGCCGCCGGCCTGCTCGGCGATCCCGAGCTGCTGATCCTGGACGAGCCGACCAATGGTCTCGATCCGGCCGGCATGAGCGACATGCGCGACCTGATCGCCCGGATCGCGGCCGACGGCCGCACGGTCCTCGTCTCGTCGCACCTGCTCAGCGAGCTGGAGCAGATCTGCGACTGGTTGATGATCATCGAAGCTGGCCGGCTCGTCTACGCGGGCGAGGCCGCCGCGTTCGGCGCGCACACCGGCAATGAGATCCTGCTCGGCCCGGCCGAGCCCGCGGACCTGCTCGCGCTGGCCGACGTCGTCGCGGCGGCGGGACACGAGGCGGGCAGCGCCGGCGAGCACCTCGTCGTGCCGATCAACGGCACCGACCCGCGCGTCGTCGCGGCATCGCTCAACAGCGCCGCCGCCGCGGCCGGCATCGTGCTGGCCGAACTGCACGTCCGCCGCCCCACGCTGGAATCCGTCTACCTGCGCATGTTCGAAGGAGAAGTCGCATGATTGCCGCGATTCGTGCCGAGTTCGCCCGGCTGATCCGCCGGCGGGTGCTGTTCGGCACGCTGCTCACCGCCCTGGCCGTCGGCATCGGCGGCGCCAACATCGTGCTCTCGGCCGCCGAGCCGGCCGGCAAGGTCTCGCCGACCAGTTCGGCGCCCACGCTGGAGGCGCTGTCCGGCTCCGGAGGCGGCACCCAGGTGTTCCGCTACGTCGTCAGCTTCGCGGGCACGCTGGTGTTCGTCGTGTTCATCGGCCTGTTCGCCCTGGAGTTCTCCCGCGGCACGTACCGGACGATGTTGCTGCGCCAGCCGCGCCGCATCCAACTGCTGACCGGCCGCTACCTCGCGCTGGTCGGATTCGTGGCCGCGGCGCTCGCGTGCACCGAAGTGATCGCGTGGATCACCGCCCGCATCGAAGGGTCGGCATTCGGCGTCACGACGCACGCCTGGACGAGTGTCGACGCGCTCGGTTCCGCGTTGCAGGACTATGGGACGGTGCTCGTGTGGCTGGTCGGCTACTCCGTGCTCGGCATGACCGTCGCCGTGCTGCTCCGTTCGGTGCCGATCGCGCTCGCGGTGGGCATCGCCTGGGCCGGACCGGCCGAGCACCTCATCGGCGATGCGTGGAGCAACGCCGAGAAGGTCTTCCCCGGCCTGCTGCTCGAGATCGTCGGCAGGGGAGGCACCGCGACCGTGTCCACAACGCAGGCGGTCGTGACGGCCCTGGGCTACGTGCTCGTCGCCGCGGTGGTGAGTTGCGCCGTCTTCGCCCGCCGGGACGCGACTGCCTGACGATCAGCGACTCCGCAGGGTCGGCATCGTCCGGCCCTGCGGTTGCCGCGCCCAGGTCACGAGTCCGGGGACGTCGACGTCGTGCGGGGGCGCATCCGAGTAGCGGGCCAGGGCCGCGGCGGCGCGATGCAGCAGGCGTTGCGCACCTACGTCGTTGCCGCGCAGCTGGTGCGTGCGGCCGACCGCCAGCTGCGCGAGCGCCTTCCACAGGTCGGCCTCGAGCGCGTCGCGTGCCGACTTCTGTGCCGACTTCTGTGCCGACTTCTGTGCCGACTTCCAGGCGTCCTCGAACACCTCGTGGGCGTGGAACGGCTGCCCCGCGTCAAGTAGTTGTTGCGCCTCGTCGAGTGTCTGCTGTGCGGTCCGCGGCACGCCCTCCGGCTGGCGCGCGACACCCGGCGCGCCGTAGGGCAGCGGGCGGCCGAGTCCGTCCCGCGGGCGCGCGTTGCGTGGCCGCCCCGCCGCGTCCCGATCCCGATCCACCAGACCAGTGTGGCCTCGCGACCCGCATCGGCGGACAGTGGAGGCATGCGCGGCGACAGCGTAGAGATCGTCATCGACATCGGCGGTGCGACCCGCACCTACGTCATGCAAGCCACGCGCGCAGGGCGCCGCGTCGAAGTGACCCAGGCGCGCGGGACGATCGAGGTCGCCGAGGTAACCCGCTCCGGGACGCCGATCCGTACCGCGCGCTTCATGACCGGACGGGTCGTCGCCCTCGTCGAGCATCCCGCCGGTGAGACGGCGGCGCACGCGACGGCTGCCGCGCCGCCGGTCGGCGGCCGCGCGCTCACTCCGGCCGGCGGACGCTGACGACGACGAAACGCTAGCCGGTTTTGCCGCCCGAGTAGAGGGCGTCGATGTCGCCGGCCGCCTCCTTGTGCACGACGTTGCGCTTGAGCTTGAGCGACGGCGTCAGCTGACCGCCCGCCTCCGTCCAGTCGTTCGGCAGCAGCGCGAACTTGCGGATCGACTCGGCCTTGCTGACCGCCTTGTTGGCGTCGTCTATCGCCGCTTGTATCTCGGCGTGCAGGTTCGGGTCGTCAACGAGGTCGGCAACGTCGGTGTCTGTGGCGTGGCCGTTCTTCTCCAACCACGTCGGGAACGACTCGGGATCGATCGTTATGAGCGCCGCGATGAACGGCTTCTGGTCGCCGACGACGAGGCACTGGCTCACCAGCCAATGCGCACGCACCCGATCCTCGAGCACTGCGGGCGCGACGTTCTTGCCACCCGCGGTGACGATCAGTTCCTTCTTGCGTCCGGTGATGCGGACGTAGCCGCTGTCGTCGATCTCGCCGATGTCGCCGGTGTGGAACCAGCCGTCTTCCTCGAGCGCCTCAGCCGTTGCGTCGAGGTTCTTCCAGTAGCCGCGGAAGACGTTCGGCGCCTTGAACAGGAGCTCACCGTCGTCGGCGACCTTGACCGTGCAGCCGCCGATCGGTCGCCCGACGGTGCCGACCCGGATCGCGTTCGGACGATTGACGGTGACGCCCGCCGTCGTCTCGGTGAGCCCGTAGCCCTCGTAGATCGTCACGCCGATGCCGCGGAAGAAATGGCCCAGCCGGGCACCGAGCGGCGCACCGCCGGACACCGCGGCGATGCAGTTGCCGCCGAGCGCCGCGCGCAGCCGGCCGAAGACGAGCCGGTCGAACACCAGATGCTGGATCTTGAGCCAGGGCGATGCGGAGCGGTCGTCCTCCGTCGCCTGCGAGTATGCGATCGCGACGGCCTCGGCGCGGTCGAAGATACGACCCTTGCCCTCGGCGTGCGCACGCTGCTTGGCCGTGTTGTAGACCTTCTCGAAGACGCGTGGCACCGCGAGCACGAACGTCGGTTTGAAGCCCGCGAGGTCTTCGAGCAGGTTCTTCACGTCGGCCGTGTGGCCGAGCGTGCAGCCGGCGGCGAGGGCGCCGATCTCGATGGCGCGGCCGAAGACGTGCGCGATCGGCAGGAACAGCAGCGTGGACGTCTCGGCGTTGAAGAAGTCCTCGAGCAGATCGAGCAGCTCCACGACCTCGCTGACGAAGCAGCGGTGCGTGAGTTCGCAGCCCTTGGGCCGGCCGGTGGTGCCCGACGTGTAGATGATCGATGCGAGGTCGTCGAGTACGACGGCGCCGCGGCGCTTGGTGACCTCGTCGTCCGGCACTTCCTTGCCGACCTCGATGAGCGTTGCGACGGCGTTGTCCTCGAACTGCCAGACGTGCTCGAGATCGGGCGTGTCCGCGTGCACCGATTCGACGAGCGCGGCGTGCATGGGCGTCTCGACGAAGATCGCGCGCGCGCCGGAGTCGGACAGGATCCACTCGATCTGCTCGGCGCTCGACGTCTCGTAGATGGGGACGACGACGGCGCCGACGGTGAACAGCGCGAAGTCGGCGACCGTCCACTCGTAGCGCGTCTTGCTCATCACCGCGACGCGGTCGCCGGCCGCGATGCCACTCGCGATCAGCCCCTTCGCGACCCCGGTGACCTCGTCGGCGAACTGCGCCGCCGTTACGTCGGCCCACGACGCGCCGACGCGCCGACGCAGGGCAACGTGGCGAGGCCGATCGGCCGCGTTGTCGAATATGAAGTCCGCGGTGTTGTTCTGGGTGACTGTCGTGATCTTGCTTGCCACATGCAGTTCATGCACGCTACGGCGTCCCTTCTCGGTCGTGCCGGTGCGAATTTAACGTAGCCCGTCGCGGGGAGCGGGGCGAAGGGGTCCTTCGGTCCATGCGATGCTGGCAGCGTGCCAGCGATCGACGTGGTCGACTCGACCTGGTTCGCCGCGCGTCCGGCCACGGTAGCGGCAATCGTCGCCGAACCTGCAAGCTGGCGCCGCTGGTGGCCGGAACTAACGCTCGAGGTGGACGAATGGCGCAACCAGAAAGGCGTGCGCTGGCTCGTCCCGTCGGTCGGTGGCGCGGGACGCGGGCTCGCCGGCTCGGCCGAGGTGTGGCTACAGCCGATGTGCGACGGTGTCGTTGCACACTTCTTCCTCCGCCTCGACCCGGCGCCGGGGCGGCAGGTGAGCCGGCGCCGCCGCGAGCGCGTGGCCGACATCTCCCGGCGACGGACGAAGCAGGCATTTTGGTCGCTCGCCGACCAGCTCGACCCGGGACGCGTCACACGTCACACCACGACCTTCCCGGCGCCTGCGCCGGCCGGTGCGGGGACGCCGCCCGGGTAGCGTATGACCCCATGCCCGAGGAGTCGACGCAGTCGATCACCATCGACGCCGACCCTCCCGCGGTGATGGCCGTCATCGCGGATTTCGGCAACTATCCGGAGTGGACGGGCTCGGTCAAGAAGGCCGACGTCATCGAGCTCGGAGTGGACGGGCGCGCCCGACGCGTCGCGTTCACGCTGGATGCCGGGATCGTCCGCGACCAGTACGAACTGAGCTATGCGTGGACCGGCAATGAGCTCGTCGAGTGGTATCTCACCCGGGGGCAGATGATGCGCGCCCAGCGCGGCTCGTACCTGCTGCGCGCGGACGGACCCGGGCGGACGTTCGTCACGTACTCGCTCACCGTCGACTTGATCATCCCGATGCTCGGCCTGCTCAAGCGCAAGGCCGAGCGGGTCGTCATGGATACGGCCCTGAAGGAACTGAAGAAGCGCGTCGAGAGTTTCCGGATCTAGGTGCGGACGATGCGCATCATCCTGTTCACCGGCAAGGGCGGCGTCGGCAAGACCACGACCGCCTCCGCAACCGCGCTGCGACTCGCCGATCGCGGCGTCAAGACGCTGCTGCTCTCCACCGACATCGCGCACTCGCTCTCGGACACGCTCGACGTCGAACTCACCGATGAGCCGCTCGAGGTTGCGTCGAGCCTGTGGGCGGTGCAGATCGACACGCAGGGACGCTTCGAGGCGGCGTGGCGCGATGTGCAGGCGTTCCTGATCGACATGCTCGCGCGCGGCGGCGTCGACCCGATCACCGCCGACGAGCTGACCGTGCTGCCCGGCGTCGACGAGGTGCTCGCGCTGCTTGCGGTGCGCGAACTCGCGCTGACCGGCAACTGGGACGCGCTCGTCGTCGACTGCGCGCCGACCGCCGAGACGCTGCGACTGCTCGCGCTGCCCGAAGCGCTGACGTGGTACCTCGAACGCGTCTTCCCGGTGCATCGACGCATCGCCAAGGGCATGCGGCCGATCGCGACCATCCTCGGCCGCGGCGAGGCGCTGCCACCGGACACCCTGTTCGAGGCGCTGCTGCGATTGAACGACGAGCTCGCGTCCGTGCGGCAGTTGCTCGGCGATCCGAAGATCACGTCCGTGCGGCTCGTCCTCACTCCGGAGTCGGTGGTCGCGGCCGAGGCGCGCCGGATGTTCACCGCGCTCGCGCTCTACGGCTACTCGGTCGACCTCGTCGTCGCCAACCGCGTCTTCCCGGCCGGTGACGACGACTGGCGCAACGGCTGGGCCACGGCCCAGCGCAAGCAGCTGGCCGCGATCCGGGAATCGTTCGCTGCGCTGCCGGTGCGCGAGCTGCCCTACCGGCCGGCCGAGCCGATCGGTCCGGAAGCACTGCGTGGCGTCGCCGACGAGCTCTACGGGGCGCTGCCGGGCGACGATCCTGCGGCAGCCGCCGCGGCCGCCGACCTGCTGCGTGTGGAGCCTGCCGGCGACGACTTCGTGCTGCATCTCGCGCTGCCGTTGGCCGAGCGCGCCACCGTCGACGCGGTGCGCGCCGGCGACGACCTGGTGGTGACCGTCGGCCCCAACCGTCGAGTGCTCACCCTGCCCAGCGTGCTGCGCCGGTGCACGGTGGCCGGCGGCGAGTTCGACGGACGCGAGCTGCGCGTCCGGTTCCGCCCGGATCCGCAGCTGTGGCCGGCCACCGAGGCAAGCCGGTCGCGTCCGCGGCCGCGGCCCGGAAGCGGGCGACGGCGCCCGGAGCAGGGAGGCGGCCATGCCTGACACCCGCGACCTCGCCGACGAGGTACACCAGTTGCTGACCGCCGTGCAGGATTGGGCGCAGCGCTTCCCCGAGGCGCAAGAGGGTACGCACAGCAGTGGCGAATGCCTTTCCTGGTGCCCGATCTGCCAGTTCGCGAACGTGTTGCGCGGCGACTATCCGGAGGTCACGGATCGGCTCTCCGAGGCGGCCGCCGCGGTCGCGTCGGCGATGAAGGCGCTCGCCGACGTCGCGCTCACCCGGGCGCAGTCCGAGTCGGAACGCCGGCCCAAACCGGCCCCGCGCGTCGAGCACATCCACCTCGACGACCCGAGCGAGTCCTGAGCAGCGGTGAGCCTGGCGATCGGCGTCGACATCGGCGGCACCAAGGTGGCCGGCGGTGTCGTCGACGACGCCGGGCAGGTGATCGACCGGGAGCGGCGCGACACACCCGGGGATGACGTCGCCTACACCGAGTCGACGATCGTCGAGGTGGTGCACGCACTCGCCGCGCGGCACGACGTGTCAGCGGTCGGCATCGGCGCCGCGGGCTGGATCGCGAACGACCACGCCACCGTGCTGTTCTCACCACATCTCGCGTGGCGCAACGAGCCACTGCGCGATGCGTTGGCCGATCGCATCGAGCAGCCGGTGGTCGTCGAGAACGACGCCAACGCGGCGGCCTGGGCGGAGTACCGCTTCGGCGTCGCGACGGGCCAGGCCGTCGTCGTCTGCGTCACGCTGGGCACCGGCATCGGCGGTGGCCTCGTGATCGACGGTTCGGTGTACCGGGGCGGCTTCGGGCTGGCCTGCGAGTACGGGCACATGACGCTGGTGCCGGACGGGCGGCGGTGTGCATGCGGGAACCGGGGCTGCTGGGAGATGTACGCGTCCGGGCGCGCGCTCGCGCGCGACGCCACCGAGCTCGCTGCTGATTCGCCGGTCGCGGCCGCCGGGATGATCGAGCTCGCGGGGTCGGTCGACGACCTCACCGGGCCGGTCGTCACCGCCGCCGCGGCCGCCGGCGACCCGGCGGCGCAGTCGATCTGCACGACCATGGGCCGCTGGCTGGGCCGCGGGCTGGCCAGTCTCGCGGCGATCATCGATCCGACGATGTTCGTCATCGGTGGCGGCGTGTCGGCGGCGGGGGAGTTGCTGCTGCGCTCGGCGCGCGAGGAGTTCGCGCACACGCTGCCCGGACGCGGCTTCCGGCCCGTCGCCGACTTGGTGCTGGCGGCGCTCGGCCCGGACGCCGGTCTCGTCGGCGCGGCGGATCTCGCGCGGAGATACGCAGCGTGAGCACGCCGCTGCGCCTGCTGTCGGTCGACGCCCGCAGCTTGGGGCGCGATCGCGCCGCACTCTCGCGCGTCATCACGGCCGCCGGCTGCGATGTCGTGTGCGTGCACGGCGGTCCGCACCTGCCGCGCTGGCGCGCGATCACCGCCGAGGTGGCGCGCCGGGCAGGGCTCGTCGTGGTCACCGGCGGCCGGCCGGCGGGCGCGAACCTGCTGCTCTCCACGCTCGGCGTCGACGTGGCGGCGGTGCAGGATCTCCGTCTCCCCGGAGGGAGCCGGCTCGCCGCACCCGGCGCGGCGCTCGGCGCGCTGCGGCTGCGCGGCACCGACTTCGTGCTCGGGTGCGCGACGCTGACCGGCGATGCCCCCGAACGACGGGCGCAGGCGCGCAAGCTCCGGGCGGCGATCGACACGCTCGTCCCGGGCGACCCGCCGCCGATCGTCAGCGTCGAAGGCGCGGAGTCGCCCTTCCTCGATGGGCTGATCGCCGTCGCCGACGGCCTGTTCGTCGACGCGCGGATCACGGTCGGCGGCCTCGACAAGGCGGAGCACGGCGTGCGCGCCGAGCTCGTCGTCAGCCCTTGACGCTGCCTTCGGTGAGGCCCGTGCGCCAGTACTTCTGCAGCACGACGATCGCGATCATCAACGGGATAGCGGAGACGAAGGCGCCGCCGACGACGAGTTGGAAGAGCTCGGGCTGCCGATCCTGGAACCCCTGCCACGTGGTGAGGCCGAGCGTGATCGGATAGCGGTGCGGGTCGGAGAGCATCACCAGCGGCAGGAAGTAGTTGTTCCAGATTCCGAGGAACTGGAAGAGGAACGGTCACGAGGCGCGGGGCTCATGATGCGCAGCCCGAACGTCGCGAAGATCCGCAGCTCGCCCGCGCCGTCGATGCGCGCGGAATCGATCAGATCGTCGGGCCCGGCCGCCTCGCCGTAGATGCGGCAAAGGTACACGCCGAACGGGCTGACGAAGCTCGGGATGAGCACCGACCAGTACGTGCCGACGATGCCGACCTTCGCGAACAACAGATAGAGCGGCAGCGCCAACGCGGTGCCCGGAATGAGCCCCCGCCCAGCACGAGGTTGAACACCGTTTCCCGGCCGCGGAAGGAGTATTTCGCCAGGGCGTAGCCGGCGAGCGCGCACAGCAGCGTGGCCACCGCCGCGCCACCGCCCGAACAGATGACGCTGTTCACGGACAAGATGCGTCAGGCAAGCAACGACCCGGACAGCAGCCACGCCGCCGACGCCGACGTGGACTTTCATGCCGCACTGTTGCGCGCGACCCACAACGAGCTGCTCGCCGGGCTGCGGATCGTCATCGAGCACGGGCTGCGCCAGCGCGACCTGACCGTGCATTCGCAACCGCACGCCACCGACCCCGTACCCAGCCATCAGGCGGTGCTCGACGCCGTCCGATCCGGGAACTCCGACGCCGCCGCAGCGGCCATGCTGGACCTGCTGAACCTGGCGGCCACGGACTTCGAGGCGCTGCGCACGGCACGCTCGACGCGGCGACGCAACACGGCCCGGAAGCGTTCGTAGCCAGACCGACCGGCCGTGTCAAATCGCGGCGCCGTCGTCGCCGTCTTCTTCGTCGCGGCGGTATTCGCGAACCCGGGTGAACAGGATGATGCCGCCGAGCAGTAGGCCCGCCAGGCCGAGCACCAGCGTGAAATTGCCGGCGAGCCCGAACTGGCCGCCGAGGCCGAGCAGCAGGATCGAGATCGCGAGCACCGACATCGCCACGATCGTCGGGGCAGCCAGCCGAGGCAGCGGGGGAGGCGGCGGTGGTACGTAGTGATCCTCGTCCAGCCAAACCTCGTCGCGGGCCTGTGGCTTGATCAGCCGCGACCGCCACTCGGCGTCCTCCTTCGTCAGGTCGCGCTCGGCGTCCCGGACTGCAGCGATCGTGTCGATCTTCCAGTCGGCGACCAGTTCATGGAACGCGGCGTCGGTGTCGACGTCGGCGAGCGGATCGCTCTGCGCCGGAACCTGCGGCTGCTCGTTGCCCAGCGCGCGCACTGCCGCGGCGACGATGGTGCGTGCGTCCACCCGATCGTCGGACGCGACGAACAGCCGGCGCTGCTCGGTCTCGGCGGCGGGCACCGGCCCCAGGTAGGCGGCGATGCGGGCCCGGCCGAGTGCGGCGAGCAGATGCTGCCCGACGTCCGGGTCGACGTCGGTGAGTGGGACGTAGGCCGGCGCGTGCAGGCCGTTGTCGAGGCGCCCCGATCCGCCGGCGTCCGGCACGTCGCGCGCACTCACGAGGGCGCGCCGTCCACCGGGCTGGTGGTCGTCAGGGACTCGATGAACTCGACACTGCCCGTGAAGATGCGCTCGGCGTCGTTGTCGAGGGTGGCGACGTGGTAGCTGTCCTCGAGGATGATCTCCTCGATCGTCGTGTTGACGGCGCGGGCCTTGAGCAACTCGGCGGAAAGGTCGTCGACGACGTGGTCCTCGCGCGATCGGTACATGAGCACCGGCGCGCGCAGCTTGGCGAGGTCGGCGCGGGTCGTCTTCCAGAGCTTCTGCAGGGACGCGAATGCGACGACGGGGAGGCGGTCCGCCGCTTCCTCCGCGACGCCTGGCTTCTTGATGTCGCCGCCGATCGCCGGACGGGACTTCACCAGCCACGTGATGTACGGCGCGAGCTTGGCGTCGAATCGTCGGGTGGCGTAGGCCGGATTGACGAGGACGAGCCCGGCGATGCGCTCCGGGTGCTGCTCGGCGAGGCGGGTGACCAGCGTGCCGCCCATCGACAGACCGACCGCGAACACCGTCTCGCAGCGCGCGGTCAGCTCGGTGAAGCTCGCCTCCACGGCTGCATACCACTCCGGCCAGCGCGTCCGGTTCGTGTCCTGCCAGGGTCGGCCGTGGCCGGGCAGCAGCGGCAGCCGCACGCTGTAGCCGGCGGCAGCCAGGTGATCGGCCCACGGGCGCAGGCTGGATGGGTTGCCGGTGAACCCGTGGCTGACGACCACCCCGACCGGGCCGCCGTCGAACGAGAACGGCTCCGCGTCAGCGAGCAATCCCACTCGGACCTCCCGTGTGCATCGCGCGTCCGCACCTCCATTGTGCCTGCCGCGGCCAGCCCCATGCGCGGCGGCGCGGCTGTTCGCCGGCCGGCCCCTTTCGACGCGCTTCGGGAACGGGCGGACCATCGGGCGGCGCTGATTCTGGTTCGGCCGTTCCCGAAGTGCGGATTGGCGCCGGACGCGGATCTCCTGCCGGAAGGTTGGTGAGAGGGGTCTCGCCCCACTAATGTCTGTGCCTGGGGGTGATCGTCCGAAATTTTCGTACCGGCGGGGGAGGAACTTTGGGGTTCTGGCTGGCCAAGTTCGTCTTTCTCGGTCCCCTGCTCCGGCTGATCTGGCGGCCGTGGATCGAAGGGCGGGAGAACATCCCCGATGATCGCCCGGTGATCCTCGCGAGCAACCACCTGTCGTTCTGCGACTCGTTCTTCATGCCGTTGCGGATGCCGCGCAAGGTCACTTTCCTCGCGAAGGCCGAGTACTTCACCACCCCCGGCCTGAAGGGGTTCATCTCCAGGCTGTTCTTCTCCGGCGTCGGCCAGGTCCCGATCGATCGCTCCGACAAGGACGCGGCCCGCGCCGCGCTGAACACCGGCGTGCGCGTGCTCGGCGCCGGTGAGAACAAACTGCTCGGGATCTATCCCGAGGGCACCCGGTCGCCGGACGGCCGGCTGTACCGCGGCAAGACCGGGGTGGCGCGCCTCGCGCTGGAGTCGGGCGCGGTCGTGATCCCGGTCGCGATGGTGAACACCAGGGTGATCCAGCCGCCCGGCCGGCTGATCCCGAAGCTGCGCCCCCGTCCCGGCGCGCGCGTGGGCAAGCCGCTCGATTTCTCCCGCTACGAAGGGATGTCGGGCGACAGGTTCGTGGAGCGGTCGATGACCGACGAGATCATGTACGAGCTGATGCAGCTGTCGGGGCAGGAGTACGTCGACCGGTACGCGGCGAAGGTGAAGGAGGCCGAAGGGAACGACACCGGCTTCGGCAGTCGCGAGCGTGGCGTGGTGCGCGAAATCGGCGACCGCGTCCCCAGGGAACGGGCCTCCTGAGGGTCCGTGCGCTTCTTCTACGACTGCGAGTTCATCGAGGACGGTCGCACGATCGAGCTCGTCTCGATCGGCATGATCGACGAGTCCGGGCGCGAGTTCTACGCGGTGTCCACCGAGTTCGACGGGTCGCGGGCCATCGACTGGGTGCGTCGCAACGTCCTCGACAAGCTGCCGCCGCCGGCCAACACGGCGTGGCGTTCGCTGGAGCAGATCCGCACGGACCTGCTCGCCTTCCTGCTCCAGCCCGGCCAACCGATCGAGTTGTGGGCTTGGATGGCCGCCTACGACCACGTCGTGCTGTGCCAGTTGTGGGGCGACATGCGGGCGCTGCCCCGCCCGATCCCGCGGTTCACCCATGAGTTGCGCCAGCGTTGGGAGCAGGCCGGCTGCCCTCCGTTGCCGCCCGCGCCACCCGACCGGCACGACGCGCTCGCCGACGCGCGGCACAACCTGGCCCGCTGGCAGGCGCTGAATGGCGCGCAGCCGACGGATCGATAGGGTCTCGGTGTGCGCATCGGAGTGCTGACAGGTGGGGGCGACTGCCCGGGACTGAACGCCGTGATCCGTGCCGTGGTCCGCAAGGGCGCGGGCATGAACGGCCACGAGTTCGTCGGATTCCGCGACGGCTGGCGCGGCCCGCTCGATCGCATCACGATGCCGCTCGGCATCCCGGAGGTCCGCGGGATACTGCCGCGCGGCGGGACGATCCTCGGCTCGTCCCGGACGAACCCGTTCAAGGTCGAGGGCGGCGTCGAGCGGATCACCGCGAACCTGCAGCAGCTCGGCGTCGACGCGCTCATCGCGATCGGTGGCGAGGACACGCTGGGCGTGGCGACGCGGCTCGCCGAGCTGGGCGTGCACGTCGTCGGGGTGCCGAAGACCATCGACAACGACCTGAACGCCACCGACTACACGTTCGGCTTCGACACGGCCGTCAACATCGCCATGGAGGCGATCGACCGGCTGCACACGACCGCGGAGTCGCACCACCGCGCGCTCATCGTCGAGGTGATGGGCCGGCACGCAGGCTGGATCGCGCTGCACGCGGGGATGGCCGGCGGCGCGAACGTCATCCTCATCCCCGAGCAGCCGTTCTCCGTCGAGCGCGTCTGCGCCTACGTCGAGAGCCGGTTCCAGGCGCACTATGCGCCGATCATCGTCGTGGCCGA